>CAZVYX010000124.1:0-1748 GCA_964631725.1 uncultured Rhodospirillaceae bacterium | reverse complement strand
GTGTCCGCCGAACTCTTGTATTCTGCTGTCCATTGTGGTCCGCTTATCGATGTATAAATAGCTGTTTTACAACACATTATGTCCGTATCTGTTTATTGACGTTCACTCAAAGCCATGACATTATGTGGGACTAAATGTGGGACCACGATTTGACGCAAATATCATGGGCAGATTGACTGCACTGGGGGTAAAGAACGCGGCACCCGGCCGCCACGGCGATGGTGGAGGTCTGTACCTAGTGGTTGCCGACACTGGGTCTCGGAAGTGGGTGCTCCGCATTCAGGTGAACGGTAAGCGCCGAGACCTTGGGCTAGGGGCCGCCGGGAATGTGAGTTTGGCCGAGGCCCGTGATGCGGCGGAGGACATGCGTCGCGCCATCCGCCGTGGGGAAGATCCCGTGGCCGAAAAGCGTCGCGCCAGGGCAACAATACCTACTTTCCGCGAGGCCGCGGTCATGGTTCATCAGGAGCACCGACCATCTTGGAAGAACCCCAAGCATGCCCGGCAATGGCTATCGACGCTGGAAGCCTACGCATTTCCGTGCCTGGGAGATTTGCCAGTGAACCAGATTGACGGTCCGATGGTGCGTGATGTCCTGGCGGAAATTTGGCTGACAATCCCGGAGACCGCTCGCCGGGTGCGACAGCGCATCGGCACCGTATTGGATTATGCACATGCCAAGGGTTGGCGACAGGCAGAAGCGCCCATGCGGTCCGTATCGCGCGGTCTGCCAAAGCAGCCCAAGATCAAGGGTCATTTTGCCGCAATGCCGTGGCAAGACATTCCCAACTTCGTTGCCAACATGGGCGGCATCCTGAAGGCAACAGAACCGGTCTTACTAGCCATTGAATTCCTGATCCTGACGGCAGCCCGTTCCGGCGAAGTTCGGGGCGCAACTTGGTCCGAGTTCAATCTGGATGACCGGGTATGGCTGGTACCGGCCGAGAGGATGAAGGGGGCACGAGCGCACCGCGTCCCCTTATCCGGGCGCGCCATAGACATATTGGAGCGAATGGACGCCTTGCGGCGTAGGGCGGCACAGGATGCCTACGTGTTCGAGGGGTGGAAGCAGGGCCGCCCGCTGTCGGACATGACATTGACGATGCCAATTCGACGAGCCGGACTTCCGGTTACCGTGCATGGTTTCAGATCCGGGTTCCGTGATTGGTGTGCGGAAGCGACCAGTACGCCGCGCGAGATCGCTGAAGCCTGCCTGGCTCACGTTGTCAGAAACGCGGTCGAGGCCGCATATAGCCGCACGGATTATCTTGAAAAGCGGCGGATTGTCATGGACGACTGGGGGAAATTCTTGGCTACGGACCCTGGCCGGGACGGAAACGAGACCCCGAATCGAATGGCGGTGGATTGACCGATGGCAAAGAAAAAGAAGTTTGGTGGCATCCTTGATGAACCCCTTGAACCGCTCGAGATCGGCCTCTTGATGGATGAAGAGCAGCAAAACGAAGCGATCCGCAAACGCGTCGACATCGAATTGGCAAAGCTCGATCAGCTTTCTGAATACTACGAGCTTAGGGTCGGTGATTACTGCTCGCTGGCCTTGGCGCTGGCTCGCGAATTTATAGCTGGATTCAAAGAAGCCAAACCAAAAGGGCGCCCGGCAAAATGGGACCAAGTAATCCGAGGCTATCTTTATGTCGATGTGGAGCGTGTGGCCAGAGATTTCGGGCCGAAGAAGAGATACGCCAACGTCGCAAAAAAACCGCATTGGGCGGCATTCATCGACAGCG
>CAZVYX010000123.1:0-1775 GCA_964631725.1 uncultured Rhodospirillaceae bacterium | reverse complement strand
TCGACATGGTAATCGAGGCCGGCGCGGCGGCGCTTCCATTCGGCATATTCATATGCCTGTGTTGGCAGCGGCTTGAGGGTGGCTTGCTCGATCGCCTCGAACAGCCGCCGGCGGGACGCGCCCAGGTGCTTTGTCACCCGTCCGTTCAGCTCTTCCAGCAGTTCGGCAATGGCCTGGTTGGCCTCGGCCAGGGAAAAGAAGCGGCGATTGCGCAGGCGGGCCAGGATCCGGCGCTCGACCACCTGGACGCCGACCTCGACCTTGGCCTTGTCGCGGGGTTTGCGCGGACGCGCCGGCACGATTGCCGTGTCGTAATGGGCCGCCATCTCGGCATAGGTTCGATTGACCTCCGGATCATACAGGCAGGCCTTGACGACGGCGGCTTTGAGATTATCCGGCACCACCTGGCGGGGCACGCCGCCAAAATAACTGAAGGCGCGGGTGTGCGAACCGATCCAGTCGGGCAGCTTCTGGCTCCAGGTGGCCTCGGCATAGGTCAGGGAGGAAGCGCCCAGGGTGGCGACGAAGATCTGGGCCGTTTGGACCTCACCGGTGAAGGGATCGATCACTTCGAGGGTGGCGCCGGCGTAATCGACGAACATCTTCTCACCGGCGACATGGTTCTGCCGCATGGTCGGGGCGAGTTTGCCCTTCCAGGCACGGTAGAGCTCGCAGAACCGGCTGTAACCGAAGCCCATGGGATGGACGGCCCGGTATTCTTCCCACAACAGCGACAGGGTGACGCCGGGCCGGCGCAGTTCGCGATGCAGTATCGGCCAATCGGGCGGCGGGCGGAGACATGGAGAAACGGCCACCGCCGTCGGGAACAGCAGAGCCTCCAGATCGCCATCGGAAAGCTCTTCCGGCAGCGGCCAGCCCAAGCCGGCACGGTTGGCGCGGTTGATATAGTCACGGGCCGAGGTGCGGCCGATGTTCAAACTGACGGCAATCTGCCGCTTCGACAATCCACCGGCATGCAGGCGCAGGGCGTCGCGTATTTTACGCATGGGCAATCTCTCTCTGGGCATCCTCGCTCCTTTGCAAAAGGCGCGAGGATAGCTCCCCTCGGGATCACCCAACGAGGTCGGTCACGGGCCCAATCGAACTGGCCGTTTTGGATCGGAATAGGTGGCCGGATTAAATCGTAATCGGTGGCCGCTTTGGATCGGAATCACTGGCCGCTTTGCCCCGGAATGCGCACATCCCTTGGTGATTAACCTGCGTTGCCGAAAAGCAGCAAAGAGACGAATTAAAGATAGACCAAAATGCTCGGCATGAACCCCGCCTCCGCGCTGGCGAGTTGTATGATTGACGCGAAAGACGTAATATTATGTAAAGCTACAAAAAATAATAAGCAAAGCTCGTTGTACGCCACAGGATAGCCTTGGTCAGATACGTTATTCGATCGATGTGGCGACTGAGTTTGCTAATCGAGGAGACGTCACATGGCCTTGAGTTTTAGTGGATTTTTTTCCAACGTTTTATCGACTATCACTGGCACGGCAACGCAGCCAGATGCGTCTGATGACAGCCTTGATGGCGATGACACCCTCCACGGCAGCCATGGTGATGATAGCCTCGAAGGTGGTGCAGGCGACGATTGGCTCTTCGGCGTCCAAGGCGATGATCTGCTTGATGGCGGCAGGGGTGAAGACGTTCTCGTCGGCGGCCAGGGCAATGACACCCTAGACGGCGGCACGGGCGATGACAGCCTATATGGTGGCAGGGGAGATGACATCCTCGATGGCGGCGCGGGCGATGATTGGCTTGAAGGT
>CAZVYX010000122.1:0-1805 GCA_964631725.1 uncultured Rhodospirillaceae bacterium | reverse complement strand
TGTCGGGTCTGACGGCGATCCTGTTCCTGGGCGGCTGGCTGCCGCCGTTTGATATCGCGCCGTTCAACTGGATTCCCGGCCCGATCTGGTTCTTCCTGAAAATCCTGGTTCTGTTGTTTGTCTTTGTCTGGGTGCGGGCAACCTTGCCACGTTACCGCTATGACCAGCTAATGCGCCTTGGTTGGAAGGTCTTCCTGCCGTTCTCCCTGTTCTGGGTGGCGTTGACGGCGGGCGTGCTGGTGGCCTTCGATTTGGTCCCGCAGACGTGAGCGGTGGAGAGGATTAGACCATGAGCTTCATGCGACAAAATATCCGCGCCCTGCTGTTGTGGGAGATTGTCGAGGGCATGGCGCTGACCTTCAGCTACATGTTCCGCAAGCGGGTGACGGTGAACTATCCCTACGAAAAGGGCCCGCTCAGCCCGCGCTTTCGCGGCGAGCATGCCTTGCGCCGTTATCCCGACGGGGAAGAACGCTGCATCGCCTGCAAATTGTGCGAGGCGATCTGCCCGGCCCAGGCCATCACGATCGAGGCGGAGCAGCGGGATGACGGATCGCGCCGGACCACCCGCTACGATATCGATATGACG
Source organism: uncultured Rhodospirillaceae bacterium (assembly GCA_964631725.1). GTDB lineage: Bacteria > Pseudomonadota > Alphaproteobacteria. The sequence continues at coordinate 1,216 of CAZVYX010000122.1, read as the reverse complement.
AAGTGCATCTATTGCGGCTACTGCCAGGAGGCTTGCCCGGTGGAAGCCATCGTGGAGGGCCCGAATTTCGAGTTTGCCACGGAAAGCCGCGAAGAACTTTACTATGACAAAGACAGGCTGCTGGCCAACGGCGAACGTTGGGAGCGTGAAATCGCCGCCAATATCGCCGCCGATGCGCCCTATCGTTAGGCCAAATGTTGGAAGCCGAGTGAAATGCCCGAGATGAAGAGAGTGGACAAGCGGTCATGATTTTGCAGGGACTGACATTCTATTTGTTCGCGGCCATCGCCGTCGGCGCCGGCGTGATGGTGGTATCCGCCCGTAACCCGGTGCATTCGGTCTTGTTCCTGATCCTGACATTCTTCACCACCGCTGGCCTGTTCGTGCTGATCGGGGCGGAGTTCCTGGCCATGGTTCTGGTCGTCGTCTATGTCGGCGCGGTGGCGGTGTTGTTCATGTTCGTGGTGATGATGCTGGACATCAATTTCGTCGAGATGCGCGAGGGCTTCCTGCAATACATGCCGGTCGGCGTCCTGGTCGGCATCATCCTGCTGGTCGAACTGCTGATGGTTCTGGGTACGGCATCCCTGTCGCCGGAGGTCTTGGCGGCGGGGACGGAACCGATCCCGGATCTGGCGCAGCGGCAAAACACGGCCGCCCTGGGCGATGTGATGTACACGAAATACATCTACCTCTTCCAGGCCGCCGGAATGATCCTGCTGATCGCCATGATCGGCGCCATCGTTTTGACCCACCGCCAGCGCCCCGGCGTGCGCAAACAGGTTATCGCCAAGCAGTTGGCGCGCACCCGCGAGGAGGCGGTGGAGCTGAAGAAGGTTCAGCCAGGGCAGGGAATATGAGGCGGACATGATTGAATTTCTGCAAATAGGCCTTGGCCATTACCTGACGCTGGCGGCGGTGCTGTTCACCATCGGCGTGTTCGGGATTTTCCTGAACCGCAAGAACGTCATCATCATTCTGATGTCGATCGAACTGATGCTGCTGGCGGTGAATATCAATCTGGTCGCCTTTTCGGCCTACCTGAATGATCTGGTTGGACAGATTTTCGCCATGTTCGTGTTAACCGTGGCGGCGGGCGAGGCGGCCATTGGCCTGGCCATCCTGGTGGTGTATTTCCGCAACCGCGGCACCATTGAAGTTGAAGATATCAACCTAATGAAGGGCTGAGCGTTAGATGTATCACGCCATCGTCTTT
>CAZVYX010000121.1:0-1999 GCA_964631725.1 uncultured Rhodospirillaceae bacterium | reverse complement strand
ACTATTTCGGCGAGTTGGCCCGTTTGCCCGAACAAACCATCGTGACCGACGGCCAGGGCGAAGAGATGGCCATGGCGGAGCTGTTTCCCCTGATGATCGAGCACTTCGCCGGCTATCGCGATGGCGACGGCAAGTTGATGTTCGTGGGTAATGGCGCTTCGGCTTCCATCGCCTCGCACATGGCACTGGATTTTTCCAAGAACGGCAAGGTACCGGCCCTGGCTTTCAACGATGCGGCCGCCCTGACGGCATTGAGCAACGATGAAGGCTACGACCAGGTCTTCGCCAAACAGGTCGGCTATTTCGGCACCCGGGGCGATATGCTGATCGCCATCTCCTCATCGGGCAATTCCGAAAACATCATCAAGGCGGTCCGCGCCGCGCGCGCGAAGGGCTGTACGGTATTGACTCTGTCGGGCATGGGCGAAGGCAACAAGTTGCGGCAGATGGGCGACTACAATCTGTTCGTGCCCTCGGGCGAATACGGTTTTGTCGAGGTGGTGCATGGCGGATTGATCCATGCCCTCTTGGATATTTTCATGGGCTGGTCGGCCCAAAACGGTCTTTGGAACAAGACGGTTGAGACACCTGTAAAGGAAAGGGGCGTGGCATGAACCAGTCCGGCGAGACAATGAAGGTAATGGTAACGGGCGGTGGCGGTTATGTGGGATCCTGCTTGGTTCCGAAACTATTGGCGGTGGGTCACGAGGTGACCGTGCTGGACCTGTTCATTTATGGCCAGGATGTCTTCAACGGCGTCGGTGAGCACCCCAACCTGCACTGCGTCAAGGGCGATATCCGCGATCCCAAGGCCGTGGCCAAGGCGCTGGAGGGGGCCGATGCGGTGATCCACCTGGCCTGCATCTCAAACGATCCCAGTTTCGAGCTGAACCCGGATCTTGGCAAATCCATCAACTTCGACTGCTTCCGTCCCCTGGTCAGGGCCGCCAAGGACGCCGGCGCGCGGCGTTTCATCTATGCCTCTTCGTCATCCGTCTATGGCATCAAGAGCACGGAGAACGTCACCGAGGATCTGGCGTTGGAGCCGCTGACCGACTATTCGAAATTCAAGGCGATGTGCGAAGAGGTTCTGGAGCAGGAGCGTGAGCCGGGCTTCGTGACCCTGACCCTGCGGCCGGCGACGGTATGCGGCTATGCCCCGCGTCTGCGCCTGGATCTGACCGTCAATATCCTGACCAACCACGCCATCAACAACAACAAAATCACGGTCTTCGGCGGCGATCAGAAGCGCCCAAACATCAATGTCGAGGATATGACCGATCTATATATCGAATGCCTGCAGTATCCCGACGAAATGATTGACGGCAAGGTCTTCAATGCCGGCTACGAAAACCACACGGTAAGTCAGATCGCCGAAATGGTGCGCGACAATGTCGGTGACAGCGTCGATATCGTGACCACGCCCACGGACGACAACCGCTCCTACCATGTGTCATCGGCGAAGATGCAGCGGGAGCTGGGTTTCACCCCGCGCCATAGCATTGACGATGCGGTAAGCAGCCTTACCAAGGCGTTCGCCGCCGGCAAGGTTCCCAATCCCATGGACGATGCCCGCTACTACAATGTCAAGCTGATGCAGGACATCCATCTGCAATAACCGCTCCCACTACGGGTGGAACAATCCGGGCGGCAACTGATCAGTTGCCGGCGCCGGTCCTGGCGCCACCGCTGATGGACACCAAACCGCCTTCGACCGCCACCGTGGCCGCGATGCCGCGGGACCGTCGGCCATTGCCGGCTGGCCAACGATCAGGCCGAACCTGATCGCGGATCTTGGAACAGACTTCGAGAATATAGTCGATGTCAGAGCTGTCCAGGTCGTTGTGGACGCACAGCCTGACAAGAGAGCGCTTGCGCGGCGTGGCCGGGGCGCAGAACACGGCTCCGACAACACCATTCGCCTCCAGCGCATCGCGAAGTCGCGTGGTTTCGCTTTCCGGGCCGGCGACAAGCGGGATGATCTGGCTTTCACTGCAGG
>CAZVYX010000120.1:0-2134 GCA_964631725.1 uncultured Rhodospirillaceae bacterium | reverse complement strand
TCACTGACCCAGGATTGGTCGAGGTGCGGGCAAATCTTGAAAACGCCGCAAGGCTTCTGGCGCAGGTAAAATGACACGGCAATGGCGCAGCCTGGGCTTTGTAGCCCTGGCGCTGCTGCTCGTGCTTTTTGTCCAAGACCTGAGTATCAAGAATAGGACGGTGCCGAACGAACAGGTTGGTGGGAACACGATTTTACGACCATCTACCAAGAATGCAGCGGAGAAGGCTACAGAAAGGCTTCTCGCCGGACCCGTCACCGAGATACCTCTTTACGAGGGGGGTGACTTGCCCACGAGCAAGCCAATCAAGAAGAAGGTCGTCAAACCACGGCCCACCACGAAAACCAAACTATCCCAGCCGAAAACGGCCCCGCGACGAAGACCTGCACAGATCGATGCACCCGACATAGTTCCAGAACCAGCTACATCTCTGGAGGGCAGCCAAGAGGCCGTCCGGCCGGTGTTGGTTGCGAGCTACGACCAGATCGGTTTCGCCCGCTATCTCGAAGTCGTTGAGAGTGTCGGACGCTTTTTCGTTCTTTTGAAACGGGAGAGCAGTGCGAAGATTGGCCCGCCAGTGTCGCTGGCTCGGCGCATGACGTTACGCCGCAAGCAAAACCCGACTGCTGGATTGGCGATAGAGCGCCCCCATCTGGTGAGCGATCGAGATGTCCGGCTGCGATTACGGGAAATGCAATTGCCGATCAGAGCCTATTCGGATCGTGTCGCCCTTCTGTTCAGGGAAGGGTTCGATCGAAGCCTATGGTTCGCAGTTGGCAATGCTCTGCGCAAAAAAAAGCTCGCACTCTCGCAAGTGGACGAGGTGAAAGGCCATTATGTCCTCCGGTCTGGCAGCATTTTTCTTGAGTTCGACAGTGCGCAGTTGAAAGAAGATGGGGGGTATGTTGCGCTCAGCGATGCGGTCAGGGTGGCATTGTGAGTGGTCAGAGGCGGTGTGGCCGGCGGTGTGTGGCAGCGGCCGGGGCGGCCGTTCTCATAATTGGTCTTTCGGCTTGCAACGCAACGCAAGTCGCCCCGTACCATGATAGTGCGTCGTCAAATACGAGCATCACGCCGTATGCGCGCGTCATCGAGGTCGAAATTGACCGTCAATACTTCACGGACCGTCCTGACTGCGTCTTGCTTTTGCCTATTGCTGGTTCCGCTCGGCAGGCACCGCTTAGCAGCCTTTTGGGGCAATACCTGGCACTTCATCTCCGCTTTCGGTTCGACCGTGTCATTCAGGCGTCCGCACATACGCGAAGGATGACCCGAGTTGGTCTAGCGCCAAGCCGCCCTGACAATCGGCAGGAGTTTCACGAGGCCCCGGCCTGTGGCTATGAAATCATTTTCCGCTTGATCCATGCTCGCGCCGATTTTGCCCTTGTTTGGGCGCAGTTGAGTTTGGGTCTTGAAGCCCAATTGTCTCGAGCCCGCGACGGCCTGGTATTGTGGAAGGCGCGACATACGGCAACTCGCTCCGACGGCGGTATTGCGATCTCTCCATTTGGAGTGGTTTCGAGCGCGGTGGAGGCGACGGCTTTTGTGTCGGATGGAGATCAGCTCGTCTCACTTGCCGCGGACGTGACACGGCGAGTAGTCGCTACACTTCCGCCGCCGGATCAAGGATACAAAGCCTATTGCCGCGGTAAGGCGTCTTCATTTGAACGCCTATGCGGCATTCCGAGCGTTGAAATGCGTGGATCGGAACCGGGTACGAACCAAAATGTCGCGCCGAACCAGCGGCATGCTTTTCAAAACCGTTCAATGGTCCATAGATAGCCGATGGCAACCGCCTTGTTCCTGCGGATCATCAGTCCAAGTTCCACAGCCGATCAGAATAGCGTTCAAACGCCGTTATCGGGTGGACGGGTATCGGGGCCTCCCGGCCATAGATTTCGGAGTGAAGCCAGGCGATTTCCGCTTCCGGCTCAGCTGTCACCGTCCACCATACTTTGCCATTTGGCACGTCCGCAGGGCGCCAGCGGTAGCCACGTTGCCTTAGTTTGTCCTTGAGATCGAAAGGCGCATCGACCGCACGGATCAAATGATCATCCTGAAGGGCGGCCTCTCGCACTAATTCCATCACGCGCCGTCCGGACTTGGGAAGCGTTTGTGCCAGAAGGGCCAAGCA
>CAZVYX010000119.1:0-2164 GCA_964631725.1 uncultured Rhodospirillaceae bacterium | reverse complement strand
CATAGCCATGCGCCATGGCGATGGCGACGTTTTCGTGGGGCACGACCAGAGCCTGCGGGCCGCCGCTGCTGTCGCCGGCTTGTGCAATGGCCTCGATAATCGGTGGGAAATCAGTGCCCGCGTTGGCCAGGAAATATTCGATGCCCGCCGCCCGCAAGCGCGCCAGTACCGCATGGCCGACGTTGGTTTGATCGCTCATCAGTCTACTCCCCCAGCCTATTCGCCGGAAATTATCGCCGTGGCGGCGCCTGGATCATCCAGCACCGCATCCAAATCCACATCGCCCGAACCGGGCACCTTGATTACCGTGAAGGTAAAATCATCCGCCGCCAAGGGTATCGTCGCATCCAGGCCCATCTTGGCCCCGACGCCATCCTCCGTGGTCGTCGGATCCAGTTTCGAGCCCTGGGTGTTGCCCGCCACCAGCAGGTCCCGGTCGGCCTGAAAGCGTGTCGCGACGGCCCATTCCACCGCCTCCCCGTCATGAATATTGACATCCCCGTCCACGACGATGACCTGCTTGATGTCATAGTGGGCGGCGAAGGCGCCCATCATGATGTTCTTGGCCTGGCCTTCCTGCTTCTTGTCGATCTTGACCACCAGATGATAGCGGCAGATGCCGCCGCGCGAGAGATGCACGTCCAGCACGCCGGGGTCATGGCGTTGCAGGGACTCCAGGATGGTCGCCTCGCGCGGCAGGCCGCCCAACAACAAATGCTCCATGCCGCCGCCCACAATGGTGTGGAAAATCGCACCCTTGCGATGGGTGATGGTATCGACCTCGATCACATGGCGATTGGCGCGGCGGCCGTAATATTGCGGGAATTCGCCGAACGGCCCCTCCGGCTCGGCCACGCCGGGCAGCACCCGGCCTTCCAGTACGATTTCCGCCCTGGCCGGCACCCGGACATTGTTGGTTTTGCATTTGACCATTTCCACCGGCGCGCCGTGCAGGGCGCCGACGATCTCCATCTCGTCGAAATCCAGCGGCACGATGGCCTGGCTGGCCAGCAGCGAAGCGGGATCGACGCCGATCACGATAGCGACCTCCAGCGCTTCGCCGGCTTCCTCCGCCATGCGGCCGTAGGTCCAGGTATGGCGCGGCAGCAACAAGACACCGATGCGGTTCCTGCCACTGATCTGGCAACGGTGGATCGAGACGTTCTGAATGCCGTTTCTGGGATTGCGCGAGATCATCAGACCGGCGGCAATGTAGGGCCCGCTGTCCAGCTCGTTATGGGTTGGCACCGGCAGTTGGCCGTTGATATCGACGTCGGTGTGCACGACGGCCTGGACCGGGCCGTCCTCGACCTCGACCCATGGTAGGGGATTGCGCACCGCATCCTGATAGCGGGCGATCAGGCCGTCCTCGCTGACGCCAAGACAATCACCGATCCATTTGCGGCTGGCTAAAAGATTGGCGACCACCGGAATATCGTGACCGCCGGGTTTGGGGAACAGTACCGCCTTGTCCAGTTCCATCCGGTCGGACACCGCTGCAAGCTCATGCACCAGGCCCAGGCCCGGTTTGGCCGTGGCCAGGCGGTCGGTGGCGGAAAGGTGCGTCAGCCATTCCCGCAGATCCCGGCTGCAATGATTGGCCGATGGTGCGACGGCTTTGCTGGCGGTCATGGGGCGCTAGGCCTCAACCACATTGAAGGCAGGATAGGCAGTCTCGTCGTTGACGGCGTCCCAGGCCAGTTCGACCCGCTGGCCGATGGCGACCTTGTCCGGTTCCATATTCAGGACATTGCCGAGAATACGCACGCCCTCGTCCAGCTCCACCGTGATCACGGACAGGGGCAGCCGCCCGTCCAGGCCGGGCCCCGGCACCCGCACGATGGTGCAGGCATAGACGGTGCCCGTGCCCGCGACCTTGCGCCATTCCAGGTTTCGCTTGCCGGTGTAGAGGCTGATGGGCCGGGGATAGTGCTGGAACTGCTTGGTATCCGGGCAGTACTGCAGCATCAGTTCGCCGTCCTTGGTGCCTTGCCAGAAGGCTTCGGTATCGACGAAACGGTTGGCCTTGGGGGTGGGGCGGGGTTTTGCTTGTTCTTCTGGCATTCTAGTACCTCCTTTCCGAGGTAGGTAATACGTCTGATCGCCTCATCGGGCCCGCCGGGTAGGAGGGGGTGTGAAGGCGATGTGGTGCATCGGCGAACGC
>CAZVYX010000118.1:0-2240 GCA_964631725.1 uncultured Rhodospirillaceae bacterium | reverse complement strand
AGCACAAGCTCTACACCAAGTCCGACCGCACATCCTGCCACCGCTGGGAAGCCAAGGGCGGTCACTTTTTCCACTCCACCCTGGTGCAGACCCTTTTCTATGGTGTCTTTTCGGCCTGGGTGCTGTGGTCGCGCCAAATACCTCCTGCCACCACGCCGTTCGACTGGCGCTCCGCCGTATGGCACTTACGAGTGCCGATGCTGCAAGCCCTGTTTCAGCAGGTATCTGACCCGAAAAAATTGAATGCACTCAATCTCGTTGAACTCCTTGATTGGGCCGGCTCCGCCCTCAATCGCATAGATCGCAAGGAGTTCTTCGCCCGCTTCAAGGATGCGGAAGCGGTCCAGTACTTTTATGAGCCATTCCTTGAAGCTTTCGACCCGGCTCTGAGAAAGCAACTCGGTGTCTGGTACACACCACCCGAAGTCGTTGCCTACATGGTCAGCCGTGTCGACATGGCCCTCAAGGAGGACCTGGGCATTCCAGACGGCCTGGCAGCGGACAATGTATACATCCTCGATCCTTGCACCGGAACAGGATCCTACCTCGCAGAAACGTTGCGTCGCATCGCAACCAATCTAGCTGACAAAGGCCTGGGCGGGCTTAAGGGCGCCATGGTCAGGAAGGCGGCGGCGGAACGGGTATTTGGGTTCGAGATTATGCCCGCCCCATTCGTCGTCGCGCATTTGCAAATCGGCCTGGTTCTCCAGTCGCTTGGAGCGGCCTTGGCCGAAGACGGCAGCGAGCGCGTCGGTGTGTTCCTGACGAATGCCCTGACCGGGTGGGAACCTGCCGAAAACGAAAAACAACATGTCGCCTTCCCCGAGATGGAGGAAGAACGCGACTTGGCCAATCTTGTGAAAAGAGAAAAGCCCATTCTCGTCATCCTAGGCAACCCACCTTACAATGGTTATGCCGGCATGGCCGTTGAGGAGGAGCGGTCCCTATCGGAGGCTTATCGTACCGTGCGGAAGGTGCGCCGGCCGGAAGGCCAGGGCCTGAACGATCTGTACATTCGATTTTACCGCATGGCGGAGCGGAGGATTGTGGAAAAGACAGGACAGGGCGTCATCTGTTTCATCAGTAATTACTCTTGGCTCGACGGCCTGTCGTTTACGGGCATGCGAGAGCGTTACCTCGAAGCCTTCGACGCCATTCGCATCGATAGCCTGAACGGCGATAAATATAAGACAGGCAAGGTGGCTCCCGACGGCACCCCCGACCCCAGCATATTTTCCACAGAGCACAATCGTGAGGGGATCCAGGTGGGAACAGCCATCGCCACCATGATCCGTACGTCGGAGGGCGGCCAATGCGCCAATGTGGAATTCCGAAACTTGTGGGGCCGCGACAAGCATAGTCAACTTCTCGACACCACCGGCACTGCGCCTGCGACTGTGTACAAACCGATAGTGCCCAACCTCAATCTTGGCCTGCCTTACGTGAAAGCCGAGGTTGCCGAAGGGTATTTCAATTGGCCTACCTTGCCGAATTTGCTACCGACAAGTTTTTCCGGCGTGAAGACCGCGCGAGACAGTTTTTTGGTTGATGTCGATGAAGACCGATTGCGACAACGCGTGACCGAGTATTTCGATGCAACGATTTCTGATGAAACAATTGCTGAAAAATACCCGATCGCGATGAAAGATGTTGCACGTTTCAATAGTGTTGCGGCCCGCGCCACACTTCGGAAGCGTGGATTCGGGGCTGGGCAATTCGTTCGATATGCCTATCGGCCGTTTGATATACGCTGGTTGTATTGGGATCCTGACACGAAGCTGCTTGACGAAAAAAGGTCCGACTATTTCCCGCATATTTTTGAAGGAAACAATTGGATCACCGCCGCTCAAGCACTTCGAAAAGGTGAAACAGAAGCCCAGCATGCGGTCATATCGCGGATAGGGTCTTATCACCTAATTGAACGGGCTTCGCTTTTCTTCCCCACTTACCTACGGGACGATCACGACCAAAACAACGGCTGTGACATTCATACACGGCCGAACCTCACGCGTTCGACAGCAGCGCATTTGGAATCCCTTGGCCTTGACGTCGAGGACTTGTTCCACCACATCGTGGCCATACTGCATTCTCCCGACTACCGGGCGGAAAATGCTGGCGCCCTGCGTATGGACTGGCCGCGTGTGCCGCTTCCTGCAGATCGAGATATCTTGAAAGCCTCTGCTGACCTAGGCTCCGGACCCATAAAAAGGATTCCCAGGGCGTTGATTTCGTGATTCAAG
>CAZVYX010000117.1:0-2396 GCA_964631725.1 uncultured Rhodospirillaceae bacterium | reverse complement strand
CCCGCGCCCCTGGATGGGGTGCGGGTGTTGGACCTGTCGCGCCTGGTGGCCGGCAACGCGTTGACCCATGTCTTGGCCGACTACGGCGCCGAGGTGATCAAGGTTGAGCGGCCGGGCACGGGCGATGACCTGCGGAACTGGCGCGTCGACGGCATTTCCATTCATTGGAAGGTCTATGCCCGCAACAAGAAGAGCATCACCCTGAACCCACGCAGCGCAAAGGGCCGGGAAATCCTGCTACGCCTGGTCGAAGGGGCGCAGGTTTTGGTCGAGAATTTCCTGCCCGGCACCCTGGAAAAGTGGCAGTTGGGGCCCGAAGTTCTGCTCGCCCGCAACCCGAAACTCGTGGTGGTGCGTGTTTCGGGTTGGGGACAAACCGGGCCGGACCGGGACCAGCCCGGTTTTGGCTCGTTGGTGGAGGCGCGCAGCGGCTTCGCCGCCATGAACGGTTTCGAAGACCGCCCACCGGTTCTGCCGCCCCTGGCCCTGGCCGACATGGTCGCGGGCATGTACGGCGGCATGGCCACGCTGACGGCCCTGCGGGAGGTCGAAGTCCGTGGCGGCAAGGGCCAGGTGATCGATCTGCCCCTGTTCGATCCACTGCTGTCGATACTTGGCCCGCAGGCGGCGCAGTATCAATTGACCGGCCAGGGCGGCGCGCGTACCGGCAGCCGCTCCACCACCACCGCGCCGCGCAATACCTACCGCTGCAAGGATGGCCGCTATGTCGCGCTCTCCGCCTCCATGCAATCCATGGCGGAGCGGCTGTTCAAGACCATGGGGCGGGAGGATCTGATCGAAGACCCGCGTTTCGAGACGAATGCCGACCGGGTCCGCAACAACGAAATCCTGGATCCCATCGTCGGCGAATTCATGGCCGCGCATGATCAGGCGGAATTGCTGCAGATCTTCCAGGCCGCCGGCGTTACGGTCGGCCCGGTGCATGACACGGCCGGGATGCTGGAAGACGAGATGGTGCGGGAGCGGGAGATCATGTTGCGCTTCCCCGATGCGGAGATGGGTGAATTGCCCATGCATAACGTGGCGGCGCATCTGTCCGAGACTCCGGGCCAGATCCGCCACCCGGCGCCGGATCTGGGCCAGCATAATGGTAAGATTTACGGTGACCTGGGCTTCAGCCCGGAAGAGATCGCCGCGTTGGAGAAAGAGGACGTGATTTAGATGACCACCAGCCAAGGCAAGGCCCTGCCCCTGTGGCGCTCCATGCTGTTCGTGCCCACCAATGTGGAAAAATTCGTCGCCAGCGCGCCAAGCCGGGGCGCCGATGCCTATATCCTGGATCTCGAAGACAGCATCCCGGCAGCGCAAAAGGCCGAAGCCAGGGAACTGGTCCGCGCGGCGGCCGCCAGAGTTGGCGCCGGTGGCGCTGATGTCTTGGTCCGCATCAACCGGCCCTGGCGCCTGGCGGTACCGGATATCGAGGCCTCGGTCGATGCCAATGTCCAGGCCATGATGTTGCCAAAGATCGCCGATGCCGGCCACGTCCGCGCCATCGCCGAAATTCTCGATGAGGTCGAGGCCGAGCAGGGATTGGAGATCGGCCACACCCTGCTGTTTCCCATGATCGAGACCACGGAAGCCTATTTTCATGCCGAAGAAATCGCGGTGGCGCATTCCCGCGTCGTGGCGATGAATTTGGGCTCCGAGGATTTTGCCCTTTCCGCCGGCATGCTGCCGGAGGAGGAAGGCCTGCTCCAGCCCACCCTGCACGTGATGATGGCGGCGCGGGCGGCCGGCATTCTGCCGCAAGGTTTCGTCGGCACCGTCGCCGAATACCGCGACCGGGACTCCTTCCGCGCGCGCATTCAGCAGGCCGCGCGCCTGGGTTTCCTCGGCTCCGCCTGTATCCATCCCCTGCAGGTCGATATCCTGAACGAGGAATTCACCCCCGCGGCCGAAGCCGTGACGCAAGCCAGGGGCATCATCGCGGCCTATGACGCGGCGAAAGCGGAAGGGCGCGGTTCCATCGAATACGATGGCAAGATGATCGACGAACCGATCATTCAACGCGCCGAACAAACCTTGGCGCGGGCTGAAATGATCGAAGCGCGGGGCAGTTAGACATCGGCGGAGGCCATTAACCGATTGGCAACCATAAGGCCATAATGTCCATGCCAAACAATATTGTGGTTTGGTTCAGACATGCAAAACGCCATCTATTCATCACTAAAGGCCTTGCACTATCACGGCTCCCTCGATGCCATGCAGGCGCTTCGGGTGCCGCCGCCGGTGCATATCCGCATTAAGCCGACCAATGTCTGCAATCATGCCTGCTATTTCTGCGCCTATCGCACCGACGATGTCTCCCTGGGCGAGGACATGGTGGTGCGCGACCGCATTCCCAGGGACAAGATGATGGAGATCGTCGACGATCT
>CAZVYX010000116.1:0-2442 GCA_964631725.1 uncultured Rhodospirillaceae bacterium | reverse complement strand
AAGGGAAGAGCGAATGGTAGGTATTACAGCGTACGGCGGCTATGTGCCCAGGCGGAGGCTGCCGCGAAGTGTCATTTTGGAGAACGTCAGCTGGTTCAACGGGGCCCTCAAGGCCTACAGCAAGGGCGAGCGTTCCATGTGCAATTGGGACGAGGATGCCCTGACCATGGCGGTCGAGGCATCCCGCGATTGCCTGGACAAGACCCGGCCCGACGACATCAAGGCGATCTATCTGGCATCGACCACATTGCCGTTCACGGATCGGCAGAATTCCGGGATTGTGGGCACGGCCCTGAACCTGGGCCAGAACATGATGACGATGGATATCACGTCATCCCAGCGGGCCGCGACGTCCGGTCTGATCAACGCCTTGAGCGTGGTTCAGGGAACCGGGGGCAGCGCCCTTTTCGCCACCGGCGAGCATCGGCGCAGCCAGACCGCCAACACCAACGAATTGATGTATGGCGACGGCGGCGCCGCCCTGCTGCTGGGCAACGATGATGTGGTGGCCGAATATGTCGGCGCCGGCCAGATCGCGGTGGATTTCGTCGATCATTACCGTGGCCAGAACGCCGACTTCGACTACAACTGGGAAGAACGCTGGATCCGCGACGAAGGCTACATGAAGATCGTGCCCGACGCGGTGCAGGCGGCCCTGGACAACACCGGGCTGAGCGCCGGCGACATCAACCATTTCGTCATGCCCGGCACGATCCGCAATATCGCGGGCATGGTGGCCAAACGTTGCGGGCTCGCGGCTGAGGCGGCCCGGGACAATCTGCACAACGAGATGGGCGAGGCCGGCACCGCCCACGCCCTGGTGATGCTGGTGGATTGCCTGCAGGACGCCAAGCCCGGCGACAACATCATGGTGATCGGCTGGGGTCAGGGCTGTGACGCCCTGGTCTTCCGCGCCACGGACAAGCTGCCGACTATGTCCAACCGCAAGGGCATCAAGGGTCATCTGGCCCACCGCAAGGAAGAAACCAACTACAACAAGTTCCTGGCCTTCAACAACCTGGTCGAACAGGACGGCGGCCTGCGTTCGGAAACGGACAAGCAGACGGCGCTGACCACCCTGTATCGGAACAAGGAGATGGTGATCGGTTTCGTTGGCGGCAAGTGCGAGCAATGCGGCACGGTGCAGTATCCGAAAGCGCGGATCTGCGTGAACCCCAATTGCGGCGCCATCAACACCCAGGAAGATCATCAGATGGCGGAAACCTCCGCCATGATCCAGTCCTGGACGGCCGATAACCTGACTTACGCGCCGGACCCGCCGCATCATTTCGGCATGGTCACGTTTGGCGAGGGCGGCCGCATGATGGCCGACTTCACCGATGTCGATGAAGGCGGCGTGGCGGTCGGCGACGAATTCCGCATGGTGTTCCGCATCAAGGCGGCCGACGAAAAACGTAATTTCAACAAGTATTTCTGGAAAGCAGCGCCGACATTCTAGGCGGTATAAGGAGAACGAAAAATGGCCTCAGGTATTAGAGATAAAGTCGCTATTCTTGGCATGGGTTGCTCGAAATTCGGCGAACGCTGGGATTGCGATGCCGAAGACTTGATTGTTGAAGCCTATCAGGAAGCCCTGGTTGACGCTGGCATCGAAACCAGCCAGATCGATGCCGCCTGGTTCGCCACGGCGATCGAGGAAGTGCATGTGGGCAAATCCGGCGTGCCGCTTTCCGTGGCCCTGCGCCTGCCCAACATTCCCGTCACCCGGGTCGAAAACTTCTGCGCCTCCGGCACCGAAGCCTTCCGCGGCGCGGTCTATGCGGTTGCCTCCGGCGCCGCCGACATCGCCCTGGCACTCGGCGTCGAGAAGCTGAAGGACACCGGCTACGGCGGTCTACCCCAACGCGGCGGCGGGCCTCTGAACGACATGGTCAAGAATAACGGCTCGGCCCCTGGCGGTTTCGCCCAGTTGGCCACGGCCTATTCGGAAAAGCATGGCGTTGACATGGACACGGTGAAGAAAGCCATCGGCACGATCTCGGTGAAGAGCCATGCCAACGGCGCCAAGAACCCGAAGGCGCATCTGCAAAAGGAAATCCCGCTGGAGACGGTGCTGGCCGCGCCGATGATCGCCGCGCCCTTGGGCCTGTTCGATTGCTGCGGCGTTTCCGACGGTTCCGCCTGCGCCATCGTGACCACGCCGGAGATTGCCGCCTCCTTGGGCAAGACCGACCGCATCACCGTCAAGGCGTTGCAGCTGGCCGTCTCCAATGGCCAGGAATCGGGCCATAACTCCTGGGACGGCAGCTATTTCCTGACCACCCGCAAGGCGTCCGAGCGGGCCTATAAAGAGGCCGGAATCGAGAAGCCACGGGATCAGATCTCCATGTTCGAGTGCCATGACTGCTTCTCGATCACCGAGATGGTGACCATGGAAGATCTGTATATCTCCAACGAAGGCGAAGCCTGGCGCGACGTCCT
>CAZVYX010000115.1:0-2515 GCA_964631725.1 uncultured Rhodospirillaceae bacterium | reverse complement strand
ACGAGACCGATAGGGGCTGGCGTCCGGATTTCGTCATGTATGACAACCCAGATGTATACCCGCGACCCTAGGAGATCTGATCCCCCACCGTCATGGTGCGCAGCCAGGCCTTGGTTTCGTCCCGTTCGGCCGCGGACATGCTGTCATAGCGTTTCAGACTTTCCAGGCGCCGTGGATCAAGCGCTACATTGTCCTGTTCCTCCGCATCGGCGGCTTCTTCGAAAATCCTCCGCCCTTCCTGTGCCGCCGTCACGAAATTTATTCGAATATCCTTGCCGTTGCCGTCCTTCAGCCTTTGTCCGCCAGGACCGACCAGGATCAGGCCGGCCCCCGAGGGCGGGTTGATCCATTTGGCGCCGTCCATGCCCCCGCCCCGGCCTTGATGTTTGGCCAGGACCGTATCGACGTAGGCCTTGACATGGGCGTACTTGAAGGCCCTGGGCACCCTGTAGGTCTCCGCCTGGTGGTAACATCTGCTGGTGCCGCGACCGGATTTGCCTTCGTCTTCGCCATCAGCCTGGTCGGCTTCGTCGTTGTCTGCCGGATCAGCCGCGCTTTCCGGCGCCTTCGGGGTTTCCGTTGCCAATTCGTCCTCGGCAAAGTCGGTGGGGTCCTGTGTGGCGGCCCCATGGTCGCCGCCGTATTCCGAAGCATATTCCATTGTCCCGGACGCGGTGGTGCTCCCGTCCTCCGCCGCCGGCGGAGCCAGCGCGGGACTCAGTTTCAGGTTTGCAGGCTGAATTTCGGATTCGGTTTCCGAACGCAAGAAAAGGCGCAAATTATAGCCGCTCGTAATGGGTTTGGCCGAACAATGAAGCACCTATTCAGCGGCTAAATCCCATTTTGACGTGAAAATATTCCTCTGGGCAGATTGGATCTGCGAGTCGGTTTCATCGACGCCCTATCGTTGGCACCTGGAACAATAGAATGTGGAGCGGCCAGCCTGCACCAGCCGCTTGATGGGCTGTCTGCATTCGATACACGGTTCGCCTTCGCGGCCGTATGCGGCAAATTCGTGCTGGAAATAGCCCAGTTCACCAGACGCTTGGACATAGTCCCGTAGGGTGGAGCCGCCCTTGGCAATGGCCTGCGTCAGGACGTCACGAATAGCGGGCACCAGCCTTTCGGCCCTGCGCCCCGCGACCGAGGCGGCCAATCGGCGCGGCGAGATGCCTGTACGGAATAATGCCTCACAGACATAAATGTTGCCCAGACCGGCAACGACTTTTTGGTCCAACAGCGCCGACTTAATTGGCGTGCGTCGGCCCCGAAGGGCATTGGACAAGACGATGCCATTGAATTCGTTACCAAGGGGTTCCGGTCCCAGATCCCGCAACAGGCGGTGATTGTCGAGATCCTTCGCCGGCACAAGGTCCATCATGCCGAAGCGGCGATAATCCTGAAACACCACTGTCCCCCCGGCGTCGGTCTGCAACAGCACATGGTCGTGCTTGCCAGGATTTGGCGCCGGGCCGGCGTGAATAAACATGCGGCCCGACATGCCCAGATGGGTCATCCAGACCCAGCCGTCATCAAGGTCCGCCAAAATAAACTTTGCGCGCCGGTACAGACGCTGAATGGTTCGACCTTCCAATCGCGCGGCGAAATTATCGGGCAGGGGCCAGCGTAGCTTATCGCGGCGCTGGGTGACCTTGATCAGGCGGCGGCCCACAAGATGTCCTTCCAGGCCACGGCAGACGGTTTCGACTTCGGGGAGTTCGGGCATGGGAAGAAGGTAGCTGATACTACCTTCGGCTGCCAAGTGCGCACAGAACCATGCTATTGTTCCGCGTACCAAGGGAACGGCGGAGAAACGTCAACATGTCAGCAACGGCAAACACCGATTTTGGTTTTGAATCCATACCGTGGGAGGACAAGGCCGCCCGCGTCCGCGGCGTCTTTGATTCCGTGGCGGGCCGCTATGACGTGATGAACGACCTGATGTCGGGCGGCATGCACCGGCTGTGGAAAGCGGCGTTTATGACCTGGTTGCGGCCCAGGGCTGATATGCACTTGCTGGATTTGGCGGGTGGAACGGGCGACATCGCCTTTCGCTTTCTTGCCGGCGGCGGCGGCCGGGTGACCGTGACCGATATCAATCACGAAATGCTTCTGGTGGGGACAAGCCGTGCCAGGGGAAAGCAACTTTCCGGCAACATCGAATGGTTGTGTGCCAATGGCGAGAGCTTGCCGGTTCCCGATGCCTCGGTGGATGCCGTGACCTGTGCCTTTGGCATTCGCAACATGACCGACAAGCCCCGGGCACTGGCCGAGATGCACCGTGTGCTGCGCCCAGGCGGCCGTTTCCTTTGCCTGGAATTCTCCCGCCTTGCCCTGCCGGGACTGGAGGAACTGTATGACAAATACTCATTCCAGGTCGTGCCCCGACTGGGCCGGATCGTGGCCGATGACGAGGCGTCCTATAGATATCTCGCGGAAAGCATCCGCACCTTTCCGGATCAGGATACCTTTGCCGATATGATCTCGGATGCCGGCCTGGGGAATGTCAGCTATC
>CAZVYX010000114.1:0-2722 GCA_964631725.1 uncultured Rhodospirillaceae bacterium | reverse complement strand
AATCATAGAGCCGCCTGCCGCTGACATGCTCGGCCAGGCGCAACGGCTCGATCGCCGCCGTCAGCGCGATCATGGTGAAGCCCGGCAACAAAAAGAATCCAATCCGGCGCGGCTCCCGGCCCGCCAATTCTTGCGCCATGCCAACCACTCCTTCTGATAAGCACGGTAGAGGCTGAAATTATAGCCAGATTTGAGGTCGCAATGGAGCAAATAAGTGTCGCTGTGACGCAAGCGGCGATGTTTCCATAAACGCCAATATGTGCTGCATTTCATCCCCGCTGGGTGGGTTGATGTTTGGCGAGGAGCCAGCGCCATGGCCGACGATAATACCGGCGACGAAGACCTTGATCTTACCACCTTGAACGACGACGACCTCGTGGCGCAGATGCACGACGACCTCTATGACGGCCTCGGGGAGGAGATTGAGGAGGGCGTCGGCATCCTTCTTGAACGCGGCTGGCAGGCCTACGACGTTCTGACCAAGGCATTGGTGGAAGGCATGCGCATCGTCGGGATCGATTTTCGCGACGGCATCCTGTTCGTGCCGGAAGTCCTTTTGGCGGCCAACGCCATGAAGGCGGGCATGGCGGTACTGCGTCCTTTGCTGGCCGAATCCGGTGCGCCGATCATGGGCAAAATGGTCATCGGCACCGTCAAGGGCGATATTCATGATGTCGGCAAGAATCTGGTATCCATGATGATGGAAGGCGCCGGATTCGACGTCATCGACATCGGCATCAACAATTCCGTCGAAGACTACCTCGCCGCGCTGGAGGAGCACGATGCCGATATTCTGGGTATGTCCGCCCTGCTGACCACGACCATGCCTTATATGAAGGTGGTGATCGATGCCCTGAACGAGAATGGCTCGCGCGCCGATTACGTGGTGCTGGTGGGCGGCGCACCCCTGAATGAGGCCTTTGCCGAAAGCATTGGCGCGGATGCTTATTGCCGCGATGCCGCCGTGACCGTCGATACCGCCAAGGACTTCATGGCCCGGCGCCAGGGCTCGGCCGCGGCCCAGATGGCTGAGGCCGCCGGGGCGGCTGAAGGCTAGTCCGTGGCCGCGAAACGGCCGGCCCTGCTTGTTGCCTGCGGCGCCCTGGCCCGCGAAGCTGTCGCTGTGCTGCGGGCCAATAGCCTTGACGAACTCGAGCTAACCTGTCTGCCGGCGCATCTGCATAACACACCCAAGGCCATCGCCGAGGCTGTGCGCGCCAAGGTGCGGGCGGGCAAGCTTAGTCACGACCGCGTCTTCGTGCTCTATGGCGATTGTGGCACCGGCGGGGAACTCGACAAGGTTTGCCGCGAGGAAGGCGTCCATCGTATCCCCGGCGCCCATTGCTATGAATTTTTCGCCGGGCCGGCGGTTTTCGCGGCGATTTCCGAGGCTGAACCGGCGGCGTTTTATCTGACCGACTTTCTGGTCCGCCATTTTGACCGCCTGGTCATGGCGGGCCTTGGTCTGGACCGCCATCCCGAATTATTGAAGGACTATTTCGGCTCTTACCGCCGCGTGGTCTATCTGGCGCAGACGAAGGATGCGGCCCTGGAACGGGCGGCAAAGGCGGCGGCGGCGCGCCTTGGGCTGGATTATGAATATCGCTTTACCGGATATGGTGATCTGGCGGGGTTCGTCAAATCCGCCGATCCAGAGAGGGAAACCGCATGACCGAAACCATCATCAGTTCGCCCAACCGGGAGGTTGCGATCGGCTTCGACCGCCCCTTCGTGGTCATTGGCGAGCGCATCAACCCGACCGGGCGCAAGCTGTTGGCGGCGGAAATGGCGGCGGGCGATTTTTCCCGGGTCGAGGCCGATACGCTGGCCCAGGTCGCCGCCGGCGCCGACATGCTGGATGTCAATGCCGGCATCCCCATGGCGGACGAGCCGGCTATTCTGGCCGCCACCATCCGCCTTGTGCAATCGATCACGGATGCGCCGTTGTCCATCGACAGTTCCATCGTCGCGGCCCTGGAAGCGGGGTTGGAGGCTTATGAAGGCAGGGCCCTGGTTAATTCCGTGACCGGCGAGGACGAGGTGCTGGAAGCCGTGCTGCCCCTGGTCAAAAAGCATGGCGCCGCCGTGGTCGCCATCGCCAATGACGAGACCGGCATTTCGGAAGATCCCAATGAGCGTTTCGAGGTGGCGAAAAAGATCGTCCGGCGCGCCGCCGATCATGGTATTCCGGCGGCCGACGTGGTGGTCGATCCCCTGCTGATGCCGGCCGGCGCGGTTGATGGCGCCGGCAAGGGCGTCCTGCACATCATCCGCCGGCTGCGCGAGGAGTTGAAGGTGAACACCACCGGCGGCGCCTCCAACATCAGCTTTGGCCTGCCCAACCGCCATGGCCTGAACGGCGCCTTCCTCTCCATGGCGATCGGGGCGGGCATGACGTCGGCCATTCTTAATCCCCTGCATGGCGAGGAAATGACGGCGATCAAGGGCGCCGACGTGATGATGGGCGTGGATCCGCACTGCCAAGCTTGGATGGCCCGCTACCGCGAACCCGGCGCCAGGCGTGAGGGCCGCCGTGGCGGCCGCCGAGGACGCCGGACGGAATAATGAACGGACGCCCGCCGCCGCATGGTTAGACTTCGTCGGCGACGCCGCCTTCGAGATTGTTGCCGTAGGCGTCGGTGAAGGCGCCCGTGTCTTCAATCGTCGCCATGTCGCAGAACAATTCGATGCGGTGGCCGTCGGGGTCGAGGATGTAGAAGGA
>CAZVYX010000113.1:0-2951 GCA_964631725.1 uncultured Rhodospirillaceae bacterium | reverse complement strand
GAATATTGAAGACAGATTGTATAAATTCCTGGATTTATACTATGCCTTGCCGCAGCCCATATCTTACTTGATTGGTTCGACATACAGATTACTGCCTATTTCAATAACCATGGGAAGTAAGTACCAGGAATTCTCGGAACTGTGCATTGAATTGGCAAACGATCAAGATCTGATTGGCGAATACGTAAACCGCGAATTCATTCGGACTGTCCATGCAGCCGAAAAAACCAAGTTCTATAAATCGCATTACGCGGATCACGGGGTCAGCTTTTCTTCCATCAAGACCAAGGACGATATTGCCCGACTGCCGCGTATCGATAAGGATACTTTGAAGGACAACCTCGAGGACATGATCGTCCCGGATCAAAAAGAAAATGGCCTCTACCTAACGACGGGCGGCAGTTCCGGCACGCCAGTTGGTTTCATGATGGAAAAGGGCATCTCCCGGCCCAAGGAAGCCGCCTTTATCGAACATCTTTGGTCTTCGGTTGGATTTCGTCATGGTGACCGCGTCGCCATTATTCGCGGAATTGCGCTCGGTCAAGACCGATTTTCGCGTTTCGAGGCAATAAAAAATGCGTTGATGCTCTCAAGCTATCATCTCACCGAAGCCAACGTTGATTACTACATTAATGAATTGAACAAATATCAACCGAAGTTCATCCAGGCATATCCGTCGGCCATCTATTTGCTAGCAAGGCTGATGCACAAATTGGACAAGCGATTGGATTTCGTTCCGATGGCTATACTGTGCGGCTCCGAAAACCTATACGACCCACACATCAAACTGACCGAGGAGATATTCGGCGCAAAGGTCCTGGGTTGGTATGGGCATGCCGAGAAAGTCATGCTTGCCCAACGCGAAACGAGCGGTGCGTATTCATTTTTGGAATACTATGGCATGGCCGAACTATTGGATGATCAGGGCAAACCCGTCGCCGACGGCAGCGGCGCATTGTGCGGCACCAGCCTCAACAACAAGGTCATGCCGCTCATTCGTTACGTCACGGATGATATGGCCGCAAAAACGACTTCGATGCCGTCGACTGCCGCCGGATTGGTCGTCAGCGGCATAGACGGTCGTCGGCACGAATTCATTTATGCCAACGACAGCCGACCGGTCAGCATGACGGCGATAAATATCCATAGCGACGAATTTGATGCGATCGAGCGCTTCCAGTTTGTTCAATATCAGAAGGGCAGCGTGTCATTCGAGTACACATCGAAGGCAGAATTGGAACAAGCCACGGAAAAAGCGATAGAAAAGCTGTTAATGTCTAAGCTTTTGGATGGTTTTGATCTACAAATACGTCGCGTTGAGGAAATCAAACTTTCGAAGAACGGCAAGCAAACATTTTTGCGGCAAGAGATGAAGCCTGACGAATGAAGCAAGTAACCCAGACATTGCGAACCGGCGTCGTCGAAATCAACGACGTGCCCATACCAACACTAAACGACAAGTTCGTTCTGGTTCGCAACCGCGCCTCGGTCATCAGCGCCGGTACTGAAAAAACCAAGATCGACATGGGCAACAAGAACCTGCTGCAAAAGGCGATGGCACGTCCGGATCTGGTCAGACAGGTCATCAACAAGATCCGTACCGAGGGCGTTGGCAAAACATTGCAAACCGTCAATTCCCGCCTCGGCGCGCCCAGCCCGCTTGGCTATAGCTCGGCTGGTGAGGTGTGCGCGGTCGGCGGACTGGTCGAAGGCTTGATGCCAGGCGACCGGGTCGCATGTGCCGGCGCGGGCTATGCCAATCACGCGGAATTTGTTGCGGTGCCGAAAAACCTGGCCGTCAAGGTCCCCGCCACGGTGTCCGATGAGGCGGCGGCTTTCGCCACCATCGGCGCCATTGCCTTGCAAGGCGTCCGCCTCGCGGAACCCCGCCTGGGGGAGACCTTTCTGGTACTGGGATTGGGCCTGATCGGCCAAATCACGGTGCAGATATTGCGGGCCAATGGCTGCAATGTAATCGGTACGGATTTGGATCGTTCCCTGGTGGAATTGTCCGAGAAATATGGCGCCACGGGTGTGGCCGGCGATGTCGCCAATGGTTGCCGGGAGTTGACCGGTGGTCATGGGGTCGACGGCGTGCTCATTTGTGCCGGGACGGCCAGCAACCAGCCGATCGAGCTCTGCGGCGAGGCCACCCGCGAGAAGGGGCGTGTTGTCGTCGTCGGCGCGGTACGCATGGATATTCCCAGGGAGGATTACTTCAAGAAGGAAATCAGCCTGGTGATATCCCGATCCTATGGTCCAGGCCGATACGATCCCGTCTATGAAGAGGCGGGCAACGACTATCCCTTGGGTTATGTCCGCTTCACCGAACAACGCAACATGGAAGCGTTCCTTGAGCTTATTGCGCGGAAGAGCGTGGATATCAAAGGGCTCATCACTCATCGTTTCGCCTTGGATCAGGCCGCCGAGGCCTATGCGCTCATTGAAGGCACAAAAACCGAGCCCTATTTGGGCATCGTGCTCGAATACGACGAGCCCCGTACGGACAGCGCCGGCGGTCACCCGGACGGTCTTGCGGACGGAGGGAAACGCATTTCGGTTTCGCCACGGCCAGGTGCCGGCGGGAAACTTGGCGTCTCCTTTTTTGGCGCCGGGAATTACGCCACCGCCAGCCTGTTGCCGCCCTTGAAATCAAAAGGTGCGGCGGACTTAAAAGGACTCGTCACCGCCTCCGGCCGCACCGCTCAAGGCGTGGCGAAACAATTTGGCTTTGAGTATTGCGCAGGGGAATTTTCCGAACTGCTGGGCGATGACACCGATGCCGTCATGGTAACCACACGTCATGACACCCATGCCAGCTCGGTTGTCGCCGCATTGAACGCGCAAAAGCATGTTTATGTAGAAAAACCGCTGGCCCTCTCGGTGCCGGAACTGGCGGCGGTCCATGCCGCCTACGGCGATGGCGATAGCGGACAAGTCATGTGTCCGTC
>CAZVYX010000112.1:0-3505 GCA_964631725.1 uncultured Rhodospirillaceae bacterium | reverse complement strand
ATCCTCCCTTTGGAAACAGGATCACATGTCCCAAATGTTTTGATGACGGACAATGCTGCGGGTAGACGGGTTGACCCGGCCGGGCCAAAACCTGAATCTGGGCCCGCTATCCTTTCACATTGATGCTGGTGAATGCCTGACCCTGACGGGACCGTCGGGGGCGGGCAAATCGTTGTTGCTGCGCGCGCTGGTGGATCTTGACCCGAACCGGGGCCAGGTGACGCTGGCGGAGCGGCGGCGAAGCGAGATCCCGGCGCCGGCCTGGCGCCGGCTGGTCAACTACCTGCCGGCCGAGCCCGGCTGGTGGGCCGAGACGGTCGGCGACCACTTCGCAACCGGCACGGCGGGTCATGATCTGCTGGCCGCGCTGGGTTTCGGCGATCCGGACGCGGTCATGTCCTGGCCCATCGCCCGCCTTTCCACCGGTGAACGCCAGCGTATCGCCCTGGCCCGTGGGTTGCGCGAGGGGGCGAAGGTGCTGCTGTTGGATGAACCGACCTCGGCCCTGGATGCCGATAACCGTGCCCTGGTCGAGAAACTGCTGCTGGCCCGCCTTGAGGGTGGGGCCGCGGTGCTTCTGGTCAGCCATGACCCGGCGCAGGCGGCGCGTCTGGGCAGACGCGGCCTGCGTCTGGAGCGCGGCCAGATGGTGCCGCCGGCATGACCGGTTACATTGAATTATCATATCTTGACCTGGCCGCCGTGGCCTTGCTGCTGCTGTTCAACGCCGGCCTTTCGCTGGCCCTGGGCCTGCGTCTGGAAAGGCAAATGCTGCTGGCGGCCTTGCGCATGACGGTGCAATTGCTGCTTGTCGGCCTGGTGCTGCAGGCCTTGTTCAACGCCGTCTCGCTATGGCTGACCGGCCTGGTGGCCCTGATCATGGCATTGTTCGCGGGGCGGGAAATTCTGGCCCGGCAGGAGCGCCGGATGGTGGGCTGGTGGGGCTACGGCATCGGCTCGGCCACCATGCTGCTGGCCGGGATGGTGGTGACGATCCTGGCCCTGAGCGGTCCCCTGCGGCCCGATCCCTGGTACGAGCCGTGCTATGCCATTCCCCTGTTCGGCATGATCCTGGGCAATGCCATGACCGGCATCTCCCTGGGCCTGGACGGCCTGACCTCGCTGGTCGGGCGGGAGCGCGCCGGCATCGAGGCGCAATTGCTCCTCGGCGCCTCCCGCTGGCAGGCCATGCGGCCGGTGGCCCGGCGGGCCCTGCGCGCCGGCTTCACGCCGATGCTGAATTCCATGGCTGCTGCCGGGGTCGTCTTTCTGCCCGGCATGATGACCGGTCAGATCCTGGCTGGGGTGGCGCCGGAGCAAGCGGTTAAGTACCAGATCCTGGTGCTGTTTCTGATCGCCGGCGCCACCGGCCTGGGCGTTCTGACGGCGGTCATGGCCAGCGTTTGGCGCCTGACCGACGACCGCCACCGCCTGCGCCTGGATCGATTGCGGTGATGTTTTATAGCTGCCGCGGCATCGCCAGCCCGCTCCCCCGCCCGGCCACCCATTGATCATAATCCCATGGGTGGCCGGGCGGGGGAGAGGGCTGGCCGGGTATCACTGCATAGATATCAGCGCCGGTCGGCCAATCTGGTCAGCGGTGTCGTCGCGGCGAACTGCTTTGCCGTTTCTCCGCGCACGCCCTGGAAGCGCGCCAGTTCCTTGCCCTTCAGCTTCTTGCCCGTGGGCAGTTTCAGACCCAGGGGATTGATGCGCCGGCCATCAACCAAAATCTCGTAGTGCAGATGCGGCCCGGTCGACCGGCCGGTAGAGCCGACATAGGCCACGATCTGGCCCTGTTTGACCCGCTTGCCGCGCTTGATGCCCCGGCGAAAGGCCTTCAAATGCGCATAGGCGGTCTTGTAGCGGCCATTGTGACGAATGCGCAGGTAGCGGCCATAGCCGCCGTTCCAGCCGGCGCTTTCAACGACACCGCTGCCGGCGGCCAGAACGGGCGTGCCTCTGGGGGCGCCAAAATCGATGCCCCGGTGCATTTTCCGATAACCCAATATGGGGTGCCGCCGCTTCCCGAAGCGCGAGGTCAACCGCGCCCCATCGACCGGTGTCTTCATCAGGGCCTTGCGCACGCTATGGCCCTTGTTATTGAAGTAGTCGATGTTGCCGTCCTTCATGACGAAACGGTAAAGCGGCAGGTCGGTCTTCCTCACATGCAGTTTGGCGTAAAGAATATCGCCGTACTTCGCCAACTCACCGCGCTCGTCGTAAAAGGCCTCGAACAGCACTTCGAAGCGGTCGCCGGGGTGGACGTCACGCTGGAAGTCAACGTCGAAGGAATACAGCCGGATCAGCTCAACAATCATCTGCGCCGGCATGCCGGCCCGTTTGGCCGCCAGGTACAGGGCGTCATCGATGTTGGCGTCGGCCCGATGCAGGCGCCGCTTCAGCGGCCGGTCGATGGTTTCGGGAACAAAGTTGCCGCTGTCGTTCAGGCTGACCAGAATTTCCTGTTCGACGCTCGGGGTAAAGGCGAGTTGAACCAGAGGCGGCCGGCTGGCATCGGTTTTGCCGGCGGCGCCTTTCGGTGCGGCCCCGTGCCGGGGGTCGAACAGCAAGGTCAATTCCTGGCCGGGGCGAAGCCGGCGCGGATTGTAAACCTTGGATAGGGCCTGGATCGCGGCGTGGGCCGTCTTCCGGTCGCTGCCGCTGCGGGTCATCACCGCCATCAAGGTATCGCCACGGGCGATGGCGACGGTACGCTGGATAATTGCCGGACGCGCCGCCTCGACGGAAACCCTGGTCAGGGGCAGGGCGAGGACTTGCCGTGGCGGCTCCGGCGGCGGTAGCTTGCCAAGGGCCTGCCGCTCGATCCGCGCCAGGGGCAGGCTCGCCAAAGCCTGGGTCGCCGGCTGCCCGGCGGTTGACTGTTCGCCAGCTTGTTGTAGGCCACTGTTCTGCGAAGCAGGGGATGAAACGTTAGGCGCCAGCGGTTGGTTGAGCAGTATGGCGGCCGCCACCGTGCTGCCGGCCGCCAGACCCAGGGCCACGGCGGCAACATTTCGACGTTGTGGCGGCACCTTGCCCATGCGGGCAGCCAGACGCTTCAGGCGCTCCCCCAATTCCGTCAAATGCACTGCCGGCCCTCCAAATCTCCACCGGATGCGGGCTTGGGGTCTTTTGCGCCTGCCACCGTCTCTGTCACGGCCATGGCCCCATCCTTCGTCCGATGCCGGCCACGAGCCGGAATTAAGCGAATCACATAAATGATTCTATCATATGAATCAAGGTTATCCGGCCTATTCTTAACATAACTGGCCATTCTCCCGGCCCGCCCTTCGGGGAACTGGAAATAGTTTGCACTTTAATTGTGGAAATTCCGTAAAAGTCCGTTGACTTGCCCCGCCCGCCTCTCTATACACCGGCTTCGCAATCAGACGGACGAGGGGCGGACGGCCTAGCGGTCAGCCGGTTTTTGTGCGTTCGATTGTTTTTTGTTCTTTGACATTGTGATTATCGGAAGAGAGACGTGGGCGGCGGTGTTTATGGA
>CAZVYX010000111.1:0-3554 GCA_964631725.1 uncultured Rhodospirillaceae bacterium | reverse complement strand
GCTCGGCGATTTGCCGCGACAGCACCGTGGTGGCGTCCAGATGGGCAAACGACGTCGCCGGTGCGGGATCGGTCAAATCATCGGCGGGGACGTAAATCGCCTGCACCGAGGTGATGGAGCCCTTGGTCGTGGTGGTGATCCGTTCCTGCAGGGTGCCCATATCCGTCGCCAATGTTGGCTGATAGCCAACGGCGGAGGGGATGCGGCCCAACAGCGCGGACACTTCCGAACCGGCCTGGGTGAAGCGAAAAATGTTATCGACGAAAAACAGCACGTCACGGCCTTCGTCGCGGAACTGCTCGGCCACGGTCAGGCCGGTCAGGCCGACGCGGGAGCGGGCGCCCGGAGGCTCGTTCATTTGGCCATACACCAGCGAGGCCTTGGACCCTTCGCCGTCCAGGTTGATAACGCCGGATTCGACCATTTCATAATACAGATCGTTGCCTTCGCGGGTCCGCTCGCCCACCCCGGCGAACACCGAATAGCCGCCATGAGCGTTGGCGATGTTGTTGATCAATTCCATGATGATCACGGTCTTGCCAACACCGGCGCCGCCGAACAGGCCGATCTTGCCGCCCTTCACATACGGTGCCAGAAGATCGACAACCTTGATGCCGGTCGCCAGCATCTCGGTCTCGGTCGATTGCTCAACGAATTCCGGCGCGTCCTGATGGATCGCCCGGGTCTCGGTGCGTTCAATGGGGCCACGCTCGTCCACTGGCTCGCCGACCACGTTCATGATCCGGCCCAGGGTCGCGGCCCCGACGGGCACCGTGATGGCATCGCCGGTGGCAACCACTTCCTGGCCGCGGACCAGGCCTTCGGTGGTGTCCATGGCGATGGTGCGGACTGCGGATTCACCCAGATGCTGGGCCACTTCGAGGACCAGGGTGCGGTCCTCCTGCTTGATTTCCAGGGCCGAGAGGATCGCCGGCAGTTCAGCGTCGAACTGCACGTCGACGACGGCGCCGATTACCTGATGAACCCGTCCCACAAGATTGCTGGTCATGTTCGAATTTCCCTTGGACTATCCGTAACGTTTCGGTTTCCGGCGAAGGGCGCTAGAGCGCCTCGGCACCGGAGACAATTTCAATCAATTCCTTGGTGATGATGGCCTGACGCGTGCGGTTGTAAGTCAGGGTCAGCCCGTCAATCATGTCACCGGCGTTGCGCGTGGCATTATCCATCGAGGTCATGCGCGCCGCATGTTCCGCGGCGCCGCTTTCCAGCAGCGAGCGGTAAATCTGTACCGACATATTGCGCGGCACCAGGACACCCAGAAGATCGTTCTCCTCCGGCTCGTAGTCGTAGATGGCGCCGCCCAGATCCGCCGCGTCTTCATCCGCTTCCGCCGCCGCATCGGCGTCCGGCAATCTAACCGGGATCAGCTGCTGTTCGGTGACGACCTGGCTAATCACGGATTTAAAAGCGTTGTAAAAGACGGTGCAAACGTCGAACTCGCCGTCCTTGAACATCTGTGACAACTGCTCGGCGATGGGCCGGGCGTCGGCGAAGGAGATGTTCTTGACCTCACGCAGGGTGACGTATTCGACGATCGCGTCTTCCAAATCCCGGCGCAGGCTCTCCTGGCCCTTACGGCCGACGCAAAACAGCTTTACCGTCTTGCCGTCCTGGCGCAGTTCGGCCGCCTTTTGCCGCACCGCACGCACGATACTGCTGTTGAAGGCGCCGCACAGGCCGCGTTCCGCCGTTACCACGACCAGCAAATGCACATCGTCCTTGCCGCTGCCAACCACCAGGGGCGGGGCGGTATCCAGACTGGGCAGGTTGGAGGCAACGGAAGCGATCATCCGTTCCATGCGGTCGGCATAGGGGCGGGACTGTTCGGCGGCTTCCTGCGCCCGGCGCAACTTCGCCGCGGCCACCATCTGCATGGCCTTGGTGATCTTCTGCGTCGAAGTGACGGAGGTGATCCGGTTCTTAAGTTCTTTTAGGTTTGCCATTGATCGGCGCTTTCAACTCGGCTTTTGAATCCGGGACTGATCAAGCGAACTTCTTGGTGAATTCTTCCAGATGTTCGCTCAGCTGCTTGTCCACATCGTCGGCCAAATCACCGCTGTCACGAATGGCGGTCAGTATTTCCGGCTTCTTTTCGCGGATTTCGTTCAGCAATTCCTGTTCGAACCGGCCGATCTGATCAACCTCCACACCGTCGAGGTAGCCGCGCACGCCGGCGAAGATGGCGACGACCTGTTCTTCCACGGCCATGGGCACGTATTGGTCCTGCTTCAGCAATTCGGTCAGCCGTACGCCACGGTTCAGCAGTTGCTGCGTGGCGGCATCCAGGTCGGAACCGAACTGGGCAAAGGCCTCCATCTCGCGATATTGGGCCAATTCCAGCTTGATCGTGCCGGCGACCTTTTTCATCGCCTTGACCTGGGCCGCGGAGCCGACGCGGGAGACCGACAGACCAACGTTAATGGCCGGGCGGATACCGCGATAGAACAGATCCGTTTCCAGGAAGATCTGACCGTCGGTGATGGAAATCACGTTGGTCGGAATGTAGGCCGAGACGTCATTGGCCTGGGTTTCAATCACCGGCAGCGCGGTTAGCGAGCCCAAACCATTATTTTCGTTCATCTTGGCGGAGCGTTCCAGCAGCCGCGAATGCAGATAGAAGACATCGCCCGGATAGGCTTCACGCCCCGGGGGGCGGCGCAGCAGCAGGGACATCTGCCGATAAGCCACGGCCTGCTTGGTCAAATCGTCATAAACGATCACCGCATGCATGCCGTTGTCGCGGAAATACTCGCCCATGGTGCAGCCGGCATAAGGTGCGAGGAACTGCAACGGAGCAGGCTCGGACGCGGTGGCGGCGACGACGATGGAATATTCCATGGCGCCGTTGTCTTCCAGGGTCTTGACGATCTGCGCCACGGAAGAGCGCTTCTGACCGACGGCGACGTAGATGCAATACAGCTTCTTCGATTCGTCATCGCCCTGATTGATCGGCTTCTGGTTGATGAAGGTATCGATCGCCACGGCGGTCTTGCCGGTCTGGCGGTCACCAATGATCAACTCACGCTGGCCGCGGCCAACGGGAACCAGGCTGTCCAGCGCCTTCAGGCCGGTCTGCATGGGTTCATGCACCGACTTGCGCGGGATGATGCCGGGCGCCTTGACGTCGACCAGGCGGCGTTCGTCACTCTCGATCGGGCCCTTGCCGTCGATCGGGTTGCCCAGGGCATCCACGACCCGGCCCAGCAGGCCCTTGCCCACCGGCACGTCGACGATTTCACCGGTACGCTTGACCGTGTCGCCTTCGGTAATGGCGCTATCGTTGCCGAAAATCACGACGCCGACGTTGTCGCTTTCCAGGTTCAACGCCATGCCCTTGATACCGCCCGGGAATTCGACCATTTCGCCGGCCTGGACTTGATCCAGACCGTAAACGCGGGCGATGCCATCACCCACGGACAAAACTTGGCCAACCTCCGATACTTCGGCTTCCGTGCCGAAGTTGGCGATCTGCTCCTTCAGGATGGCGGAAATTTCCGCGGCGCGCAGATCCATTACTCAACTCCCCTCATGGC
>CAZVYX010000110.1:0-3711 GCA_964631725.1 uncultured Rhodospirillaceae bacterium | reverse complement strand
GTCACGGACCCGAGGAATTGGCCGCCGCCGGCGGGCAGGTATTTCGACGGATGGAAGAGTTGCCGGAAGTCATCGGCATTCGCAGTCACAAGGAGCCAGCTTAGCCATGCAAGAGGGAGGCTCGAAGAAAGTCATCTTCGCCGCGCTCGCGGGAAATTCGCTTATCGCCATAACGAAGTTCGGGGCGGCGTTCTATACCGGATCCTCCGCCATGCTGAGTGAGGCCATCCATTCGCTGGTCGATACCGGCAACCAAGGCCTTATCCTGCACGGCATGAACCGGGCTAAAAAGCCCGCCGACGCCGCCCATCCTTTCGGGTACGGCATGGAAATCTACTTCTGGACCTTCGTCGTCGCCATTTTGATTTTCGCAGGCGGTGCAGGGGTCTCCATTTACGAGGGCGTGTCCAAGGTTCTGGAGCCGCACCCGGTCACCAATCCCATGATCAATTATATCGTGCTCAGCGCGGCGCTGGTGTTCGAGGGCTTCGCCTGGTGGATCGCCTACAAGGAATTCGGGCGGACGCAGGGACGCTACGGCGTTTTCGAGGCGGTGGGGCGCAGCAAGGACCCCACGGTCTTCACCGTCCTGTTCGAGGATACGGCGGCGGGGCTGGGCCTGATCGTGGCGTTCATCGGCATCGCCTTGGCGCAGTACCTGGAAATGCCGGTGCTTGACGGCGCCGCTTCCATCGTCATCGGCATCATTCTGGCTTTGACTGCTGCGTTCCTGGCCTACGAGACCAAAGGGCTGCTGATCGGCGAAGCGGCGCAGCCCAAGGTCGTCGACGCCATCACCCGCATCGCCAAGGCGGAGCAGGCGGTGATCGGCGTCAACGAGGTGCTGACAATGCACCTCGGACCGGCCGACGTCTTGTTGAACATCAGTCTGGATTTCGCCGACCATATCGGTTCTGACGACGTCGAGTCGGCCGTCAGCGACATCGAACGGCGGATCAAGCTGCAGCATCCGGAGATCACCCGCATCTTCATCGAGGCGCAGAACCGCCATCAACACCGGCGCAGCGCCGCGACCTAGCTAACGTCCCCTTGGTCGATGTGCTCGGCATTTGACGCCCAGGGATTCGCCTAGCCCCTCCCGATCGCATACACTTGCCTATCGATTATCAGGGGTAAATCGACATTGAGTAACGGGGGCGTTCAAAAACGGCTATCGGCGATCCTGGCTGCCGACGTTGCGGGCTATACGCGTTTAATGGAAAAGGATACGGATGGGACCGTATCTGCATGGAAATCCGCTCGCGAGGACATCATAGATCCGGCGATTTCCGATCATTCCGGCCGCATTGTCAAGCACACCGGCGACGGCTTCCTGGCCGAATTTCATACCGTTCAGGAAGCTGTTGAATGTGCTATCGCAATTCAGGAACAGCTGATTGCCAGCCCGCTTGATTTTCGTATGGGCGTGAATCTCGGCGATATCGTTGATGATGGCCAGGATATCCACGGCGAGGGCGTCAACATTGCCGCCCGCATCGAAGCTCTGGCGGAGCCCGGCGGCATTTGCATATCGGGCATGGTGCACGAATCGGTGCGCAATCGACTGGATCACCGGTTCGAGGACACGGGAAGACATAGCGTTAAGCACGTTTCCACGCCGGTGCGGGTTTTCCGTCTGGTCCTCGACGGGGGTGATCGTGCTGAACCGTCGGCGACCAGTTTGCCGCTGCCCGACAAACCATCGATTGCGGTCTTGCCCTTCGACAACATGTCGGGTGACCCGGAGCAGGAATATTTCTCGGACGGCATCGCCGAGGACATCATTACCGACCTTTCCAAGATATCGGCCCTGTTGGTCATCGCCCGGAATTCATCGTTCGCCTACAAAGGCGATTCCGTCGACATCCGCCAGGCCGCCCATGAATTGGGCGTCGCCTATGTCCTGGAAGGCAGTGTGCGCCGCGCCGCCAACAGGGTGCGGATAACCGCCCAATTGATCGATGGCGCCAGCACCGCCCACCTGTGGGCCGAGCGCTATGACCGGGAATTGGACGATATTTTCGCCATCCAGGATGAAATCACCAGGGAAGTGGTGAACGCGCTTAAAATTACCCTGCGTCTCGATGAGACCGACCGCATCGGTATTCAGGCAACCAACAATATGGAGGCTTACGACCTCGGGCTAAGAGGGCTCAGCATGATCTATCGTCACGACCGCGAGGGCGCGATTGAGGCGCGGAAATTGTTCGAGCGGGCAATTGAACTCGATCCTACCTTTGTCATGCCCTATTTTGGCCTCGTGGTGGCGCTGGGAAACATTTTTACGAACGGCTGGGACGACGAGCCGGAATCCGTTATGGAACAGGGATTTGAACTTGCCGAAAGGGCGATCGAAATCGATGCCCTGAACCCGCAAGGGCATTGCGCGATGGCGCTGGCGCATACCTGGAAGCACGATCTCAACTCGGCCATTTCAGAGGCGGAACGCGCCATGGAACTGGCGCCGAACATGGCCGAAGCCTTCGCCATTCGCGGCTATGCCCAGAGTTATGCCGGCCATGGCCGGGAAGCCATAAGCAGTCTCAATTCGGCGATGCGTTTGGATCCGCAATACACGGACATCTGGCTGCATTTCCTCGGCCATGCCTATTTCATCTCGGCGGATTATGCCCAGGCGATAGAAGCTCTCGAACGCCGCATACGCCGCAACCCCGGGACGGACATTTCCCGTGTGCTGCTGGCCTCGTGTTACGGCCATCTGGGCCGCGCGGAAGAAGCCCGGCAAGCCTGGGCGGAGGCCCTGGAGATCAATCCGGATTATTCGCTCGCGCAAAAAGCCAAAATCCTACCGTACAAGAACCCCGGGGACTGGAACCGTTTCGTGGAAGGTTTGGAAAAAGTGGGCATTGCGCAGGACTAACCGTTTCACCGCGCCGTCTTAACGGTTATTTGACGCATTCCTGTAAGCATGTTCCCAGCAATAGAATTCGCTGTCGACCAGTCCGCATGAGGGAAAAACCGGATGCAAACCAATGACAGGCGCCCCAATGATCGCCGCCAAACCGATCGTCGCAATTCCTTGTCGGGGGGCTGCATTGATATTGAGCGCCGCGTGGCCGTCCAGCGAAGCTATAAGGATCGCCGCGGCGACCAGTTATGGAAGTTCAGTTGGTTGAGAACGTCGCTATCCCGGCAATTATCCGGCGCTTAGATTGCTCTTTCCAATTTGTGACGCTACCTGAGGCTTACCACTCGCCGATCAGGAAGCCCCGTTTCTTCGAGGTCGCCGTGCGCATCGCCACCTGATCGTCGCTGATGGTGCGGCGGGAGCGCAGGTGCCGGAGCCAGGTGAACAGCCTTTCGTGCAGTTCGGCCCGCACCTCGGAATGATCCGGCGATCGCCCGAAATCCCGTTGCTCTTGCGGATCCTCCGACAGGTCGAACAGTTGAGGCGGGAAGTCCTCGTAGTAGATGTATTTCCAGCGCTCCGTCCGCACCATCCAGGAAAGCGCCTGGTCCGGCTCCACCGCCAGCTTCATCCGCGCGCCACGAAAGGCGAAATCGATCTCGCTGAAGGCCGCGTCGCGCCATTCATCGGGCGGGCTTGCATCACGCAGCAATGGTAGCAGGGAGCGGCCTTCGAGACGTTGTTTTTCGACCTCTCCACCCACCACCTCGATAAAGGTCGGCACCAAGTCGATGGCCTCCACCAAGGCGTTTGACGCCGTGCCGCGCGTCGCATCCGCGGCA
>CAZVYX010000109.1:0-4234 GCA_964631725.1 uncultured Rhodospirillaceae bacterium | reverse complement strand
AATGGACAGATACTAGATGTAGCGGGTGTCTGCGTCAACCGGATAGGCACGCAAGATACGTCGGCCATCAACGAACAGGCGGCATAGTCATGCTCACCCCAAGAATTAAACTTAAAGAGCTTAACGATTCAGAGCAAAGCTAATTTGAGATCATTAAAGGTTTACAGATAGTAGAATTAAAAAAATGATAGCCACAATAATAGTCATAGCCATTCGACGATCCTTTCGATCGTAGGTGAGCCAACCTCCTCCTAAATGCCTACACAATGTAGGGTGATGATTTTAGAAATTAACAATATCAATTTTGCACTTTATGTGACGATTTGTTTCAGCTTCACTACCTGATCAATCGCCTGCAATAAATTCGCCGTTTTGATCAAGAAACTGCCGACAGGTGGCAAAGTCCTGATCATAACCGGGAGGCAACTGAATGCTCTTTTGCCTAGCCAGACTCTTCGCATAGGCAACCATTTTTGCGGTCGGCGCAGAACCGTTCGTCTTATTGTCGCCGTTTGAGGAACGGTCCGGCTGTTTGGCCACCTTCGTTGTCGTCGACCGAACTGATTTTGAGGCCTGTCTTCGTCGGGGCGAATTTGCGCCTGATGCGCTCTTACCTGCGCCGCGCTTGCTCCACAGCTTGCGACGCCCTCGCCCTTTCGTAGCGGCGGAAAACCCAAGGTCGACTGTGCTGCCCTGATGCTTCTGTAGGATACCAATCAGCTCTTCTGCCATTGACGCTATTCCATCAATCACGACCCGGAAATCGCTGCGGCCTGAAACAATATCGTCTAGCCGCATCTCCCACGTTGCCGTCGTCGCGGGATCAACAAGGCTCGGTGCCGCACTGCGAAGCAGTTCAAATATCTGCAAACCGCCCGGCGTCGGCACGACGAATTTGCCATCCGCCATCAACAAGTTTTGCGCCTTCAGGCCCTTGATGATCTCGGCCCTTGTTGCAGGTGTGCCAATACCCTTAGCTTCCTTGAGCCGATCGCGCAATTCAGGGTCCTCGACAAACCGCCAAGCGTTCTGCATGGCTTCCACCAAGGTGCCTTCGCTGTAGCGGGGCGGTGGTTGCGTCTTCTTGGCCTCGATATTGGGATCGGTCAGGGTTGCCGTTTCGCCATCAGTCAAATTTGGTAGCGTCTGCTCTGCATTGCCCTCCTTGTCTTTCTCTGGCAGGACTTTGCCATAGACGGCCTTCCATCCAGGCCGTAGCGGAATGCGCCCCGTGGCTCTGAATTCGACTGCAGGGCCGCCTTGTACCGGTACATTCAACGTGGCCACTGTCTGGCGATACTCGTAGTCCGGCATCACAGCCGCCAGATAAGAGCGGCAGATCAGCGCGAACAGGCGTTTCTCATCATCGCTCAGGCGTCCAAGTCTTGGCTCCAGATCGTCAAGGACGTTCACATTGGGGACCACGGCGTGATGTGCCACGCCCTCCAGGGCCTTGTCGTTGAAGTGACCTGACTTGCCCCGCCGGATCACCGGCTTGGCAATTTCGAGATGAGCAAAGCCCCGCAGTCCGAGAAGGGCGCTAACAATCGTCGGGACATCACCGATTTGATTCTCTGTCAGGTATCGGGCTTCGGCTCGCGGATAGGTGATCAACTTCTTGCCGTCACCATCATATAGCTCCTGCGCCACCGACAGGGTTTTGTCAGCGTTCCACCCCCAACGCTGACCACAGGTTTTCTGCAGGGCGGGTAAATCGAACAAACGGGGTGGATTTTGGCGCCGGTGTTTTACCGATACGGCGAAGGGGCCTTTGTAGTCCGCCGCCGCAAGCGCGATCGCCTCGGCCCGATCTCGGCTGGTAACCCTATGCTTGGCAGCCGGGGCATGGCGGATGGAGAAAGTTCCCGCCGCCACCGTTGCCGTTGCCACCACCTCGAAGTAATCCTCTGGGCGAAAGTTGCGGATTTCTAATTCTCGCAGGCAGACAATTCCGAGGGTTGGCGTCTTGACGCGGCCGATCCCAAGCACGCCACGCACGCCGGGCCCGAGTAGCGTCTTCGTGGCAGTGCGGGTTAGGGATAGATTGAAGATCTGGTCGGCTTGTTGGCGCGCGACCGCCGCGTCATAGAGGGGGCGCAATTCGGCGTTTGGCTTAAGTCGATCGAAGGCCTGTCGCAGTGTCTTGGGATCTTGGGCGGTGAATAACGCGCGCTGCACGGGACCGCGAAAGTTGAAATGGTCAAGGATCTCCTGGCCAATGAGCTGCCCCTCTCGGTCACAATCGGTAGCTAGAATCACCTGGTCGCAATCTTTGAGAGCTGCTTTGATGGCTTTGAGCTTTGCAGCCTTGTTGGCGCCCGTCGCCGGCCGTGTCGGATAGAGACCATCAGGCTTCAGAAGAGTGCATGACCATCGCTTCCAATCAGCATTGACCTCGTCCGGTTCGGCCAGGCGCAAGAGGTGTCCCTCTGCGGGTAGGATTTGCCCAAACTTGCTGCCAATGGCCGCTCGCAGGTCCTTCGCCTGACTGTACTTCTCCGTGATGATTAGGGATTTCACAATGATCAGTCGTCCTCTGCTCAAGAATCAGAGGATAATACAATGAGAACAAAATGAGAACTAGTTTGTGCGACGCAAACTTGACCCATTTGGGAGCCAACGACATTCATTGAACTGTTTAGGGGCATGACCGAATCTGTCACAGTCACAGACTAAGTGTTCTCCAGCAAATTGGGAGACACAGCAATGAGTATTATCCATGACCATTTGAAGACGATCGAAATCGGAAGCCCCACCACCTTTGAAAATCTGACTATGTACCCGCTGCTTGGCACCTCTGAGCAGAATTTGGAGTACATCACGTTGGACGAGGCGCTTGCCGCCAAAACCGCTTCCGCGACAGAGGTGTCCGAATCCGGTAGCGTACCGGATCTACTTTTTCGCAACGACGGCGACATCGCCGTTTTGCTTCTGGACGGCGAGGAATTGATTGGCGCCAAGCAGAACCGGGTACTGAATCTCAGCATTCTGGCGCCGGCCAACAAGACCATCACAATTCCGGTGTCCTGCGTGGAGGCCGGCCGGTGGTCACGGCGCAGCCCTGAATTCCAGTCTTCCGGTCGCGCAATGTATGCCCGAGGTCGAGCCGCCAAGAGTGGGCAGGTTTCGCTGTCAATGCGATCGGGTCATAGCCGATCGAACCAAAGCGAGGTTTGGCGGGATATTTCCGAAAAGGCGGAACGTATGTCTGTGGCCTCTGATACCCAAGCCATGTCAGACATCTACGAAAGCCGTGGAGAAAAACTTGGCGAATATCTCTCCAAATTTGCAACAGCGGAACACCAAGTTGGCGCAATGTTTGAAATCGATGGTGCGGTCGCAGGCCTCGATCTGTTCGACAAGGAAACGACTTTGTCGAGAGTGTTGCCTAAATTGGTTCGTAGCTTTGCGCTGGACGCCGTGGAAGTCTCGGCCGACCAGAAAATTGAACCATCTTCCGAGAGGGCGGCTCAGTTCATTGGCATGATGGCCGAGGCGACTGTCGAACGGTTTCCAGCAGCCGGTCTTGGAGAGGATCTGCGTTTGACGGGCCGGGCAGTGTCAGGTGGGGCTCTTAATGTTGATGGCGCCACCGTCCATTTGTATGCGTTTTCGCTTCGATCAGCGCGCGACAGTGATATGTCCGAGCGTGTGCGCTCACGTATTCGGCGGGCCTCCATGCGTAGGCGTTCCCAATAGCGTATTTTAGGGGCCATGATTAGTTGGTCGTCGGCAATTTGACTTGAGCAAACAGGCTGACGATATCGTTGGGTATAAAGGAGAGATCAAGAATGGACAGTGACGAAAGATGGCAGAACTGCATTGATCAACTGGTCCTAGGAATTTCCGCTCCAACCAAACTGCTCGCTTCTGAAAGTGCAGTCGGTGAGTTCATTCAGCAGGCAGAGACTAGAAATCCACCCTTTGGTAAGGCCATTCGCGAAGGTTACTGGATCACCGATTACAACATCATCGATCGAGGCGAAATCGGATATATTGATTCTTATGACTTCTACGAGGAATTTTGCGAGAGTGGCGGTATCTTGATCGAGCGGATCGAGAAAATATTGAAAGGATCCAATTTAACCGACGATGAATTCAAGGCATTCACGGCTTGGTGGTCGTTATGGTCCTTGAATGATCCGGATTGGGAAGGGATCCATGTATATGACATTCAAGATATTTTGTTCATATTGAATACAAACATGATGCAGGAGGAGCTATGTCCCGCACG
>CAZVYX010000108.1:0-4429 GCA_964631725.1 uncultured Rhodospirillaceae bacterium | reverse complement strand
ATTCCCGGCAACATCATCGTGCGTCAGCGCGGCACCAAGTGGAAACCGGGCGACAACGTCGGCCTGGGCAAGGACCACACGATTTTCGCCCTGATCGAAGGCAAGGTGTCTTTCAGGACCCGGGCCGGCGGTCGGACCTACGTCTCGGTGCAGCCGCCGGAATAGGCGCGCCCGCAAGCGCAGTTACAGGCGGGGGATGGCTTTCCATCCCCCGTTTTTTGTTTTTTGGACGCCGGATTCTGATTTAAGAACAAAATGTCATGAAATTCCTCGATCAGGCCAAGATCTATGTTTTTAGCGGCAAGGGCGGGCACGGCTGTGTCAGCTTTCGCCGCGAGAAATTCGTCGAATACGGCGGCCCCAATGGCGGCAACGGCGGCAAGGGCGGCGATGTGGTGGTCGAGGCGGTGGAAAATCTCAATACTCTGATCGACTACCGCTACCAACAGCACATCAAGGCCAAGAACGGCCGCCCCGGCATGGGCTCCTCCCGCACCGGCGCGGGCGGCGCGGATGCGCTGGTCAAGGTGCCCGTGGGCACGCAGATCCTGGATGACGGCCGGGAGCATATTCTGGCCGATCTGACCCAGCCCGGGCAACGCATTGTTCTGGCCAATGGCGGCGCCGGGGGCAGGGGCAACGAAAGTTTCAAATCCTCCACCAACCGGGCGCCGCGGCAGTTCGAGCAGGGCGGCGAGGCCGAGGAATTGACGGTCTGGCTGCGTCTGAAACTGATCGCCGACGCCGGCCTGATCGGCCTGCCCAATGCCGGCAAGTCGACCTTTCTGACCACCGTCAGCCGGGCCCGGCCGAAGATCGGCGCCTATCCCTTCACCACGCTTTATCCCAACCTGGGCGTGGCGCAGGCCGGCGAGCGGGAAATAATTCTGGCCGATATTCCGGGCCTGATCGAAGGCGCCCATGAAGGCGCCGGTCTGGGCGACCGTTTCCTCGGCCATGTGGAACGCTGCCGGGCGCTGATCCATCTTGTCGACGGCACGGCCGAGGATGTCGCCACCGATTACCGCACCGTGCGCGGCGAACTGGACGCCTACGACGCCGGATTGCCGGCGAAGCTGGAGCTGGTCTGCCTGAACAAGTGCGACGCCCTGAGCGATGATCTGATTGCCGCGCGCAAGGCGGAGCTGGCGGCGGCGTCCGGGCGCGCGGTGCATGTCATATCCGGGGTTGCGGGCAAGGGGCTGCCGGAGCTTCTGACTGAACTGGCCCGGAATATGGAAACACCCGAGACCGCGCCGGAAGAGGAAGCCGAGCAGACGTCCGCCGGAGGCTGGCAGCCATGACGGAACGGTTGCTCAAGGCAAAGCGGGTGGTGATCAAGATCGGCTCCTCCCTGCTGGTGGACCAGGAGACCGGCGCCCTGCGCCGGGAGTGGCTGGACGCCCTGGCCGATGACGTGGCGGCCTGCCGCAAGCGCGGCCAGGACGTCCTGTTGGTTTCCTCCGGCGCCATCGCCCTGGGCCGGCGCAGCCTCAGTCTGGGTGCGCGGACATTGCGCCTGGAAGACAGCCAGGCGGCGGCGGCGGCGGGGCAGATCCGTCTGGCGCACGCCTATCAGGAAAGTCTGGCCCGCCACGACATGCCGGTGGCGCAGATCCTGCTGACCGGTGATGATACGGAACGGCGCCGGCGTTATCTGAACGCGCGCAATACCCTGACCGCACTGTTGGCCCATGGCTCCATTCCCGTGGTGAACGAGAACGACACGGTGGCCACCGTGGAAATCCGCTTCGGCGATAATGACCGCCTGGCGGCCCGGGTGGCGGCGATGATCGGCGCCGATTGCCTGGTCCTGCTGTCGGATATCGAAGGTTTATACAGCGCCGACCCACGGCAACACGACGGCGCGGAATTCGTCGGTGAAGTGGCGGAAATCACGCCGGCGATCGAGGCCATGGCTGGTGCCACCGGCAGTCATGACGGCAGCGGCGGCATGGTGACGAAACTGCAGGCCGCCCGCCTGGCGACCCAGGCAGGCTGCGCCATGGTCATCGCCGACGGCAGCGCGGCCCACCCGATTTCAAAATTGCTGGACGGCGGACGTGGCACCTGGTTCACCACCGCCGCGACGCCGGCCAGCGCCCGCAAACGCTGGATCGCCGCCAGTTTGCACGCCCGTGGCTCGATCACCATAGACGCCGGCGCGGTGCAGGCCCTGGGCCGGGGCAAGAGCCTGCTGCCGGCCGGGGTGACGGATGTGGAGGGCGATTTCCAGCGTGGCGACGCGGTGGTTGTGCGCGGCCCCGACGGCGCCGCCCTGGGCCGTGGCCTGATCGCCTATTCAAAGGCGGATGCGGCGCGGATCAAGGGGCATCGAAGTGACAAGATCCAGGAGATCCTTGGCTTTCTGGGCCGGGAAGAAATGATCCATCGGGATGATTTGGTGTTAGGCTAGGTTCGAACAACAGGGATTAGAACCATGAGCACGGCGGAAAATTTGGCGGACGATCTGCAACAACGGATGCTTGATCTGGGCGCCGGCGCCAGGGCGGCGGCGACGGTTCTGGCCAAGGTTCCCACCGAGGCCAAGGACAAGGCGCTTCTGGCGGCGGCGGCAGCCATGCGGGCCGACCAGACGGCGATCCTGGCGGCCAATGCCACCGATATAGCGGCGGCGGAGAAACGTGATCTGAGCGCCGCCCTGATGGACCGGCTGCTGTTGAACGAGGATCGGGTCGAGGCCATGGCCGCCGGTCTGGAGGCTATTGCCGAATTGACCGATCCCGTGGGCGATACCATCGCCGAATGGGACCGCCCCAACGGTCTGCGCATTTCCCGTGTGCGGGTGCCACTGGGCGTGATCGGGATTATTTATGAATCGCGCCCCAACGTGACGGCGGACGCGGGTGCGCTGTGCCTGAAATCGGGCAATGCCGCCATATTGCGCGGCGGCTCGGAAAGTTTTCATTCCTCGCGCGCCATTCATGCCTGCCTGGTTGCCGGGCTGCGGGCGGCGGGCCTGCCCGAAGGGGCAATCCAGTTGGTGCCAACCACGGACCGGGCCGCCGTGGGCATGATGCTGACCATGCCCCAGCACATCGACATCATCGTGCCCCGCGGCGGCCGTGGCCTGATCGAACGGGTGCAGAATGAAAGCCGGGTGCCGGTGATCGCCCACTTAGATGGTAATTGCCATGTCTACGTGGACGGATCGGCGGATCTCACGATGGCGCGGGACATATCCCTCAATGCCAAGTTGCGCCGCACCGGCATCTGCGGCGCCGCCGAGACCTTGCTGGTGGACAACCAATGCGCCGGCACGCATCTGGCGCCTCTGGTCAAGGACCTGCTGGACGCGGGCTGCGAGGTTCGCGGCGACGGCGAGACGCAAAAGACCGACAGCCGCGTGGTTCCCGCCACGCAGGACGATTGGGGCACCGAGTATCTCGACAGCATCATCGCCGTGAAGGTGGTTGACGGCGTCGGCGCCGCCATCGCGCATATCGAGGACTACGGCTCGCACCACACCGAAAGCATTGTCGCCGGGGATGCAGGCGCGGCGGAACGTTTCCTGGCCGAGGTCGACAGCGCCATCGTGCTGCACAATGCCTCGACGCAATTCGCCGACGGCGGAGAATTCGGCATGGGGGCGGAGATCGGCATCTCCACCAACCGCCTGCACGCCCGCGGCCCCGTTGGCGTCGAGCAGTTGACCTCGTTCAAATACGTGGTGCACGGCCAGGGCCAGACGCGGCCGTAATTGTTCGCCGGGGAGATGACGTTTTGGCGCGGTTGAAAATCGGGCTGCTGGGCGGGTCCTACAATCCGGCTCACGAAGGTCACCGCCACATTTCCCTGTTGGCCCTGAAACAGCTGCGGCTGGATCAGGTCTGGTGGCTGGTCTCGCCGCAAAATCCACTTAAGGCCAGCGATGAAATGGCGCCCTTGAGCCAGCGCATGGCCGGCGCCAGGGCCATGGCCCGGCATCCCCGTATCCTGGTCAGCGATTTGGAAAACCGCCTGGGCACCCGTTACACGGCGGATACGCTGGCGCGCCTGCGGCGGCGGTATCCCGGGCACGGTTTCGTCTGGCTCATGGGCGCCGACAATCTGGTGCAGTTGCCCCGATGGCGCCGCTGGCAGGAGATTGTCGAGACGACGCCCATGGCGATCTTCAACCGCCCCGGTCAGGGCCACCGCGCCCTGGCCGGCCCGGCGGCGGGCCGTTATGCCCGCTATCGCGTCGCAAGGCCCGCCGAACTGCCCCTGGCCACCGCGCCGGCGTGGTGTTTCCTGTTCTCCCGCCTGCATCCCGCCTCCAGCACGGCGATCCGGGCGAAAGCCACGAGCGTTGGGAAAGATGCATGACATTTTGCAGGAATTTTGCCATAATTGGGTATTATCCGTGAACATAAGGGTCAATATGCAGACCATACGAAAAGTCAGGAGCTATTCACCATAGCAAGCG
>CAZVYX010000107.1:0-5198 GCA_964631725.1 uncultured Rhodospirillaceae bacterium | reverse complement strand
TTCGGCGGCAAATGGCCCGCCGAACTCCTGATTCGTGCCAATGCAAGAGTTTCAAGGATGCGCTCAATTCGAAAAAATGCATATTTTCGAAAATTTTGACGGCGCCGAAAATTGCGCCTAAAATGCCGCATTAGACTTGAACCAGACCTCTGGGAAACGCGGCATGACGAGTATTGAGATTGTCAGCTCTGATAGCGAAAACAGGCCAGGGACGAGAGCCGGGACAAAGTCAACTGTTGCCGACGATGCCTACCGCAAACTTCGAACCTTGATCCTTAAGGGCGCGCTTTTGCCGGGCCAGAAGCTGAAGTTCGAAGCCACGCAGCAGGAATTGGGCTTGAGCGCTTCGTCGTTGCGTGAAGCATTGACCCGCCTGGTCAGCGAGGGGCTGGTTGCCTCAGCCCAGCGGCGCGGCTTTTCCGTCGCCCCGGTTTCCATTGAGGAGCTTGAGGACATCACGCGCCTGCGCAATATCCTCGAGCCGCTGGCGTTGCGCGATGCCATTGAGCATGGCGATGACGCCTGGGAAGCGCAAATTCTGGCGACCTATCACCGCTTCTCGAAGATAGACGCCGTGCAGGGTGATGCACCGGGCATCGTCGATGAGCAATGGTCACACTGGCACAGGGCCTTTCACGAAGCGCTGGTTGCGGCCTGTCCGTCGCGTAAAACCA
Organism: uncultured Rhodospirillaceae bacterium; assembly: GCA_964631725.1. Lineage (GTDB taxonomy): Bacteria > Pseudomonadota > Alphaproteobacteria. Next base: position 4,524 of record CAZVYX010000107.1, on the reverse strand, counting down.
TGCAGTTCCGAGGGGTGCTGTTCGAGCAATCGGAACGCTACCGCGCCCTGTCGGTAGCCCGGCGGACGCAGCCCAGGAAGAAGAGTGATGAACACCGCATGTTGATGGAGGCCGTGCTGTCCCGCGATGCGGAATTGGCGACGGCCTTGATGATCCGGCACGTCACGATGACAACGGAATTTGTCGTCCAGGCTCTTGCGGCGGCGCAACCGCGTGACGGGGAGGCCATCTGAGATGCGCCTGCAAGCTCTCCTTCTCGGCGTGTCCTGGGCCTTGAACTATACCGCCCGGCGTCATCCATCCTTCAAGCGGCGTCTGGGGGAAAAGCAATTTACCGCCCAGGTAAAAGTGAAGGACAATTCGATTGGCCGCTGCTACCGCTTCGGCAACGGCAAGGTGACGTCACGCGCCGGCATTCACGACAGCCCGGACATGACCATTTCCTTTAAGACCGCCGCACTTGGCGCCAAGCTGTTGACCCCGCCGGTCGACCATATGGATTTCATCAATGCCATGAAGAACTTCGCCCTGCAGATGGAGGGCGAGGACGAACTTACCCAATGGTTTACCGATACCATCTCGATCATGATGACGATCCGTTGGGATTACGGCATCGATGCGGGCGGGGGCGAGCGGCGCTACACCAACATGACCAATGGCGGGCCGCTGTTCGTCTACGTTAAGGACGGCACGATCGTGCGCATGACACCGATCGATCTGGGCGAGGATGATGCGCCAAGCTGGACCCTGACGGCGCGCGGCAGGACATTCACGCCGCCGCGCAAGACCACCATCAACCCCCACGGCCTGGCGTCCAAGTCCATCGTCTATTCCTCCAAGCGCTTGCTGCAGCCACTCAAGCGCGTCGATTTTGATCCCAATGGCGCGCGCAATCCGCAAAACCGCGGCATCTCCGGCTACGAGCAAATCAGCTGGGATGAAGCGCTGGACATCACCGCGAACGAGATCAAGCGCGTCAAGCGCGAACACGGCCACGGCGCCATCATGAACAGCCATGGCTCGCATCATACCTGGGGCAATATCGGCCATTATCTCAGCGCGCAAATTCGTTTCATGAACGCCATCGGCCATACAAAAATGGCCCTGAACCCGGACAGTTGGGAGGGCTGGTATTGGGGTGGCCTGCATCACTACGGCAACTCCATGCGCAATGGCGCCATGGAACCTTACGGGCAGTTGCAGGATTGTCTCGGCGAAGCCGAAATGATCGTCTTCTGGGCCAGTGATCCCGAATCCACCTCCGGCTCCTATGGTTCCTTCGAAGGCACACCGCGCCGGCGATGGGCCCGGGAGTTGGGCATCGAGATGGTGCACATCGATCCCTACTGCAACCACACGGCCAGCCATCTGGGTGGCAAATGGATCCCCATCATCCCCGGCACCAGCCCGGCCCTGGCCCACGCCCTGGCCTGGGTCTGGATTACCGAGGGCCTGTACGACAAGGATTATGTCGCCCAGCGCACCACGGGGTTCGAGAAATACCGGGCCTATGTCATGGGCCAGGACGACGGCCAGGCCAAGACGCCGGAATGGCAGGAAGCCGAGACCGGCGTGGCGGCGCACACCGTCCGCGCCTTGGCACGGCAGTGGGGGACTAGGAAGACCTATCTGGCGGCAGGCGGCAAGGGCACCACATTCGGTGGCGCCAACCGTTCCGCCACGGGGGCGCAATGGGCCCGCGCGATGATCTGCCTGATGGCCATGCAGGGCCTGGGCAAGCCGGGGGTGAATTTTGGCAACCTTCAGTGTGGCTCGCCCATTGATCATGAGTTCTATTTTCCCGGCTATGCCGAGGGCGGCATCTCGGGCGATGTGAACGGCACGGCCTCGGCGATCCAGCTCTATCAGCGCCAACCGCACCTCCTCTCCATGAACCCGGTGACCCAGCAGATCCCCCGTCTGCGCATACCCGAGGCAATTCTGGATGGCGAGACCAGCGGCTTTCCCCTGGACGCCCGCTCCATAGAGGGGCAGTTCATGGGCTTCCGCTACCCTTCGCCCGGACATTCGCGGGTCCGCATGATGTACAAATACGGCGGCAGCCACTTTGGCACGACCATGGAATCGAACCGCCTGGCCAAGGCCCTGCAATCCGATGAGCTGGAATTCATCGTCAACCAGTCGATCTGGAATGAGGGCGAAGTGCCCTTCGCCGATGTCGTCCTGCCGGCCTGCACCAATTTCGAACGTTGGGACATCGGTGAATGGGGCGCGGCGGGCGGCTATTCGCAACATAACCAGACCATGCTGAACCACCGGGTCATCGCCATTCAGCACAAATGCATCGAACCCCTGGGCGAAAGCCGCTCGGATTATCAAATCTTCACCGATATCCTTAAGCGCCTGGGCCTGAGCGCCTATTTCACCGAAGGCATGACCGAGCTTGACTGGTGCAAGGCGCAGTTCGAGGCTTCGGATCTGCCGCAGCGGATTTCCTGGCGGGAATTTCTGCGCAAAGGCTACTACGTCGTACCATCGGAACGGGAGGAATTTCGCCCGCCGCCCGGGTTCCGCTGGTACGCCGAGGGACGCAAGAAGGATGTGCCCGAGCCAGCCCCCCTGCCCGGCGAATATGGCGAGCGGTACCTTGAAGGCCTGCAGACGCAATCCGGCAAGATTGAGTTCGAGGCGCAGAGCCTCAAGCGCTATGGCCAGGATCCCGAACGCCCCCCCGTCAACAAATACATACCCTCATGGGAAGGGCGCGGCACGACGGACCTGTTCGCCAAGTATCCCCTGCAACTGATGACGCCGCACCCGCGCTACAGCTTCCACACCAAGGGCGACGGCAAGGACAGTGTTCTGAACGATATCGAGGATCATCGGGTGCTGATTGACGGGTATCATTACTGGGTCGCCCGCATCAATCCGGCGGACGCAGAGGCGCGCGGTATCAAGCACCATGACCTGATCCGCCTGCACAACGACCGTGGCGCGGTGATCTGCGCCGCCCGGGTGACGGCGCGGATCATGGCCGGGGTTGTGCATTCCGCCGAAAGCTCGGCTGAATACGATCCCCTGGGCGTGCCCGGACAATCGCCGGATCGCGGCGGCTGCGTCAATGTTCTGACGCCGAAACGCCACATGACGGAAAAGACCACCGGCTCGGCGCCGAATTCCTGTCTGATCGAGATGGAGAAATGGACAGGCGCCATGGGGGCCGCGTCATGAGCAAATGGCACCTGATCATCGACGTGGCCCTGTGCCACAACTGCAACAACTGCTTCATCGCCTGCAAGGACGAACACGTGGGCAACGACTATCCGGGCTATGCCGCGCCGCAACCCCTGCACGGCCATGCCTGGATCAGGATCGAGCAGACGGAGCGCGGCGCGGCGCCCATGGTCGATGCGGCTTTTCTGCCGACCATGTGCAATCAATGCGCCGATCCGCCCTGTACCAAGGTCGGCGACGGCGCGGTTTATCAGCGCGAAGACGGCATCGTCATCATCGACCCGGAAAAGGCGCGGGGGAAAAAGGACATCGTGGCGTCCTGTCCCTACGGTGCGATTTGGTGGAATGAGGAGCAGCAGCTGCCCCAAAAATGGATTTTCGATGCCCATCTGCTGGACCGCGGCTGGAAGGAGCCGCGATGCGCCCAGGTCTGCCCGACCGGCGCCATCACGGCCCTGAAAGTTTCCGATGACGACATGGCGCAACGTGCAAGGGAGGAAAATCTGGCGGGCCTGTCGCCGGAATTCAACACCCGCCCGCGCATTCATTACAAGAACCTGCATCGTTTCACGCACCATTTCATCGGCGGCAATGTGCTGACGCAAAATGACGGCACTACGGACTGCCTTGCCGGGGCAACCATCCGGTTGCTGCGAAATGGCGGCAGCATCGGTGAGGCGACGACGGATGCATTCGGCGAGTTCAAGATTGACGGGCTGGAAGGCGGCGGCGAATACCTGCTGCGCCTGTCCCATGAAGATCATGACGATCTCGAACTTCCGGTACGGCTCGAGCAAAGCGTTTTTCTAGACGACCTGCAACCAAAGCGGCGATGAACCGCGACCAACAGACAAGGAAATATCATGAGTACGGCACCTACCGCGAAATCCTTCCATCACATGGCGTTTGAAGTCACGGACATCGAAAAGTCCATTGCCTTTTACCGCGATGTTCTTGGCCTGAAGGTGACGGAACATCATCAGGCGGGGGAAGTAGAGGCGATCCCGGTCGAATTGGTTTTCATGCGCATTAACGAAAATCACCATGATCTGGTTCTGGCCCATAACCCGGCCAAGAAGTACCGCACCGCAACGGCGGCGGATGCGACCGAGGGCCTGCCCGGTTTTCATCACTTCGCCTTTGAATACAACAACCGGGAAGACTGGCTGGCGCAGTTGGAGCGGGCCAAGGAAATGGGCCTTGAGATCGTCCGCGGCCCGGTGGTTCACAGCCCCTGGCACCCGCGCGGCGAAGGCTCCTGGGGTGAGAACGAGTCCTTCTACATCCTCGACCCCGACGGCCACCGCATCGAATTGTTCTGCGACATGG
>CAZVYX010000106.1:0-5575 GCA_964631725.1 uncultured Rhodospirillaceae bacterium | reverse complement strand
AAGAGATACGCCAACGTCGCAAAAAAACCGCATTGGGCGGCATTCATCGACAGCGTAGATGCTCTCAATCGAGATGCTGATCCCGCTGAAGCGGTTCGGAAACAATACCTTGCAGCCAAATCAGACCATTTCAGAAAAGTATTCTGGAAAGCCTATCAGTGGCACGAGTCTCTCGGGACCGTCGAAGAGTGGGACAAAGAGGTCCGAAGGGAACTGCAAGAGCAAAAGGCGAATAGAAGGAATTAATTCGGTCTGCATTTCCTCCCTGGTTTAATGCCTCCATCACAATCCGATGGAGTTGCTATCAATGCAGACAGACATCAATTCTCGTTTGGCTTACGGCATCAGCCAGGCAGTTGAGGCGACGTCAGTTGGACGTTCCTTCATTTACCAAGAAATCAAAGCAGGCAAACTCAAGACGTTCAAGATAGGCACGCGAACGCTCATTGCCGCCGATGACCTGCTTGAATGGATCAATTCATATCGGCCAACGGTCACTGTAGCGGCACAGTATTCCGGTGAGCAAAGGCAAGATCGTGGGTAGGATTGACGATTTGCGCCCAAAGCGCTGCGACCAGAACCTACCGACGTATCGAATTGCGAAGTGGGGGTCGCATTTCCGCCTTGGTTTCACATTGCCGGGGCTTAGGTCGAATGCCATCGAATGGATAGAGGATCAGGAGGACTTGAATTATGCATAGGGATTGGCCCGAGCAAGCGATCCGTTGGATCAACTTCCTCCACGGTGTGCAAGCCAGCCCCCTCCCGATCGTCACCACCGTTGCAGTAGGCACGGCATGATGGACCTGCCCGGCCACGCCCGAATGTACCTAGCGCTCGGCTTTGCCCTGCTGCCGATACATGCCCCCCTGCAACGAGAAAACGGGCTGCAATGTTCCTGCGGCCGGCCCGATTGCCCGCAACCGGCCAAGCATCCCTTCGGACAACTGGTGCGCAACGGTGTCAGGGGCGCGAGCAAGGAGGCCGGGGTGGTCACGGGCTGGTTCGCCAACGCCTCCCTCAACATCGCCATCGCTACTGGCGCCGTCAGCGGTATCGTCGCCCTCGATGTGGATCCACGCCATGACGGCGACGAGAGCCTGGCCGCCCTGGAGGCGAAGCACGGCCCCCAGCCCGCGACCTGGCGCTTCCTGACCGGTGGCGGCGGCGAACACATCCTGTTCCGACATCCCGGCGGCAGGATTACCAACAGCGCCGGCGCGCTCGGTTCCGGCCTCGATATCCGTGGCGACGGCGGGTACATCGTCGCGCCCCCTTCCCGGCATATCTGCGGACGTCCCTACGCCATCTCGGTCGATCACCATCCCGATGATGTACCACTGGCCAACATGCCCGAGTGGCTAATGGCGAAAATTTCCCCATCGCCCCGACACCCGAGTGGCAGCTATAGCATCCGAACCAACTGGCGTTCCCATATCGGTACAACCCATCCAGAAGGCCGGCGTAATGACGCCGTGGCGCAGCTAACCGGACACCTGTTGCGCAACCGCATTGATCCTCTGGCCACTCTCGATCTACTCCTGGCCTGGAACAGGCTTCATTGCCAACCGCCTCTAACCGACGACGAGGTGGCCTCCACCGTGCGCAGCATCGCTTCTCGGGAGATCAAACAGCGCGAGACGACCAATGCAATATGACCCCCTGATCCGACTGGCCGAACTGAACCAGACCCACGCGGGACATATCGCAACTCAGTTGCGCATCGGCTCCGACGTGGAGATCGCACGCCGGGTGCACGATGACCTACAAAGAACCTTCGACGACGTCATCCATGACGAGGGCGTATTCTGGCGCTTTGAGGACACCCGATGGAACGCCATTCCCGAAGCCGAGCTGCGGATCATGGTTCATCAATATGATGGCGCTTGTTTCATGGCGCCGGCGGGGAAACGCGCCCAGGTCAAGCTCTCGAAATCGCGGGTCGATTCGATCCTGCACGAAATGGCGGCAATATCCGCCTCACCGGCGTTTTTCGCCACGAACCTGATTGGTATCAATTGCGCCAGCGGTTTTATTCGCTTCGAGCCCGATGGTTCGCCCGAACTGGAGCCCCATAGCCCGGAACATCGCTGCCGCCATACCCTGCCCAGCACCTGGCACCCCGGCACCGCTGCCACAAAACCAGAAGGCGCGCTGTTGTCACGGCTGCTGGACGGCATTTTCAAGGGCGATGATGATGCCAGTGCCAAAGTAGACCTGTTGGCCGAAGTGGCCGGCGCATCCGCACTCGGCTACGCAACCAAGCTATTGCGCCCCTGTGCTGTCATTCTCAAAGGTGAAACGGCCGAAAATGGCAAGAGCCAGGTCCTCGACCTGATCCGTGCCCTGCTCCCCGCCAGTGCCGTTTGTTCAGTAACCGCCGGCCGGATGGGTGATGAACGTCACATCATCGGTCTTGTTGGCAAGTTGCTCAATGCCAGCGACGAAACGTCATCGGCCAGTGCGATTGCCTCTGAAACCTTCAAGACTGTGATCACCGGCGAACCCGTTCAGGGCCGCGACGTCTACAAGTCGCGCATAGAGTTCCGCTCTATCGCTCAACACGTGTTCGCCACAAACAATCTACCCGTCTTCCAGGGCGGCATGGATCGCGGCGTGCAGCGCCGCCTGCTGGTGATCCCGTTCAACCGGACCATCCCCGAAGCAGAGCGCATCGAACATATCGGCAGGCGCGTCGGCGAAGAGGAACCGGATTTGTTGTTGGCCTGGGCCATTGCCGGGGCCTCCCGCCTGGTCCGCAACCGCATGTTCAGGCAAACACCATCCTGCCACCGCGCCAAATCGGACTGGTTGTATGGCTCAGATCCGGTCCTCGCTTGGTTATTCGAGATGGTCGATCCACAGACCGTCCTCGACATCGAGCCGCGCATCACCACCCGCGAGGCCTACAGTTGCTTCCAGGAATGGGCACAGGCCGAGGGTTTCTCTCATCGCACCCTACCGTCCATCAACGTCTTCGTGCAACGGGTGCAGGCTAATGCGAAAGACATTGAATACCGCCGAACCCGTGACGGGCGCTTCTTCGTCGGTATGAGACTGAAAAAGACCGATGCCGGGCATTTTCGCCAATGACGCAGCTGTGCCGCATCCATGACCCACTAAGCGGCCCTAACCCATTGAAAGTGCTCGCGTGTCGCACCTGTAGCCAAGTTTTTCCTACTTCCCTACGCACACGTGAAATGGTTTGGCCCTCACTGCGACACGCGAGCACTTTCAATGACTTAGCTGTCATTCGTGCGTCACACCTGCGTCACGTCCATCCCAACACGGGAAGGCTGTGGGCGGGGAAACAATTGGCCGATGCCAGCCGAATTCCTTGATCGACGCCGCCTTGGCCACCGCGGCTTCGTTTTTACGCGGGTTGCGGGCGTAGGGTACGACGGATGAGACCGCGACGGATTTGACTTTCACAACGAAGCGATCCTTTTGGAATTTCTGTCGCTAAAAAAACGTCGGGGTTCGAAATACCCGCAGCAACAAACCCTGGGGAGTACCTTTTACCTCGCCGTCCGCATTGCCATGCGAAAAGCGGAGCGGGAGTTCCGCGGCATGAACCGCTTAACGTATCGGTCGGACAGGCCATAGAAGTCGTAGCGTGGCCGGTACGTCGGAGATCCAATGAAGTTCAGTATCCGCTTGCTTTGCCCGCCCACATGGCGGCGGACGCCGACCGCCGTCCGCCCTTGCGGGCGACGTAGTAGCCGCGCACGCCCTTGTTCCGCCGCCGGCTGCGGGCTGTGGTGCTGTCGCCGCCGCTGGATAGGTCTTGGAAGCGGGTGGTGACCTCCTCGCTCATGTTGCTTTCTTCGCCGCCGGCATACCGTTCGATCTCGTCGCGGTCGTAGCCCATGCTCACAAGTTGGCTGACCGTCATCATGCGGCGATGGCCAACGAAGTCGGCTTCCTCCAGGGAGCGGGCCTGGCGGGAATATAAAAACTCTTCCGGCGGCACGTTTTCTATGACGCACTTGCCGTACTCGCACCGCTTGCGGATCTTTACCGAGTAGGTCGGCGGCAGGGGCGGCGCCATGACGCCATATTCATCGACGCCCTCGTCATCGCCATAGGCATAGACGGTTTCCTGTTCGAGGATTTCCACGCCGTCGTCCTGCATCAGCAGCGCCAGGCCGCCTTCGGTCAGACCGTCGTAGGTTTCCGGCGGCTCGAACTCTGGCTCCTGCCAGAAGAACTTGACCACGCCCAGGCGGAAGACCAAAGCATCGTGCATCCAGTTCTGGATGATCTTGTAGCCGCTGTTCTGATCCGCCACAATCCAGTTGACGTACTCGCTGGCCTGCTTGGCGGCGGCCTCGTCTTCAGGGTGGCGCGGCTGGAATTGCACATAGTCCTTGCTGGAAGCGAATATCCGCATCAGCGATGGCATGATGTGGCTGACGGTATCAGCGACATCGCGGCTTACGATCTGGCTTTGGTTCTCGACCTCGTTGCCGAACTTCTCGCCATAGAAATATTTCGTGGCGGTGTCGCGGAAGCCTGTGTGCTCCTCGTCCTGATACAGAACGGCGTCATCGATCTCGTTCTGGACGATGCGATGAATGTCTGTCTTGTCTGGCTTTGCCATGGATTACCTTATTTTCGCCGCTTTTTTCACGTCGCCCGGCGGTAATGTGGTATAATGCGGGACACCGTTCGAAGGGGCATCCTCATGACCGTGGTTCGCTTTCCGCAACATCGTGTCCGCCCGCCAAAGGCACTAACAGGCCTGCCGCCGCTAATCCCGATAGGATATTGCGCAGACCCTTCTTCTCCGGGTCAAAGCGGGCAAAAATCGAACGTAGTTTCTCTGGATCCGCAATCATTGCAATATCGTGTCGATGGGGCTTACCTCCGAGAGTTGAGAAAACATCTCTCAGGATCACCGCATCTGGACGCGCCCCTTTTCGACGAGAATAGTCCTCTATACCAACCGAAATGGTGGCATACATCTCCTTCGGAGTGATGTCCCCCGCCTTGGAAAAATCCATCGTCGTTACACGCTCCCCACGAAACGTCAGCGGCATCACATTGGCGCCCTCGCCGCCTTTACGGCGCGCGGCGTGGGCGGCGAAGAAACTGGCGTCTCGCGGGTCAGAACTTAGCCAGACGCCCTCGTCTTTACCTAAGTAGGCGGCGCCCACACTCTCGCCGTGGCGGGCTGGATCGAATTCCGTAAAATCGGCGGCGGTGCCATGATACCAAGTGTTGGGGTCGTACTTCTGCGCCGCGCGCCTCTTTCTCGCGTCCAACATGGACGCATGACCCGGCAAGGCTACGCCAGCCAATGCCGCGCCCGCCCACAACGCATCTGATCCAGCTTGGCCGTAGTCGCCGCTCAACGCCTTTTGCAGGGCTGAACTTGCGTAGTTCTGATAATCGCGCACGTCTGCCCCTGGCGAGAACTCGCCCAACAGACCTGGCAATGCCGCCAGCGGTTCGTAGGCCGGTCCCAGCAGGCCCCGCGCCACTTTCTGATATTGGCCAGCGGATAGATCGTCAAATAGTCCAGCCATCACACAATCCACGCCCCAGAGGGGTATTCCAACGGCTGCCGCCA
>CAZVYX010000105.1:0-5689 GCA_964631725.1 uncultured Rhodospirillaceae bacterium | reverse complement strand
ACGATCAGCCGAGCCAAGCCAGCGACTTCTTCAACAAAATCGGCACAAAGCGTTGAAGCCCACACCGGACGGCCATTTCCGCTGTTCACCTGATGTCGCGCATTTGCTGCCGTGCCGGGGATCGCCGGAAATTCGTGCCATGGTTTTTCACGGCCTTCCACATTGCCGCATGCCGGCATCGCCAATGCCGCGCGTCCGCCCTGGTTCCCGGCCGTGGCGGAGGGGGCTGACCGCTTGCGTTTAGAGACCGGATCTCAGTAAGTGGATTTGGATAACCAGCGGCGAATTGGACATGCTAGTACTTCGACATGCTGAATAACTTCACTGTATAGTACCGGCGATTATTGCGCTTGGTATTAAATGGGAGCTCATCTTGACAGCAAATATCGTCAGCGCCGGGATCAATGCGCCGACCGGGACGGACACGCAAGGGTCAGACTCCGTGATTGGCGAGGATGCGATCCGGGAAGAAATCCGGATCGTGCAATCGGTGCAGACCCAGCGAAACATGCCGCTCCTGTTGTTCGGCAATACGACCGCGGTTGCAATCGTACTTTATACGGACTGGGCCGCCGCGATCAGTTCTTATGCGGTGTATTTCCTGGCCGCCGTATTGCTGTTGCTCATCCCCGTGCTGCGCAGTTATCTCGGGTTGCGCGGCCGGCCCCGGCCAACGCACGTGAGCAAACGGCGGATCCGATTGATCGTCATACATTCCAGCTTGCTGGGGCTCGCCTGGGCCGTGTCATTTTTCCTGATGATCTCAAACGCGATCATCGTAAACGGCCTTGTCCTCCTGATGGTAATGTTCTTCCTTGGCTTTGGTGCCGCGGCACTGATGCCAAGCCTGCCCCTGGCGGCCGTCGCCTATTTTGCGCCGATGTTGCTGGCGGGTGTCGTTGCCGCGCTGCACAACGACATTTTGCGGCCCGATTTGCTGCTGTTTGTGGCTATTGCCGGCGCTGGCGCGATTGCGCGGTCTTCATGGCAAAGCTGGCGTGAGGCGATGGCCTCGGTTCAATTTGGCTTGGAAAAAATTCAGGCGGAAACCGAAGTTCACCAACGCGAAACCGAGGCCATGCGTTCAATGCTCTCCGCCATTCCGTTTCCATTGGTGCTCACCCGGGAAACCGGCGCGCTTGAGGCCTCGGAAACCGCGTCACGTCAATTCGGCATTCCCGCCGGCGACGTCGGCGGGCTCGCCATCCGGGATTTCTTCATGAACCCCGACGAGCAGGAGACCATGGCGGAATTGCAGGCGGAACAAGGCCGGCTGGAAGAATACGAAGTACAATTCAAGAATGTTCAAGGCGAGCCATTTTGGGCACTGTTGTCGTCTCTGCCGCTGCGCTATGAAGATGAAGACTGCTGGCTCAACGCCATCTATGTCATTGATGACCGAAAACGCGCCGAAGCCGAAACGCTGCAGGCGAAACAGCGGGCGGAGGAAACCAGCCAGACCCTGGAAGCGGTATCGCATCAACTGTCGAAGTACATATCGCCACAGCTCTACAGGTCGATTATCCGTGGTGAGCGGAAAGTCGAAATCGAATCCAAACGCAAAAAGCTGACGATCTTCTTTTCCGATATCGTCGATTTTACCACGATCACCGATCAACTAGAATCGGAGGAATTGACCGCCCTGCTGAACCAGTATTTGACCGAGATGTCGAAGATCGCCCAGGAACATGGGGCTTATTTCGATAAGTTCATCGGCGATGCGATGATGTTCTATTTCGGAGACTCGGAAAGCAAGGGTATCAAGGAGGATGCCGCGGCCTGCGTGCGCATGGCCATAGACATGCAGCGGCGCTTGGCTGATCTACAGGGGCGGTGGCGCGCCCAGGGCCTGATCGACCGTCCCTTCGAAGCCCGAATGGGTATCAATACCGGCTATTGCACCGTGGGTAACTTCGGCAACGAAGACCGCATGGATTATACCATCATCGGCGGCGAGGTGAATTTGGCGGCCAGGCTTGAGGCCAATGCCGATGCCGGCGGTATTTTGATCGCGGCCGAGACCTATTCTTTGGTCCAGGACTGGTTGTTGGCGGAGGAGCGGGAGGCCATCACCATGAAGGGCTTTCCGAAACCGGTCAGGACCTACAGCGTCAAAGGCATTTACGACGAGCTCGCCGCCGAGGGCCAGGTCATCCGTAGTGAGGTCGACGGTCTGTCGCTAACCATTGATTACGACCGATTGAACCAGACAGGCAAGAAGGAAGTCATTGACAAACTCAAGGACGCCCTGGCGCAGCTTGAGGGTTAGCAACGCAGTCGATGCCGGCTCCCGATGACGTGGACGGCCCCACCGCCGCTGTCGGGGTATGGAAATCCGGAATGCGCGCGCAATACATTGGAGGTTTCTGAAGGGTCGCTTTTGGCGCGACTTGAGCATGAACCTGCATTGTGGATTTCTAAGCGGACATAAATCGGCTAGGCACGTAAGCGGGCATTGCCATCGACACCCTGCGAGACCAGCTCCCTCCACAACAGTATGCTGAACTGTGAAGTTTCAATACAATTGGTGCGACCAGTATCCGTCAATACAGACCATCAGTGCGTTTGCAGATGGAGGGGATGATGTCCGAGAAATCGATTTTGGTAACCGGTGCCGCTTCCGGGATCGGCAGGGCCACTGCGCTATCGTTTGCAAAACGAGGCTGGTTCGTGGGGCTATTCGATATTGATGAGGACGGACTTCAACAAGTGTCTGATGAAATTGGCCCTGACATGTCGATATCCCGGCGATTGGATGTTGTTGACATCGAGCAATGGTGCAGCGCCGTTGAGGAATTTGGTCGCTGTACGGGCGGCAAGATGGGCGTGCTATTCAATAACGCCGGGATCGCACATATTGGCAGGTTTGAAGAAATACCGGCCGACCTAAATCGGCGCATTATTGAAGTCAATCTGATCGGCGTGATGAACGGTATCCAAAGTAGTTTTCCACTTCTGAAAGATACTGATGGTGCCTGTATCGTTAACACGTCATCGATAGCGGCCGAGCTTGGAGGCGCAATGTTTGCGTCCTATGGCGCCAGTAAATTCGGTGTCCGTGGTTTGACGGATTCGCTAGACCTTGAATTCGAGAAACATGGAATAAGAGTTTGTGACATTATGCCGTGGTTCATCGAAACGCCGTTGTTGCAACACTCACCCATGCACGGCACAAATTCCAACGCGTCGCTGAGAGATGGGATAATTGGGGCGGGAATGGCGATCAATGATATTGACCAGGTCGTCAAGGGCGTTTGGTCGGCCGTCGAGGGCAAAAGGACGCATACCCTAATTGGGTTAAGTGCCAAAATCTTCGGACCTCTTAATCAGCATTTCCCAAGGACAAGCCGCATCGGCAAACGTCAACTGCTGAAGAAATTTGCGATGAAAATGGGTATCACATAGTTCGCCCAATCCGCTAAAGTCGCGCTTCCGCCAAGTCATGGTGTGTCGCTGCCGGCATCACAGGAATCAGCGTGCTGAAATCGCTAGGCCGCGTGTCTGGATTTGGCACTTCTCGAGCATCAAACGGCGTCAGTCCGATGTCCGCTCGACCCCTAACTTCAGACATTATATTAGCGAACGATAACAGGCCGCTTTTGACCCAAAGCGACTATCGCGGGCAACTGCCACCTGACCAGCCTGATCCAAGTGATCCAGCAACAGTTTTGATACGCGTTTCGCCATCGACTGGTAGGTTTTGGGGGATCGCTGTGTTCCAATATTGCTGTTCGTAAAGGTAGACTAGACCACGATGTCGGATGCAATCGAGGCAGGGCATGCAGGTAGAGGCTTTGAATCTACGAGAGGTGGTGGTTTATCTCGCTGCTGCGGGAGTCATAGTGCCATTGGCCCGCCGTCTAAGTATCAGCCCGGTTTTTGGCTTCTTGGTTGTCGGAATAGTCATCGGACCGCATGGCCTAGCGCGTTTCTCCGATGCCTTGCCATGGCTGACTTATGCCGTGATCACTGACTTGGCGGGCGTGCGCCTCTTGGCTGAATTGGGTGTCGTATTTCTATTGTTTATGATTGGTCTCGAATTATCCATGGAACGGCTATGGGCAATGCGACTTCGTGTTTTCGGGTTAGGCGGCGCGCAAGTCTTCGTCACCGGCACGGTGATCGGTGTCATCGCCGCGTTTTTTGATAATAGCTTAGCCACCGCAATTGTACTCGGTTGCGCATTTGCATTGTCGTCGACCGCGATCGTCATGCAGTTGCTATCCGAGAATCGCCGACTGGGCACGGCGACGGGCCGTACCAGCTTTGCTATTTTATTGTGCCAAGACCTTGCGGTGCTGCCGATCCTTTTTCTAGTCGGTGCTTTTGCTGCCCAAGACGAAACGCCAGTGGTGCTATCGTTTATCTGGGCCATCGGTCAGGCTCTTTTGGCCATCGTCGCGATTTTGGCCATCGGTCGGCTGATAATAAGACCGGCATTCCGCTTTGTCGGCAGCACGGCAAGCCGTGAGATGTTTCTTGCCTTTGTGCTTCTGATCATTGTCGGGACGGCGCTTGCCACCGAGCAAGTCGGTCTGTCGATGGCGCTGGGCGCTTTCCTCGCCGGGCTGTTGTTTGCCGAAACCGAATACCGGCACGAGATCGAGGTCGACATAGAGCCATTCAAAGGCCTGCTCCTTGGATTGTTTTTTGTCTCCGTTGGTATGAGTATCGATATCTCACAGGTAGCCGCTAAGCCTTTGTGGTTGATTGCTTCGGTTTTCGGGTTGTACCTGATCAAGAGCCCGATCATTTACGTCTTGGCGCGATGGTTCGGGGACGCCCGTCCAGTTGCCCTGGAAGCTGGCCTTCTGTTGGGTCAAGGTGGCGAGTTCGCTTTTGTTGTCATCGGTATGGCTTATGGTCTCGGGTTGATGCCTAACGGAACCGCGCAGTTTATGTTGATTGTCGCTAGCTTGACGATGATCGCGACGCCGGGGGTGGCCTATATTGCCCGCAAAATCGCACGCTCCGTCGAGACCCGGGAAGCGAAGGATGGCCAGCGCGATAGCGATATACCTGTCAGCCTTGCCGGACATGTCGTGATCGTCGGCTATGGTCGTGTCGGTCAGATGCTCGGCACGGTACTCGAGGGCCAGGAGGTGCCGCATATTGGTCTGGACGTCGATGCGGAACTAGTTGCATGCTTTCGAGATAGAGGTGCCAGCATCTTCTTTGGCGATGCGAGCCGGCCCGACATATTACGCAGGGTCGGTGTCGATTCAGCTGCAGCACTAGTGGTAACCATGGACAGCCCGCATGACGCCGAGCAAGTGGTCGCGACGGCGCGCCGGAACTGGCCGGAACTCGTCATCTATGCCCGCGCTCGTGATCGCGTGCATTCGGCGCGACTCATCACCTGCGGCGCAAGCCACGCGATCCCAGAGACCATAGAGGCGAGTTTGCAGCTTGGCGAAATGGTATTGATGGGCGTCGGCGTTCCCGACCAAGCCGCCCGTCGCGTTATCGAGGCGCGCCGGCAAGCCGAGCAAGCGACTATTGACGAGATCAAATAGGGTACGACCTTTTATTTGGGCAAATCTAGATGCCTGAATGTCCGCAATTGATGCTGTGCCCGGCTCCCACCGCCGGCATCTAGGCGCTATGCATTAGAAAATTCTAACAGTCCGTTCCTGGCAGATTTTGTTGAAGAAGTCGCTGGCTTGGCTCGGCTGATCGTGATTCCATC
>CAZVYX010000104.1:0-5782 GCA_964631725.1 uncultured Rhodospirillaceae bacterium | reverse complement strand
GAATATTTGTAGTATTGTATTAAGTTGAATAGGGTTAGCTTTTGATTGTGTTGAACAATCGCGATTGGACCAAGTAGGGGATACCCATGGGGTTCAAGGTCAAGTTCTGGGGCGTTCGAGGGTCGATAGCCTGTCCTTCCTCGAAATACGTCATGTTTGGCGGCAATACGTCATGTATTGAGGTCTCCTGCGGCGGTCAGAGAGTTGTTTTTGACTGCGGCACCGGTATCCGAAACTTCGGTCATTGGATGATGAAAAAGGGCGTGCGCCGCGCCGACATCCTGATGTCCCACAGTCATTGGGACCATATCAACGGATTCCCGTTTTTTTCGCCGGCCTTTCAGCCCGACTGTGAGTTCCGCATCATGGCCGGACATTTGTTCGAGATGGAAGAAAACCTGCACGACATCATGTCGGGCCAAATGAACCAGCCGACATTCCCGGTTCCCATCGAGGCCATGCAGTCGAAGCTGGTGTTCGAGGATTTCGTCGCCGGCGATCATTTCACCCTAGGGACGGGGATCAAGGTCACCACCACGCTGCTGAATCATCCCGACAACGCCACGGGTTATCGCATTGACTATGGCGGCAAGAGCTTTTGCTACGTCACGGATACGGAGCATGTTCCGGGCAAGCCGGACGAAAATATTCTGCACCTGATCGATGGCGCCGATGTCGTGGTCTACGACTGTACCTATACGGACCGGGAGTTTCCCAACAAGGTCGGTTGGGGGCATTCGACGTGGCAGGAAGGGGTGCGTCTATGCAAGCTGGCCAACGCCAAGCGCCTGATCATCTTCCACCACGATCCCGACCATGAAGATCCCTTCATGGAGCTGCTGGAGGCCGAGGCGCGGCTGGCCTGGGATGGCGCCCTGATGGGCCGCGAAAACATGCGGCTGACCCTGGCCTAGAGCAATTTTCAATCAATTGGATTCGCCTTGGCGATCCAAGTGATTGGTTCAATTGCTCTTTTCTTAATGGTCCGCGCATGTTTAGAAGAGACATGCTCTAGGCCGGTTCGGCGCGGCAAACGACCGGACGTAGCGTTACTTCACTATGATCGTGCCTTTCATGCCCATGGCCGTGTGGGTCTTGCCGCTTTGATCCTCGATATCGCACAGAATGTCGTAACTGCCGGCAACCACGGGCACGAAGGTCCATTCCACCGAGCCGCCGGGCATTATCTCGATCTCCGCCGGGGTGCCGACGATTTTCGCCAGTGGGCGGGCGGTGGCGCCAATGTCGTCCAGCACCTTTACGTCCGACGACCAGGCGGCTGAAACCAGGCCGGGCGCATCGAACTCGTGAACGTCCAGGCTCGGGTTTTCAATGACCAGGGTGTAGGGCTTGCCGACGCTAAGGCTCAAGCGGTCGGGGTGAAACAACCGCTTCCGATCGCCCTCCCGCCCCAGTGAAAGAAATATCTTTTGCGGTTTCGCTTTGCCGCCGTCTTCGGCCGCCAGGGCGGCTGATATCTTGAACTGCGGCGCCATCATTACGGCCAACGCCGCCAACAGGAACGCAACACAAACTCCACGCATTTCTTGACTCCATACAGGTAATTGATAATGAGAATGAATATCAATTATACTGCAGTGCGTCAACAACTAAATGTGGTATTTGGACTGGTGGTATCGCCTATATCCCGCGGAATTCGGCCCGGAATGCGGCTATGGCCTGGTCCAGCCGGTCGAGGCATTCCCTGCTGTAAGCGGCATGGTCAAAGTCCGGATCGGCGAACATTTCGCCCACGCCGCCCCACAGCGCGGCCCAGATCAAGGCCGTGCATTTCCAGGCGGCGAAACGGCCGCGGCTGGCCTGATCCGGTTCCGCCTCGTTCAGGCGCAGGTAGCGGCGCAGCATTTCGTCGCCTACCTCGCGGTCCAGTTCCAGGCGCGCCGCCATGCAGGCCAGATCATACAGGCCATCGTTCCAGCCGCCGTATTGCCAATCGATCAACCAGAAACGCCGGCCGTCGCCAAGGATGTGCCCGGTCGCCAGGTCGTTATGGCAGAATACCGGCTGGATCGGGCCGATCGTGGTTTCCAGTTCATCGTTCAGGGCCATCAACCGCGCCAGCGTGGGCGCCATCGCGCCGCCGTGCTGCATGATGATCCGGGCATAGCGGCGGTTCAGGTGAAAGACCCAGAACATTGGTCCAGGTACTTCCAGATGTCCGGGCAAATCCAGATGACACTGCCCCAGCAGACCGATCAAACGGTCCATGGTGGCTTCCTGCTGCAAATCGGCGGCATCGACCGGCGCGCCATCGGCAATGTATTCAAACACCATGGCGCCCGGTTCGTGATGCAGGAGGGCCGGCGACAGGCCGGCTTCGAACGCCGCCTGGGTTACGGCAATTTCGTTGTAACGAAAGACTGCATGCTCCGGCCGGTCATCGCCGATGCGCACGAGATATTTCTCGCCATCATCGTCGACCAGAAAATTATGGTTCGATGATCCATCCGAGAGGTCCTGTACCCTGATCGGCCCCTGCCAGAAGTCCATGTCCATCACCCGGCGCCGGGCTTGTTCCACCATTTCGCACCTTCTCCCTGTATTTGGCCGCCATGCTAGTGGCTTTCCCGCCGCCTTGCTATGATCACCGCCGAATGTGTAGCAATTCAAGGATGGAGCGGCCATGCCGTTAAGCGGAATTCGGGTGATCGATCTGGGACGGGTCATAGCCGGACCCCTGGGACCGATGTTGTTGGGCGACCTGGGCGCCGACGTGATCAAGGTGGAGACGGGGCAGGGCGATATGCTGCGTCAACAGGCACCGTCCTTCAGCCCCGGCATGGGCGGCTATTTCACCACCGCCAACCGCAACAAACGCAGCCTGCATGTTGATCTGCGCCACCCCGGCGGCGACAAGTTGCTGCGGGCCTTGATGCGCACCGCCGATGTGGTGGTGGAAAATTTTCGCCCCGGCATTTTCGACACCATGGGCTTCACCGACGATGTGTTGGAGCGGGATTTCCCGCATCTGGTCGTCGCACGTCTGTCGGCCTTCGGCGATGTGGGTCCCATGGGCGCCCGTTCGGGGGTCGATCAACTGGTGCAGGGTTATTCCGGCCTGATGGCGATTACGGGCAGTGCCGAAACCGGGCCAATCCGCTCCGGCGTGGCGATTTCGGACGTGCTGGGCGGGCTGTGCAATACCATCGGCATTCTTGGCGCCCTGATGGAAAAGCGGCAAAGCGGCCGCGGCCAGGTCGTGCGCACCTCGTTGCTGGAGGCGACAATGTCCATGCTGACGGTGCAGGCGGGCAAGTATTTTGCCTCCGGCCAGGATCCCGCGCCGGAAGGTAACCACCATCCCGCCATTGCCCCCTATGGCCTGTTCGACACTTCCGATGGACAAATTCAGATCCTGGTGGCCCGCAACGAGGACTTCCGCCGCTTCGCCGATTTCTGCGGCCGGCCGGAATGGAAGGATGATGAACGCTTTGCCAGTTCCGGCGCCCGCTCCATCAACAAGGATGCCATGCGGGCCGTGGTGGCCGAGGCCATGGCGGAGAAATCCACCGAGGACTGGCTCACCTTCCTGGTTGAGAACGATATCCCCCACGGTCCCGTGCTGTCGATCCAGCAGGCCTTTGACAGCGCCCAGGCAAAGGCCTTGGGCATGACCGTCGAAATGACCGCCGGTGACGGCACGGAGATCAAGGCGCCACGTTTTCCCTGGCGCCTTAACCGCACGCCGGCCCAGGTACGCCGGCCGCCGCCCAGCGTGGGTGAGCATACGGAAGAAATATTGGCTGAACTGGGCCTGGCGGACGACACCGAGGTTCGCGCGGCCCTGTTGAAATTGGAGTAGTCGAGATGGCACAGATATCGATCGAAACTGACGGCGCGGTGGCGGTGGTACGTTTTACCAATCCCCCGGACGGCTTTATGAACAACGACACGGTGCCCGAGATCACCGCCATGCTGGATCAGGTGGAAGGCGATGACGGAGTGCGAGCGGTGGTGCTGACCGGCGGTCTGCCGGATGTCTTCATCCGGCATTTTTCGGTTGTAGAGTTGGAGGAGCGGGCGCGCAGCCAGCGGGCGGAAGGTATCGGCGCCTTCGATCTGACCCGTCCGATCCAGGAGCGTGACCTGCACCGGGATTTCCGCCGCATCGAAGACAGCCCCAAGCCCTTCGTTGCCGCCATCAACGGCACCGCCATGGGCGGCGGCTTCGAATTGGCCCTGCGCTGCGATTTCCGCATTGCCCAGGACGGCCCCTATTCCATCGGCCTGCCGGAGATCAATATCGGCATCCTGCCCGGCGCCGGCGGCACCCAGCGGCTGAGCCGCATCATCGGCCAGGCCAAGACGTTGGAATTGACCTTGCTGGGCAAAACACTCTCGCCCTGGGAGGCCGCGGAATATGGCCTGGTCACCGAATGTGTCGATGGCCCGGCCCTGGACCGGGCCCTGGAAATCGCCCACGAGCTGACGACGAAATCACCCCACGCCGTGGCCTATATCAAGCACCTGGTGCGGCGTTCGGAACTGGTCCCGCCCATGGACGGCCTGGCCGCCGAACGTACCCTGTTCGCCGATTTGCTGGTGCGTGACGAGGCGGTGGACCTGATGACGGAAATGAACCAGGGCATGCGCGATATCAGGGACCGCTAAAGCAATTTTCAATTAGTCAGAGTCGCTTTCGCGACCTGAGTGATTGGTTCAATTGCTCTTCCTTTAAAAGTCTGAGCATGTTTTGACAAAACATGCTCCAGGGAACTCTAACCGGCGGGTTATGCCTAACAAAAGGCTAACCACACATGTTCCGGAATTCTTAATTTACCAGGCGTACTTCAAGGCAACGGAGATGTCTCTGACATGAGCCGGTCGTTGGTAAGGTTTCGCCGGCCGATCCGGTTTTGTTCAGTGACACGGGCCTGTGGCCGGAGGGCGGGTTCGAGGGCAACTCGGATCGGGAGCCGTTATGAAGCATTGTTTGATGGCCTTGGTATTTGCGTTTTTGCTGGGCCCGTTGCTGGTTGTTGAGACAGCCACGTCAGCGGACGCCACAAGCGGAATACTGGACCGTGCGGCATCGAAGCGCGGTGAAAGTGAACCTGCCGCCCGTGTGGCGGCGGCAAACCCGGACAGCATACGGATTGGCGGCGTCGATCGGACCCGGGCCAATGTCGAAGGTGCCTTGGGCCGCCTGCGGCGCGACCTGCAGCGGGACCTGCCGGTATTCCAGAACGAAGAAGTCACCACCGGCGCCAACGCCAGGGCCGTGCTGCGTTTCCGCGATGGCAGCGTGCTGGCAATCGGTGCCGATGCGGAGGTTGTGCTGGACGAATTCGTCTATGGCAATTCCGGCGGTGTCATCACTCTGTTGAAGGGCACGAT
Source organism: uncultured Rhodospirillaceae bacterium (assembly GCA_964631725.1). Taxonomy (GTDB): domain Bacteria; phylum Pseudomonadota; class Alphaproteobacteria. The sequence continues at coordinate 424 of CAZVYX010000104.1, read as the reverse complement.
GCGATTTACTTCAGGCAAATTGGGGCGCCCGGGGCTGAAGATAAAGATGCCGATGGCGACCATTGGTATCCGCGGCACGGATTTCTGGGCCGGCGAAATTGACGGCGGCTTTGGCGTGCTGCTGATGCATGGCGTTGTCGATGTCAGCAATGAAGCTGGCAGCGTCACCCTGTCCAAACGATCCCAGGGTACGCTGATCAGCGCCTCCGATGTCGCGCCCAGCGAACCGGAGATTTGGAACGGCGGCCGCCAGGATCGGGCGCTCGCCGCCGTTTCCTTCCCCAGGGGCCCGCTGTGCACGATGCTGCAGAAAGTCGCCAGAGACATGTTCCGCTCCTGCATCTAGTTTCGTCCTTTCCGATTTCGGCTGAACCGCCCGCTCCCCCTCCCGGCCACCCAATGAGTATGATCCCGTGGGTGGCCG
>CAZVYX010000103.1:0-6202 GCA_964631725.1 uncultured Rhodospirillaceae bacterium | reverse complement strand
AATCCTCCCTTATGAAAACCCCTCAATATGTCCCAGGGGCGCTGACGTCAGACATATTGCAACAGCGGCCGTCATGCCCTTTGCACCCAACGCAGCATCATGGGCTGCCATGCGCCGGGCGGTTTGGCGGAACGGATCGCCGTACCCGCCAACAATGTCTTTGTCCTGCCCGACGGCAGCGACCCGCGTGTGGCCGCCGTGATAGAGCCATTGACGGTCGCCACTCATGCGGCGCTTGAGCGCGTGCCCATCAAGACCGGCGACGTGGCGTTGGTCATGGGGGCCGGGCCGGTGGGGCTGCTGCATCTGCTGGTCGCGAAGGCCGCCGGGGCGGCGGCGGTGATCGTCGCCGGCGTGGCCGCCGATGGCACCCGTCTGGCCCTGGCCCGCCGGCTTGGCGCCATTGCAGTGGATCAGGACAACGAAGACCTCGCCGCCGCCGTCCGCCGCGTCGCGCCAAGGGGCGCCGACGTGGCCTACGATGCCTCCGGACATCATGACGCCCTGGCCGCGGCCCTGCCCGCGTTGCGCCGTGGCGGCCGGCTGGGCATCGTCGGCTATTGTCATGCCGCCGCACCCTTTCACAGCCTGCCTCTGGCTTTGGATGAAAAAGAACTGATCGGCTGCCGCGCCTATAACCGGGGCACCTGGGTCCGCAGCACGGCCCTGGCCGGTGCATTGGCCGGCGATTTACGCCAACTGGTGACCCATGTTCTGCCCTTTGCGGAAATCGACCAGGCCTTCACGCTGTTGGAACGCCGCGAATGCATGAAAGTGGTGGTCCTGCCCGAAAACTAGGTTTTGGCGAAACCCTTCCGGAGGGGCGACACTTGCGTTGATGGCGCAATTGCATGTAGCGTTAACCAATAAGTGGCTGAAGCCGCGCGCATGAGGGAAGGCCGATTTTCGAGAATTTAGTTTGGTGGGCGACGCTTCGCTCCCGGCACCTTCACTGTATTTTGCAAGCGCCGCGGACAACGAAGAACGAGTTGTTTGGTTCAGTAAAATCGAATTGTGTCACATCCCAGGGAGGCAAGCTGATGAAACGAATTATTGGAAACTCAGAAACACGAGAAAAATTGGGCGCCCGGACGAAGGTAGCCGTTGCCGGTGCGGCGGCGTTATCAATGGCGTTGCTGTCAGGCATGGGCGGCGCCGGCGCGGCGGATATTAAGATTGGCGTGCTTTATCCCATTTCAGGTGGCGGCGCGATTTACGGCGGCCCGGCCATGCGCGGCCATGACCTGGCGGTCGAGGAAATTAATGCTGCCGGCGGCGTGCTGGGCTCCAAGTTCGTAACGGTGGCGCGCGATTCCAAGATCAACCCGGCGGCGGCGGCGGCGGCGGCCAAGGAATTGATTACCAAGGAAGGCGTCAACGTCATCCTCGGCGGTCTGGCATCATCGGTCGGCCTGGCGATTTCCGAAGTCGCGCGCCGGGAAGAGGTGATCTATATCGCGACCATTCCCAAAACCATCAAGCTGACCACATCCAAACTTCACCCATATGTCTTCCGTACGGCTTCGAACACCGATTTCGAAGGCGACGCCATGGCGCAGATCGTGAAGAAGGTGAATGGTAAGAAGCTCTGCGATATTCAGCTCGATTATGCCTATGGTCATGATTTGGGTGACGGCATCGCCAAGGCTCTGCCGAAACATGCACCAGATGCCAATATCGTCATGAAGCTGCGGCCCAAACTCGGCGCCACGGACTTTAATGCCTATATCACCCAGATCATGGGTGCGGGCTGCGAAACGGTGGTCAGCGGGCTGTGGGGCAATCATTTCGTCAATTTCGCCAAACAAGCAGCCCCATTCGGCTTCTTCAAGGATCACGTCTACATCACCGGTGGCGAGATCGCCAGCCACGAAGTAGCAAGCAAGCTGGCCGGCGATTATCCGGACAATGTCTGGTCCAATACTTACGAGCTCTGGTACCATTCGCCGACGGGCGCGCATAAGAAGTTCCAGGCGCGTCTGGCCAAGAAAGCCGGCACCAAGGCCACGGCCATGTGGCCGGTGTTGGCCTATAACGGCGTGATGCTGTACAAGGCCGCCGTCGAGAAGGCGGGCTCCACCGACGCCGCCAAGGTCATCAAGGCCATGGAGGGCCTGACCATTGATACGCCCATGGGCAGCCTGACGGTTGATGCCAAGTCGCATCAAACCAACACCGGGCAGTTCTGGGGTCCGATGAAGACGCAGTCGGGCGCGACCTATCGCCGGATGGATCCGGTGACCTTCGTTCCGCCGCCGTCGAACTAGTTCACGGTCGGTAAAGACTATATTGCACAGGCCCAGCGGGTTTGGCCCGCTCCCCTCCGGTCTTCATGGCCGGAGGGGGCGCGGCGCTGGCCATCGGAGTTGAAGCCATGAGTATGCTCGCCAACCCAACATTCCTCTTTTACCAGTTCATGAACTCCATTTCGCTGGGCATGAATCTGTTCATTATCGCCACCGGTTTGACGCTGATTCTCGGCGTGCTGCGGGTGATTAATTTCGCCCACGGCGCTTTTTTCATGTTCGGCGCCTATGTCTGCTGGTCCACGGTAACCTTCCTTGGTGGCGCGGTTGGCAGTTTTTGGCTTGGCGTGGTCGCCGCCGCTGTTGTTCTCGGCCTGATGGCCTTTGTCATCGAACGCGGATTGCTGCGTTATCTGTACGGACGGGAACATTTGACGCAACTGCTGTTCACTTTCGCGATCGTGTTGATCGTGGGCGACGTGGCAAAGATGATCTGGGGTACGGATCAATACAATGTGCCTTATCCCCATGGTCTTGGTGGCGCGGTGGATTTTGGTTTCGCAAAGTATCCCGCATATCCATTGCTGCTCTGCATCATTGGTGTTGTTGTCGCGGTGGGCATGTGGCTGGCGTTGTCCAAGACGCGCTGGGGCCGGATTATTCGCGCCGCCACCCAGGATAGGGAAATGCTGGCGGCCCTGGGCATGAACGTGCCCCTGGTTTACACCGGCGTCTTCGTGATTGGTTCGGCCCTGGCCGGCCTTGGCGGCGCCTTGGCCGCGCCACGGGTGGCGGTGTCGCCAGGCATGGACGCGACCATCATCATCGAATGCTTCATTATCGTCATCATCGGCGGACTGGGCAGCCTTTGGGGCAGCTTCCTCGGTGCCCTGGCTTTGGGCTTCGTGACCATGTTTGGCACGGTGATCTTCCCCGATTGGGAGCTCGTCCTGGCCTATATCCTCATGCTGGGGCTGTTGCTCTGGCGTCCGTGGGGCCTCTTCGGACATGAGGAAGAGGAGCCCCACTAATGCAATCGGGCTATAAAACGACGTTCTGGATTTCCTGTGCGCTGGTTCTGGTGCTGTTGTTGGTGCCGACCCTGGGATCAAAATATCTGATCGATTTGACGACCGAGATTTTGATCTATGCCCTGTTCGCGCTGAGCCTCAATGTACTGATCGGCTATTCGGGCAATATCTCGTTCGGCCACGCGGCCTATTTCGCCATTGGCGGCTACTCATGCGCCATTTTGTTGACTACGTATGAACTGCCGCTGTTTATTTCCATGCCGGCGGCGATCATTCTGTCGGGCCTTGCCGCCGCCTTCGTCGGTTATTTCTGCGTCAAGCTGACGGATATCTATTTCGCCATGCTGACCCTGGCCTTTGGCATGCTGGTCTGGGCCGTAGCCTTCAAATGGCGTGCGGTTACGGGCGGGGACGACGGCTTTGTCGGCGTCAACGTGCCGGCATTCATCGACAACCGCTATGGTTTTTTCTATTTCACGCTGTTCGTGGTGACTGTATCAGCCGGGCTGTTATGGCTGATTTGTCATTCCGCCTTTGGCCGCACCCTGGTGGCGGTGCGCGAGAACCGCACTCGGGCAGGCTTCGTCGGCGTCAACACGAAGCGCCTGCGCCATACCGCGTTTGTCGTCGCCGGCACCTTCGCGGGCATCGCCGGGTCGCTGTTCGCCATGTATAATCGAGGCGTTTACGTGGAGTCGGCCTTTTGGACCGAGTCGGGACAAGTGTTGATTATGGCGCTGCTGGGCGGGCTCTATTCATTCTTCGGCCCCGCCCTTGGCGCCGCCGTGCTCTATACCCTGCAGGTCGGCATCAATCAGTACACGGAATATTGGCCCGTGGTTCTGGGTATCATTCTGCTGATCATCCTGATGTTTCTGCCCGATGGTCTCATCGGTCTGGCACAGAAGATCCGCGGCCAATTTTCACGTAAGGCCTGAACCATGGAAACAGTGCTGCAAACCAACCAAGCGACCAAAGCCTTTGAAGGTTTCGTCGCCATAAATAGTGTCTCGATCGACCTTAAGAAGGGCGAAAAGCACGCCATCATCGGCCCCAACGGCGCCGGCAAGACAACGCTGTTCAATCTGATCACCGGGCATCTCGGCCTGGACAGCGGCTCGGTCAGTTTCGAAGGCAGGGATATCACCGGGACAGCGCCCCATCGCATCGTCAAGCTAGGGTTGGCGCGGTCCTTTCAGCGCATCAACATCTATCCGCGCATGACGGTGTTCGAAAATGTGCAGGTCGCCCTGATCGCCCGCGACGGCCGCTCGTTCCATCTTTTCACCCTGGGCCATTCGCTGAACCGCGAGGAGAGCGCCGAGCTGTTGGAGCTTGTGGGCTTAAGTGACGAGGCGGAGGAAATGGCGGGCGAGTTGGCCTACGGCAAGCAAAAGCAGCTGGAGCTGGCGATCTCGTTGGCCAGCAATCCAAGCGTGCTGCTGTTGGACGAGCCGACCGCCGGCATGTCGCCCGCCGAGACCGTGGAGGCGATCAAATTGATTGAGGAAATTACCGAGGCCCGCGGCCTCGCGCTGCTTTTTACCGAGCATGACATGGGTGTCGTCTTCGGCATTGCCGACCGAATTTCGGTTCTGCATCATGGCGAGCTTATTTTCTCGGGCCCACCAGATCACGTGCGTGAAGACCCTGAAGTCCGGCGCGTATATTTAGGTCAGAGCCATGGCGCAGCTTGAAGTCGATAACATCCGCACGGCCTATGGCCTGAGCAAGGTTCTGTTTGGCGTCTCGCTGAAGGTCGAACCAGGCGAAGTGGTGGCCCTGGTCGGCCGCAACGGTGTTGGCAAAACCACGACCATGCGTTCCATCATGGGCATGGCGCCGCCACAGGAAGGCAGCATACGCTGGATCGACCGTGATATCACGGGCATTCCGGTGCATCACGTGGCCAAGCTGGGCATCGGTTTCGTGCCGGAGGACCGGCGTATTTTTCCGGAGCTGACGGTCTGGGAAAATCTCGATATCGGACGGCGCCCGGCGATGGACGGGGCTGATGGCTGGAGCGAGGAACAAGTGTTCGAGCTGTTTCCCGACCTCAAGGATATTCAAGAGCGCAAGGGCGGTGTCCTTAGCGGCGGCCAACAGCAGATGCTGACGATCGCGCGCAGTCTCATGGGCAATCCCAAGCTGCTGCTGCTGGATGAGCCATCCGAGGGCTTGGCGCCGATTGTCGTGGAATCCCTCCGCGAGAGGATCCATATGCTGAAAACCGGTGGGCTATCGATTATCCTAGCGGAGCAGAATCTCGACTTCGTACTGTTCCTGAGCGACCGTGTCCATATTCTTGAAAAGGGCGAGGTGGTTTACACCGGGACGCCGGCCGAGCTACGCGACAACCCGGACGTTCAGACTAAATACCTGACCGTGTAGCGCAAATTCACCTTTCTCTAACGCGCCTCGCGCTTGATCCGCGCGAATAACTCGCCCAGGCCGCGTTCAGCCGCGACCCCTCGGGCAACAGTCATTTCCTCATCACTGATACTGCTTTGCCCTAGCCCGACGCGGTTCTGGCTAAGAGGATGGGCGATCTGCTCCAGGGTCGTGGAGGAATGGCCGGTCAGGCCCAACACCCTGTCATGTTCATCCGCCTTGCCATCAAAGCGGCCGACAGCGTCTTCCCAGTCCTCGCCCAGAAAGCGGATCACACCCCGCATTTCCCCCGCCGGGTCGCGGACGAGGGCCTCATAGCGCAATTCCAGGTAATTGCTCTGGTCCAATGGCAGCGCCGCCTTGAAACGCGCCACATCGCCCACATAGTCGCACCATAGGTTGGCGAAATCGGTTATGCCGCCGTATTTCTTGCTGCGCCGGAACGAGGCGAAGATATCCCAGGGGTGCTGACGTCAGACATGCGCATGATGATGGTGTCAGTAAGCTTGCCTTTGAAACCTGATATCAGGCCAA
>CAZVYX010000102.1:0-6694 GCA_964631725.1 uncultured Rhodospirillaceae bacterium | reverse complement strand
GTGCCGGCGTCGTCGCGGCCATCGACGAGTAGGCGGGCCGACGAGAGACGGCGACACGGACCCGAACTTGACGCGTTAGCAGGAAGAAAGACATGGAAAGCCAAAATATCCGCATACGCCTGAAAGCGTTCGAGCATCGCGTGCTCGATCAGGCAACATCGGAAATTGCCAATACGGCGAAACGGACCGGCGCACGGGTGCGCGGACCTATTCCTCTGCCCACGCGGATCGAGAAGTTCACGGTCCTGCGCTCGCCGCACATTGATAAGAAGTCCCGCGAGCAATTTGAAATCCGCACCCACAAGCGGCTGCTGGATATCATTGACCCCACGCCACAGACCGTCGATGCGCTGATGAAGCTCGACCTGGCCGCCGGCGTGGATGTGGAAATCAAACTTTAGGATTTGGCAATGAGGCGTTCCGGTCTAATAGCGCAAAAACTCGGCATGACCCGGGTTTTTCAGGAAGATGGCAGCCACGTGCCCGTCACCGTGCTGCACGTTGACGATTGCCAGGTCGTGGCCCAGCGCACCGAGGAAACCGACGGTTACACCGCCGTGCAGTTGGGTGTGGGCAAGGCCAAGGTCAAGAACGTGGGCCAGGCCATGCGCGGACACTTCGCCAAGGCGGAAGTCGAGCCCAAGAAGCGGGTGGCCGAGTTCAGGGTGTCGGAGGATGCCTTGATTGATGTCGGTGCGCAGCTGAGCCCGGCGCATTTCGCCAAGGGCCAGTATGTGGACGTGGCCGGCACCTCCATCGGCAAGGGTTTTGCCGGCGCCATGAAGCGTTGGGGCTTCGGCGGTCTGCGGGCCTCTCACGGTGTTTCCATCTCCCATCGTTCGCATGGTTCGACGGGTCAGTGCCAGGATCCGGGCAAGGTCTTCAAGGGTAAGAAGATGGCCGGTCATCTGGGCGCGGGCCGGGTCACCATGCAGAACCTGGAAGTTATCGATGCGGACGAGGAAAACGGCCTGTTGTTGATCAAGGGTTCCGTACCCGGTCCCAAGAGCGGCTGGCTGATGATCAGCGACGCGGTGAAAAGGGCTCTGCACGCGGATGCGCCTCTACCGGCTGGTCTGATCGAGCGCGCGGAGGAAGAGGTGGCCGAGGAGGCCGCGCCGGAAGCTGTGGCGGAAGAAGCCGTGGCCGAGGAAGCGGTAGCTGAGGAGGCCGCCGCCACCGAAGAAGCGCCCGTGGAAGAGGCTGCCGATGATGCGGCCCCGGCGGATGATGCCGGTGAAGCATCTGCTGACGGCGACGAGAAGGAATAGTTGCCATGAAGGCAAAAGTGACAACCCTTGAAAACAAGGCCGCCGGCAATATTGATCTGGCGGAGGAAGTCTTTGGCATAACGCCGCGCCAGGACATCCTGCACCGCGTGGTGACCTGGCAGTTGGCCAAGCGCCGCGGCGGCAACCATGCCACCAAGGAGCGGAACGCCATCCGGGGTTCGGGCGCCAAGATCTGGCGGCAAAAGGGTACCGGCCGGGCCCGGCATTCCTCGAACAAGGCGCCGCAGTTCCGTGGCGGCGGCGTGGCGCATGGCCCCCGGGTTCATGATCATGTCCACAAGCTGACCAAGAAGGTGCGGGCCCTTGGGCTGCGCTCGGCCCTGTCGGCGAAGCAGGCGGATGGCAAGCTGGTCATTCTCGATGCCGCGGCGCTGGAAGAGGCCAAGACCAAGACCCTGAACGGCAAGCTTGCGGCGCTGGGCTGGAACGATGTGTTGATCATTGATGGCGGCGAGTTGGACCAGAATCTGGTCCAGGCCGCCGGCAATCTGGAGGCGGTGCAGGTCATGGCCTCCGCCGGCGCAAATGTCTACGACATCCTGCGGCGGGATACCCTGGTGCTGACCAAGAGCGCCGTTGAAGTATTGGAGGCGCGGCTGAAATGAACCGCGAACAGGTATATCAAACCGTCCTCGGACCGGTGGTGACGGAAAAGGCCACCATGGGATCGGAACACGGGCAAGTCACTTTCAGGGTGACCATGGACGCCACCAAGCCGCGCATCAAGCAGGCGGTGGAGGAGCTGTTCTCGGTCAAGGTGAAATCGGTCAATACCTTGCGGGTCAAGGGCAAGACCAAGCGTTTTCGCGGCGTCAAAGGGCGCCGGTCGGATTGGAAGAAGGCCATTATTACGTTGGAAGACGGCCATTCCATCGACGTCATGGGCGGGGTGTAGACGAATGGCGTTGAAGCAATACAAACCGACCACACCGGGCCGCAGAGGCTTGGTCCTGGTCGATCGTTCGGAGTTGCACAAGGGCAAGCCGGTCAAGGCTCTGACCAAGGGTCTGAGCAAAAAGGGCGGCCGCAACAATCATGGCCGCATCACGGCACGGCGCCGTGGCGGTGGGGCCAAGCGCAGCTATCGCATGGTCGATTTCAAGCGTAACCGCTTCGAGGCCGCGACGGTCGAGCGTTTGGAATACGATCCCAACCGCTCCGCCTTTATCGCGCTGATCCGTTATCCGAACGGTGATCTGTCTTACATTCTGGCGCCGCAACGCCTAGCGGCGGGCGACAGCGTGGTGGCGGGTGACCGGGTAGATGTCAAGCCGGGCAATGCCATGCCCCTGTCAAGCATGCCAATCGGCACCATCATCCACAATGTGGAGATGAAGGCGGGCAAGGGCGGGCAGATTGCCCGTTCAGCCGGTACCTATGTGCAACTGGTTGGCCGCGATCAGGGTTACGCCATTCTGCGCCTGACCTCGGGCGAGCAGCGCCTGGTGCGGTCGGAATGCATGGCGACGGTTGGTGCGGTATCGAACCCGGACAACTCCAACATCAAGCTGGCCAAGGCGGGCCGTAATCGCTGGCTGGGCAAGCGCCCCTCGGTGCGCGGCGTGGCCATGAACCCGGTCGATCATCCCCACGGCGGCGGCGAGGGCCGGACGTCGGGCGGCCGCCATCCGGTGACGCCATGGGGCAAGCCGACCAAGGGCAAGCGGACTCGTTCCACGAAAAAGCCCTCGAGCAAATACATTCTGCGCCGCCGGCGCTCGAAATAGGAAGAGGCATAGAGATGACTCGTTCTGTCTGGAAAGGCCCCTTCGTCGATGGCTATCTGCTGAAAAAGGCAGAGACGGCCGCGCAATCGGGGCGCAAGGACGTGATCAAGATCTGGTCGCGGCGGTCGACGATTTTGCCGCAATTCGTTGGCCTGACCTTTGGTGTTCACAATGGCCAGAAGCATATTCCTGTATTGGTGAATGAGGATATGGTGGGGCACAAGTTCGGCGAATTCGCGCCGACACGTACCTACTATGGCCACGCCGCCGATAAGAAAGCGCGGCGGGGTTAGAGCGATGGGCAAGCAGGCAAGAGATCGGCGCCTGGCCGACAACGAAGCGGGTGCGCAGGGCCGGAACCTGCGGACCTCGCCACAGAAGTTGAATTTGGTGGCGCAGTCGATCCGGGGCAAGGACGTGGAAGCGGCCCTGGCGGAGCTGACCTTTTCCAAGCGGCGTATCGCCGGCCTGGTGAAGAAGGTTCTGCAATCGGCCATCGCCAACGCCGAGAACAACCATGACCTAGATGTCGACGCCCTGTACGTGGCGGAAGCCAGTGTCGGCAAGAACATGGTGATGAAGCGGATGCGCCCGCGGGCCCGTGGCCGCATGGCCCGCATCTTGAAGCCATTCAGCGAGATACGCATCGTGGTACGCGAGCGCGAGGAGGCCAACTAATGGGTCAAAAAGTAAATCCAATCGGCCTGCGGGTCGGCATTAACCGGACTTGGGATTCGCGTTGGTATGCCAACAAGCGTGAATACGGCCCGCTGCTGCACGAAGACATCAAGATCAGGCGTTTTCTGCAGAAGCGTCTGCACCAGGCCGGCATTTCCCGCATTGTCATTGAACGCCCGGCCAAGAAGGCCCGCGTGACGATCTCCACCGCCCGTCCGGGCCTGGTTATCGGCAAGAAGGGCGCGGACATCGAAAAGCTGCGCCAGGCCCTGTCGCAAATGACCGGCAGCGATGTGCATTTGAACATTGTCGAGATCCGCAAGCCGGAAATCGATGCCAAGCTGGTGGCCGAGAACATCTGCAACCAGTTGGAGCGCCGGATCGCTTTCCGCCGGGCCATGAAGCGGGCGGTGCAATCCGCCATGCGCCTGGGCGCGCTTGGTATTCGGATCAATTGCGGCGGCCGCCTGGGCGGCGCCGAAATCGCCCGCACCGAATGGTACCGCGAGGGGCGGGTGCCGCTGCATACCCTGCGCGCCGATATCGATTACGGCACCGCCACGGCGTTTACCGCTTATGGCACCTGCGGCGTCAAGGTTTGGGTCTTCAAGGGTGAGATCATGGATCACGATCCCATGGCTCAGGACAATCGGAACCAGGAAACACAGACGCCCCGTAGCTAGGGGCGGCGGTCGAAAGAGACAAGGACATAGGTTGATCAGGTCATGTTGCAACCAAAGAGAACAAAATTCCGCAAGGCGCACAAAGGCCGTATTCACGGCAAGGCCAAGGGCGGTAATAAATTGGATTTCGGCGCCTACGGTCTGAAGGCCCAGGGTCCGGCGCGGATTACCGCGCGCCAGATCGAGGCGGCCCGGCGTGCCATGACCCGTCATATGAAACGTGCCGGCAAATTGTGGATCCGCGTTTTTCCCGATGTGCCCGTGTCGAAAAAGCCGACCGAGGTGCGCATGGGCAAGGGTAAGGGTTCGCCCGAATTTTGGATCTGCCGGATCAAGCCGGGCCGGGTCATGTTCGAGCTGGATGGTGTGCCGGTGGACGTGGCCAAGGAAGCCTGCCGCCTGGCGGCGGCCAAGCTGCCCCTGCCGACCAAGTTCGTCGCCCGCGTTGGGGAGGGTCATTGATGAAAGCCGAGGAATTACGCGGCAAGACCAAGGATCAATTGAGCGATCAACTGGTCGACCTGCGCAAGGAGCAGTTCAATCTGCGTTTCCAGCGCGCCAGCGGCCAGTTGGAAAATACCGCCCGCGTGCGTCAGGTACGGCGTGACATTGCCCGCATCAAAACGGTGTTGAACCGGATGCAGAGTGAAGCTCAGGCCCAAGCTCAGGCCGGGGCCTAGGATCGAGGAGAACAGGATGCCAAAACGTATCATGCAGGGCGTCGTGGTCAGCGACAAGGGCGACAAGACCATCGTGGTCAGGGTCGAGCGCCGCTTCACGCACGCCATGTACAAAAAGGTTATCCGCCGGTCCAAACGCTTTCATGCGCATGACCCGGAGAACAAATTCAAGATTGGCGATCAGGTCCGGATTGAAGAATGCGCGCCGATTTCCAAACAGAAGCGATGGATCGTCCTCGCCGAGGAAGCGACCAGCTAGGACGAACTAGGGTAAGCAGCCATGATCCAATCAGAAACAATGCTCGAAGTCGCCGATAACTCCGGTGCAAGGCGAGTGCAATGCATCAAGGTACTTGGCGGTTCCAAGCGCAAGTATGCCTCCGTCGGTGACGTTATCGTCGTCTCGGTGAAGGAGGCCATTCCGCGCGGCCGGGTGAAAAAGGGTGATATCCACCGTGCCGTCGTCGTGCGCACGGCCAAGGATATTCATCGCACGGACGGCTCCGCGATCCGCTTTGACCGCAATGCCGCCGTGTTGATTAACCCTCAGAACGAGCCCATTGGGACCCGTATTTTCGGCCCGGTGACGCGCGAATTACGGGTCAAGAACCACATGAAAATCATCTCTCTGGCGCCTGAGGTCATCTGATGGCGAAGAAATTCAAATTGAAAAAGGGCGACGACGTGGTCGTTGTCTCTGGCCGGGATAAGGGCAAGACGGGCTCTATCCTTAATGTCAACCGCCAGGAAGACCGTGTCCTGGTGGATGGCGTCAACATGGTCAAGCGGCATACGCGGCCGAGCCAGACGCAACCGGGCGGCATCATCGAAAAAGAGGCGCCGATCCATATCTCCAACGTTGCCCTGGCCGATCCCAAGGACGGTAGTGCGACACGGGTCGGATACCGCACCTTGGATGACGGCCGCAAAGTCCGGTTCGCCAAGCGGTCGGGGGAAGTGATCGATGTCTGAAATGCCACGATTGAAAAAGTTCTATCAGGACGAACTGCACGCCAAGTTGAAGTCCGATTTTGCCTTTGCCAACGACCTGCAGGTGCCGCGCTTGGAAAAGATCGTCATCAACATGGGCGTCGGTGCCGGTACGGACGACCGCAAGAAGGTCGATGCCGCCTATTCGGATTTGGTCAAGATCGCGGGTCAGAAGCCGATTATCACCAAGGCGAAACGTTCTGTCGCGGTGTTCAAGCTGCGCGAAGGTATGCAGATCGGCTGCAAGGTGACGCTGCGCCGCGACCGTATGTTCGAGTTTCTTGATCGTTTGATTACCGTGGCATTGCCGCGGGTCCGGGATTTTCGCGGCGTTTCGCCGAAAAGTTTCGACGGCCGGGGCAACTATGCCATGGGCCTGACGGAGCAGATCATCTTTCCGGAAATCAATTACGACGAGATTGATGAAGTACGTGGCATGAACGTGGTGATCTGCACCACGGCGGCCGACGACGACCAAGGCCGGGCTTTGCTGGCCGGGTTCAACATGCCTTTTCAAAGCTGAGATCCGAAGGGACGACAGCCGCGAAGTTTAGGATTTACGTGTGGAAGTTTCGTGTTGAAGCTTTCACGTCACTCGGGAAACCAAGGGGTTCCATACATGGCCAAGAAAAGCGCCATTGAAA
>CAZVYX010000101.1:0-7245 GCA_964631725.1 uncultured Rhodospirillaceae bacterium | reverse complement strand
ATCCTCCCTTATGAAAACCCCTCAATATGTCCCAGGGGCGCTGACGTCAGACAGGCCGCACGGGCAACATGTTCGGGGCCGAGACCTATGGCATGACGCCCGACTGCATGACCGTGGCGAAGGCGCTGACGTCGGCCTACCAGCCGCTCTCGGCCGTGATCATGGGAGAAGAATTCTACCAGGGGCTGGAACGGGGCAGCGCCGAGGTGGGGATGTTTTCCCACGCCGGCACCTATCATGGTCATCCCGTGCCGGCGGCGGTCGCCCTGCGGGTGCTGGAGTTAATGGAGGAGCGGGATATCCTGGGCCACGTACGCACCGTCAGCCCGCGTTTCGCGGCGGCGTTGCGGGCCCTTGAAGATCATCCTCTGGTCGCCCGCAGCCGCGCCGTCGGCCTCGCCGGTGCGTTGGATCTGACAATGCCTGAAGCCGAGGCTGGAACTTTCGGCGCCCTGGCGGCCGCGCGCTGCGAGGCCAACGGCCTGTTCCTCCGCCCGGTCGGCGACACCCTGGTCCTCGCGCCGCCGCTGATCATCACGGAGCAGGAAATCGACGAGATGTTCCGCCGCCTCGGCCGCGCCCTCGATCAAGCCCTCGAGACAGAGCCTCAGCTTGGATAGGTATTGTAGCTGATCGCCGCCATGTAGCCGCAGTCGACCGGCAGGTTGACACCGGTGATGGCGGAGGCCGCATCGGAACAGAGGAAGTAGCCCGCTTCGGCGACTTCCTCCGGCCTGACCAATCGTCCCAGCGTGCTGAGCCCCTCCATGCCGGTGGGGTCCCGGTCGCCGCTGTCGATGCGGGATTGCATGGCCGGCGTCAGGGTGAAGCCTGGCGCCACGGCATTGATCCGCACACCGGAAGGCCCGAATTCGCCGGCCAGGACGCCGGTCAGGGAGCCGATGGCGGCCTTGGTTGGGGTATAGGCGGGCAGGGGCAGAGGGGTGAAGCTGTTGATGGAGGCGATGTTCAGAATGGCGCCGCCGCCGCGTTCGGCCATGCGCGGGGCGCAGGCCCGGCACATCAGGTAACTGCCGCGATAGTTGACGGCCCAGATGCGGTCGTGTTCGTCCAGGGCGAAGCTCTCGGTCTCGGCCCGGTTTTGCAGCAGGCCGGCGGAATTGATCAGAACCTCGACGGCGCCGATATCCTGTTCAATAGCTGCCACCGTGGCGGCAACGGAGCTTTCGTCCGCGACATCGAGATGACGGTAGGCGCCGCCTAGTTCCCCGGCCATGGCCTGACCCGCGGCATCGTTCAAATCCGCCAAGACCACCTGATCGCCGGCCTGGGCAAAGCGCCGGGCCAGGGCCAGGCCGATGCCGCTGGCCCCGCCGGTTACCAGGACCACTCTGCTCATGCGCCGTTTCCCTGTTGCCGGGCGCCTATTGCATCAGCCAGGGCCAGGAGACGCCTGGCGGCGGCAACATGCAGGTTCTCCACCAACTGGCCGTTTACCACCACCACGCCCTTGCCCTCCGCCTGCGCCTGCTCGAACGCCGTGACGATAATATCCGCTTCGGCGACGTCGTCGTCGGACGGCGCGAATACCCGGTTTGCCGCATCGAGCTGGCGGGGATGGATCAGGGTCTTGCCGTCGAAGCCGAACTGGCGGCCCTGATGGCAGGCGGCTTCGAAACCGTCATCGTTCTTCAAATCAAGATAAACCCCGTCCAGACAGGTCAAGCCATAGGCCCGTGCCGCCAGCAGGCAGATGGACAGGGACGTGGTGAACGGCTCCCGGTGCGGCGTATGCAGGGCGTTCAGATCCGTCGCCAGATCGGAGGTGCCCATGACCAGGGCCTGGGTCTTGGGCGAGGCGGCGGCGATTTCCTCCACATGCAGGATGGCGAGCGGCGTTTCGATCATACACCACAGATCCATGCCATCGGGCAGGGCGGCGGCGGCGGCGCGCACCTGTCCGGCACCCTCGACCTTGGGCAGGACAACGGCGGCGGCGGCGGAACCGGCGGCGGCGGCAAGATCATCGGCATACCACTGGGTGCCGTTGCCGTTGACGCGGATCGCCACCTCGCGCGGCTCGTAGCCGCCATTGTTGACGGCCGCGACCACCTGCTCCCGCGCCATTTCCTTGGCATCGGGCGCGACGGCGTCTTCCAGGTCCAGGATCAGCGCATCGGCCGGCAGGGTCTTGGCCTTTTCCAGGGCCCGCGCGTTGGAGCCGGGCATGTAGAGGACGCTGCGGCGGGGTTGAATTTTGTCTCTCATGCGGCGCTCCCCCGTATCTTTCCCATGCCGGCGGTTGGATGAATGAGTTCAGGGCGTCCGGACCAGTCCCAAGCCAGGGTGGTGCGCGAGACACCCAGCAACAGGCCGTTGGTGGCGGAGGGATGCACCCACAGACCATGTTGTTCTTCCGCCTGGCTCTCTCCACGCGGCGTCCAGCGGGCCCGGGCGTTGTCCAGATTGTCAAGAAGGGTGCCCGTGTCGTGGGTTTCGCAATAGCACATGTACAGGCTGTCGCCGTGCTTGGCGGCCCATCGGGCCATAGCCGAGGTGTCGTTGGTGACTTGCGAGATTTCAATCCGGTCCAGACGCTCCGGCGGATTGAACAGGGTCAATGTGCCCTTGTAGCCAAAGCGCGCGCTGCCGATGGCGGAGAAACGAGAGGCGTCGAGATTGAACAGGCCGGCAAAGTGGGCCGCCGCCTGGCTCCAATCGCTGGTCAGGGTGTTGGTTATTTCGTAGAGGAAATTGACCAGTCCGACACGGGGTCGCATCAGCGAGGGCGAAACCACGAATGGCATGCCGAAATGGTCCGCCGCATCGAGATAAAACTGCTCTCCGTCCCAGATCGGCTCCACGCCCAGTCCGGCCATGTGGGCGGTCAGGCCGGGCATGTCGGAAGTGGACAGCCCGCCGGTCATCAGGCCCTCGCCCCGGGAGCTGAGGAAATCAGCACAGCGGCCGGCGCCATCGGGTTGGCAAAGCTCGACCTCGCTCTCGCCAAACGCCATGATGGTGCGCGTGGCGGAGAGATAGCCGCTGTCCGCCTCGCGCGCCACTTCGGCGCCAAACAGGGTTTGCCAGTTCGCCGCCGCCGCGGCCCGGTCGGCTACGGCAAGCTGAATTCGGTCTACTTTGTCCAACATAATAAGCTCCTTAACGCCAGGCGAAGACGGGCTGCTCCAGGTGATCGACCCGGATATTGTTCCGCCCCCGCAACAATACTTCACAAAACTGGTGCACGACGGCGGCCGTGGGCGCATGCACCTGATCGTCGCCGAACCGCACCCGCAGCACCGGCCGCTCGCTCTCCTCAATGGTAATGAACTCGGGCGAGTCCGGCCGGATCAAATCAGCCAGGGGGATCGGCATGATCTTGGCGACTTCGTCCGGATTGGGTGACATGGCGGCGCCCTTGCCGGCCCAGATCACCACGGGCGTGATGACATAGCCCGACCGGGTCGGATAGTCGTCCAGCAGGCCCAGCACGGCGTCGGCGCCCAGATGCAGGTTAATCTCCTCCGACAATTCCCGCAGGCCGGCCTGGGTCGCGGTTTCGCCGCTGTCCACGCGCCCACCAGGCAAGGCCTTTTGTCCCGCATGGGAAGACAGCCGGGGCGTCCGCCGGGTCAGGACAAAGGCGGTTTCGCCGCTGCCGTCATCGATCAGGGTCATGGTCACGGCGGCATGTTTCAGGCCATCGCCGGCGCCGCCCACCGCCTGCCGTTCAAACTTCTCCAGGCGTTCCAGAAATAGCCCGCGCAGTTCATCGGTGTAGGGAAAACTGGTCGCTGTCATCGTCCTCGAACCAAAATATTTTACAGGCTTCCACCATAGCCCCATGGCGCGGGCTTTCCAAACCCAAGCTATTCACATTCGATTTCGGTATAATATAAAGATATCGGCATATATAAAAATATTGTTGACATGCGGTGCGGGAAGGTCATAGAGTTCTTCCGCGCCGATTTGAGCCAGCTTGCGGGCGCGGAAAAAATGCAGCTAAACCGGTCGGTACCAACCGCCCAGCCAACGCTGTGGCGGTTTTTTTGTTGGGAACCGGGCTGGCATTGACAGTGAAGGAGAAGACAATGACTGAAAGCAAGAACCCGGAGACCCTGGCCCTGCATGCGGGCTATCGCGCCGACCCCACGACGGGCGCCGTCGCGGTGCCGATCTATCAAACCACATCCTATCAGTTCGACAATGCCGAACATGCGGCCAATCTGTTCGGCCTCAAGGAACTCGGCAATATCTATACCCGGATCATGAACCCGACCAACGATGTGCTGGAGCAGCGTATCGCCGCCCTGGAAGGCGGCGTGGCGGCCCTGGCGGTGAGTTCGGGACAGGCGGCGTCCGCCCTGGCGCTGCAGAATATCGCCCAGGTCGGCGACAATGTGGTCAGTTCCACGGATCTTTATGGCGGGACCTGGAACCTCTTCGCCAATACCCTGAAGCAACAGGGCATCGAAGTCCGCTTTGTCGACCCCGCCGATCCGGAAAACTTTCGCCGGGCCACGGACGAGCGGACCAGGGCCTATTATGCCGAGACCCTGCCGAACCCGAAATTGCATGTCTTTCCGATCAGGGAAGTGGCCGATATCGGCCGCGAATACGGCATTCCCCTGATCGTCGACAACACGGCCGCGCCCCTGTTGTGCCGGCCCTTCGATCACGGCGCCGCCGTGGTGGTCTATTCCACAACCAAGTATATCGGCGGCCATGGCACCGCCATCGGCGGTCTGCTGGTTGACGGCGGCAATTTCGATTGGGAGGCGCACCCCGAGCGTCAACCTTTGTTGAACCAGCCCGATGATAGTTATCACGGCGCTGTTTGGGTCGAGGCGGTCAAACCCCTGGGCCCCATCGCCTATATCCTGAAGGCGCGGGTGACTTTGTTGCGCGACCTTGGGCCCGCGTCCAGCCCATTCAATGCCTTTCAGACCATCCAGGGGCTGGAGACCCTGCCTTTGCGCATTCGGGAACATTGCCGCAATGCCGAGGCGGTGACCGCATACCTGAACCGTCATGATCAGGTCGCCAGGGTGATCCATCCCAGCCTGCAGGGCGGCGTCGAACGGGACCGCGCCGATACCTATCTGCAGGGTGGCTACGGCGGCTTGGTCGGTTTGGAGCTAAGGGGCGGCCTGGAGGCCGGGCGGGCCTTCATTGATGCGCTGGAGCTGTTCTATCACGTCGCCAACATCGGCGATGCCCGCAGTCTGGCCATCCATCCGGCCACGACGACCCATTCGCAATTGTCCCTGGAGGAGCAACTGGCCACCGGCGTCACCGATGGCTATGTGCGCCTGTCGGTGGGGATAGAGCATATCGACGATATTATCGCCGATTTGGCTCAGGCCCTGGAACATGCGGCATCGACGGTAAAGGCGGTCGCCTGACCGTCTAAACCGCTAATGCGAGGAAGCGGCGGCGTCGCCCGGCTGACGGGCGGCGCCGCCGTCCCCACGTTTGGTTCTACTTTGGGCCGGCGCCTTGCTGTTGGGCCAGTAGCTGCGGCGGCGTCCTCAAGAACAAGAACGCCACGACGGCACAGACCGCCGGATACAGCGCCAATAGCAACAGGGTCTCGTGATAGCTGCCCAATAGATCAAAAGCGATGGCCAGGGGAATGGGCCCGACCGAGGCGCCGATGACACCGATCATCTGGCCGGTACCCTGGATCGCGCCCAGATGCTTGCGCCCGAAAAATCTCGGCCAGACATAACCGAAAAAGGTCATGGTGCAGCCGTTGTTCAAACCGAACGCCACGGCGTAGATCATCGCCGTGGTCAGGTCATGGACCTGTGATGCGCTGCTCAACGATAACACCATGACCACCAGGCCAAAGGCAAAGACATAGTGTGTCGGGAACCGGTCCAGGGCCTTTCCGACCAGGGGAATGGCGATGACCATGACGAGGGCGGAAATGGGAAAGATGCGCGCCGCCGCCGCCTCGCCAAGGCCCTGGGTGGTCAGGATCGAGACCTGAAAGAAATGCAGCGAGGTCACCAGCATGGACAACCCGAACAGGCCGGAACAGAGGATCCAGAAGGTGGGGGTGGCCAGGGCCTGGCGCAGGGTCAGGCCTTGCTCCGCCGCCGCCGCCGCGGCTTCATCGCCTGCCTCGGCCGCCTCGCCGTCGGGCAGCAGGTTGAGGTCTTCCGGCCGGTTGTGAGCCAGGAACAACACCGGTGGGATCAGCAACGCCCAGGTGCTGACGCCAAGCCAGATCCAGGCCTCGCGCCAGCCCACGGTGTCGATCAGCCATTGCGACAGGGGTGGATGCACCGCCATGGAGGCGGAAAAACCCATCGCCATCAGGCCCAGGGCAAAGCCGCGCCGGCGGTCGAACCAATGGGAAATCAGATTGGAACTGCCCAGCATCAGGCTGCCCTGGCCGAGAAACCGCAGGGCGGCGAAGCCGACAGCCAGCCATAGAAATCCGGCCGCCGCGCCAAAGGCTATGCAGGCCAGTCCCAGCAGCAGCGTCACCCCCAGCAGCAGGCGGCGTGGACCGGTCTTGTCCAGCAAACGGCCCATCCAGGGCAGACCGAACGCGGCGACCAGGGTGGCAAAGCCGTAGGCTGACGAGACGGCGGTTGCGGATATGCCCAAATCGGCCTGGATATGGACCAGAAAGACGCTGAAAGTATGGGACTGCCCAGGCCCGGAGACAAAAATGCCCAAGGCCGAAATAGCCACGATGACCCAGCCGTAAAAGAAACGGCTATTAATACTCAAAGCCAGGGATTTCATGATGTAACGCGGGCGGTCCAGGTTAGATCGTTGTGCCTGACGGGTGCGGGCCAGGGCAGGGTAGCGGCTACCATAGCATCATATTTGAATCATCAGTTCATTATTCATTCGGAGCGGCTAATTTGTCCGCCAAGGCCCGTCGAACGGGAGAGGCAAAAAGAAAAGGGGACGCCGTGGCGTCCCCCTCCCAATTTCGCGGCTTGCACCGCATGGCCGTTTTGGATCAGGCGCCTTCGCGGCCGATAATGGCAACGGAGGAGACGTTCTGATGCGGTTGACCGCCAAGATTGTGGGTCATACCGAACGTCGGATCCTGCAACTGGCGTTCGCCGGCCCGGCCGAGCAGCTGATTGTACATTTCATACAGCATGCGCAGGCCGGAGGCGCCGATCGGATGGCCGAAGCACTTCAGGCCGCCATCGATCTGACAGGGCACCTGGCCGTCGGCGTTGTAGAAGCCGTCCAGGACGTCGCGCCAGGCTTCGCCTTCGTTGGAGATATACAGATCTTCCATGGTCA
>CAZVYX010000100.1:0-8460 GCA_964631725.1 uncultured Rhodospirillaceae bacterium | reverse complement strand
ATGGATTTCGGACTCTCGGAAGAACAGGAACTGATCCGCGACAGCTTTCAGGGCACGCTCGCGCGCATCTCGGAACTGGACACGGTACGCCAAACGGCGGAAGCCGGTGCCGCGTTGGATCAAGGCATTTGGGATGAACTTTGCAGCCTGGGCATGGCCGGGTTGCTGATAGCGGAGGAATTCGGCGGCGCCGGCCTGGGCCTGCTGGAGGCCGCCGTGGTGGCCGAGGAACTTGGGCGCCGCGTGACGCCGGTGCCGTTCGTAGGCGCCGCCGTCATGGCGCCCCTGGCGATCAGCCTGGGCGGCGACGACGAACAACGCCGGGAATGGCTGCCGGGCATGGCGGCGGGCACGACGCGCCTGGGCGTCGCGGTATCGGAAAGCGCCGCCGGGGCCCGTGAGGATGCCGGCGTCGGGGCGGAAAACGGCGTCTTGAGCGGCCGCGCGCTGTTTGTTTTGGATGGCGTTGGCGCCGATGGCTATGTCGTCGCCGACAACAGCGGCGGCCTGCATCTGGTCCGGGCCGATGCCGCCGGCCTGGAACAGACCGGCCTGAAAACCATCGACCGCACCCGCGCCATTTGCGAGCTGAACTTCGAGAACACCCCCGGTGACCCCCTGCGCCAGGGCGAAGGCGTTCTGCAAGCGGTGATCGACGCCGGCCGGGTAACCCTGGCCGCCGACAGCCTGGGCGCCGGCGAGGAAATGCTGCAACGGGCCGTCGACTACGCCGGCGAGCGCAAACAGTTTAACCGGGTCATCGCCTCATTCCAGGCGGTCAAGCATATGTGCGCCGAAATGGCCGCCGAACTGCAGCCCTGCCGCGCCCTGGTCTGGTACGCCGCCTACACCCTGGCCGAGGAACCGGAGGAGCTGTCCCTGGCCGCTGCCTTCGCCAAATCCCATATCGACGAGGTCGGCCGCTTCGTCGCCCGCACCGCGACGGAGGTCCATGGCGGCATGGGCTTCACTGACCTGATGGGCCTGCACTACTGGTTCAAGCGCCTGGGCGTCAACCGCGCCTACCTGGGCAGCCCCGAACGCGTCCGAGAGGAAGCGGCGCGTTTACAGGGGTTTGCGGCCTAGACATCGTGGCGTGGCCTTGGAACAGTCCGTCGGGCCTGAATTACCGCCACCCATCGGCTTGACACCCACCCCCGTAGCCCCTAAAAACCGCCGCGACCCAGGTGCGCGCGGATAGGGTGCCGCGCGGCCCTGTTTTGCGTGAAAAATTGGCAAGTTTCTTGAGGCTCTTTGGGGAGCGGTAACGGCGCTATGTTTGATAGCCTTTCAGACCGTCTAGGATCGGTATTCGACAAGCTTACCCGGCGCGGCGCGCTGAGTGAGGCGGATGTCGATGCGGCCCTGCGCGAGGTGCGCCAGGCGCTGCTGGAGGCTGATGTCGCCCTGTCCGTGGCCCGCGACTTCATCGCCCAGGTGCGCGAACGCGCCGTCGGCCAGGAAGTCATCAAGAGCGTCACGCCGGGCCAGATGGTGGTCAAGATCGTCAATGACGCCCTGGTCGAAACCCTGGGCAGCGAAGCGGTCGAGATCAATCTGAACGCGGTGCCCCCCGCACCGATCATGATGGTCGGCCTGCAGGGCTCCGGTAAGACCACGACCACGGCCAAGCTGGCCAAGCGCCTGGTGGAGCGGGACAAGAAGAAGGTCCTGATGGCCTCCCTCGATACCCGCCGTCCGGCCGCCATGGAACAGCTCAAGATCCTGGGCGAACAGATCGATGTGCCGACCCTGCCTATCGTGGAAGGGCAGAACCCCGGCGATATCGCCAAGCGGGCCATGCAATCGGCGCGCCTGCAGGGCTTTGACATTATCCTGCTGGATACCGCCGGGCGGATGCATGTGGACGAGGCCCTGATGGCGGAAGTCCAGGCGGTGCACGGCGTGGCCCAGCCGGTGGAAACCCTGCTGGTGGCCGACAGCCTGACCGGCCAGGACGCGGTCAACGTCGCGGAACAATTCAACAAACGCCTCGGCCTGACCGGCATCGTGCTGACCCGGGTCGATGGCGATGGCCGCGGCGGCGCGGCCTTGTCCATGCGCGCGGTCACCGGCTGCCCGATCAAGCTGCTGGGCGTCGGCGAAAAGCTGGACGAGCTGGAAACCTTCCATCCCGACCGCATCGCCTCGCGCATTCTCGGCATGGGCGACGTTGTCTCCCTGGTCGAAAAAGCGACCGAGAATATCGACGAGGAAGAAGCGGAAAAACTGGCCAAGAAGGTGCAAAAGGGTCAGTTCGACATGAACGACCTGTTGGACCAGTTGCGCCAGATTTCCAAGATGGGCGGCCTGGACGGCCTGATGGCGATGATGCCCGGTATCGGCAAGATGAAGAAGCAGATGGCCGAGGCCAATATCGACCCCAAGCTGATCAAGCGCCAGGAAGCCATCATTCTGTCCATGACCCTGGAAGAGCGCCTGAAACCGAAACTGATCCACGCCAGCCGCAAGAAACGCATCGCCGCCGGCTCGGGCACATCGGTGCAGGAAGTGAACCGGCTGCTGAAACAGTTCAAGCAGATGTCGGGGATGATGAAAAAGGTTTCGAAGATGGGCAAGAAAGGCCTGATGCGCAGCCTGCCGGGCCTGGGCGGGGCGATGCCGCAAGTGCCGGGCATGCCGGGCCAACTACCACCGCGTTAGATTTATTGAATTAGAGCAAACGAGAACAGAGCTTAAGCTGGAAATAGGAAAACACGTATGTCATTGAAAATTCGACTGGCCCGCGGCGGGGCAAAAAAGCGGCCGCATTACCGTATCGTGGTGGCGGACAGCCGCATGCCCCGGGACGGCCGTTATATCGAACGCCTGGGCACCTACGATCCCCTGCTCGCCAAGGACAACGATAACCGGGTCGATCTGAAGGAAGAGCGTATCCGCTATTGGCTGGACAAGGGCGCCAAGCCGACCGACCGGGTCGCGACTTTCCTGGGCAAGGCCGAGATCATCCCGATGCCGGCGCAACGCAACAACCCGCAGAAGGCAAAGCCCAAGGCCAAGGCCCAGGAACGCCTGGCCGAGGCGGCGGAAGCGGCCGAAGCGGCCAGCGCCGCGGCTGAAGAAGCGGCGGCGGAAGAGGCACCGGCCGAAGAGGCTGCGGCGGAAGAAGCACCGGCCGAAGAGGCTGCGGCGGAAGAAGCGCCGGCTGAGGAAGCGGCAGCCGAGGAGGCCCCGGCTGAAGAGGCTCCTGCTGAAGAGGCTAAGGCGGACACCTAAGCCCGCCGCCGGGACCCCTCGGACCGGTACGGCCGAATGTCGGACGAACGCCTGTTGTTGGGTGAGATTGTCGCCGCCCACGGTATCAAGGGCCTGGTCAAGGTCCGCAGCTTTACCGAAGCGCCGGAAGATATCCTGGCCTATGGGGCGTTGCGGGACGATGGCGGCAGGATTGTCGAACTAACCCTGCGGGGGCCGACAAAAGGCGGCCTTCTGGCGGCGGTCAAGGGAATTGGCGACCGCGACGGCGCGGAAGCCATGAAGGGCACCAGGCTTTATGTAGCGCGCGGTGTGCTGCCGGAGCTAGGGGCGGAAGAGGATGAATTTTACCATGCCGATCTGATCGGCCTGGCGGTCGAGTTAACGGATGGCACGGCCTTTGGCGACGTGAAGGCGGTGCATGATTTCGGCGCCGGCGATTTGCTGGAAATTGTGCCCGAGGCCTCGGCCGAAGGGCGCCGGGAAAGCATCATGGTGCCGTTCAGCAGTGACGCGGTACCAGAGGTCGATCTTGCCAACGGGCGCATGGTAATCACCGACCCGACGGCGGACGGCGACGATGACGGCGACGATGGCGGTAACGGTGGCGATGGAGACCTTGGCCGGGGAAAATGACGGAAAATCAGGGAAAAAGCTGGTCGGCGCCATGGTCCGCCACGGTCCTGACCCTGTTTCCGGAGATGTTTCCCGGTCCCTTGGGTCAAAGTTTGGCCGGCAAGGCCCTGAAAAATGGCATTTGGCGGCTGGAAACGGTGGACATTCGCGACTTTGCGCGCGATAAACACCGCTCCGTGGACGACGCCCCTTTTGGCGGCGGTCCGGGAATGGTTATGCGGCCCGATGTTTTGGCCGACGCGGTGGATCATGTATCCGGAACGCCGCGGGGCGGCGGACGGGTTATTTATTTGAGCCCGCGCGGACGGCGCCTGGATCAGGCGATGGCGCGGGAGCTGGCGGAGCAGGACGGCGTTGTCCTGATTTGCGGGCGTTTCGAGGGGGTCGATCAACGGGCCCTTGATGAACGCGGAATTGAGGAAGTCAGTGTCGGCGACTTCGTGCTGTCGGGGGGAGAGACGGCGGCGCTGGTTTTGCTGGACGCGGTTATCAGGTTGCTGCCCGGCGTGATTGGCGACGGCGCGGCATTGGAAGAAGAAAGTTTTGCCCAAGGGTTATTGGAGTATCCCCAATATACCCGGCCCCAGAATTGGGAAGGGCATGCGGTGCCGGAGGTCTTGACCTCCGGCCACCACGGAAATATCAGGGCCTGGCGCAAGGCGCAGGCAGAGGAATTGACCAAGGCGCGGCGGCCGGACCTTTGGGAACGGTATCTCCGCTCCGCTAAATCGCGAGGCTAGGGCAATGAATTTATTGCAGAAGTTTGAAGACGGCCAGTTGCAGGCACGGAAATCCGAATACGAAGTGCCGGAATTTGCCCCGGGCGATAGCGTCCGCGTCAACGTCAAGGTGATCGAGGGCACGCGGGAGCGGGTACAGGCATTCGAAGGTGTCTGCATCGCGGTCAAGCGGGCCGGCATCAACTCCTCCTTCACGGTGCGCAAGATTTCCTACGGCGAGGGTGTGGAGCGGGTCTTTCCGATGCATTCGCCCCGGATCGATTCCATCGATGTGGTGCGCCGGGGCCGGGTTCGCCGGGCCAAGCTGTATTACCTGCGCGGCCTGACGGGCAAACGGGCCCGTATCGCCGAAAAGCAGGACCATCGCCGTGGCGCCAAGGCCAAGGGCGAATAGTTTCTAATTACGGGCGAAACGGCCGGTTTGGCAGCGTCCTTGCGCTGGGCGGGCTTGCAAGGCAGTGACGCCCATGTCTGAAAGGATGGGGTGGCATGGCCGCTGACAATTCGGGTGCGAAAACCCTCTACGACAAGATCTGGGAAGCTCATCTGGTCGATGAACAGGATGACGGCACCTGCGTCATCTATGTCGACCGCCATCTGGTGCATGAAGTCACCTCTCCCCAGGCGTTCGAGGGCCTACGCGCCGCCGGCCGCAAACTTCATCGCCGCGACGCCACCCTGGCCGTGGCCGACCACAATGTCCCGACCAAGAACCGGGATCAGGGCATCGACAATCCGGAAAGCAAGCTGCAGGTCGACACCCTGGTGAAGAATGTCGAGGATTTCGACGTTCCCTATTTTCCCGTCGATGATCCCCGCCAGGGCGTGGTCCACATCATCGGGCCGGAACAGGGCTTTACCCAGCCCGGCATGACCATCGTCTGCGGCGACAGCCATACCGCGACCCACGGCGCCTTTGGCGCCCTGGCGTTCGGCATCGGCACCTCGGAAGTGGAGCATGTGCTGGCCACCCAGACCCTGATCCAGCAGCCGTCCAAGAACATGCGCATTGACATCAATGGCGATCTGCCTGCCGGTTGCCATGGCAAGGATCTGATCCTGGCGATCATCCACAAGATCGGCACCGCCGGCGGCACGGGCTGTGTCGTTGAATATACCGGCGACGCGATCCGGGCCCTGTCCATGGAAGGCCGCATGACGGTCTGCAATATGTCGATCGAAGGCGGCGCCCGCGCCGGTCTGATCGCCGCCGATGATGTGACCTTCGAATACATGAAAGGCCGCGCCTTGGGTCCGAAGGCCGGGCAGTACGAGGCGGCAGTGGCTTATTGGAAGACTTTCCATACCGATCCCGGCGCCAAGTTCGATATCGATGTCTCGCTGGACGTCTCTGAACTGGTGCCGCAGGTGACCTGGGGCACCTCGCCGGAGAATGTCGCCGATATTACCGGCGCCGTGCCCCTGCTGGATCAGGCCCGCGACGATGATCAGCGCGCCGCCTGGGAACGCTCCCTGGAATATATGGATCTGGCCCCGGGCACGCCGATGTCCGAGGTGGCCATCGACAAGGCCTTCATCGGCTCCTGCACCAATGGCCGGATCGAGGATATTCGCGCCGCCGCCGCCGTCGCCAAGGGGCGCAAGGTTGCGGCCGGCGTACAGGCCCTGGTGGTGCCGGGCTCCGGCCTGGTTAAGCATCAGGCCGAGGAAGAAGGATTGGATAAGATTTTGCTCGAGGCCGGTTTTGAATGGCGGGAGGCGGGCTGTTCCATGTGCCTGGCCATGAACGAGGACCGCTTGGAGCCGGGAGAGCGTTGCGCCTCGACCTCGAACCGGAATTTCGAAGGCCGTCAGGGCTTCGGCGGGCGCACCCATCTGGTCAGCCCGGCCATGGCGGCCGCGGCCGCGATCGCCGGTCATCTGACCGACGTGCGCGAGATGCTGTAGGAAAGGGGATAGGGAAGATGGAAAAATTCACCAAGGTCAGCGGTGTCGCGGCGCCCATGCGCGGTATCAACATCGATACCGACAAGATCATTCCGAAACAGTATTTGAAAACCATTCAGCGCGCCGGCCTGGGCAAACATCTGTTCGCCGAGATGCGCTACAACGAGGACGGCAGCGAGAAAGAGGATTTCGTCCTCAACAAGCCAGCCTACCGCGAGGCGCAGGTGCTGGTCGCCGGCGACAATTTCGGTTGCGGCTCCTCGCGCGAGCATGCGCCCTGGGCGATCAAGGATTTCGGCATCCGCTGCGTGATCTCCACCTCGTTCGCCGATATTTTCTACAACAACTGCTTTAAGAACGGCGTCCTGCCGATCAAGGTGACGCCGGAACAATTGGATCTGTTGTTCGACGATGCCGACCGGGGCGCCAACGCCACCCTGACGGTGGATCTGGAGAAGCAGGAAATTACCGGCCCCGACGGCGGCGTCGTCAATTTCGAGATGGATCCCTTCAGAAAGCAGTGCCTGCTGGAGGGGTTGGACGATATCGGCCTGACCCTGAAGCGCAAGGGCCGGATCGACGACTACGAAGAAAAGCAAAGGGCCGGGCAGCCGTGGCTGTACGGCGCGGCGGCGGAATAAGGCGTCCACCGGGCCCGCATCCATTCCAACTCACGAGACAAAGCGAGCGAACGTAAACAATGGCATCAAATAAGAATCTGCTCATCCTGCCAGGCGACGGCATCGGCCCCGAAGTCATGCGTGAAGTGCGCCGCGTCATCGATTGGATGGATAAGCGCCGGGCCGTAACCTTCGATATTTCCGAAGGCCGGGTCGGCGGCAGCGCCATTGACGCCGACGGCACGCCCCTGACCGACGAAACCATGGCCGACGCCATGGCCGCGGACGCGGTTCTTCTGGGTGCGGTGGGCGGCCCGAAATGGGACGACCTGCCGTTCGAGATGAAGCCGGAGCGGGGCTTGCTGCGCCTGCGTAAGGAAATGGACCTGTTCGCCAATCTGCGTCCGGCCATATGCTTCGATGCCCTGGTCGATGCCTCCACCCTGAAGCCCGATGTGGTTTCCGGCCTGGATATCCTGATCATTCGGGAATTAACGGCGGGGCTGTATTTCGGCGAGCCAAGGGGCATCGAGACCCTGGCTGACGGCCAGCGCCGGGGCATCAACACACAGTCCTATACCACCTCGGAGATCCGCCGGGTCGCCGTTGTCGCGTTCGAGCTGGCGCGCAAGCGCGGCAACAAGGTCTGTTCGGTGGAAAAGGCCAACGTCATGGAGGCCGGCGTACTGTGGCGCGATGAAGTGACCAAGCTGCATGCGGAATCATTCGCGGACGTGGAATTGAGCCATATGTACGCCGATAATTGCTCCATGCAATTGGTCCGCGAACCGAAACAGTTCGACGTCATCGTCACGGACAACATGTTTGGCGACATGCTCTCGGATACCGCCGCGATGCTGACCGGCTCCCTCGGCATGTTGCCATCGGCCTCGTTGGGCGCGGTGGATGATACTGGCAGCCGCAAGGCCTTGTACGAGCCGGTACACGGCAGCGCGCCGGACATCGCCGGCCAGGAACTGGCCAACCCCATCGCGACATTGCTGAGCTTCGCGATGAACCTGCGCTATTCCTTCGACATGTCGGACGAAGCGGATTTGATCGAAACGGCGGTGGAAAATGTGCTGGCCGGCGGCCTGCGTACGGCGGATATCATGCAGCCGGGCAAGGCCAGGGTTTCAACCACGGTGATGGGCGAAAGCCTGATCCGCGAGCTGGACAAATTGTCGGCATAGCTCGAATTTCCGGCATGCCGGTTGTTGACCCAACCGGCACCGGCGCTATGATGCCGGCCGGGCCCCTGTGGCGGAATTGGCAGACGCGATAGATTCAAAATCTATTGTCCTTAGGACGTCCCCGTTCGAGTCGGGGCAGGGGCACCA
>CAZVYX010000099.1:0-8511 GCA_964631725.1 uncultured Rhodospirillaceae bacterium | reverse complement strand
CCTGCTCGCACCAATCGCCCAGGCGGGCATTGACCGGATGCGCCATCGAAACATGCGCCACCATGCCCGGGCCGAAGAAGCTTTTTTCCCGCGCGAAAGTACGGTCGATGAACTGATCGATGATCACGAAGGTGCCGGGCGGCAGCTCTTCCTTGAACGAACCGCAGGCCGACAACGAAATGATATCGGTGACGCCGGCCCGTTTCATGGCGTCGATGTTGGCGCGGTAGTTGATTGAGGAGGGCGATTGCACATGACCGCGGCCATGGCGCGGCAGGAAGACCATCTGCACGCCGTCCAGATTGCCGAACAGCAACTCGTCCGACGGCGCCCCCCAGGGACCTTCGACGGCTTCCCAGCGGGTGTCGCTCAAACCGTCGATTTCATAAACACCGCTGCCGCCGATGACGCCCAACACAGGCGCGCTATGGGTCTCGCTCATTCATCGTCCTCCCTGACAAAACTCGCCCGCCACCATAGCGGCAAAAGGAAAAGGCCGCCATTGGCAGGCCCCGGAAATTTGCCATAGAATTGCATTTTTTCAGCGTCGTATCGTTGATGGGGATGTTTGTATTGTGGCAACGGTCGAACGCGGGCGCCTGCATGGGCTGGACCATCTGAGAGCATTGGCCATCGTCCTGGTGCTGTTATTCCATTATCAGGTCTACTACGGCATTCCAGACGTTTTGGGGGCGGCCGGGCTCAATGTCATCAGCGGCTTCGGCTGGTCCGGCGTGGATCTGTTCTTCGTGCTCAGCGGCTATCTGATCGGCGACAAGTTGTTCGCCGATGTCGACGGCCACGGCAACGTCCGGTTCAAGCACTTCTACCTGAACCGGGCGTTGCGCATATTCCCCGCCTATCTTGCCGCCGTGGCGATCTATTTCATTTTCTCCGAGGTGCAGGAAGGCCGTGGACTGCAGCCGCTGTGGCGGTTTCTGACCTTTACCCAAAACATCCCCATCGATCTGCGTGCCAACACCTTTTCCCATGCCTGGTCGCTGTGCGTGGAGGAACATTTTTATCTGGCATTGCCGCTGCTGCTCTATTTTCTGTTCGCCAGACGGCTGCAGCGCCGTGGCGGCTATGTCCTGCTTGGCCTGATCGCGTTGGGAATCCTGGTCCGTTATGTCAACTGGTCGGAATTCGTCGAACCGCAGTTTGGCCGCCGGCGTCTGGGCGCGGCATTCACCTATCTTTACTATCCGACATATACGCGGCTGGACGGCCTGATCGTGGGCGTTGGCATCGCCGCCCTGTTCCGATACCAACCGGGTTTCTGCGCAAAGATCACCCGCCATGGAAATCTGATATTTTGCGCCGGGCTGGCGGTTCTTTGCGGCTGTTATTGGATGTTTGGCGGCGATCTTATCTCAACGAAATTTTGGAGCCTGCCAACCACTTTGGTCGGATTTCCCTTGCTCTCCCTTGGCTATGGGCTGCTGGTCGTTGCCGCGCTTAGCCCGGGCAGTCTGCTTCATCGCTGGCGGTTCCGGCCGACCGCGGCCCTGGCCACGATTTCGTATGCGATATATTTGGTGCACAAGATGAGCAACCATTGGATCAACGAAAACCTGACCGACCTCGTGGATTTGAACGAAATCCAGGTCTTCGCCGTTTGCCTTGCCGCCGCCGTTCTCGGCGGCGGGATCATGTATGGTCTGGTGGAGAAACCGTTTCTGATGCTGCGGGCCCGGCTGGCGAAATAGGCGGCCAGAAATGGAAAGGGCCGCCAATGGCGACCCCAACCGATTAGTGGATGTTCGCGGGCTTTAATGCAGATCAGCCCAAACCTTGCGTTTGACGCCGTACAGCACGATGGTCAGGACAATCAGGAACAAGATCACCTTGACGCCCATGCGCTTGCGCGCCTCCATAGCCGGTTCCGCCGTCCACATCAGGAAGGCAGATACGTCCTTGGCAATCTGCTCTTTCGTGGGCGCGGTTCCGTCGGCATATTCCACCGCTTCATCGTCGATGGGCGGGCCCATGGCGATCTGATGGCCGGGGAAATAGCGATTGTACGACATTCCTTCAGCCAAGGTGACGCCGTCGGGCGCCTCCTCCTCATATCCAAGCAGCAGCGAGTAGATGTAACTCTCGCCGCCGAACCGGGCCTTGGCCATCAGCGACAGATCTGGCGGAAAGGCGCCGTTGTTCGAGGCGCGCGCCGCCTTTTCATTGTCGAAGGGCGAGGGCATGTAATCGAACAGCTTGCCCGGACGCTCGTACATCTCGCCCTCGTCGTTGGGACCGTCCATCATGGTGTATTCCGCCGCGATGATCTTGGCCTCGGCCTCTTTCAAGCCGATCTCCAGCAGATTGCGGAAGGCGATGAAGCGCAGGCCGTGACAACCGCTGCAGACTTCGCGGTAGACCTGCAGGCCCCGCTGTAGCGAGGCGCGGTCAAAGGTACCGAAGGGGCCGCGATGGTTCCATTCCACTTCCATGAGGGGTTCGGCGCTGCCCGCGGCCAGGACCGGGGAGGAATGAAACAGAGGTGAGGCAAACAGGGCCGTTACAGCCGTGAACGCGAGGACTTTTGCAAACTTATACATCAGCCCCGGTCCTCCGCCTTGGCGGTTGCCCCGTCGGGCGTACCACCACCGCCGCCATCATCACCTCCGCTACTTGCAAGCACCGCCGTGGCGATGGATTCCGGCAATTTCTTCGGCCGTTCGAACCAACCGATAAAGGGCAGGACCAGGAAGAACAGGAAGTACAGCGTCGTGGACAGGCGGCCGACAACGATGAAAATCCCCTCCGGCGGCTTGGCGCCGAGATAACCCAATACGAAGCAATTGATGAAGAAAGCCCAGAACAGCATCTTGTAGACCGGGCGGAAGCGCGCCGAACGCACCTTGGAGGTGTCCAGCCAGGGCAATGCGAACAGGATGAAGATCGACGCGAACATGGCGATGACACCGAACAGTTTGTCCGGGATGGCGCGCAGAATGGCGTAAAACGGCAGGAAGTACCATTCCGGCACGATGTGCGTCGGCGTCACCAGGGGATCGGCCGGGATGTAATTATCCGGCTCGCCCAGCAGGTTGGGCGCGAAGAACAGAAGCAAGGCGAAGATGATGCCAAAGATCCCCATGCCATACAGATCCTTGACCGTGTAGTAGGGATGGAAGGGGATGGTGTCCTGGGGTCCCTTGATATCGATGCCCAGGGGATTATTCGACTTGTGTACATGCAGGGCCCAAAGGTGAATGAAGACCACCGCGAAAGTCACGAAAGGCAGCAGGTAATGCAGGCTGTAGAAACGGTTCAGGGTCGGTTGATCGACGGCGAAACCGCCCCATAGCCAGGCCACGATCTCCTCGCCCACCAGGGGCACGGCGGAGAACAGGTTGGTGATCACGGTGGCGCCCCAAAAGCTCATCTGACCCCAGGGCAGCACATAACCCATGAAGGCCGTCGCCATCATCAGAATGAAAATGATGATGCCGAGCCACCACAGAAGCTCCCTGGGCTCCTTGTATGAGCCGTAATACATGCCGCGGAAGATATGGATATAAACCACGATGAAGAACATCGAACCGCCGTTGGCATGCATATAGCGCAGCAACCAGCCATAGTTCACATCGCGCATGATATGTTCGGTCGAGGCAAAGGCCAGATCCGCATGCGGCGTATAATGCATCGCCAGGATGATACCGGTGACGATCTGCAAGACCAGCATCATCCCCGCCAGGGAACCCATGTTCCACCAGTAATTCAGATTCTTCGGCGTCGGATAGACCACCAGGCTGTCATTGATGAAGCCAAAGATCGGCAGCCGATATTCAATCCACTTAAGAACGGGATTGTTGGTTTGAAAACTTGAATGACCTGACATATCCGCCCCCTAGCCGATCTTGATGTTGTTGTCGTCCAGGAAGACGTGGGTCGGCACCGGCAGATTGGTCGGCGCCGGGCCCTTGCGAATGCGTCCCGAGGTATCATAGTGGGAGCCGTGACAGGGACAGAACCAGCCGTTGTATTCGCCAGCCTGGCCCAAGGGTACACAGCCCAAATGGGTGCAGACGCCAACCAAGATCAGCCATTCCGGCTTTACCGCGCGGGCATCGTCACCTTCGGGATCAGGCAGATCAGCCATGGCGACGTCCTTCGCCTTGGCGATTTCCTCTTCCGTGCGGTGGCGGATGAAGACCGGCTTGCCGCGCCAGCTCACGGTGATGGATTGCCCCACCTCGATGCCGGACAAATCAACTTCGATCGAGGAAAGCGCCAGAACATCCTGGGACGGGTTCATCTGATCAACCAACGGCCAAACAAACCCAACCGTGCCGACGGCGCCAAGGCCGGCGGCTGCTACATACAGGAAATCCCGGCGGCCGGGGTCATGTACATCCCCGCCTGTGCTATCCGCCATGGTTCGATCACCTTATCTTGAAATTATCGGGAGATTAGTCCGCCCCTATTTGTCATGCCGCCGTCCATTTGTCCAGCCATGGACGCATGATGACGGCTGGTTTTGGATGTTCGGCATATTTCCGCCACCGGTACTGGCCAGATTGCGGCGAATCGGCCATGCTACGCTATGCGCCTGGCCCTTTATCAACCGGATATTCCGCAAAACACCGGCACCCTTATCCGCCTTTGCGCCTGTCTCGGCGTACCCCTGGATATTATCGAACCTTGCGGTTTCACCTTCACCGACAAACAGTTGCGCCGGGCGGCCATGGACTATGCCGGCCAGGCGGATTTGCGGCGGCATGATTCCTGGGCTGATTTTCTGCCCCGGCTGGATGGGAGGTTGCTGCTGGCCAGTACCAAGGGCGCTATGCCTTACGCCGATTTCACTTTTCGCGCCGACGATAATATCCTGCTGGGGCAGGAACAGT
Organism: uncultured Rhodospirillaceae bacterium; assembly: GCA_964631725.1. Lineage (GTDB taxonomy): Bacteria > Pseudomonadota > Alphaproteobacteria. Next base: position 3,658 of record CAZVYX010000099.1, on the reverse strand, counting down.
CCGGCGTGCCGGAAGAGGTCCACGTCCGCGCCGATGCGCGCCTGGTGATACCCATGCGGGCCGATGCCCGGTCATTGAACATTGCCGTCGCGGGCGCCATGATTCTAGGCGAGGCCTTGCGCCAGACCGATGGCTTTGCTACCGACGGGGTGAGTTGAATGGGAGATGTCTGATGCCGCGCAGCCTTTTGTGCCTGTACCTGTTTTTGTTGATTTGGCCCGGCCATGCCGCCTTGGCGGCGGATGCGGGGATTGCCGCCTTTCAGGGCGTGTGGCGGGGCAGTGCCGTTTCCGAAAGCGATATCAGCGCCAATTTCCAACTGACCAGCCGGGATATCGATGTCACCGTCCGGACCGGCGATGGCGGCGGTTTCAATATTGTCTGGAATACGGTACAGCGGCAAAAAGGCGACCCGAACAATCCCCGGGAAAAGCTGAAGACCACGGAAATGCAGTTTGCCCCCGTGCGCCCCGGCGTCTGGCGCAGCGCCGGCAATGGCGATCCGCTGAATAGCGCGGCACCGTTCGCCTGGGCCTATGTCAAGGACAGCAGCCTGAACATCGTCACCCTGCAGATCTACGCTGATGGCCGCCATGAAACCCAGAGTTACCGCCGCTCCCTGTCGGGCACCGGCATGGCCTTGGAGTTCATCCGCACGGTGGACGGCGAACAGGTGCGCCGGGCCAGCGGCCGCCTGATCAAGGTGGCGAAATAGCCGTGAGGTCTGCCGACATGTCAGTCGATACGGTTGTGTTCGATCTGGGCGGCGTCCTGATCGATTGGAGCCCCTATCATCTGTACCGCAAGCTGTTCGACAGTGACGAGGAAATCGCCCGTTTTCTCGACGAGATCGATCTTTACACCTGGCTGCACGGCATCGACGCGGACAAGCCGTTCCAGCAAGGGGTCAGGGACCTGGCGGCGCGGGTGCCTCATCATGGCGATAAGATCGAAGCCTACTGGCACCGCTGGTCCGAAACCATCAATGGCACCCTGGACGATAGCCTGGCGGTGTTGGCGGAATTGAAGGCCGGACAGGTGCCGCTGTTTGTGATTTCCAACTGGTCCTCGGAAACCTGGCACCATGCGACGGACCGCTTTGATTTTCTCGACTGGTTCGACGGCCTGGTGATCTCCGGCCTGGAAGGCGTGGCGAAGCCCGACGCGGGCATTTTTCATATTGCCTGTGAACGCCACGACATCACGCCGGAACGCGCGGTCTTTATCGATGACCGGGCCGAAAATGTGGACAGCGCCCGCGACTTGGGCTTTCACGGCATTCACTTCACGGACGCGGCGGCGCTGCGCAGGGAATTTGTCACGTTAGGGCTATTGTCATGAATAAGGACAAACCGGCGATCGGTTTTATCGGCCTTGGCCTGATGGGCCAGGCATTTACCCAATGTCTGTGCCGCCTCGGCTATACGGTGATCGGCTATGACCTGGCGGAAGAAAAGATCGCCGCTGCCGCCGGGCATGGCGTACAGCCCAGCACCTCGCCCGCCGACCTGACGGCCCGCGCCGACATGGTTCTGCTCTGTGTCACCTCCACCGATGGGGTGCGGGCGGCGGTGTTCGGCCCCGGCGGCGTGGTTGAGACAGCCAGTGGCGACAAATTGCTGATCGATCATTCCACCTCCATCGTCCAGGACACCAAGGACATGGCGGCGGAATTGCTGGAACGGACCGGCATGGGCTGGGTCGATGCGCCGGTCTCGGGCGGGCCGCCGGCGGCGCACAGCGGCACCCTGGCGATCATGGCCGGCGGCGGCGAGGCGGACATCGCCCGCGCCGCGCCGGTGCTGGACGATCTTGCCGCCCAGTTCACCCACATGGGGCCCGTCGGCGCCGGCCAGGTGACCAAGATGATCAATCAGGTCCTGGTTCTGAACAACTATGCCATCCTGGCGGAAGCCCTGGCCATGGCCGAGGCGGGCGGTATCGATGCCGCCAAGATCCCCCAGGCCCTGGGCGCGGGCCATGCGGGCAGCAATATGCTGGCGTCGATGTATCCCCGCATGCTGGCGCGGGATTTCGAACCGGCTGGTTTCGCGCGGCAGATCCTGAAGGACCTGGACATGGTGCACGATCTGGCGAAATCACTGGCCGTACCCACGCCGATGTCCAGCCAGACCGCCAATCTGTACCGTATCCTCAACTCCAAGGGGCATGGCGAACTGGATGGCATCGCCGTTCTGAAACTTTTCGACCCCAAGGACGGTGTTTGAGGGACGGGCAAACGCGGCGGCGTTTATCCAAAGAACCGAAATTTGAAATACAGAATATTGCCGTTATTTCAATAGGTTACACTAGTTAGTTGCGTATTAAGAAAAACTATGGTCTATAATGTCCTAGGAATCAGGGGTGATTCGAAATCTAGGAATGAATCAATGACCAAGAGTTGCCGGACACCGATCGCGATCTTTGTCGCCACCGTCGCATTCATGCATGCTTTTGCCGCCGGCGCGGCCAATTACCAGGATGCGCTCGGGCATTTGCGCCAGGGTTCATTTCAATTGGCGCGCGGCCAATTGCTGACCTTGGCGGAGCAAAACCATGTGGGGGCGCAGTTTCAATTGGGCCTGATGGCGCATCTGGGCCGGGGCCGGCCGCAGAATTTTCTGACGGCGCAGAAATGGTACAGATTGGCCGCGAAGGCGGGTGATGCCAATTCGCAAAACAACCTCGGGGTCATTTACCGTGACGGTTTGGGAATGGCGGCCGATCCGGTTCGGGCCTACAAATGGTTCAGTCTGGCGGCATCGCAGCGCAATGTGCAGGCGGTCACGAACCTCCGAAGCCTGATGCATGATTTGAGCAAATCGGACATTCTGCGCGGGCAAAAGCTGGCGCAGCAATACCAGGGCGAAATGGACCGGCCAACGCAAAAGGTTGCCGTGGCGGTACGAGCCACCAAGCCGATTGCGGCCAAGGCGCCGGCGCGAGAAGCGGCTGAATTGAAAGCTCCGGAGACAAAAAACCAAGCCGCACCGGTCAAGATAACGGAAGCTCCCGGGCAGCTCGCCAAAGAGCCCTCAATCCTGGCATCGATCAAGGCGCTCATCGCGCCGCTGCGGCAGGACAAGATCGTGGCTGGGAAGAAGGATCCGGCGGCCGTTACGAAACGGATCGGCAAGGGTGAATATCTTGTGCAACTGGGATTGTTCAGAAACCCTGGGAACATTGCCAAGGTTCACGCCAAACTGAAGGATCAGGGACTCAAGGCGATGGCCGAGAAAGTTGATCTTGGCGGTAAGCGCTATCAAAGGCTGCGCATGGGGCCCTATGCAAGCAAGGCCGATGCCAAATCCATGGCCGCACGGGTGGATAGTATTCTCAAGATCCGCTCACTCGTCGTCTATCACGGTACCAGCAGCCAGGCGGAAGCCGCCAGTGACAGCAAGAATCACCTATAGGACGCCGCCCCAAGCGAGAATCGCCAGTATTCCAAGACAGGCGATCTTGATGGCGCCGACGGCCGGGTCGGATTGACCGAAGACAAAATGGCCGATCGTCCCCGCCGGACGGCCGGTTGTTGCTGTTTCGAAGTCTGTTCCAGGTCGTTGCCGCATTATCAGCCCTCACGCGCCGCGTCGCCGGAATTGCTGTAAATCCCGGAGCAATAGTGGTCCACGGAAGCGATCAGATAATCTGATTG
>CAZVYX010000098.1:0-8946 GCA_964631725.1 uncultured Rhodospirillaceae bacterium | reverse complement strand
GATCCTCCCTTTGGAAACAGGATCACATGTCCCAAATGTTTTGATGACGGACACCAAACGCTCATCATCGGTTGTCCCGTCGACTGGTATATTTTGAACACAGCCGTCATAGTTGGCGTCGAATATAGGAGAAGTAATGGTGCGATCCGGCCTGGCGGTCCAAGTGGCCCTTATTGTTTTTGTGATGGGGTCAGCCTCGGTCGAAGCCGACAACAGTGTTGTACGAGAACTGCGCTTTGAACCAGTCCATACAGATAGATCCCGCACCGTTCCCGTTAAGATCTACCTTCGCTCATTACCAACCGCCCAGCCTGTCGTTTTATTCTCGCACGGGCTCGGTGGTTCGCGTGAGGACAACGCTTATCTCGGCAGGTACTGGGCAGCAGCAGGTTATGTCGCGGTATTCATGCAACATGCCGGCAGCGATGAGAGTGTCTGGAAGTCAGTTCCGGCAGGACAGAGGGTGGCGGCCTTGAAGGCCGCGGCGAGCGTTTCCAGCTTTCTACAACGAAACGCCGACGTCTCGTTTGTGATTGACAAGCTTGCGGCCTGGAACCGGTCGGATGGCCATGAACTTCGCGGACAAATGAATCTCGATCAAATCGGCATGAGCGGTCACAGCTTCGGAGCCGTGACAACGCTGGCCGTCGCGGGGCGCAAGTTTCCCTTCGACCGCAGCTTTCCCGACGATCGGATCGACGCTTTCCTCGCGATGAGCCCACAACCGGGTAAGGGGTTGGATCCGAAAGAGGCGTTTGGCCGCCTTGCCAGCCCAATCCTCTGCATGACGGGCACGAAAGACAGTAGCCCAATTAATCCGACGCTGCCCCCATTGGCCCGCCAAGAGGTCTATGCCGCGCTGCCGCCCGGTGACAAATACCAGTTGGTCCTTAAGGATGGTGAACATTCCGCCTTCAGTGACAGTCGCCGCCGCTGGGCCAAACACCGTGATCCCGCGCATCATCCCGCTATCCAGAAAATCAGCCTGATGTTCTGGAACGCCTATCTGAAAGGTAATGCTGAAGCAGAAGCCTGGCTGCAGTCAAAGAAACCGATCAAGAATACGGGACTGAATGATGGCAATGTTTGGGAATGGAAAGAGTGAGCCCAGCGGGTTTTCCGGGTCGGTGCCCACAAGCATTTCGTATTGACGCAATTTTTCAATCTGCCTGTACGGTAAGGGAATTTTAGTTAGTGGACATAATCGCTGGCTCCATGACATCTCCGGCACTTCAATCAACCAGAAAAGGTGACCTCGAAACGTCCACTTCGGGCCAAAAGCAGAAATGAAAAATTTCTAATGTTATGGCGGCTTTCGGGGGATCAGCGAAAACGGACCCGTCATCGCCGCGTACTGCAAATGGGCCACGCGTGGTCCTTCACGCCGCGCCAATGGCGGTTTTCCAGCAGGGTGTAATCCCGTAGGAAGCGGCGGCTTGACGGCTAATTTGGCTGGCGGCACCATGAATCGAACGATCCTCCCGGTGCGGCGCGTATTGCCGCGAAATATGAAAATTGTATTAAGATCCTGTTAAACGCAATCTTTTTGCGCTAATTGCCATATTTTGCCAGTATCTATCACTTTATTGGCCAATCGAGCATGTATTCACAATCGCGCGCCGGCCGAAATGAGCTATCCTCATCGCCATGATTCCGAAGTGCGGCGCCCGTCTGGAGGCGCCCGGCATTGCTGGCTTGGGAGCGCAAAAAATGAACATGATCGCGCCGATCGTTACCACCGAAGCCCTATTGGCGTCCGGCAACCATGCGGTTGCGCGCGGCGTTTGGGAGGCCGGCGCGATAGTTGCCGCCGCCTATCCCGGCACGCCATCGACGGAAATTCTGGAATACCTTTCCGATTTTTCCGACCTGGATGCCCACTGGGCGACGAACGAGAAGGTCGCGCTGGAGGTCGCTTATGGCGCCTCCCTGATGGGAACGCGGGCGTTTTGTGCCATGAAACATGTGGGCCTGAATGTGGCCGCCGATGCGCTGATGTCGTTGACCTTGTCCGGGCCCGTGGGCGGGCTGGTCATCGCGGTGGCGGACGATGTCGGGCTTTCCTCCTCTCAGAACGAACAGGACTCGCGGTTTTGGGGCCGCTTTGGCCATTTGCCGGTGCTGGAACCGGCGGATTCCCAGGAAGCATACGAGATGGCGCGGGACGCTTTCGAGCTGTCCGAAAGGTTCCAATGCCCAGTTCTGCTACGTCTTACAACGCGGGTCTGCCACGTCAAGACCAGGGCCGTGTTCGGCGAACGCGCGCCCGGTCGGGCCAAGGATGCCTTTGCCGGCGACCCAGGACGCATGGTGCTGGTGCCGGCGCACGCCCGCAACCGGCTGCAGGTGCAGGTCGAACGTGACCGCCTGCTGGCCGATTTCACCGAACAATGCGGCCTTAATGTTGCCAGCGACGGCGCTGGCGGCATCGGCTTCATCACGTCCGGACCGGCCTACATGCACGTGCGCGAGAGCTTTCCCGACGCGCCGGTTTTCAAGCTGGGGCTGAGTTATCCGCTGCCCTTCGAAAGCATCAGGAAATTCGCCAGCGGGTTGGAGCAATTGGTGGTGGTGGAGGAAACCGAGCCCCTGGTGGAGACCGAACTGCGCGCGGCGGGCATCCCTGTCATGGGCAAAGATTTGCTGCCGAACAAGGGCGAGCTGACGCCCGAGGTACTGCGGCCGGCTCTACGCGGGTTGATTGCCGAGAGCGGTGAGGTTCTGCCTCCGGCGGCGCCGCCGGTGGCCGAAGTCTTTGCCCGTCCGCCCACCATGTGCGTCGGCTGCCCGCATCTGGGGGTTTACTATTGCCTGTCGCGGTTCAAGAAAAAGGCCATCATCGCCGGCGACATCGGCTGCTATTCCCTGGGCGCCGGGCGGCCCTGGCAGGCCCTCGACAGCGTCACCTGTATGGGCGCCTCGATTGGCATGGCGTTGGGCATGGATCTGGCCCGCCGGCAACACGGTGCGGATGGCGCCGACCGCAACAAGGCGGTGATTGCGGTGATCGGCGATTCCACCTTCCTTCACATGGGCATCCAGGGCCTGATCGACCTGGTTTACAAGGGCGGCAACGTCACCGTGATGCTGTTGGATAATGCTACCACCGCGATGACCGGCGGCCAGGACAATCCGGCCAGTGGCCGCGATGTCGCCGGTCTGCCGGCGCCACGGGTGGATTTCGCCGAACTGGTGCGGGCCCTGGGTGTGCGGCCCGAGCGGATCCGCGAGGTCGATCCGTATGAAATGCCGACCCTGTTCAAGATCATCAAGGAGGAAACGAAGGCGCCCGAACCCTCCGTCATCATCACCAATAAACCTTGCGTTCTGATCGATGATTTCCGCCGCCATAAAGCCCTGGCGGTGCGTGAAGAGGCCTGTACGGGCTGCACCAACTGCCTGCAGACCGGCTGCCCGGCGCTGCAGGTGACCCGCCGTGAAACGGAAGTGACAAAACGCGGCAAGCGCTTCGACAAGGCATGGGTAAGGATCGATGCCGTCGCCTGCACCGGCTGCGGCCTATGTGCCGAAACCTGCGGCCCTGGGGCGATTACAGCCCCAATGGCGGCGACAGAGATGGCATGAGGCAGGAGGGACGCACGATGCGCACGGACAGCAAGCGGGAAGACTTCAACATTATCGTCGTCGGCACCGGCGGCCAGGGCGTGATGACCGCCTCCGAGGCGCTGGCGCAAACGGCCGTGGCGGCGGGCTATGATGTCAAGAAAACCGAAGTTGCCGGCATGGCGCAGCGCGGCGGCAGCGTCAGCTCCCACGTGCGGATCGGCTCGGAGGTATTCTCGCCGTCAATCGCGCCCGGCCAGGCGGACCTGCTGCTGGCCATGGAGCCGGCCGAGGGTCTGCGCTATTTCGCCTACCTGAAGCCCGGCGGCGCGGCCTTCGTCAACCTGGCGGCGGTGGTGCCGCCCGTGGTGTCCGCCGGCGTTGCCAGCTATCCCGACAACCCGGTCGGCACAATGCAAACCGCCAACCCGTCGGTGCAGGGCATTGACGCGGCGGCCGTGGGCCAGCGTCTGGGCGAACCGCGCCTGGCCAACATGGTGATGCTGGGTGCCGCCAGTGCCGAGCTGCCATTGGAGGCGGCGCTGCTGGCCAAGACGGCAACGGCGCGTTTCAAGGGCCGGGGCGGCGAATTGGTTGACCTCAATCTGCGCGCCTTCGAGGCCGGGCAGGCCCTGGCGTCAGCGCCAGCCGGGACCCCTCCTTGATAGTTTCCAGCACGATGTTGGAATGCACCCGGGCGACCCCTTCGTTGGGCAGCAGCACATCATTGACCAGTGCGGACAGCGCCCGCAAATCCCGCACCGCGACCTTCAGCAGGTAATCCGCCGATCCGGTCAGCGCATGCGCTTCCAGTATTTCCGGTGTTGCCGCCGCCAGTTCACGGATGCCGAGGGCGCCGGTCACATTGTGAGCGTTGAGGGAAACGGAGACGAAAACGGTGACGCCGAATCCCATCCGTTCGCGGTCCAGCACCGCGTGATAGCCATTGATAACACCGCTTTTCTCCAGCCCGATCCGCCGCCGCGAACATTGCGAGGGCGACAAACCGACTTCACTGGCCAGATCCTGGTTGCTTATGGTCGCATCGCGTTGCAGGGCATCCAGAATTTTCAGATCCATTGGATCAAATGTGATTGAATCTTGCATTCCGCCATCTCATCGCGCGCCCGATGTGCGGGCCAGGCCCGAATTATAGCATGATAATCCGCCCTCGGCAGATCTCGCGCACCATCATCACCGCCAATGGCGAATTCCTGAACCGAACTACGAGCGGCCAAAAAGGGACCGTATCCCGGCCCAGATAATTGACAGGGTCGTGGAGATGATCGAAATCTCACCGGCGCCATTCGCCGTGGCGCCGGCTTCTCCACCCGCCATGGCCCGGTTCAGGTTCGCGGCAAATTGCTGGCTCAGACGGTTGGCGAACTCACGCACCAGTCCGGAGCGGCCAAACTGCGCCAACGGGCCCGAAAGCAGATAGTCGACCACGACCCTAACCTCCGTTGTCGACCCGTCACTGCCAGGCGCGAGCACGAAGCTGACGTTGGCCTTGACCCGGCTGCCGCCGCGTTTGTCCGCACCGCTGCCCCGCAGGACGCCGCGCCGGCTCCCGGGCTCCAGATCAAAACGCCCGGTGCCGGCGAAACTGGCAGTGATCGGGCCGAACTTGACATCGATGGTACCGGCAATGTCATGGCCCTCGTAAGCGGTTAGCCGGGCGCCGGGAAAGCAGCCGGCGATATTGCCTGGATCACTGAAGTATTGCCAGACCGGCTCAATTGCCTGGGCAACGGTGAATGCCTGTTCCAGGCGGGACCAGCCCGCTTCCGGCGGGCCGGCATCGGCGGTCACGGCCATGGATGCGCTGGTATCCGCCACGGCCTCGGCGGCAAGATCGAAAGCCGGCACCGCCTTGGCCAGGCCAAAGCCCATATTGCCCGGGATGTTCGGGGCCGCTTGCCGACCGTCCGAATGCTTCAGGCCGACGTCCCTGATTGCCGCGACGATCCCCATATAGCCGGTGCAACGGCACAGGTTGCCGCTCATTTCGTGGCGGATCGCCGCCTCGTCCAGGGCGCCCTTGCGGGAGATCAGGTCATGGGCGGAAATCAACATCCCCGGCGTGCAAAACCCGCATTGCAGAGCATGCTGGCCGGTAAAGGCCTGCTGCAGCTCCTGCATCAGGGGATCGCTGTTCAGGCCTTCCAAGGTGGTGATATCGGCGCCCTGGCACTGCACCGCGTAGGAGATACAGGAGCGCGTGGGCTTGCCGTCGATCAGCACCGTACAGGCGCCGCAGACGCCCTGTTCGCAGCCCACATGAGTGGCGGTCAGGTCCTGGTTCTGACGCAGAAAATCCGCCAGTTGCAGACGCGGTTCCACCTCCGCGCGGACCGCCTTGCCGTTGATGTGCAGTTCCAGCATTGCCATGGCGCTATCTATCCAATCGCCGAGGCGATCGCGCGGTCCAGCGCGACGCCATAAATCTGTTTCCTATCGGGTGCCGCCCGCGGCAGACGGCGCTCTATCTCCGTCCGGACCAAGTCCGGTAATTCTCCGCGCTCGCCTTTGGCAATGGCCTGGGCCGTATCACGCAACAAACATGGGGTGCCGTCCAGACCGCCCAGGACGACACGGCAAAAGCGCCGGGAGGGATCGATCACCACGGCGCCGATGGCATCGGCGAATTCGCCCACCTTGCGGTTCAGTTTGGCATAGCCCCAACTCGCCGCCGGTGACAGACGGGGCAGGCGGATCGCCGCCACCAGTTCGCCCTCCGCCAGGGTCACCGTATAGGCACCGAGCATGAAATTCCCTGCCGGCTCCTCCCGCCGGCCATCGGGTCCGACAATGACGATCTGACCACCCAGCGCGATCAGGGCCGTCACCCAATCGGCGGCGGGATCGGCATGCACCACGCTGCCGCCGATGGTGCCTCTATTGCGTACCGCCCGATAGGCGATGCCGCCGGCCACATGGGACAGCATGCCCTGGCTCGGGTCGGGGATATCGCCATCCTCGATTTGCCCATGGGTAACGCAGGCTCCGATCAGCACATCGCCGCCGTCGTCCGTAACGGCGCGCAAATCCGCCGCCGCCCGGATATCGACCACGGCCTCGGGCCGGGCGACGCGGAGATTCATCATCGGCCCCATGGACTGCCCACCTGCAATGATCTTGCCGCCCTCGCCCAGTTGGCCCAGCAAAGCGACCGCGTCGGCGGTGCCATGGGCGGCATGATATTCGAACTTCGCCGGTTTCATGACGCTGTCTTCCGGGACGCCAAAATCTTGCCAAGAATATAGGAGGGCGGCATCGGTGCCTGGTTAATCTCAACGCCAAGTCCGTGCAAGGCATCGTTGATGGCGTTGACGATGGCCGCCGGCGGGGCGATGGCGCTGCCTTCGCCGACGCCCTTGATGCCGTGCGCCGTGTGCGGCGACAGGGTCTCCATGTGCTCAACCCGCATGCTGGGCAATTCCGCCGGGCCCGGCAGAATGTAGTCGGCCAGGGTTGAAGACAGCGGCTGCCCGAAGGCGTCATAGGGGGATTCCTCGAACAACGCGGTGCCGATACCCTGGGCGGTGCCGCCATAGGCCTGGCCCTCGACGACCATTGGATTGACCATGCGGCCGCAGTCCTCGGTAATGGCATAGTCGAGAATTTCCACATGTCCCGTGGCCGGATCGACCGCGACCACGGCGGCATGGGAGGCATAGGAAAAGACGCCGAGATCGGTGCCGGGCTTGTAGCCTTCCGTGACCTCCAGGCCGCCTTGATCAACCGCCTCGGGCAATTCCTCCGGGCGGAGATACCACGCCCGTCCCACATCGGCGAAATTCAACGAGGCGGCGCCGGACTTGATCTCGCCATTTTCAAAAGATATGTCATCGGCCTCGCATTGCAGCAGATGCGCCGCGATCGCCCTGATACGGTCGGCCAGCACGCCGGCGCTTTTCGAGACCGCACCGCCGGCCATGACCATGCCCCTCGAGGCATAGGCGCCGGTGGAATAAGGCGTCATGGCGGTGTCGCCCAACAGCACCTGGATGTTGTCCGTCGGGATCGTCAGGATTTCGCTGGCGACCTGGGCCAGGGTTGTTTCCAGTCCCTGTCCGATGGATTGAATGCCGGCCCGCACCTCGACCCCGCCGTCGGCGGTCAGCCGCACCGTCGCCTGTTCATAGCCAGGTACGATGGGAATGCCCCACGAGGCGAAGACGGCGGTGCCATGGGCGCTCTGTTCGGTATAGGTGGCGAAGCCGACACCGACCAGCCGGCCGTCCGCTTCGCCCTCGCCCTGCCGCTGACGCACCTGATCGAAACCGATCTGCCGGCGCACGCCGCGCAGCGAGGCGGCATAGTCGCCGCTGTCGTATTGCTTGCCGGTGATGTTGGTGAAGGGCATGGCATCGACGGGGACCAGGTTTTCCTCGCGTACATCCGCCGGCTCGCGGCCAACCTCCCGGGCGATCGCGTCGATGATTTGCTCCATGGCGAAACAGACGCCGGGCCGGGCAACGCCCCTGTATGGCGCGAAGGGCGGCTTGTTGGTCGACACCGAATAGGTCTTGCAACGGTAGAAATCGAATTTGTACGGTCCCGGCAGATTGCCGCCCGCCTGGGCCGCCTCGATACAGGCGGTAAAGGGATAGACCGAATAGGCGCCTATATCGACCCAGACTTCCGCGTCCAGACCCAGCAATTTGCCGCGTTCGTCGGCATAGGCCTTGATCTTGTAATGGTGCTCGCGGGTGTTCGCACCGGCGGTCAGATGCTCCCGGCGATCCTCGATCCAGCGGAACGGCGCGCGGTATTTCAGCGCCAGCCAGGCGATGCAAACCTCCTCCGGCTGCAATGTCGCCTTGTAGCCGAAGCCGCCGCCGATATCGACGGTCTGCACCCGGATCGCGCCCTGTTCCAGCCCCAGGCATTCCGACAGGCCGGTGCGGACAATGTGGGAGACCTGGGTGGCGCTGATCACCACCAGTTGGCTGGCGCGGTCGTCCCAATAGGCCAGCACGCCCTTGCCCTCCATGGGCATCATGCATTGCCGTGCCGTATTGATTTCCCGCTCGATCTTCACGGGGGCGTTGTTTTCCAACTCAGACAGATCCTGCTCAACTTCCGTGCGCAGGCAGAGGTTATCCGGCCAGTCATCATGCACCCTGCCGGCATCCGGGCTCAGGGCCCGCCAAACGTCGGCGATCGGGGGCAACTCATCCAGATCCAGTTCGATCGCCTCACAAAGATCCTCGGCCTCGGCCCGGCTTTCGGCAACGGCCATGGCGATGGGCTCGCCCGCGAAGCGGACCTTGCCCGTGGCCAGCACCGGATAATCCGATTGACGATAGGTGGGCAGGGTCGAACGGGCGGTGATCGGCAGCACGCCGTCCAGATCCCCGGCCACGAAGACATCGT
>CAZVYX010000097.1:0-8951 GCA_964631725.1 uncultured Rhodospirillaceae bacterium | reverse complement strand
GAACAATCTTATGTACCGCGCCATATGCTGATATCCCTCTATTAATCAGGATTTAGTTTAAAACCTCTGCGCAAATCAGATATCTCCTCCCATGCCGTCTTGATCCTCTGGCTATCGTAGCCGGCAATCCTTGCGTCATTCAGAGATCCGTAGAAATTCTGCCACCTTGTTTCCCAATCTGATGATCGGACCAAGAAGGGACGCTCAATATCAACAGAACCACTGACGGTTTTCTGATACGTCGTGAGATAGGCCTTAAGACAAGTTTTTTGTCGCTCAGAAAGCGGCACTACGCCTTCGGTTTTGGCGTCGGCTTCTATGTTCTGCTCGAACAGGTGATTCAGATACAGATCATTCTTAAAATTACAGTTCAGTTCCATGACAGCCAGAGCATCACTTACTGCGGCAATAGCCAAATCGGATCGACGCAACTCATTTTGTGTGTAGGTGAAGAATGTCCAAAACCCGGCGACCAAAGTGAATACTGCTCCCAGACCAACCTTGATCCATTCGACCATCGTTTTGCGCCCTCTGAACCGAAACTCCGCCGGAAAGTATCAGTATGACCCGTATCGTAACCATTTTGTTTTGTTTATGTAAACCTATGATAATGGCGTTGCGGCACAATGTAACCAAGGCTTGTTGGTGAAAAAGGCTTCAGAATTTTGTTCGGCTTGAGATGGATTTCAGAAATTTCGGTGAAACGGGCGTTGGCGTTGGAGAGGAGATGAACATGCAGCAGCGTTACCGGTTGATTGGCGGGCCAGGCTCGCCTTATTCGTTGAAAATCAGGGCCCTGATGCGGTACCGGCGTATTCCGTTCGATTGGCTGTTGCGGGCCCGCGTGGCCGGCGAAGTCGCCCATGTCCGGCCGCCGACCATTCCCATTCTGAATGATCCCGCCGACGGCAGTTACCTCAGCGATTCCACCCCCATCGTCGACTATCTGGAGCAGCGCCATCCGGGCCAGCGCTCGGTCCTGCCCGAAGACACGGGAACGGCCTTTCTGAACTTCATGCTGGAGGATATGTCGGACGAATGGGCCACCAAGTTCATGTATCAACAACGCTGGCTGGACGAAGAAGATCAGGAATTCTATGGCCACTATCTGGGCTGGTTCCGCGAGGGGCCCGGGCCCTGGGACAAGGTGGCGGCGACCGGCGCGGCGATGCGGGATCGGCAGGTGGGCCGCAATGCCCTGGTCGGCGTCTCGGCGGCGAACCGGCCGGTGATCGATAGGACCTTCAAAACCGTATTGGGCGCTTTTGAAAGCATGCTGGCGGACGATATGTTCCTGTTTGGCGGCCGGCCGGCAAGTGCCGATTTCGCCTTTTTCGGCCAGATGCAGCCGGGCGCCCATGCGCCGGGCGCGGCACCCATCATGCGGCGGGACGCGCCCATGACGTTTTGCTGGCTGATCCTGATGGACGATCTGTCGGGCTGGGAGGAGGGACCCTGGCGCGGGCCCGGGCAGGCGCCGAGCCAGGCCGTGAAGGATCTGCTGTGTCTTTGTGGCGAGGCTTACCTGCCGTTCTTCAAGGCCAATGCGGCTGCCTTGCGCGACGAACGGGAAGAGGTGGCGGTGGAGATCTGGGGTGAGAGCTATCGCCAACGCCCCTTCAAGTACCAGGGTAAATGCTATGGCATGCTGCGGCAACGCTTCGCTGCCCTGGGGGAGGCGGATCGAAAGGCCATCTCGCCATTGCTGGAAGAAACCAACTGCCTCGAATATCTGGTGTGACGGGCGATACAGTACCTGATAGAGTGCGCCACAAGTGTTCGTGACCTTTGTGCTTTAAGCATTTGCAATCCACAGCGGCGGGGCTATAGTCCGCCCGCCTCAAGCTAGATACCGGAGAACTCCTTATGCTGATTTCGCCCGCTTATGCGCAGGCCGGCGGCGCGGCCGACGGCGGCATGTTCGTGCAATTAATGCCCCTGTTGCTGATTTTCGTCGTCTTTTGGTTCTTTTTGATCCGACCGCAGCAAAAAAAGGCCAAGGAGCACCGCGAAATGGTCTCCAACGTGCGCCGTGGCGACCAGGTGGTCACCGGCGGCGGCATGTTCGGCAAGGTGACCAAGGTCATCGACGAGACCACCGTACAGGTGGAACTTGCCGAGAATGTGCGGGTCAAGGTGATATCGTCGACCCTGACGGATGTGCTGAGCAAGGGCGCCCCTGTTTCAGGCGGTGGCGGCGGCAAGGGCGAGGGCAAGTCGGATGACGACGGCGACGGCGGCAAGGATGCCGCCAACGACGGCGAGCCGGCCCCGAAAAAGTCGCTGTTCAGCTTCGGTTCCAAGAAATAGCTTCGTAGCACAATAGTTCAAAGCGGCCCGCGTCATGCTGTACTTCGCTCCCTGGAAGATTGTTTTGGTCGCCGTTCTGTGCGTCCTCGGCGTGGCTTTCACGCTGCCGAATTTCGTTTCCGAAAAGACCGCCGAAGGGCTGCCCGACTGGCTGCCCCATAAACAGGTCAATATGGGCCTCGATCTGCAGGGCGGCAGCCATCTGCTGTTGGAAGTCGAGGCGGCGGTGGTGGTGCAGGAGCGCCTGGCCGCCCTGGTGGACTCCGTGCGCCCGGCCCTGCGTGGCAAGCGCATCGGCTACCGCAATTTGGGCCAGCAGGACGGTTCCGTAACCGTCACTATCCGCAAGCCCGGGCAAATGGAACTGGCCCTGACGGAAATCCGCAAACTGGCGGTGCCGGTGCAGGCCAACGCCATTGCCGGGATCGCCGGCGGCCAGGATATCGTGGTCGAGGTGGTGAATGATAATCAGATCACCATTACCCTGACGGAAGAAGCCATTCGGGAACGCCGCCGCTCCGCCATCGAGCAATCCATCGAGATCGTGCGCCGGCGCATCGACGAACTGGGCACGCGGGAGCCGACCATCCAGCGCCAGGGCGACGAACGTATCCTGGTGCAGGTGCCGGGCCTGCAGGATCCCGAGCGTTTGAAGAATATTCTCGGCAAGACGGCCAAGATGGTGTTTCGCCTGGTCGATGTGACCACGTCGCCGATGGAAATCCTTGGCGGCGCGCGCACGCCGCCCGGCTCGGAACTGCTGGAATCGGACGAACGCACCGCCGACGGCGGGCCGGCGGATATGTATGTGGTGCGCAAGCGGGTCATGGTCAGCGGCGATACCCTGGTGGATTCGGCCGCCACCTTTCAAGATAATATGCCGGTGGTTTCGTTCCGTTTCGACAGCGTCGGCGCCAAGCGTTTCGGCGATGCCACGGCAAAGAACGTGGGCCGGCCGTTCGCCATCGTACTGGACCGCCGGGTGATCTCTGCCCCGGTGATACGGGAGCCTATTTTGGGCGGCACCGGTATTATCAGCGGCAACTTCACGGTGCAGGAAGTGCAGGACCTGGCACTCCTTCTGCGCGCCGGTGCCTTACCCGCGCCCTTGAAGATTTTGGAGGAGCGTACGGTTGGCCCCGCCCTGGGCGCTGATTCCGTCGCCGCCGGCAAGATCGCCTGTATCATTGCCTTTGTCGCCGTGATGGTCTTCATGGTGCTGTCCTACGGCATCTTTGGCCTGGCCGCCGATCTGGCCCTGTTGATCAACCTGTTCCTGATCATGGGCGCCCTGTCCGTGCTGCAGGCTACCCTGACCCTGCCGGGTATCGCCGGCATCGTCTTGACCATCGGCATGGCGGTCGATGCCAACGTTCTGGTGTTCGAACGTATTCGCGAGGAGGTGCGTACCGGCAAGACGCCCTTTGCCGCGATGGAGGCGGGTTATCAACGCGCCGTCGGCACTATTTTCGATGCCAACATCACAACCCTGATTGCCGCCGTGATCCTGTTCGCCATGGGGTCCGGTCCGATCAAGGGGTTCTCCATTACCTTGGGCATCGGCATCGTCACCTCGGTCTTTACCGCTGTCGTGGTGACCAGGATGATGCTGGTTTTCTGGCTGCGCCGGACCCGTCCGGTCGCGTTGCCGATATAGGGGATTGGATATGTTTCATATTAGACTGGTCCCCGAAAAGACCTCCATCCCCTTCGTCAACTGGCGCAAGCCGGCCATGGCGGGCTCGGCCCTGCTGGTGCTGATCTCGTTGATCATGGCGTTTACGCCGGGGCTGAACTTCGGCATCGATTTCCGTGGCGGTATTCTGATCGAGGTACAGACCGAAGGCCCGGCCGATCTGAGCGACCTGCGGACCAGGACCGGCGGTCTGGGTCTGGGCGAGGTTTCCTTGCAGGAATTCGGCGCCGCCGACACGGTATTGATCCGCATTGAAAAACAGCCCGGTGACGCCACGGCGCAGCAAAAAGCGGTGGCCAAGGTCCGTGCCGCCCTGGGCGAGAGCCTGGAGTACCGCCGTACGGAATTCGTCGGCCCCAAGGTCAGTGGCGAGTTGATCGAGGCCGGCGCCATCGCCATCGCCCTGGCCGTGGTCCTGATGCTGATCTATATCTGGTTCCGCTTTGAATGGCATTTCGGTGTCGGCGCCGTTGTCGCCCTAATCCATGACGTGGCCCTGTCGGTCGGCATGTTCGCGGTGACCCAGATGGAGTTCAATCTCTCGACCATCGCTGCATTGTTGACGATCGTCGGCTACTCGATCAACGATACCGTCGTGGTCTATGACCGGGTGCGTGAGAATCTGCGCAAGTACAAGACCATGGATTTGGCCGATGTCCTGAACCTGGCCATCAACGACACCCTGTCGCGAACCTCGATGACCTCCGTCACCACCTTGTTGGCATTGGTGGCCCTGTTCATATTCGGCGGCGCGGTCATTCAGGGCTTTGTCTTCGCCATGATGTGGGGCGTGATCGTGGGTACATATTCATCGGTCTTCATTGCCGCGCCGTTGTTGATCATTCTGGGCCTGGGCAACCGCCATCGCAGCGATAAAGGCAGTGGCGAAGATCGGGACGCCGCGCAAACCTCCAGCTAAGCCATGGATATCACGCCCCCCGTCGCCGCCGATCGACAACTGATCCACGGCTATGGCGATGGCGGCTTTCGTATCTCAGGCACGCGCCATATTGGTCCCATCCTGGTACTGCCGCGCCAGACCATGGCCTGGCCCGTTCAGAGCATAGCGGCACTTGCCATCGATGATCTGGCGCCGATCCGCGATGCCGCCGGCGAGGTGGGCGTATTGCTGCTGGGCTGCGGCGAAACCGGCGCGCTGATCGATCCGGAATTGCGCGCTGAGGTGCGGCAATGGGGCGTGGTGATCGAAGCCATGGCGACGGGGGCGGCTTGCCGTACCTACAATGTGCTGTTGGGCGAAGATCGCGATGTCGCCGCCGCACTGGTTCCCATCGGCTAGGCCCAGGTGGGATAGCAGCAAATGTTTTCGTACTGGATTCCCATTACCATTTTCGCTGCCTTCATGCAGAACCTGCGTTCGGTACTGCAGAAGCATATCAAGGGCCGCCTGTCCACGGGCGGCGCCTCCTATGTACGGTTCCTGTACGCCTTGCCCCTGTCGTACATGTTGCTGTGGGCCGTGGTCCACTATGGCGGTTACGACCTGCCGGCGGTAAACGGGGAGTTCCTGATCTATTGCTTCCTGGGCGGCCTGTCGCAGATCCTGTTCACGTTTGTTTTGATCTATCTCTTCTCCCTGCGTAATTTCACCGTCGGCACGACATTTTCCAAGACCGAGATCCTGCAAATTGCCATTCTCGGCCTGATTCTGCTGGGCGATAAAGTCAGCATGGCGGGCACCGCCGCCATCATGCTGGGCCTGGTCGGCGTGGTGATCCTGTCCATGGCCCAGTCGGAATTAACCTGGGCCAATCTGGCGACCTCCCTGTTCGAGAAATCCACCCTGGTGGGCCTGGTCTGCGGTGCGTTCCTGGGCGCATCGGTGGTGTTCTTTCGCGGCGCCACCCTGGCCTTGGGTGATCTGGACGTGATGATCCGCGCCGCCTTTGCCCTGGCCGTGGCCCTGAGCATGCAAACTGTCATGCTCGGCGGCTATCTGTTGTGGCGCGAGCCGGGGCAGATGACGGCGGTGGTCCGCCATTGGAAACCGGCCTCGATGGTCGGTCTGGTGGGTTTTCTCGGCTCGGTCGGCTGGTTCACCGCCTTCACCCTGCAGAACGCGGCTTACGTCAGGGCCGTGGGGCAGATCGAGCTGATCTTTACGTTTGCCGCCTCGGTGTTCTTCTTCAAGGAAAAGACCTCGCCAATGGAGTTCGCCGGCATCGCCCTGATCATGGTGGCGATCGTTGCCATCATCCTGACCGGTTAGCACCCTACGGCTGCTGTCTTTTCTCGCTGCAATGTCCGCTTTGCATCCATGTGCGGACGTTATATCAGAAATTTCTAACGGTCCGTTTTTGACCCATCTCGGACGTCCGGTTTCGACAAGAAACGAGGTAATTCTTGATGCTTCTGCGGTGCTATGTCACGCCGCGATCATGTAGAACTTTCGAAGGGTCTCAGTGACGTGCCAAGTACATTTTGTCCCCTTCGGGATGAAGAAGACATCACCGGATGTGAAAGTTTCGGAATTACCGTCCGCATTCGTCAGCGTCACCGAACCGGAGATGACGGTCATCATCTCGTGGACGGGATAGCTCTCGACCTCCTCTTTACAGGGCGCACACTCCCACACTCCAGAGAGAATAGATTCATCCCCCGTCGCGAAGACGGTGTGGTTCAGTTCCGTGTGATCTTCGCTGGTGAAGGCCTCGGGCGGGATCATGTTGGAAGGCTGCATACCTGTCGTCGGGTCGCCGTCGGAAAGTAGCCTATGAACTCTGTCCCCCATTGAAATTTCCTCCCGTTGCAGTCGAACTCCATAGCGTAATCAGTCTCGATCCTAAGGTTCGCAGGTGTAAGAAGCCATGAGTTTCGCTGTCTGGCCCTAATGTCACCTGTTGGCACGAACCGGACCAAATCAGCCGTCGGGCTCGTGTCTGCTTATCGTTCAGCTTCGAGCGTTATATTAGCGAACAATAACAGGGCGGTTTTGATCCGAAGCAGACGGTCGGCAATTGCTGCCACTGGCCCAGTCCTGATACAGCGCGGTTTTTTTGACAGGCCAAAAGAACTCTAAAATTTGTATGGTTTTAGTGTTGTGGGCGATTACTTAGGCAACCCAAAGGAATGTCCCGATAGGATAGATGCTGCTTCCTATGAATAGGCGTTTTTCGCCTGTTTTGCTCGGGCGAATTGACCGGTCACTTGACTGCTATTAAGCTGTTATGCAACCAAATAATCTATATTAACAATTAATTTCAACTTGTTAGGAGACCAAGTGAAAGAGACACCACAGAATCCAAAATTCAAAGAAGCAATCAAACAATTCGTGCTTGCGATGCCTATTGTCAAATTCATGGGAATGGAATTTACCAAAATTGAGCATGGCAGCGTGGAAATCAGGATTCCATACCGAGAAGAGCTTTCTTTTGCCCAAGGCTCCTTTCAGGCTGGTCCAATCGGTATGTTAATGGACATCGCAGCGTGTTCTGCAATTGGGACAAAGCTTCCTCCAGGCTGGATATTTTCAACGATTGATTTCTCCACCAAGATATTGGCTCCAGCAAATGGAACATCCTTTATTGCGCGTGGGTGTGCAGTATCTTCAGGAAAAACAGTTTCAGTCGGTAAGGCAAATGTGTTTGCAGTCAAGGGAGACAAAGAAACGCTGTGCGCTACCGGTTTGGTTACGACTAGAAATTTCGAAGCCAAATAAATGAGAAAAATGCATAGTAGGATTAGAGCCGGTCTCAACCTGGCTCTCCCCACAAGACCCGCTTGCGGGTCCGCACTTGGTGTTTCCGGAAAGTTTTCTCGGTAAGTAGCCAATTCCCGTTCCTTCCCCCCAGCATCAACGGTACGATGAGCTCCACATGAAAAAATCCAGTTCAATGCGGGAGTGCACGCAATAGCGGTGGATGGCGCGGCGGTGCAGAGCCGACCGCTTTTGGGTGCCGTTTGGATGCTCGGCGCGGTCGCGAGCTTTGCATCCATGCAGGTTGCCGGACGCGAGCTTTCCGGCGCGCACGATGCGGCTGCAATTATGCTCTATCGCGGACTTATCGGCGTCATCCTGATGTTGCCGATTGCCCTGGCATTCGGCGGGATCAAGAGCGTGACCACCAGCCGTCCGCTGGGTCATTTGGTGCGCAACGCCGTGCATTTCCTCGGCCAGTTTTGCTGGTTCTACGGCATCGCGCATTTGGCGTTGGCCGACGTCACCGCGTTGAGTTCGACGATGCCGATTTTCGGCGTCGCGCTGGCCGTCGCCTTCCTGGGCGAACGGATGACGCTACCCCGGCTAATCGTAATACTGTGCGGCTTTGTCGGCGTCCTGATCGTGGTTCGGCCAGGCGTCGTGCCGGTGGAGATTGCGACAGGCATCACCGTACTGGGGGCGCTGTGTTACGCCACATCCATCATTATGGTGAAGGCGTTGACGGCGACGGAACCGCCTTTGCGGATCGTATTCTACATGATGGCCATGCAGTGTGTGTTTGCCTTCGTGCTCACGGGCGGCCATATCGCCGCCCCGACCCTTGCCGAAGCTCCATGGGTCGTCATCGTCGGCATTAGTGGGCTGACCGCACACTATTGCATGGCGCGATCCGTCAGCATCGCCGACGCCAGCGTCGTCATGCCGATCAGCTTCCTGCAACTGCCGACCATGGCGATTGTCGGATATGCCTTCTATGCCGAGGGCCTCAACCCCTACACGCTCGGCGGTGGCGGCCTCATTCTCGGCGCCACATACCTCAACATCTTCTGGTCACAACGCCGTGCCGCCGCGACTGAAGGAACCTCCTCGTGAAGCTCGGCATCGTCTCCGATCTGCATTGCAATTTCGACGGTTTGACCCGGGCTTTGGAGATCATGGGGCAAATCGATGAACTGCTGTGTCTCGGCGACAGCATTTTCGAGTACCGGTTTTCCAACGAGGTCGTTGCA
Source organism: uncultured Rhodospirillaceae bacterium (assembly GCA_964631725.1). Lineage (GTDB taxonomy): Bacteria > Pseudomonadota > Alphaproteobacteria. Next base: position 34 of record CAZVYX010000097.1, on the reverse strand, counting down.
TTGCTAAAGGAGCGTGGTGCGCACGTTATCCAAG
>CAZVYX010000096.1:0-9322 GCA_964631725.1 uncultured Rhodospirillaceae bacterium | reverse complement strand
GCGATCGAGCCGTTGCGCCTGGCCGAGCATGTCAGCGGCAGGCGGCTCTATGATTGCGACCTGATTTCCGCCGACGGCGGCCCGGTCGCGGCATCGAATGGCATTGAGATTGCCGTTGATTTCGCGCTGTCGGAGGTTGATGCCCACCCGATGCTGTTCGTTTGCGGTGGCATCAATTCCCATGACTACAATAACCGCAAGGTGATCGGCTGGCTGCGCCGGCTGGACGCACGGGGCAGCACCCTCGGCGCCTTGTGCGCCGGCAGTGCCGTCCTGGCCCGGGCCGGTCTGCTCGACGGTTACCGCTGCACGGTGCATTGGGAGAATTTGGCCGGGCTGATCGAACGTTATCCGAACATCGAATTCACATCCGAGCTGTTCGAAATCGACCGGGACAGGCTGACCTGTTCGGGCGGCACGGCGGCGCTGGATATGATGCTCAACATCATCGCGCTGGACTACGATGATGAGCTGGCGGGACGCATCGCCGAACAGTTGCTGCACGAACGCATCCGCGACCGCCACGACCAACAGCGCATGCCGTTGCGCGTCCGCCTCGGCGGCGGGCACCCCAAACTGCAAGATGCGGTCGCGGCGATGGAGCAGAACCTGGAAGAACCCTTGAGTTACGCCGAGCTGGCGGCCGCGGTGGGGATGTCCATGCGGCATCTGGAACGGCTGTTCCAGCGGTATTTCGGCAAAACGCCGACCCGGTACTATCTGGAACTGCGGCTTAACCGGGCGCGTCTGTTGCTGCGGCAGACCGATCTTTCGGTAACCGCCGCCGCCCTGGCCTGCGGTTTTGTTTCAGCTTCGCATTTCAGTAAAAGCTACCGCGATCTGTTTGGCAATCCGCCGCGCGTGGAACGCAGTCCGGCCGCCGATGGGATCGCGGCGTCGGCTGTGCGCAAATTAGAGTCGGATACGGTCTAGTTGCCAACGTTTGACGGGCTCATATTTATTGCCATACGAACGGCTTGGGGAGCAGGGACATGGCACAAGCGGCAGGAGGGCGCCGTCGCGGCGGACGCCGGGAAAAGCACGCCGCCCGGGCCAGTTCAGGCACGGTGTTTCCACCCTATATCGTGCGCCGCGTCCCGCCCTGCGAAATACTCACCGACGAGGCCATCGGGATTATCGAGGCCAACGCCGACACCATTCTGGCTGAAATCGGCATTGATTTCCTTGGCGATGCGGATGTTCTGGCATTGTGGCGGGATGCCGGCGCGGATGTTGACGGCACCCGGGTGCGTCTGCCGCAAGGTTTGGCGCGCCAATTGATCGCAAGTGCGCCCGCGGAATTCACCCAACATGCCCGCAACCCGGCCCGCAGCGTCCCCATCGGCGGCGACAATACCGTGGTAGCACCGGTTTATGGCCCGCCGTTCGTGCATGATATGGCGGGGGGGCGGCGCTACGCCACGCTGGGTGATTTCGAGAATTTCGTCAAGCTGGCCTATCTTTCGCCGCATATGCATCATTCCGGCGGAACGGTCTGCGAACCGGTCGATGTGCCGGTGCCGAAGCGCCATCTGGACATGGTTTACGCCCACATGCGCTGGTCGGACAAGGCCTTCATGGGCTCGGTCACCCATGCCGAGCGGGCCGCCGATACGGTGGCCATGGCGGAAATCCTGTTCGGCCGGGATTTCGTCGCCGACAACGCCGTGGTGATGTCCCTGATCAACGTCAACTCGCCCATGACCTACGACGGCACCATGCTGGGTGCCTTAAAAACCTATGCCGCCGCCAACCAGGCGGTGATCGTGACACCGTTTATCTTGGCGGGCGCGATGTCCCCGGTATCCGTTGCCGGCACTCTGGCCCAGGCCCTGGCCGAGGCCATGGCCGGTGCTGCCCTGACGCAGCTTGTGCGGCCCGGCGCCCCGGTTGTCTTCGGCCTGTTTGCCGCCGCCACGGCGATGCAGTCCGGCGCCCCGACCTTTGCCACGCCCGAGCCGACCCAGACGATCCTGGCCGCGGCGCAGCTGGCCAGGCGGCTTGGCCTGCCGTTTCGTTCAGGCGGCTCCCTTACCGGCGCAAAGGTCGCCGACGCCCAAGCGGCCTATGAAAGCGCGCAGTCCCTGTGGCCGGCGGTCATGGGCGGTGTCAATTTCATTCTCCATGGCGCCGGCTGGCTGGAAGCGGGCCTGGTCTCCAGCTACGAGAAATTCATTCTCGACGAGGATCAGTGCGGCATGATGGCATCGCTGGCCGGCGGCGTGGATATCTCCGAGGAAGCCCAGGCCATGGACGCCATTCGCGAAGTGGGCCCGGGCGATCACTTTCTGGGCTCGGCCCATACCCAGCGCAATTTCGAGACGGCGTTCTACCACTCATCCGTCGCCGACAGCAATTCGTACGAACAATGGTTGGCGGAGGGCGCGAGCACATCGCTCGAACGCGCCAACAAGCTCTGGAAGGCACGTCTCGCCGCCTATGAAGCACCGGCCATCGACCCCGGCATTGACGAGGCACTTAAGGAATTCGTCGCGAAACGCAAGGTGGAGTTGCCCGACGCCGACTATTGATGAGCCACGATCCGTGCGCTTTCATCCATCACTGTTCCCTTGCAACAGCCCTTTAATATCGACGATGGAATCGATCACATGATCGGCCAAGTCGGAAAGATGCTCCAAGGCCGATGTGCCGCTCAGCACACCAACACAGATGCCGGCGCCGGCGGCACGGCCCATTTCCATGTCGTGGCGATTGTCACCCACCACCATGATCTCGCCTGGCGTCAATCCGGTTGCCGTACAAAAACCATGCGCCATGCCCGGTCCCGGCTTGATACCATGGCCGCTGTCATAACCGGCGATAAAGTCGAAATATTCAAGAACACCAAAAGGCGCCAGACTGGCAGCCGCACTGGCTTCGCCGTCGGAGGTGGCGACACCCATGACAAACCCCCGCTTCTTCAGACCCGCCATGGTCTCGGTCAATCCCTTCACTGGGGCCGCACAGCGGGTGATTTCGCGTTGGAACAGTTCATCCAGGGCGGCGATCAGATCATCGAAGCCATGGTCAGGTGCTATTTCCGCCCAGCAGGCGGCGATCTCCGCGGTACCGGTTGCCGCCAATAGGGAGCCGGGCGCCACGGTGCCCGCCGCATCATCCTGGCCACCGGCATGAAGCAACTTGGCGGCCAGGGTAACATCACCCCTGGCCACCATGACGGCGGCGGCGCGGTACAAGGGCACCCAGGTGGAATTGAAATCCAGCAGGGTGCCGTCCTTGTCGAACAGAATGCCTCTAATGCTCATGCGACGGTCCGCAGCGGACTGCCGGGCCGCTGCCGGCTTTGCCACTGGGGGTCCTGATAAACTTGGGCATTTGATGGCGGCAACGGCTCCCGGCCCCGGATCATATCGGCGGCCTTCTCCGCCACCATGATGCTTGGTGCGTTCAGATTGCCGTTGGGGATGGAGGGGAAAACAGAGGCATCGACAACGCGCAGATTGCCGATCCCCCGCACCCGGCATTCCGGGTCCAGCACGGCCATGGGGTCATCGTCGGCGCCGATCTTGCAGCTGCACGATGGGTGATAGGCGCTTTCCACATTGTCCCGCACCCAAGCGTCGATCTCCCCGTCGGACTGGATACTTGCACCCGGCTGGATTTCATCGCCACGGTAGGGATCGAAGGCGGACTGGCCGATGATCTCGCGGGTCAGGCGCACGCATTGTCGGAAACCTTCCCGGTCGGCCTCGTTATCAAGATAATTGAACTGGAGCTTCGGCCCCTGGCGCGGATCGGGGGAGCGGGCGGCGAGCCGGCCCCGGGCCCGGGGTTTGTTCGGCCCCACATGAACCTGAAAGCCATGGCCGTCAAAGGCGGCCTTGCCGTCATAGCGCATGGCGGCGGGCAGGAAGTGATACTGGATATCGGGCCATGCCAGGCCGGCGCGGGAGCGGATGAAGGCGCAGGATTCGAAATGGTTGGTGCCGCCCAGGCCGGATTTGAACAGAAACCAGCGCGCCCCGATCAAGAACTTGCTGACCGGGCCCAGGCGGCTGTTCAGGGTGATCGGCTGGCGGCATTCAAACTGAAAATAGATCTCCAAATGATCCTGCAGGTTGGCCCCGACGCCCGGCAGATCATGGATCAGGGGGATGCCCGCGCCGGCGAGGACCGCGCCCGGACCGATGCCGGAGACCTGCAGCAGATGCGGTGAGCCGATGGCGCCGGCCGCCAAGACCACCTCGCGCGCGGCCAAGGCGGTCCGCCGCGCGCCATCTTTTTCGTATTCGACGCCAACCGCCCGCTTGCCCTCCAACAACACGCGGTGGCTCAGGGCACCGGATTCAACGACAAGATTGGTCCGGCTCCTGGCCGGTCTCAGGTAGGCGTTGGCCGTGCTGCTTCGGACGCCGCCGCGCACCGTCATGTCCATGCGGCCAAAACCCTCCTGCTGATAACCGTTATAGTCGGCGGTGGCTGGATAACCGGCCTCCCGCCCGGCATCGATAAAGGCTTGATAAAGCGGGTTCGCCATGCCGTTGCCGTTGCAGGTATGGAGCGGGCCGTCGCCGCCCCGATATTCATCGCCGCCATAGGCACAGGTTTCCGCCTTGCGGAAATAGGGCAGGCAGTCGCGATAGGACCAGCCCCCGGCACCGAGGCTTTCCCATTCATCGAAATCCCTGGCGTTGCCGCGCACATAGACCATGCCGTTGATCGAAGAAGAACCGCCCAGCACCTTGCCCCGGGGGCAATTCATCACACGGCCGCCCAGATGCGCCTCCGGTTCGGACTGAAAGCCCCAATTATACTTCGCCATGTTCATCGGGATCGACAGCGCCGTGGGCATCTGAATGAACAGGCTGCCATCGCCGCCGCCCGCTTCCAACAATAATACCTTGGCCGAGCCGTCCTCGCTTAGCCGATCGGCCAGCACACAGCCCGCCGACCCGGCGCCGACGATGACATAGTCGAATTCCACCAGGGCCTAACTCCGCAGCCGCTCGTTGGCCGGATCATACGGGCTTTCCGGGATCACGGTGACCTTGTGATCGGCACCCAGAATGGTCATCCGCAATTCGGTCCCTACTTTGGCCAGGTCCGGACGCACCATGGCAAGCGCCAGTGATTTGCCGATCCGGAAGCCGTAATTGCCCCCTGTCGCCCGGCCCACCAACGCATCGCCCAGATAGATCGGGTTGTTGCCCAAGGCGTCGGCATCCGCGACGTCATGCACCTCCAGGGTGACGAAGGCGTTGGTGAAGCCCTTGTCCCGCCAGGCCAGCAGCGCCTCGCGGCCGATGAAGTCGCCCTTGTCGGGATGGACGAAGCGGTCGAGGCCGGATTCATAGGCGGCATACTCGATCGACATTTCCGTGCCCACCATGCGGTAGGATTTCTCGTAGCGCAGGCTGTCCATGGCGCGGATACCGAAGGGCTTCAGGCCAAGATCGGCGCCGGCCGCCATCAGGGCATCGAATATATGGTTTTGATACTCGATGTCGTGATGCAACTCCCAACCCAACTCGCCAACATAATTGACCCGCATCGCCGTGGCCGGGGCCTGGCCGACCATCACCTCCCGGGCCGACAGCCAGGGAAAGGCGTTGGAGGTAAACTCGGCATCGGAAACCCGTTGCATCAACGTGCGTGATTGCGGCCCGGCCACCACCAGGACGCCCATCGCGTTACTCAGATTGACCATTTGCACGCTGCCGTCATCGGGCATATGCCGCCACAGCCAGTCATGATCCAGACGCTGGTAGGCACCGGCGGAGACCAGATAGAAACTGTCCGCCGCCTCGCGCAGAATGGTGAATTCGCTGTGCACGCCGCCGAAGGAATTCAGCGCATGGCAAAGGTTGACCCGGCCGATGGCTTTCGGCAGGCGGTTGGCGATCATCCGGTCCAGGAAGGCTTCCGCCCCCGGCCCCGAAACCCGGCATTTGGCAAACGCGGTCATGTCGAGCAGGCCAACGTTTTCCGCCACGTTGCGGCATTCGTTGCCCACATGTTCGAACCAGGCGGAGCGGCGGAAGGACCAATCATCCGCCTGGGCCGTTCCAGGCGGCGCGAACCAGTTGGGCCGTTCCCAGCCGAATTTCTGCCCGAACACGGCACCCAGATCCTTCATCCTTTCGTAGCAGGGCGCCGTGCGCAGGGGCCGGGCGGCGGGCCGTTCCTCGTCCGGGTAATGAATGACGAAGACATTGGCATAGGCTTCTTCATTCTTGGCATGCAGGTAGGCCGCGTTGGCATAGTCGCCAAAGCGCCGCGGCTCCACGCCCAGCATGTCGATACTGGGCTCGCCCTCGATCATCCAATGGGCCAGTTGCCAGCCCGCGCCGCCCGCCGCCGTAACGCCAAAGCTGTGGCCTTCATTGAGCCAAAAATTGCGCCGACCCCAGGCCGGACCAATGATCGGGCTGCCGTCCGGTGTGTAGGCGATGGCGCCGTTATAGACCCGTTTGACGCCGACCTCGCCGAAGGCCGGCACTCTGGCGATGGCCGCTTCGATATGGGGGGCCAAACGGTCGAGATCCTCGGGGAACAATTCGTACTCGGCACCATCGACGGGACCATGGGGATAACAGATCGGCGCCCCGACCTCGTAAGGCCCCAGCAACAGGCCGCCGGCTTCCTCACGCAAATACCACGAGCCGTCGGATTCCCGCAGCACGCCCATTTCGGGCAGGCCGGCCTGATGCCGCTTGACGATCTCGGGGTGTGGCTCGGTGACGATATATTGATGTTCGACCGGCAGCACGGGGATGTCGAGGCCGACCATGGCGCCGGTGCGCCGGGCATAATTGCCGGTGGCCGAGACGACGTGTTCGCAGGTGATATCGCCCTTGTCTGTCTTCACCAGCCATTCGCCATTGGCCTGCTGTTCGATACCCAGCACCGTGGTCTGGCGATAGATCTCGGCGCCGAGGTTGCGGGCACCGATGGCCATGGCCTGGGTCACGTCGGCGGGTTGGATATAGCCGTCGCCGGGATGCTGGATGGCGCCGACCAGCCCGTCGATATTGCACAGGGGCCAGATTTCCTGGACGTCGGCCGGAGTCAGGAATTTGACCTCGACACCGATGGTCTCGGCCACGCCGGCATATTGATGATATTCGTCCATGCGGTCGCGGTTCATGGCCAGGCGAATATTGCTGACCTGGCTGAAGCCCACCGCCTGTCCCGTTTCCGCCTCCAGCCCCTGATAGAGCTGGACCGAGTGTTTGTGGATCTGCCCAACCGAATAGCTCATATTGAACAGCGGCAGCAATCCCGCCGCGTGCCAGGTCGAGCCGGACGTCAGTTCATTGCGCTCCACCAACACCACATCCGGCCAACCTTGCCTGGCCAGTTGGTACAACGTGGCGACGCCCACAACTCCGCCGCCAATCACAACCACGCGCGCTTGATTTTTCATTGCACGGTCTCCACCAGAAACGGGCTAGCCCTGTTGCGCGGAAGATAGCGCAAATAGCATGCCATGACGACGCAGACTTTGCGCGGTACCGGTGTCGTTTTCCGGCCGCCCGTCAGCGGCCAATTCAAACAGCCAGTCCGCTACCAATTGCGCCGCGCGCCCTCCCTGGCATTCAGGGCCACCTACGTTGGCGAGTTGGGCTGGGAGCTCTACATACCCACGGAATATGTCCAGTAGGTCTACGAGGTCTTGCAGCAGGCCGGCGCGGAATTCGGCATCATCAATGTCGGCTACCGGGCCAGTGACAGTCTGCGCCTGGAGAAGCGGCATCTGACCTGGGGTATCGATGTCTCGCCCGACGACAATCCCTGCGAAGCAGGTTTGCAGTTCCTCATCGATTGGGACAAGGGCGGTTTTGCTCTACGGCACGCCCATTGCTCAGACGACCAGCGGCAATCCTGTCAATGGAATCGTCTTACAATTTAAACTTACATAGCGCATTACTTCCACACTGAAATTAGCAGGTTTGAAATCTGCTTTTTTTGACGACCGAGCGCTTCCTTGGTCCGCCGGACTCTGATTGAGCCGCTGAACGTGGCGCTTTTTTTGTGCCCAGAATCCACATCCGAAAATCAACGTATGAGCCTGAAACAGGGTCCGCGCGCGCAGCCGCATGGCTTCGCACTGGGCCTCTATTTGTTTTCGGGCCATGCCCCGCGTCTCGGGGCACGAGCGGATTCTGGCGCCCCTATCCCCACACAAACTTAATCGACCGAAACGGAGACCCACCAATGATCGGCAACCCATCTGGCTGGGAGAAACTCAGTTTGGCCAGATTGATCAAGAATGCCGGAACCGAATTTGTGGACGCTGTGCGCAAGCTGAAGAAGGGTGACGACGAAGAAGCATACCGCCACGAGGTGTGGGACAAATTTCGGACCATCATGAAAGGTCTGAAGAAGCAACTTGAAGAGCTTGAGGAAAACCAGGACAATTCTGACGATAACGCGAATGATGAAGATAATCTACAATCCAGCGGAGATCGTGATGAGTGACGATGATGAGGCTTATGATCCGCTCCTTCCGGAACGCCGGTTCTGCCTCAGCAGAGAGGATTTGCATGCCTACGCCGAGTTGTTGCTGGAGGCGTTTCCGAATATTAGGTTTTTCCGCCTGTCATTTGAACAGGAACAAAACGCGAAGCAGCGGCCCGTGCTAACGTTTCACAAGGGTCTTGCCTCTGCGGAGTATGGCCAGCTCCAAATCATTTGGTCTCCGGATAAATGGGACCCCCATTTGAAGCTGCACCCAAGATGGCGCGAATGGCAATATGCCCGGTTACCCTGGCCAAACGGCACTATCAGCTGCGGTGGCAAAATCAGCACGACACGCATTTCCAAGAAACCGCATTTGAGCGAAGGAAATATCTACTTCCGTTGCCGCAAAGGGAATGACGAGGACATGCACACGGCTTGAAAGGGCCTGCGCTTGTTGTCCAAGGTCGCCAGCAATCGCCGGCAAGCCATGGTGGCGCTGCCATCCATGAAGGTGATGAAAAAGTGGGACAAGGGCCGGGATCTGTGGATCGGCCACCATGCCCGGCAATGGCTTTTGGGCGACCCCATGCGGATCACCGAAACCTTCGGTGGTCACGGGCAGCGCGCCATCCGGCCCTACGAATGAGAAGGTTTGCTATTATTTGCAAATTCACGTGGTGCCCTCGCCAGAAAGGCGTAGAGCCCGTGTCGGATCAGATCGGAATTACTGCAAATCAACGGCTTTCGAACGCGGCAATCCGCCGGTCACATAGACGACCCAGCGCTTACGAGAAGCTCTTCAGCTGGAATTCTGATTTTCAACAGGGACATATATTCGCCAAAACGACAAAAGCCCGACAACATGTTGATGTTGCGGGCTTTTTGTTGGTTGCGGGGG
>CAZVYX010000095.1:0-10451 GCA_964631725.1 uncultured Rhodospirillaceae bacterium | reverse complement strand
ATTGGAAGCACCCTACATGAAGTGGGTGTCTGCGTTAACCGGATAGGCACGGAGAAAAGTAACTGAACAAGGCTATCACGGAATTTTTTGACTACGCAACCATTAGAAGAAAAATATTACGTGGCTAGTCTGTATTGGAAATCGTTTTGGGGGATTTTGAATTTCGCGGGTAACGGATCGGGCCGAGCATGAGGCCTCATTCCAGGCCCGCCAGTTAAGAGGCTGCCTCGTTTTCGCGGAAACGAAACCTACTCTGCCGCCTGGGCTTCGGGCGGGGTCCATTTCGTGCGCATGGTGACCAGTTCCTCGGCCGCCGAGGGGTGAATGCCCACGGTCGCATCGAACTGCGCCTTGGTGGCGTTACACCTGAGCGCGATGCCGATGCCCTGCACCATCTCGGCCGCGTCCGGGCCGACCACGTGACAGCCGACGACCCGGTCCGTCCGGGCATCGACAATCAGCTTCATCAGGGTTTTTTCCTCCGACGGCGTCAGCGTGTGCTTCATGGGCGTGAAGGTGGATTTGTAGATATCGACCGCGCCGGTTTGCGCCCGGGCCTGCTCCTCCGTCAGGCCCACGGTGCCGACGCTGGGCTGGCTGAAGACCGCCGCCGGGACATCCGTGTGATTGGGCTGGCGGGGGTTGCCGCCGAACACCGTGTCGGCGAAAGCATGCCCCTCCATCAGGGCCACCGGCGTCAATGCGATGCGGTCGGTCAGATCACCCACGGCATGGATATTGGCGATATTGGTTTGCGACCATGCATCGACTTTCACCGCGCCTTTTTCGGTCAATTCAACGCCGATGGCCTCCAGTCCCATGTCGCTGCTATTGGGATGGCGGCCCGTGGCGAACATGATCAGGCCCGTATCAAGGGTTTCGCCGTTGGTCAGGCTGAGGCGATAGCCGCTTTCGGTCTTCTCGATCGCGGTGACATTGACCTCCGTGCGCAGATCAATGCCCTTCTTGCGGATTTCACCGGCCAGGTGATGGCGCACGTCCCAGTCAAAGCCGCGCAGGATCTGCTCGCTACGGTACAACTGGGTCACCCTGCGGCCCAGGCCGTTGAAGATACCGGCGAATTCCACCGCGATATAGCCGCCGCCAACGATGGTGATATGGTCGGGCAGGGTTTCGAGATGAAAGGCTTCATTCGAGCTGATGGCGTGTTCAATGCCGGGCACATCCGGCATCGTCGGGGCGCCGCCGGTGGCGAGCAGGATGTGTTCGGTTGTGACCGTCTCCCCGGCGATCTCGATCGTGTGGGCATCCACGAGGCGGGCCCGGCCGTCGTAACGACGAACGCCGGCGCCTTCCAATAAATTGATATAGATGCCGTTCAGACGGTCGATCTCCCGGTCTTTATTGGCGACCAGTTTGGCCCAATCGAAGCTGACATCGCCAACCGTCCAGCCGAAGGATTCCGCGTCCTCGAAATCTTCCGAAAAATGAGAGGCATAGACGAACAGCTTTTTCGGTACGCAGCCCCGGATGACGCAGGTGCCGCCATAGCGGTATTCCTCGGCCACCGCGACACGGGCGCCGTGGCTCGCGGCGATGCGGGACGCTCGTACACCGCCCGAACCGGCGCCTATCACGAACAGATCATAATCATAGGCCATCATTCATCCTCATCTTGCCGCCCGTCGTCTCTTGCCTACATAACCTATGCTGACCCGTTGGCAATTCCAAGATTGCCCGCTACAACATGACGCGATCTTGAACGCCGACGGCTCGAAACAGTGTTAGGTACCCATATGCGCATGATTTTGATTTTTCTTCTCGCCCTATTGCCTTCTTTTGCAGGGGCGGCTGAAACACGGAACGCCAACGAGGCCCTGGCCGCCGCCAAGGGCTTGCACTGTGTCTTTGAATCCGCGGTGGATACCACGTGGGAAGGGGGGAGCTATAGCACCCGTCCGCAAAAGGGTTTTTCCTTCACGATTGACGCCATCAATACCGCCAGGGGCAACGCCAAGGCGGTGAGCCGGCAGAGCGCCTCGCACCTGGAAATGATTGCGCTGCCCAATGTGCGCCATTTTCTCGGTTTCACGGCGTCAGGGGATTTGAATGTGACCTCGGTGCATGGTCAATTTTCCGGCCGGGAAGGGGAATTCCTGACCAGCCATTCCGTTCATATGGCCAGCGAGCCGCCCCGCACCTTTCAGCATTACGGCATCTGCAAACCGGCGCCGGCAAAAAAATAGCCCCGCCCGCGCCGCTGGACAGCTTGGGACGGTAGGTCTATTTTCCGCCCGCCCGCCCGCCCGACCAACTGGGGCGAGCGCGAGCGTGCCAAATTCAAGAGATAAAGTGGGTGGATAGGACCTGATGCAAAGCGCGAATGATATCCGCAAGGCGTTCCTGGACTATTTTGCGGCGGCGGATCACGAGGTCGTTTCATCCTCGCCCCTGGTGCCGCACAACGATCCCACCTTGATGTTCACCAATGCGGGCATGGTGCAGTTCAAGAACGTCTTTACCGGCGCCGAGGCGCGGCCCTACCAGCGCGCCGTAACCTCGCAGAAATGCGTCCGGGCCGGGGGCAAGCATAACGATCTGGACAATGTGGGCTACACCGCGCGCCATCACACGTTTTTCGAAATGCTGGGCAATTTTTCCTTCGGCGACTATTTCAAGGAACGGGCGATTGAACTGGCCTGGAACCTGATCACCAAGGAATACGGCCTGGATGCGGATCGCCTGATTGTCACCGTTTATCACGACGATGATCAGGCCTTTGATCTGTGGCGCAAGATCGGCGGTCTGCCCGAGGACCGCATCATCCGTATCGCCACCTCCGACAATTTCTGGGCCATGGGCGATACCGGTCCCTGCGGCCCCTGTTCCGAGATTTTCTTCGATCACGGTCCCACCATTCCCGGCGGCCCTCCCGGCAGCCCGGACGAGGATGGCGACCGCTTTATCGAGATCTGGAACCTGGTCTTCATGCAGTTCGAGCAGTTGAGCGCCGACGAGCGCGTGGAACTGCCGAAACCCTCCATCGATACCGGCATGGGGTTGGAGCGCCTGACCGCGCTGTTGCAGGGCACTCACGACAATTACGACATCGATTTGCTGCGCACGATCATGGAGGCTTCGGCCGAATTCACCAATGTGGATGTGGATGGCGATCACAAGTCCGGCCACAAGGTGATCGCCGATCATCTGCGCGCCTCGTCCTTTCTGATCGCTGACGGCGTGCTGCCGTCCAACGAAGGGCGCGGCTATGTGCTGCGCCGGATCATGCGCCGGGCCATGCGCCATGCCCACATGATGGGCGCCCAGGATCCCCTGATGTGGCGCCTGGTGCCGACGCTGGTGGGCAAGATGGGCCAGGCCTTCCCGGAACTGGTCCGGGCCGAGGCGCTGATTACCGAGACTTTGCGGGGCGAGGAAACCCGCTTCAAACAGACTCTGGACCGGGGCCTGCACCTGTTGATGGGTGAAGTGGAGAAACTGGGCGAGACGGAGGCGTTGCCCGGCGAGGTCGCCTTCCGCCTGTATGATACCTATGGATTTCCCTTGGATTTGACCCAGGATGTGCTGCGCGGCCAGAATCGAGGCGTGGACACCGACGGCTTCGATGCGGCGATGGAACGGCAGCGGGCCGAGGCGCGGGCATCTTGGGCCGGCTCCGGCGATACCGGCACGGACGCCATCTGGTTCGAATTGCGGGAAGAATGCGGCGCCACGGAATTCCTCGGCTACGACAAGGATCAGGCCGAGGGCGAGGTCCTGGCCCTGGTGGTGGACGGAGAACGCGTCGAAGAGGCGGAAGCGGGGACGGAGGTCTCCATCCTGGTCAATCAGACGCCGTTTTACGGTGAGTCCGGCGGCCAACAGGGTGATGCGGGCCGGATGAACGGCGCTGACGGCCTAAGTGTCGAGATCAGCGATACGCAGAAACGGGTCGGTGATCTGCATGTGCATCGCGGCACGGTCCGGGCGGGCAGCCTGAAACTGGGCGATGCGGTGGAGATGGTGGTTGACGATGGGCGGCGTGGGCAATTGCGGGCCAACCACTCCGCGACGCATCTGTTGCACGCCGCCCTGCGCAACCGTTTGGGCGCCCATATCACGCAAAAAGGCTCCTTGGTGGCGCCGGATAGGTTGCGGTTTGATATCAGCCACCCCAAAGCCGTATCCGATGACGAACTTGCCCAGGTGGCGCGGGATGTCAACGAACAGGTCCGCGTCAATACCGCCGTGCGAACCGGGCAGATGACCCCGGATGAAGCGGTGGAGCAGGGGGCGCTGGCGCTTTTCGGCGAAAAGTACGGCGACGAGGTTCGCGTCGTATCCATGGGCGAGGGCGGCGAACAATCCTACTCGACGGAACTTTGTGGCGGCACCCATGTGCACAATACCGGCGACATCGGCGCCTTTGTCGTAATCAGCGAAAGCGCGGTGGCGGCCGGCGTGCGGCGGATCGAGGCGCTGACAGGGGCGGCGGCCCTGGCCTATTTCCATGAACAGGACAGCCAGTTGCGTGCGGCGGCGGATCTGTTGAAGACCACGCCGGCCGATCTGCCCGAGCGTATCGGCGCCCTGTTGGAAGAACGCAAGAAGTTGGAACGGGATTTGAGCCAGGCCCGCCAGACATTGGCGCTGGGTGGCGGCGGCGCCAAGGATGGCGGCGACGGCAGTAAGGATATCGCGGGCGTTTCGTTTTCCGGCCGCCGCATGGATGATGTGCCGGCCAAGGAATTGCGTGGCATGGTCGATGCGGCGAAGCAGAAGCTCGGCTCCGGCGTTGTCGCGTTCATTGCCGTGAACGAGGGCAAGGCCGCCCTTACCGTGGGCGTGACCGATGATTTGACGGACCGCCTGAGCGCGGTTGATCTGGTACGCGCCGGCTCGGCGGCGGTAGGTGGCAAGGGCGGCGGCGGCCGCCCGGACATGGCCCAGGCCGGCGGCCCGGATGGCGATGCGGCCGAAGCGGCCTTGGTGGCGATTGAAGAAGCGATCCAAGATATCGTGGCGGCGCCTGGCTAGTCATGGCGCTCAAGCAGCAGCTCTATGATCTGCTGGAGGGTGGCAACCGGGCCACGGCGAGCCAGCGCACCATGGACTTCCTGCTGGGCCTGTTGATCGTCGCCAATGTGCTGGCGGTGGCGCTGGAATCCGTCGACCGCTTTCATGACCAATATGGCGGCACCTTCGCGGCTTTCGAGGTCTTTTCCCTCGCCGTGTTCAGTGCCGAGTATCTGATCCGCCTGTGGGTCTGCACCGAACATCCGCCGCTCAAACGTCTGGCGCCGGGGGAGGCGCGGCGGCGCTATGCCCTCTCCCCCTTCATGATCATCGATCTGGTAGCCATTCTGCCGACGCTGATCGTCAGCATTATCGGCGTCGATCTGCGCTTCCTGCGCATCTTTCGCCTGCTGCGCCTGCTCAAGCTGGCGCGCTACTCCCCCACCATCATCACCCTGGGCCGGGTGCTGTACGAGGAACGCCGGGCCCTGTTCGCGGTCGTCATCATCATGTTCGGCCTGCTGATGCTGTCGGCTTCCATCATGACCATAATCGAGGGCGCGGCCCAGCCGGAAGCCTTCGGCTCGATCCCCGCCGCCATGTGGTGGGCCCTCGCCACCCTATCGACGGTGGGCTATGGCGACGTGGTGCCGGTCACCGCATTGGGGCGCATCTTCGGCGGCGTGGTCACCTTGTTGGGCGTCGCCATGTATGCCCTGCCCATTGCCATTATCGCGGCCGGCTTCACCAATGAAAGCCGGCGCCGGGATTTCGTCATCACCTGGGGCATGGTCGCCCGCGTGCCCCTGTTCGCCAAGCTGGACCCCGTCGCCCTGGCCAAGATCGGCGGGCTGTTACGCTCCAAATCCGTGCCCTCGGGTTATGAAATCGCCCATCGCGGCCAGCCGGCGGATAGCATGTATTTTATTGTCTCCGGCGAAGTTGTCGTGGATGTCGACGAGCATCGCGTCACCCTGGAAGAAGGTGATTTCTTTGGCGAGATTGCCTTGTTGCACGAAACCGAACGCAGGGCCCACGCCTATGCCGTCACCGATTGCCGCCTGATGCAATTGATGAAAAGTGATTTCCATGGCCTGATGGAGACCGAGCCGGCCCTGCGGGCGGAAATCGCCGAAGTCGCCGCCGAGCGATTGCGCCAAGGGGAATGGTCCCATGGTGATATTCCGGACGAGGAAATCCGCGATCAGCCCCTGGAGGGGAAATAGGCGCGGTGGCGGCGAAGAAACTACATCTGCATATCAAGAACAACCGTGCCGGAGAGGAAGTCTTCCGCACCACCCCGGCACTCTATCGGGCCGCCGCCCGCCGTCATCCCGAGACCGCCAGGCAGATCCGCGTCACGATCGATTGGGATCTGGATAATTTCGAGCAGGCCATGGGGACGGCGGATGCCCTGGTAACTTGGGATCTGCCGCAACAGGATCTGCGGCAGCGGGCGCCGGGGTTGAAATACATCCACATCATCGGTGCCGGAGTTGAGCATCTGGCGCCGTTCCATTGGCTGCCCCGTGGCCTGGCCCTGTGCAACAATTCCGGCGTGCATGGCGACAAGGCGGAAGACTATGCCCGCATGGCCCTGGCGATGCTGAACAACAATCTGCCGAAATATGTCACCGAACAGCGGCAAAAGACCTGGCGGCCGGTCTTCGCCACCGAGATCGCCGGCAAGACCCTGGCGGTGATCGGCCTGGGCGCCATGGGCAGCGCCGTGGCCCGCGCCGGCAAAAGCCTGGGCCTGAATGTTATCGGCCTGCGCCGTTCCGGCAAGCCAACCCGTCTGGTGCGCCAGGTTTCTCCGCCCGGGAAGCTGAAACAGGTTCTGAAGCAGGCCGATTTCGTCGCCCTGACCCTGCCCCTGACGCCGGAGACCCAAGGCCTATTGGATGGCACGGCCCTGGATCATATGAAGCCCGGCGCCGGCCTGATCAATATGGGCCGGGCCGGGGTGCTGGACCATCGCGCCCTGGCCCAGCGCCTGCGCGACGGCCGCCTGGGCGGCGCCATTTTGGATGTGCACGAGGCGGAACCGATCCCCAAATCCGCCCGCATCTGGACCGTACCGAACCTGATCCTCACGCCTCACGTATCATCCGACGACGATCTGACCTACGTGCCCCGAACTCTTGATTTGGTTTTCGAGAACATGGCCCGCCTCCTGGCCGGCAAACCCCTGCGCAACCGCGTCGATCCGGCTTTGGGGTATTGATCGTGTGGCCCGTCCGTTGCCGCCACTAGGGGCCCGTGCCGAGGCCTTCGCGGCTTTCGAACCAGTTGGGTGGCGGGTTGCCGGTGGTTTTGCAGCCCACCAGAACTAGAAATACTGCCGTGAACAGCGCTGCCAATATCCGTTGCTTGTTCATATCAAACAGCTCCTTCCGTTTTGGGAGGACCGATTTGAGGATATTCGTGGCACATTTATGCCGGCGTGGCACATCAAATGCCGTTCACATGTGGGCTAGCCGGGCTTTACCTGCGGCTCACTCCGTCGGCAGGCCGTTGAAAAACGCCGCCCGTTCGCGGGCCTTGGCGGTCATCAGGGCCAGGTCGTTTTCGGTCAACAGCATGCGCATGCCGTTGGCGACATACCGGGTCCAGTCCTCGTCCTCGCGCAGGCCGCCCATGCCGGCGATTTTGCCGGTGTTGCGGGCGGCTTGGCAGACAGTCTCCACCGCGCGCCGCATGCGTTCGTGGCCGTATTGCGAGTTGATGCCCATGTCATAGGTCAGGTCGGATGAACCGATGAACAGGACATCGATGCCGTCGACGGCTGCGATCGCCTCGGCGTTCTCAACCGCCTGTGCCGACTCGATCATCGCCACCACCGTGATGTTTTCGTTGAACCAGTCCGTCGCTTCCGGCAGGGGCACGCGTTCGTAGCCGTATTGCGGCACATTGCCCGGCGCCGCCATGCCGCCCCTGGGCGGGTAGTGCGAGGCTTGCGCCGCGCGCAGGGCCTCTTCCGGCGTGTTCACGTGCGGCACGAAGACGCCCATGGCGCCGTTATTGAGCCAGCTTGTGATCTCCGCCGCATCGTTACTGCGGGCCCGCGCGAACGGCGTAACGCCGGCCCGGATGGCGCCCAGGCACATCTCGTACGCGGTGCCGGTGGGGATGGGGCTGTGTTCGTTGTCGACGAAAAACCAGCTATAGCCGCAGGCCGCCAGGATGGCGCCGATTTCACTGGTCCTGGAATGCCGGGCGTTCAGGCCCAAAACAACTTGTCCCTCGGCCAGACGCTGGCGCATGGGGGTCATATCCGGCGGCATGGGCATCTCCTAAGACTTACCGTGACATTGAAACTCTACAGCCATTCGCCCGGCGGCACGATATAGGGGGAGGTGGCGAGTGTCATCTCCGGCTTCGGCTCGGCCCGGAAAATGCTGCGCAAATGGACTTCGTCCGGGCCGTCGCCTATGCGGAAGGCCCGGGCCCAGGCGAAGGCATCGGCGACCGGCGTGCCCTCGTGGCCGCCCATGGCGCCGAATACCTGCACCGCCCGATCGGCGATACGGTAGTAGCCTTGCGCGATGGCGACTTTGAGGATCGATAGATCCCGGTAAGCCGCCTTTTCGCCCTCTACATCCACCTGCGCGGCGACCTTGCGCAGCAGCAGGCGCAACTGCTCCGTCTCAACCCGTGAATGGGCAATGGCGTACTGCACCGTGTCATAACCCTCCAAGGGGCGGCCAAAGGCCTGCCGTTCCAGGGCGCGGGCATACATCAATTCGATCAGCAATTCGCACTGGCCCACCGCCCGCATGGAATGATGCAGCCGGGCCGGCGCCAGGCGGGCTTGCGAGACGGCGAAGCCTTCGCCCATCTGTCCCAGCAGGTTTTCCCGTGGCACCCGCACGGCATCGAACCGGATTTCGGACGCCGGACCATTCGGTTCGGAATAGCCAAAAAAGGCATTGGAAGCGCCGACCGTGACGCCCGGCGCATCGCGGGGTACCAGGATAACGCTGTGCCGGCGGTTCTGGGCCGCGTCCGGATTGCTGAGCCCGAGAAAGAGGTAAAACCGGCAGCGTTCATGGCCGGCGCCGGTGATGTACCATTTGTGGCCGTCGACGATATAGCTGTCGCCATCGGGCGTGATGGTGGCGGCAATGTTCTTGGCATCGGACGATGCCGTCGCCGGCTCGGTCATGGCGAAGGCGGACTGGCATTCGCCCTCCAAAAGCGGTTGCAGCCATTGTTCCTTCTGTTCCTCGGTGGCGTGGCGCTGCAGCGCAATCATGTTTGGCACGTCCGGCCATTGGCAGTTGAAAACCTTGGAAGACCACAGCACCCGGCCCAACAGTTCGGACACCACGGAGTAATCCAGATTGCTCATGGACAACCCTGGCTGACGGTCGGTCAAATCCGTATGCGCCATGTTCCATAGGCCCAACGACCTGGCCTTGGCCCGCAGTTCATCAAGGAAGGGCGGATCCAGGTCGCCGTCCCGTTTGACGCTACGGATCATCTCGCGATTGCGCGGCAATATATCCTGTTCGAACACCTGGCGGACTTGATCCAGGACCGCATAGGCCTCGGGCGACGGTGTCAGATCCATTGTTTGCTTCCTTGCCAATTGAGTCGGTCAGTATTGTGCCCGCAAGACCAAAAAAACAGGGCCCGCCATTTCCGACGGGCCCTGCTTCAATCGTCAGAACAGCCTTACTGACTAGCCCATGGCTTTTTGCAGATTGGTATCCAGGGCTTCGAGGAACTGGTTCGTGGTCAGCCACTTTTGTTGCGGGCCGATCAGGATCGCCAGATCCTTGGTCATGGCGCCGGACTCGACGGTTTCGACACAGACCTTTTCCAGGGTCTCGGCGAAATTGCTCACATCCGGGGTCCCGTCCATTCGGCCGCGGTGTTTCAGGCCACCGGTCCAGGCGAAGATCGAGGCGATCGGGTTGGTCGAGGTCTCGTTGCCCTTTTGATGCTCCCGGTAATGGCGGGTGACGGTGCCGTGGGCGGCTTCCGCCTCCACCGTCTTGCCATCCGGCGTCATCAGGATCGAGGTCATCAACCCCAGGGAGCCAAAGCCCTGGGCGACGGTGTCGGATTGCACGTCGCCGTCATAGTTCTTGCAGGCCCAGATGAACTCGCCTTCCCACTTCAGGGCACAGGCCACCATGTCATCGATCAGGCGATGCTCGTAGGTCAGGCCAAGTTCCTTGTACTGCGCTTCGTACTCGGCCTCGAAGACCTCCTGGAACAGATCCTTGAAACGGCCATCGTAGGCCTTCAGGATGGTGTTCTTGGTGGACATATAGACCGGCCATTTGCGCTGTACGCCATAACTCAAACAGGCGCGGGCGAAATCGCGGATCGAGTCGTCCAGATTGTACATCGACATGGCGACGCCGCCGCCGGGGAAATCGAAGACCTCCCGCTCGATCACTTCACCGCCGTCCTCGGGCTCGAACTTCATGGTCAGCTTGCCCTTGCCGGGCACCACGAAA
>CAZVYX010000094.1:0-11081 GCA_964631725.1 uncultured Rhodospirillaceae bacterium | reverse complement strand
TGCGGTGGCTTAGGGGTATGCGCCACATCCACCCGGCATCAAGCGCGGTGGAAACCGTATAAGGCGTCATGCTGCCGTCGGGCGAGAGCGGCCGTACCACGGCGCGGTCGCAAAGCAGCATGGGCGACCAATCGATCCACGGATCGTCCAGCCCCTGTTCCATCAACAGCGCCGCAAAGCCGGTACAGTCAATGTACAAATCGGCCTCCAAGGAATGACCATCTTCGGTTTCGATCCGTTCGATCATGCCGTCCGCGCCGGCGACGACGTCCTTGACCGTGTCCTGAATATGGGTGACGCCTTCGCCGACGGCGATTTCCCTCAGGTACCCAGCCAGCGCGATGGCGTCGATATGATAGGCGTACGAACCGTTATCGATGATCGGCGAGCCGCCGTCGATGGGCCGTGGCGCCAAATCGGACTGGCTGAGCAGTTTCTGTACGGAATAGTCGCTGTATTCCCCTTCCCAGCGGCCAGTCTGCTTGCCCTTGAGCCAGAAATGAAACAGGTCCAAATTGTCGATCCGGGATCCGCATACGCCGAAGGGGTGAAAATAGCTGTGGCCATCACGCACCCAATCATCAAACCGGATGCCCAATTTGTAGCTGGAGTTGGTGCGGCGCATGAACTCGGCCTCGTCCAACTCCATCTCGCGGACGAATTGGACCAATGGCGGGATCGTCGCCTCGCCAACGCCGATGGTCCCGATCTCGGCCGATTCAACCAGCGTGATCCGACACCCAGACGGTGCGAGGAAGCGGTTCAGATAGGATGCCGCCACCCAGCCGGAGGTGCCGCCGCCGACGATTAGGATGCTTTCAATATTGCCTGGTTCAGTCATGGCAGCCGCGCCACAATTTCGGCGGCCGCCCGGGCCGCGACGCTTTCGAGGTTCATGGTTCCATCCAATGTCAAATCCGCACTACCCCCCACTCTACCCCGCTGGACTTCCAGCGTAGCACGAACGCCGCCCAAATAGTTTTCCAGATATCCATCAAGCCAGGCAACAAAATTTCCGGGGCCCGCCGGGTCCGTATCATTCGTGGCAAGGCTGACGTACTCCCGCAATTTGCGGGCCAACGCCATATCAAGAGGCACGTCGATCCACAACACCAGATCGATCAAGTCCGCCGTGGGGCCGTGTTCCCGCCCCATGGGCATCTCGAACAGTATGTATTTCGCCGGTTCGATCCGGCCCTGGTCGGGGGTGATGACTGCTTGGCCGTTTTTCAGCGCCGCCAGATCGACGGCCAGTTGCGGGCTGGCGAAATCATCGCCGCCCTTGCCATCACGGATATCCTCGATGATATCCGCCACCGGCCGCGAGGTCGCTATTTCGTAGGCATCAAAATGGATCGTTGCCGTATCGCCCAGCTTGTCCGCCAACGTCCGGACCAGGGCGGTCTTTCCCCCGCCAGGCGGCGCGGCAATGGCGATCACATAGCTCATGACGGCTTCTTCGCCGTGATAAGTTGGAATGGCATTTCCAGATCGATCTTTTGCACATTGATGTCGCCGAAGCCCAGCGCGGCAAGCCGGCTGGTATAAAAATTTGCGTCGCGGTAGAAATGCAGGAACAGCAAACCGGGTATCATGGAATAGGGCAGCGCGGTCTCCGGCGCCGCCACGACCGCGCGCTCGAAGATCAAAAGGCTGCCGCCGGGCGCCAAGGCATCGGCGGCGCGCCTCAGCATGATGTCCGCCTCATCCTCCGGCCAGTCATGCAGGAAGGATTTGAAACTGATCAGATCAAAGCCTTCGGGCAATGCCGTGCTGCGCGCATCGCCCTTGTAGAAGCTGATCCGGTCCGCTTCAGGTTCCGCGCTTACATGGTCCCGGCCCACCTGGCAGACCACGGGAAGATCGAACACCGTTGCCTCTATCTCGGGATTTGCCTTGCATACACGAAGGGCGAACTCGCCGCTATTTCCGCCGATGTCGAGCATGCGGCGGTGCGCGGAAAAATCGTAATGCTCGATGCAAGCCTGAGCCTCGTATCTGGTCAGGCCTGTGGTGAAACGCATCCAGCGCGCCGTTGCCTGATAGTTTGCCGCCCCCGCCTCCATGGCCAGGTCGTAGCGGAACATTTCGAACACCTTGGAGCGGGCCATGAATTCGCCGGGCCGGGCCAGCAGCTCGGTGAAAAGATCATGGCAATCACCGACGACGGCGGCGGCAAAGGCAATTCTGGTCTCCAGGAGATCACGGTATTGCAGGGCTTGGTTGAATTCCGGGGTCAATTGATAGGCGCCCCCTCCTTCCGCCAGCACCCGGTTGGCCCGCAACAGACCAAGCAGGAAATCGAACCCGCGCGGCTCCATCGCCAAGCCTTCGGCCAACGCCTCGGCGCCGAGGGCGCCAGCGCCCAGCAGCCGGTCAATCAACCCCAACTCCAGCGCACTGGCAAGGGCCCGTGCATCGACCAGCGTCTTGAGGAAGTCATCGACGCAGAGGAACGGATATTGATCCCTGGCCGCCGGCTTATTCACCGCGCGATCTCCCCGCCCCGGCGGGCCGGCCATTGATGATGGAGGCATGGTCATTCTTGCTCATCGTGCCGCAACCTTGGCGCTTCTCAGGATGGTTCAAGCATTGTCAGGTCATTGGACGGCCGCACGCAAGGCGGAATATACCGTGCCTGGCAATACCATCAATGCGGCAGGCCGCCTGGAGGAACCAATCAGGCGCCTTGGCATTCACATTGTCATCACCCGCGGCTGACCCAAGCTCCCTCTGGGGAGCCATTATTGGATTAATCCAAATCTTCGAACGGAGCTTCCCGGATCTTAAGAAAATCCTTCAGGGAATGGTCCTTTAGCAGCCCCATCCAGTGCCGGCCGGATTCGCTTGCGTGTAAGCTGGCTATGGCTTCCATGTTGTAGGCCCACGAACTTGTGAAACCGGCACTCTCCTGCTGATGATTTAGCGACGCCTTGGCAAATTTGATAGCCGGGGCGGGCATGCGCGCGAGCTTTCGGGCAAGGCGTGTGGCCTCGGCCATTAGATTTTCAGCCGGTACCGCCTTGTTGACCAGATGAATACGTTCCGCTTCGCGGCCGTCAATCATATCGCCCGTGTACATCAGCCAACGGGTATGACGCATCGGAACCGTCCAGGGCATCATCAGGGACGGCGGCCCGGAGACGTGACGTACTTCCGGCTCGCCCAGTTGGGCGTCTTCCGCCGCGATCGCCAAATCACAGACCATCATCAACTCAAGGCCGCCCGCCAGCGCATAGCCGTTTACGGCGGCGATAATCGGGATCGGCGCTTCCCAAATGTTGCGTAAGCGGCGGCAGTTCGCGGAAATGTCATCGCGCCACCCCTCCGCACCCATTTCAAAATCTTCTCCCTGAAGATCATAGCCGACGGTGAAGGCCGGGCCCTTGCCAGTCAGGACGATGGCTTTCACATCCGGGTCGAGGCTCGCTTCACGCACCACCTCGTCCAGACGGTCGGCAAGTTCAACGTTCAGGGCGTTCATCTTCTCAGGGCGGTTCAATGTCGCCGTAATGAAAGGGTCGGTTTCATCTCTTTCGACAATGACGAGGTCTTCGGCCATACAACTATCTCCCTAGAAATCTAAACGACCGCAATATTGGGTTCAATCGATAGGCTTTCCAAGAAGAATATCGGTAAGAATGACTGGTTTTATGCGGTGTTTATTGCTTGATTTGATATCAATAGAAAAGCAGCAGGCGCAAACCTGAAGGGTCGCTTTCAGGTAATGTATTGAAGAGAAGACAAACCAATGAAAAGGAATCGTCGACTGGGCCAAGCCGATGGGTGGCGGATGCGATGACCGACATAAACGCCTTCGCCCGAACAGACATTCGCCGCCACGATTCTGACGACGGCGGCATCATTCTTGAAAACGCCCTGCAGCCGCCCTCCCCCGCCCCCGACATCATCGAGCGCTTGGATCGCTGGGCCCTTCACGACGGCGGCATGGCGCTCATCAGCGAGCCGGTGGGCGCCGAACGGCACACACTAACCTATGGTGAAGCGGCAAAATCATCGTCGGCCCTGGCCTGGATGTTTATCGCCATGGGGCTGGAACCCGGCGACGTCGTCTCTGTCGTGGCCGGCGCCGGATGCGATCATGCACTGGTCAAGTTTGCCTGTTTGCGGGCAGGGCTTATCCATGCACCTTTATCCCCGGCCTTGGCAAATTCAGATTCCGGCCGCGCCAAGTTGTCCAGCCGGCTCCAGGTCTGCAAACCTATCCTTGTCCTGACGGAAGATGGCATTTTGGAAGATGTGCGGGGCTTGCAGGCAGAAGCCGGGCCCGAGGTCAGATCTCTATCGCAGTTTGTTGCTTCGGCGATGAGCGTGCGGCAAGCTGACGGGCCAGCGCGCCAGCGCATGGCATCGATCTCGCCCGAAGATACCGCCGCGATCTATTTCACCTCCGGATCAACGGGCGATGCCAAGGGTGTCATCATTACCCGGTCGATGATCAGCGCGGTTCATGGCGCGATCGCGTGTCACTGGCCGTTTCTTGCCGATCATCGCCCGACGATGGCGGACTGGCTTCCCTGGCATCATGTATTCGGCGGGCTGGACAACTTTTTCAAGATGATCTGGAACGGCGGCGCGTATCATGTGCGGGCGGCCCCGGCGAAAGAGAATATCGATGAAGCCGCCCGGTTCATGGCGGCGATCCGGCCGACCGTTTATGTCGATGTCCCATTTGGTATCAAATTGCTGCTGGACCAGTTGGAAAACAATGACAAGATCAGCGCCGATTTTTTCTCCCGTCTTGAGCTGATTTTCTTTGCCGGTGCGGGCATGGACGCGGCAACATGGTCGCGACTGAATGGGCTTGTCCGGCGATCGGCGAACGACGTCCTGCCCCATTTACGAATTGCCTCCGGCTTTGGTTCG
Organism: uncultured Rhodospirillaceae bacterium; assembly: GCA_964631725.1. Lineage (GTDB taxonomy): Bacteria > Pseudomonadota > Alphaproteobacteria. The sequence continues at coordinate 6,194 of CAZVYX010000094.1, read as the reverse complement.
ACCGAAGCCGCTTCAACGATTTGCCTTGCCCATGAGGCGCCGGGCAGCCCTGGTGAAATCGGCGTGCCGTTGCCGGGCAACGCCCTGCGTCTTGTCGAAGTTGAAGGCCGCACGGAAATGCGTATTCGCGGCCCGATTGTTTCGCCGGGATATATTGGCGCCGAAGGCCTTATCCCGATGCCGCTGGATGAGATGGGCTTTCTGCCCACGGGCGATACCGGGGCTTCTGTGCGGCCTTTCCATCCCGAACTTGGCTTGAGGTTCGACGGCCGGGCGGCGGAGGATTTCAAACTGACGAACGGCACCATGGTCAGGGTTGGCGCCTTGAGACACCTGCTGCTAGCCGCCTGCGCACCGCATCTGGCCGATGTTGCCATCGCCGGAGAAGCGCAAGACCATTTGGCTGTTCTTCTATTTCCGGGGTCGGCGTCCGAAGGGATGGAGACAGCGGACCTCGACAAGTTTTTCGAGACCGCGCTTACTGAGCACAATGCCCAATGGCCGAACCGTTCGATGGCCATCAGATGCGCGGCCGTCATGTCCGCGCCGGCCAACCCCGATGCCGGCGAGGTCAATGACAAGGGCCATCTGGTCCAGCGAAAATGCCTGAAAAACCGTCAATCCGATGTTGACCGCCTCTACGCCAAACAGCCCGACCCTTCGATAATTCGTCCCCGCCTATCGCACTGAGCCGGCGGGATACGCCAAATTGAAGAATCGTGCTATTGCAAATTCGTCAAGAAACTCGGTGGTTGAAAATGACATTGGCCTATCAAGACCTGCTTCAACACCAACGCCTGGGCGAGCCGCACAGCTATGACCAGGATCGGGTGATCCTGTATGGACTAGGTATCGGGCTGGGTTTCGATCCACAGGATGATCGGCAACTGCAGTTCGTTTTAGAAGATGATCTTCAGGTATTTCCGCCCTTTGCCTCGGTCGCGGCCTGGGACATTTCGTTTCTCCTGGATTTGGGCATGGATTGGTCGAAGCTGATCCATGTCTCGCAGGGCATGGAAGTTCATCAAGCATTTCCGCCTGCGGCCCAATTGCGCGCCGACAGCCGTATCGTTGAGGTTTTGGACAAGCCGAGGCAAAACGCAACCATATTGACCAGCGAAACCATTATCAGAGAAGCGGAAAGCGGTACCGTTTTGGCGGATCTGCGATCAACCAACCTTGCCCGTGACTTTCGCGTTGATGGTGCGCCAACAGCGGGCGCGCGAACTGGCGGGATGCGTCCCGATCGGGATGCGGACGTCACCGTATCGATGGTGACGTCCCCTCAAGTCGCCTTGATATACCGTCTGCTCGGCGGACGGGCCAAGATCCACTCGACGCCGTCGGTTGCCCGGGAACAGGGTTTTGACGGCCCGATCATGCATGGCTTGTCGACTTGGGGGCATGTTTGCCGGGCGGTGTTGCAGACGGCCGGCGACCATGATGGGCATCGCCTGAAGCAGTTCTCCGCCAGTTTTGCGGCGCCGGTTTATCCCGGAGAAGAATTGACGACCTATCATTGGATTGAAGGCACCGAGGTATGGTTCGAGACCTGGGTTCTTGCGCGCAACAAAATGGTGTTGGCCAACGGCTGCGCAAATTTTGCGCCGGAATAGGTCATCAGGAATTCTCGCGTTCAAGCCAAGGTCTGATCCCCGCCGCGGATGCGAGGAATTTCCGCAGTCATCGTCGCCATCGGGGGATCAGCGGCAACCGGCCCGACACCGCCCATTCCACAAGAATGAAAGTTGCAGACTGCTAGGACTTCCCAATGCATGGCGCTTGGATGCCAGCATGTGGGAGCGATCCACAGCATCAACAACAGAACAGGTCGATTGCCGCATTTTCAGCCGAGCTTGTTGATACTATGCGGTTCACCAAGTACGATTATCCAAATTTTCTAATGTCGGCAGTCCGAAATATTGGATTTCAAATGTCGCAATATCCATGGCGCGGTCTAAATTTTGTGATGGTCATCTAGCTTTTATCGTGAGGAAAAGAGTTGATTTCCAATCAAGAAACGCCGTCATTGAAAGGTCAGCTTTTTTACCTGATTGCCGTCATGGCGACCGTTGCGCTCGCAATTGCCGGAATTTCCATATGGCTGCTCTATAATACGGCATTCGAAGAGGAAAAGGCGCGCCTGGCCGAGGCAGCTCAGAGCCAGGCGCGTATGATCGAGGCCGTCGCCCGGTTTAACGCCAAGCATAGCGAACAGGATCACCCGAAAGGCGCCGCCGCCGCGACCCTTCAACAAATTACCGAGGCGCACGAAAATTACCGAGGCTTTGGCGCCACCGGCGAATTCACCCTGGCCAGACGGCAAAATGATCAGATCGTTTTTGTTCTGCGCCATCGTCATTATGATCTCGACAAACCCAAACCGGCACCCTGGCTTGGTGAGCTGGCAGAACCGATGCGTCGTGCTCTTAAGGGACTTTCGGGGGTCGTCGTGGCGTTGGATTATCGCGGTGCGACCGTGTTGGCGGCGCACGAGCCGGTGGCGATCCTAAATATGGGCATTGTCGCCAAGATTGATTTGGCGGAGATCAGAGCGCCGTTCATCAAGGCGGCGATCGTTACCCTGGCTGGCGGTTTTCTTATTGTTGTGATTGGCGGCATTCTTTTTCGGCGCGCAATTGTGCCATCGCAGGAGCGGGCGCGGATCGCGGCCGCGTTGCACGAAAGCGAAAACAAGTTCGAGAACCTCGTCATAGAATCTCGCCACGGTGTGATAATCGTATCCAGAGGTCGCAAGGTCTTGTTCTGCAATCAGGCAGCAGCCGAGATATATGGCTATGAGTCCCCGGCGGAATTGCTGGCGCTGACGGATACCTTCAATCTGGTTGCGCCATACGAACGCGATCGTTTTGCCGAATATCGTCAGGCATGGCTGAGCGGCGACAATGTATCTTCAGTGTTCGAATTCGAAGGACTGCGCAAAGACGGCGGAAGCGTCCATATCCATTCTGTCCAAACATTTCTCGACTGGGAAGGCGAGCCAGCCATTCAATATGCGGTCATCGATGTCACGGAAACCAAGGCACTGATCAGCGAACTCAATGAAACGGCATGGCTGCTGAACAAAGCGCAGAATTTGTCGCATGTGGGTCACTGGCGGCTTAATGCGGCGACGTTGGAGGTTAACGGCTCCGATGAACTCTTTCGCATATTTGGGCTCGGCGACCGAGAGGCTACCCTTGAGGCATTCGCCGGCGCGGTCCACCCCGATGACCGTGAATATGACCTTGCCCATATTCAAAGAGGTCTCGAAAAGGGCGAAAGTTGGGATATTGAACATCGTTTGCTGGACGGAGACGGCAACGTGAAGCATGTCCGCGCCGCCGGTGAAGCTACACTAAGGCGTGACGGCCAGGTCGAGAGCCTTTTTGGAACAATACAGGATATCACCGAGCAAAAGTTGGTCGGCGAGGCGCTGCGTGACAGCGAGCAACAACTGCGCCTAATTACAAATGCGTTGCCGACTGCGATTTTCTATGTTGATACCACCGAGCACTATCGGTTCGTGAACAGCGTGACAGAGGATTGGCTGGCGCGGCCGGCGGAGGAAATTCTTGCCTCGGATATACGAGAAATACTCGGCGACAAGATATACCGACAGCTACATCCGCATGTCCGCGCGGCACTGAGCGGCACGGCGCAGGAATTCGAGGCGGTCATCGATTTCCCTGATGGCCGTTCCCGGGAAATGGCTTTCACCTATGTGCCGCACTTTGGTTCCGACGGCGCGGTAGCTGGATATTTTGGCCTAGGCATCGACGTCACCGAAAGGCATGCACTCGAGGAAAGGTTGCGTCAGTCGCAAAAGATGGAAGCCATTGGTCAGCTAACCGGCGGCATCGCGCACGAATTCAACAATTTGCTCCAGGTCGTCGGCGGCAATATCGCACTGCTGGAAGACGATTTCCCGACCGACGCGGAGACCAGTCGGCGAATTCAGGCGGTTAACAGGAACGTGACGCGCGGGGCCGAACTGACCAGCCGTCTGCTGTCGTTCGCGCGCCGGCAGCCACTGCAACCCAAGGCGCTGGTGATCGGTGAAGTCTTGGCGGGGATGCAGGGCCTACTTGGGCAGACCCTGGGCGAGACGATAGAGGTAAATGTCGAACAGGCAGGTGATATCTGGATGGCGGAAGCCGACCCCGGACAGTTGGAGAATGCCCTGTTGAACCTGGTCCTGAATGCCCGCGACGCCATGCCCAAAGGCGGTATGATTACGCTTTCCGCCGACAACGTTCGGCTTGACGAGCAGGCGGCGGCGCACGAGGAGGCAATGCCCGGCGACTACGTCGTCCTGAGCGTGGCCGATACCGGCAGCGGCATGACGAAAGAGGACATCAGCCATGCCTTCGAGCCATTCTTTACCACCAAGGATGTCGGCAAGGGCACCGGGCTTGGCCTCAGCATGGTCTATGGCTTCGCGCAGCAATCAGGCGGCTTCGCCGCGATCGAGAGTGTCGAGGGCCAAGGCACGACCATGCGCTTGTTTTTGCCCCGGCTGATACAGGCCGAAGATATCGGGGTGGTCGCCGGGGATCGCCCGCCGGAGAGCGAATTGCCCGCTTCCGGCACCATTCTCCTGGTTGAGGATGACGCGGATGTCCGGGAGATATTGGCTAGCCAACTGACCAGACTTGGCTACCGGGTGATCGAGGCCGAAGACGGAGCGGCAGCCTTGAACGCCCTGGCGGACGAGAAGCAGGTCGATCTACTGTTCACCGACGTGGTGATGCCCGGTGGCCTGAACGGCCTCGAGTTGGCACGCCAGGTCCTACAGCTTCGGCCCGAGCTCAAGGTTCTCTATTCCACCGGCTACAGTGAAGATGTTGTCGGTGAAGCGGGCGAAATGCGCGATGGCGCCATCGTACTACGCAAACCATACAACCAGGCCAAACTCGCCGCTACGATTTCACAAATATTGAATTAAGCCTAAAGCCCACAAGGACCGCTCCGGGTGAAAACCGGAAATGAGAAATTTCCGATGTCACGGTCACTATCTGGGGATCAGCGGAAGTGGGCCCGGCGTGCCCTGATGTAACCCTTGATGGGCGCTGATACGAAGAGAGCCTTGGCCCAACAAATCAGCTCATTCAGGTACGTGCGCGGGCGCGCCGGCGCCAATGTCGAGAAAAGTAAATTCGCTGGAAAGGCTCTCAAGACCGGCGATTGAGACACCGCTGACCCGGAGCAGTGCCTGCGTTTCCAGATCAATCGGCGCGACCACGCATATGAACTGCATTGGCTGGCCGTCCCGGGCGGCGCGTACCGGCAGCATAATTGATTCGGCAACGACCCGAACATTGCTTTCGGTGGTAAATACGAAGACGGCGCGGCAAGCGCATGGTTGCCGGACCGTCAGCCAGATACGTTCAGCCCTCGCTTCGCGGGCATCCGGCCCCGCCATATCGATGTAGTTCATGCCGGTCAGATCGACGCCGGTTGTCTCGAATGAATAGGTGCTGGCCAGGCGAAAGATGATTTCGTTCCGCGAAACCGCTTCCAGCAGCATGACGCGCGGCAGAATCTCGGTGATGTCTCTTAGCTCCATCGCCGTTCGGCACGGCAGCAGGTCGCGCTCACGCCATTTGAGCCAGGCAGCAATGAGAACCTTGCCTTCCATTGTCTGACTAGCCAGTTCATCTTCTACATGCATGCGCAACCGTTCCTGATAGTCGGCGATAAACATATTCAGTTTGGATAAACCGGCAAGGTTAGGCAAACGGAAGTTACAGCCAGTATGGTCTCGAAGCGGCTTTCTTTCCGCGTTGTGCCAAAAGGCGATATTCGAGTCATCCAATTTTCACGCATGGATTCACCGCCCCGTATCGCCAAACTCTCACCATGTCGAAGGGACGGCGCCGGCGTTTGCGTCCCGTTCGTCCCTCCGACAAGCCCGGTTTTTTTGGTAATTTGTGGTGTCTGAAGGATGGGGCTTTGGCGTATCATGGTCGCCGTAACCGCCAGGGCGCCCCGACGCGCCGGATGATCAGGGAGGAAGCTATGAAGATGAAGGCCGCAGTACTGCGCCGGTTCGATGCGCCGTTGCCGTTTGCCGACAGCAAGCCGATCAGTATCGAGGAGGTCACACTGGATCCTCCGGGCCCGAACGAGGTGCTGGTCAAGATCGGCGGCGCCGGGCTGTGCCATTCCGATCTCTCCGTGATGAACGGCGC
>CAZVYX010000093.1:0-11178 GCA_964631725.1 uncultured Rhodospirillaceae bacterium | reverse complement strand
AAGCCAAGGCGCCACAATCACAGCCAACGCCGACTTCTTCAACAAAATCTGCCAAAAGCGTCCTGCCGGAATTTTCTAATGCACGGTACCTAGATGCCGGCGGGTGGGAGCCGTCCAAAGCATCAGGAGCAGACATCTGGTATTTGCTTTAAAACGCAGTGCACGATTGGCCGGACAGTGCAACTGCGCCACAGCTGCTAAGATTTGTTGGCACCGTGGCTGTGACCGCCACGGTGCCCCGAGGTAGCCCTGTGGTGCAAGACAACCCCGTTCGGCCGGCGCAGGCCGACCGGTGCCTTATTTTGCCCAGACCCGGCAGCAACACAAGCACCACAAAGGTTCATAGAACGCCTAATAATTAGGCAGTACGTATTTTCGCACAAATTATGTGCGCCGCAATAAATGCCAGACATCTGCATTACGTCGGTGAACTTTCCCAATATTTCAACCGCTTAGAGGAAACCGCCAGATTGGCCAAGAACTGGCACGGTCTTTGCAATCATCAGGTTGGTGCAAGACAACCTCTTATGGAGACAAACTCATGATTAGCAGACGTAATGCCCTCAACGCCCTGGCCGCGGCCGCCCTTGCGGCGGGTGTTGGTATTGGGGCCGTCCCGGCCAAGGCGGCGGAAGACACGATCAAGGTCGGCGTTCTTCACTCCCTGTCAGGGACCATGGCGATCTCGGAGACGACATTGAAGGACTCGGTCCTGATGATGATCGACAACCTGAACAAGGAAGGTGGCCTGTTGGGCAAAAAGGTCGAGGCGGTAGTCGTTGACCCCGCCTCCAACTGGCCCCTGTTCGCGGAAAAGGCCAGGGAGTTGATCCAGGTCAACAAGGTTGATGTGGTGTTCGGCTGCTGGACCTCTGTCTCCCGGAAATCCGTGCTGCCGGTGTTCGAGGAACTGAACAGCATGCTGTTCTATCCGGTGCAGTACGAGGGCGAAGAATCCTCGCGCAACGTCTTCTATACCGGCGCGGCGCCGAACCAGCAGGCAATCCCGGCGGTTGAGTATCTGATGAGCGAGGACGGCGGCGGGGCCAAGCGTTTTGTTCTGCTGGGCACGGACTACGTCTATCCGCGCACGACCAACAAGATCCTGCGCGCCTTCCTGCATACCAAGGGCGTTGCCGATGCCGACATCATGGAAGAGTACACGCCCTTCGGTCATTCCGATTGGCAGACCATCGTCGCCAACGTGAAAAAGTTCGCCTCCGCCGGCATCAAGACCGCCGTCGTATCCACCATCAACGGTGACGCCAATGTGCCGTTCTATAAGGAGCTCGGCAACCAGGGCATCAAGGCCGAGGACATCCCCGTCGTCGCCTTCTCGGTCGGTGAGGAAGAACTCGCCGGTCTCGACACCACGCCTTTGGTCGGGCACCTCGGCGCCTGGAACTACTTCATGTCCGTGGACGCGCCTGAAAATGATACCTTCATCAAAGCCTGGCACGCCTTCATCAAGGACGAAAAGCGGGTCACCAACGATCCCATGGAAGCCACCTACATCGGTTTCAAGATGTGGACCCAGGCCGTCAAGCAGGCCGGCACCACCGATGTGGATGCGGTTCGCCAGGCCATGTATGGCCAAAAGGTCAAAAACCTGACCGGCGGCATGGCTGTGATGAACACCAACCACCACCTGTCCAAGCCGGTGCTGATTGGCGAAATCCAGGAAGACGGCCAGTTCGACGTGGTCTGGCAGACGGAAGGCGAAGTCGTGGGCGACGCCTGGAGTGACTTCATCCCCGAAAGCGCCGCGCTGACCGCCGATTGGACCTATCCCTGGGTCTGCGGCAACTGCAAGAAGCCGGCCTTCACGAACTAACACCCCGATGTGGGAGGCGATGGGCGGAATCTCCCTGCCCTTCGCCTCCCCAGTTTTTCTCTCTCGTTTTCAACGACCAGTTCCGATTTTTCACCAGGCCAAGAGCAAGATGTCGCAACGAATTTTCATCCCCCTGCTATTGCTCTTTGCCTTGGCCATTGTGACGCCGCCGGCCCACGCGGACGAGACGGCGAATATTCTGGAAGGCCTGAAGGCCAAGAGTTACGCCGCCAAGATTGCGATTATCGAAAAACTTGCGGCCAGCGGTGATGCCCGGGTTGTCGCGCCCTTGACCGCGATGCTGAAGGGCCGCCTGCATGTTCGAAAATCGGACGGCCAGATCGTAATTCTGGAGAAAAAAGGCGGCAAGCGGCTCTTTCTTAATGCCCTCACGGGCGAGCCTCTTGGCCCGGCCAAGTCCCGCTCCTCCAAGAAAATCAAAGTCAATAATCGCCTGCGCGGTGTTCTGCGCGGCGCCCTGGGCTCTCTGACGCTTTTCAGCACGGACAGCGCCCAACGGTTGCGCGCGGCGCAGTCCATGTTCAAATCCGCCGGCGCCGATAGCCTGACCGCCCTGGCCAAGGCCTATCTGAACGAAACGGATGACGAGGTTCGCGATGCCCTGGCACGGACCCTGGCGGCAGCGCGCCTGCGCCATGGCACGGCGGATGAAAAACTTGCCGCCGCCGATATCCTTGTCGGTTTTCCCGATCGGGGCGTGCGTGATCTGCTGGCCAAAACGGCATTGACCGCAAAGGGCCCGCTTCTAACCGCCGTGCAGCGCGCCGACGCCAGCATCGCGCAACGCCTGGCTTTTTTCGATATTCTGCAGAACCTCTTTCAGGGCATTAGCCTCGGCTCGGTCCTGTTGCTTGCCGCGATCGGGCTGGCCATCACCTTTGGCGTCATGGGCGTGATCAACATGGCGCATGGCGAAATGGTCATGCTGGGCGCCTATACGACCCACGTTGTGCAGGTCGTCATGCAGGAATATTTTCCCGGCTCCATCACGCAGTCACTCTTGCTCTCCATTCCGGCCGCCTTTCTGATCGCCGGCCTGTTCGGCGTATTCCTGGAACGTAGCGTTATTCGGTTCCTCTATGGCCGGCCCCTGGAAACTCTTTTGGCGACCTGGGGCCTGAGCCTGATGCTGCAGCAATTCGTGCGCTCGATCTTCGGGCCCACCAACCGCGAGGTTATCGCGCCATCCTGGATGAGCGGTTCGATCGAGATCACCGGCGGTCTTGTCCTGACCAACAACCGCATCTGCATCATCATCTTCGCCGCCCTGGTGTTCTTGGTGCTGACCCTGTTGATCCGCTACACCGACTTTGGCCTGCGCATGCGGGCAGTGACCCAGAACCGCGCCATGGCTAATGCGGTGGGCATCCGGTCCAACTGGGTTGATGCCATGACCTTTGGTCTGGGTTCCGGCGTCGCCGGGTTGGCCGGCGTGGCGTTAAGCCAGATCGACAATGTCAGTCCCAACCTGGGCCAGGGTTATATCATCGACAGCTTCCTGGTGGTGGTATTCGGCGGCGTCGGTAACCTATGGGGAACACTGGTGGGCGCGCTGTCCCTCGGCATGGCGAACAAGTTCCTGGAGCCATACGCCGGCGCCGTCCTGGGCAAGATCCTGATCCTGGTCCTGGTCATATTGTTCATCCAGAAGCGTCCCCGCGGACTGTTCGCCCTGAAGGGCCGCGCGGCGGAGGCCTAGGCAATGCGCTTCATAACATCACATTGGATATTCGCCGCCGTGCTGGCCGCCATTACCGTCATTGTGCCGGTCCTTAATCTGGTGGTGCCGGAAAGCTCCGCCCTGCACATACCCACCTACGCGGTCAGCCTATTCGGCAAATACCTCTCCTTCGCCCTGTTGGCCCTGGCGGTGGATTTGATCTGGGGCTTTTGCGGCATCCTCAGCCTGGGCCATGGCGCCTTCTTCGCCCTGGGCGGCTACGCCATGGGCATGTATCTAATGCGTCAGATCGGCGACCGGGGCGTCTATGGCAATGCCGAATTGCCGGACTTCATGGTTTTCCTAAATTGGCAGGAACTGCCTTGGTATTGGTACGGCTTTGACAATTTCTTCTTCGCCATGGCCATGGTGATGCTGGTGCCCGGCGCCCTGGCCTTCATCTTCGGTTGGTTCGCCTTCCGCAGCCGGGTTAGCGGCGTCTATTTTTCCATCATCACGCAAGCCATGACCTTTGCCCTGATGCTGGCCTTTTTCCGCAACGACATGGGCTTCGGCGGCAACAACGGCCTGACCGACTTCAAGGAACTACTGGGCTTCGATTTGCGCAGCCAGGGCATGCGGGCGATATTGTTTGCCGCCTCGGGCTGTGCCCTTTTCGCGGGCCTTCTGATCTGCCGGGCCATCGTGACATCCAAGCTGGGCAAGATCCTGATCGGTATACGGGATGCGGAAAGCCGCACACGGTTTCTGGGCTACCGGGTTGAGCATTACAAAGTGTTCGTTTTCACCGTCTCGGCCGTCATGGCCGGCGTCGCGGGCGCGCTGTATGTGCCCCAGGTGGGCATCATCAACCCCGGTGAATTCGCGCCCGCCAATTCCATCGAGATTGTCGTCTGGGTGGCCCTGGGCGGACGCGGCACATTGATCGGCGCCATTATGGGCGCGGTTCTGGTCAACATGGCGAAGAGTTATTTCACCGCCGCCTTTCCCGAAGTCTGGCTGTTCGCCCTGGGCGGCCTGTTCATCGCGGTGACACTGTTCCTGCCCCGAGGCATCGTTGGGAGCATCGCCGGCAGCTTCAGCTTCTTGGCGGCACGGAGCCGGCCATGAGCGATGACGTCCTCTATCTCGATGGCATCTCCGTCAGCTTCGGCGGCTTCAAGGCCCTGAACGATCTAAGCCTGGTGGTGGAGATGGGTGAAATGCGGGCCATTATCGGCCCCAACGGCGCCGGCAAGACCACCATGATGGACATCATCACCGGCCGCACCCGGCCCGACAAGGGCATTGCCCTATTTCAGGGCGATATCGATCTCACGCGCCGGGACGAGGCGGAAATCGCCAATCTGGGCATCGGCCGCAAATTTCAGAAACCCACCGTATTCGAAAGTCACAGCGTCGAGGACAACCTGCAACTGGCGCAGAAAGCGCCCCGTGGCCCCTTCGCGACCCTGTTGGCAAAACTGTCCGGCGCGCAGCAAGACGCGATTGACGAGACCCTGGAAACAATCTCCCTGTCCCAGGACCGAGACCGCATGGCCGGCGAGCTGTCGCACGGGCAGAAACAATGGCTGGAAATCGGGATGCTGCTGATGCAACAGCCCGAACTGCTGCTGGTCGATGAACCGGTCGCCGGCATGACCGATGCGGAGACCGAACAGACCGCCGATCTGCTGCGCGAGATCGCCAAGACGCGGTCCGTCGTCGTGGTGGAGCATGATATGGAATTTGTCCGGGCGCTCGGCACCAAGGTTTCGGTGCTGCATGAAGGTTCGGTCTTGTCCGAGGGTCCGCTGGATGTGGTGCAGAACGACGAAAAAGTCATCGAAGTCTATTTGGGACGCTGAGGGATGTTGCAGGTAGACAACATCGACCTTTTCTATGGCGCTTCCCAGGCCTTGCGCGGTGTTTCCCTGACCGCCAAGCCCGGCGAGGTAACCTGCGTACTGGGCCGCAATGGCGTCGGCAAGACCTCTCTGCTGCGCGCCATTGTCGGACAACAGGCCATCCAGGACGGCAGCATCCAATGGGAAGACCGCGACATCACGAAAGCCGCCAGCCACGCCAGGGCCCGCGCCGGCATTGCCTATGTCCCGCAAGGCCGGGAGATCTTTCCGTTTTTGACCGTGGATGAAAATCTGCGTTCCGGCTTCGCCGCCCTGCCCAGGAGCGAGCGGCGCCTGCCACCCGAAACGTTCAAGCTGTTTCCGGTGCTCAAAGACATGCTGGGACGCCGGGGCGGTGATTTGTCGGGCGGCCAACAGCAGCAGTTGGCAATCGCCCGCGCCCTTGCCATGCAGCCGCGCCTGTTGGTGCTGGACGAACCGACGGAAGGCATCCAACCCTCCATCATCAAGGACATTCAGCGTATCATCGCGTTGCTGCGGGACCGGGGCGACATGGCCATTGTCCTGGTCGAGCAGTATTTCGAATTCGCCCGTGATCTCGCCGATAGTTACATCGTCATGGAGCGGGGCGAGGTGGTATTATCCGGCCAACGTTCGGAAATGGTGGAAACCGATGTACGCCGCTATCTCACGGTCTGATGCGCCCCTTCCCCTGCAGCGCCTGAATGGCGCGGCGCGGGTGGGTTTTTCCGGGACTGAAACCCACCTGACCGAATTGTACCAGGCCAATCCGTGCCGGGTACTGCTGCCGCGCCTCTCCGACGACCGGGTCGAGGCCGTATTGTTGAACACCGCCGGCGGCATTACCGATGGCGACCATCTGGATTACACCGTCACCGCCGAAGACGGCGCCCAGGTGACTGCGACCACCCAGGCGGCGGAAAAGGTTTACCGCTCCCGGGGTGAAGACAGCCATGTGCAAAGCCGTCTGAAGATCGCCAGCGGCGCCATCCTGGAATGGCTGCCGCAGGAGACGATCCTGTTCAACGGCGCCGCCCTGAAGCGCCAGACCCGTATTGATATGGACAGCAGCAGCCGTTTGCTGGCCATGGATTGGCTGTTGTTGGGCCGACTGGCCAGCGGCGAGAGATTGGACGAAGCCTCGGTGCGGGACCGCTGGCGTCTGCGCCGGGACGGCAGGCTGATCTGGGCAGATGATTTCCGTTTACACGGTGATATCGAGAACTTACGGCAGCGTCCGTCCCTATTAGACGGCGCCCTGGCCTTGGCCACGTTGATCTATGCCGGCCCTGAAGCAGGCCAACATTTGGAAACCGCACGAGACCTGCTTGACGCCTGCGTGGGACGCGCCGGTGTCAGCGAACGGCCGGGCCTGCTGATCTGCCGCTTTCTGGCCCCGGATGGCCTGATCCTGCGCCGCGATGTAGAGGCGTTTCTATCGCCTTTCCGCGCCGCCATCCATGGCCACACCCATCCCCTGCCCCGCGTCTGGGCCTGCTGACGACATTATCGGAGGAGAACGCCCATGTACCTGACCCCACGGGAAAAAGACAAGCTGATGGTTGCGACCGCCGCCATGGTGGCGCGCAATCGCCTCGATCGCGGCGTTTTGCTGAACTACCCCGAGGCCGTGGCGCTGATCACCGATTTCGTCGTCGAGGGCGCCCGCGACGGACGCACGGTCGCCGACCTGATGGCCGCCGGCGCCGAGGTCATCGGCCGTGGCCAGGTCATGGAGGGCATTGCCGAGATGCTGCACGACGTCCAGGTCGAAGCGACCTTTCCCGACGGCACCAAACTGGTCACCGTCCACCACCCCATTCGATAAGGAGAGCGGTCATGACCCCAGGTGAAATTATCCCGTCGGACGGCCAGATCACCTTGAATGAGGGCCAGGACGTCATCATCCTAACCATCGCAAATACCGGCGACAGGCCGGTACAGGTGGGCAGCCACTATCATTTTTTTGAAACCAATAGCGCCCTGGATTTCGACCGGGAGGCAGCCCGGGGACGGCGGTTGGATATCCCCGCCGGCACGGCCATCCGGTTCGAACCGGGGCAAAGCCGCGAGGTTCCGCTGGTGTCCTACCTTGGCAATCGGGTGGTGCATGGCTTCAACGGCGCCATTAGGGGCGCCCTGGATGGGGAGGGTTAGGCAATGCCGGCAACCATGAACCGGGGCGACTACGCCCACATGTACGGCCCTACTGTTGGTGACAAGGTACGCCTGGCCGACACGGATCTGTTTATCGAGGTCGAGAAGGACCACACGATATATGGCGAGGAGGTCAAATTCGGCGGCGGCAAGGTGATCCGCGACGGCATGGGGCAATCCCAGGTCACGCGTGCGGCGGGCGCCGTGGATACGGTCATCACCAATGCCCTGATCCTGGATCACTGGGGCGTGGTCAAGGCTGATATCGGCATCACCGATGGCCGCATCGTCGCCATCGGCAAGGCCGGCAATCCGGACGTGCAGCCCGGCGTCGACATCATCATCGGACCATCGACCGAAGCCATCGCCGGCGAAGGCAAGATCATCACCGCCGGCGGTTTGGATGTGCACATCCACTTCATCTGTCCGCAGCAGATCGAGGAAGCGCTATTCTCGGGTGTCACCACCATGATGGGCGGCGGTACCGGCCCGGCCACGGGCACCAACGCCACCACCTGCACGCCCGGCCCCTGGCATATCCAGCGCATGTTGCAGGCCGCTGACGGCTTTCCCATGAACCTGGGCTTTTTCGGCAAGGGCAATGCCTCCCTACCCGCCGCCCTGGTGGAGCAAGTGGAAGCCGGCGCTTGCGGTCTGAAACTGCACGAGGACTGGGGCACCACGCCATCGGCCATCGATTGCTGCCTGTCCGTGGCCGATGAAATGGATGTGCAGGTGATGATCCACACGGACACCCTGAATGAATCCGGTTTCGTGGAGAACACCAACAGCGCCTTCAAGGGCCGCACCATCCATGCCTTCCACACCGAAGGGGCCGGCGGCGGCCACGCCCCCGACATCATCAAGGTCTGCGGCGAGGCGAACGTCATTCCGTCTTCTACCAACCCGACGCGGCCCTACACCCACAATACCGTTGATGAACATTTGGATATGTTGATGGTCTGCCATCATCTGGACCCCAACATCGCCGAAGACGTCGCCTTCGCCGAAAGCCGGATCCGCAAGGAGACCATCGCGGCCGAGGATATCCTGCACGACCTGGGTGCCTTTTCCATCATCGCCTCGGACAGCCAGGCCATGGGCCGGGTCGGCGAGGTTATCATCCGGACCTGGCAGACCGCCGACAAGATGAAGAAGCAGTTCGGCGCCCTGGACGGCGAAAGCGGCGACAACGACAATCTGCGCGCCCGGCGCTACGTGGCGAAGTACACCATTAACCCCGCCATCGCCCAGGGCATCGCCCAGCATGTGGGTTCGGTCGAAGTGGGAAAGCTGGCGGACCTTTGTGTTTGGTCGCCGGCCTTCTTTGGCGTCAAGCCGGATCTGGTTCTGAAAATGGGCGCGATCGCGGCGGCGCAAATGGGCGATCCCAATGCCTCCATTCCAACGCCGCAGCCGCAATACCTCCGCCCCATGTTCGCCGCATTCGGCGGCGCCCAGGCAGCCTCTGCCGTGACATTCGTCTCCCAGGCCGGACAGGAAACGGCAAGAGGCTACGGCCTGGCCAAACAGGTCTTGGCCGTGGGCAATACCCGGGGCGGTATCGGCAAGGCGGCGATGGTCCTGAACGACCATATGCCGAAAATCGATGTGGACCCGGAAACCTATGAAGTGCGCGCCGATGGCGTTCTGCTGACCTGCGAACCGGCGGAAGTCCTGGCCATGGCGCAGCGCTACTTCATGTATTGAGGAGAGCCGAGATGCAACGCGCCGTCGCACATTTCAATGCCGACCATTGGCCCTCCGAGCTGGCCGAGGATGGCGTCACCCTGGCCTTTGACGAACGTCACCGCCGGCGTATCCGCCTACAGACAGATAGTGGCGAGGATATTCTGCTCGACCTGCCGAAAGCCAAGGCCATGGCCCATGGCGACGGCCTGCGGATCAGTGATGGCCGCTGGCTGGCGGTCCGGGCCGCGCCGGAGCCACTGTTGGAGATCCGCTGCACCACGCCGCTGGCGCTTTTGCGCATGGCCTGGCACCTGGGCAACCGGCATCTGCCCACGGACATCACCTCGGAGCGCCTGCGCATCCGTCCCGATCATGTGATCGAGGCGATGGTACGCGGCATGGGCGCAGAGGTGGACAAGATCATCGCACCGTTCCAGCCCGAGGGCGGCGCCTACGACGACCATGGTCATGACCACTAGCCCGGAACAACTATTGCGCCTGCAAAGCTGGCTGTCACCGGCTTTTCCCATTGGTGCCTTCAGTTATTCCCATGGTCTGGAGTTCGCGGTCGAGGCCGGTCTGGTGCATGACCGGGTCAGCCTGATCGATTGGCTGGAGGCCGATCTGCGCCATGGCAGCGGCCGCAACGAAGCGGTTTTTCTGGCCTGCGCCCTGGTGGCGGATGATGACGCGTTGGTTGAAATCGCGGAGCTGGCGGCGGCGTCTTTCGGAACCCGGGAATTGGCCCTGGAGGGGCTGTCCCAGGGCGAGGCGTTCCTAGCCATGATTCTAAAGGTCTGGCCCAATGAAGCCCTCCACCGCCGCGCCGGATTGCTCGAGGTTCAGCCCACCTTGGCGATTGCCATGGCCGTGGCCTGTACCGCCCATGGCATCGAAGGGCGCACCGCTTCGCACCTGTTCCTGCAAGCCTGGTGCGCCAATCTGGTCAACGCCGCCGTGCGCCTTGTACCCCTGGGCCAGACGGACGGACAGTTGGCCCAGGCCGCGCTCGAAAGCGCGGTAATCACCGCCGCCGAAGAGGCCGGCACGGCCACCCTTGAAGATCTCGGCTCCGCTGCCCTGATGGTGGATTGGGCCAGCGCACAGCATGAAAACCAATACACGAGGTTGTTTCGATCATGAGCACACTTACCGATTTATCGCCCGATCACGGCCCGCTACGCGTCGGCGTCGGCGGCCCGGTCGGCTCCGGCAAGACCGCGCTTCTCGAGGCCCTGTGCCGCCGCATGAGCGGCGACCGCGACATGGTGGTGATCACCAACGATATCTACACCAAGGAGGACCAGCAAATCCTGACCCGCACCGGCGCTCTGCCGGCCGAGCGGATCATGGGCGTCGAGACCGGAGGCTGCCCCCATACCGCGATCCGCGAGGATGCCTCGATCAACCTGGCAGCCGTGGCGCAGATGAGCCAAGCCTTCCCGGACGCCGAAATCTGCCTGATCGAGTCTGGCGGCGATAACCTGGCGGCCACCTTCAGCCCCGAACTGGCGGATCTGACGATCTATGTCATTGACGTCGCCGCCGGCGAGAAGATCCCACGCAAGGGCGGCCCCGGTATCACCCGATCGGATCTGCTGATCATCAACAAGATCGACCTCGCCCCGCTGGTCGGCGCCGATCTGGAGGTCATGCGCCAGGATACTTTGCGTATGCGTGGTGAACGGCCCTTTGTCTTCACCAACCTGAAGACACAAGAAGGTATGGAAAAAGTCGTAGCTTTCATCACCTCGATGGGCGGCTTGGCCCGCTAAGTCCACTCACAGGCATAAGCCGGCCTCTGCAAACATTGCATCCAATTTCTGCCAAGAGGCTATCGCTGACTTGCAGAAGTCGAGAAGGCATGTCTGCTAATGGGATGGACCGGCTGCTTCCCCCAGTGGGTTAGTCTTTGATGACTTCGA
>CAZVYX010000092.1:0-11486 GCA_964631725.1 uncultured Rhodospirillaceae bacterium | reverse complement strand
ACGCCGACTTCTTCAACAAAATCGGCACAAAACAGACTGTTAGATTTTCCTAATATGATGCAGAGATTTCAGGCGACGAGACCGCCGTCAACAGGTAACGCTGCGCCGTTCATGAAACTCGCGCTATCATCGCATAGCCAAGCGACCAGCTCCGCCACCTCCTCGGGTTGACCAGGGCGCTTCGTGGCCTGCTGATCTAGGAGTTGTTGCGTCCACTCCGGTTGGTCCTTCCAGCCCGCTGTCATGGGTGTCTCGATCCAACCCGGACAGACTGCATTGATGCGTATGTTATCTTCTCCATATTGCATCGCCGCAGATCGTGTAAGTCCGACAACGCCAATCTTCATGGCGGCGTATACCGGGTTCCCCGGGTGCGCCTGCAATCCTGCCGCAGACGCGTTGTTCACGATTACGCCCCCGGCGCCATCCAACATGACGCCAATCTCCGCCTTCATCGACACAAAAACGGACTTCAGGAACGTTTGGGTGTAGTGATCCCAGAACGCTTCATCGCGCTCGTGGAGTCTCCCTACAGGTGCCTCTAGCCCACTGCCTGCATTGTTAAAAGTGACCTTGCCCCCAACGCTGGACCGGCTCTCAGCGGAACTTCCCGCTTTCTAGGCCACCGGGCGGCTGGGTTGCCCGAATTTCACTTTCTTCACAACACGAATGCGCAGATCATTAGATATGGTACGATTCACTCTCCAAAAGAGGAATCGAATCAGATATTAATGCTCAATACAACAGGTCTATGGTTCACTCATCGTCGAAATTACCCTAGTTAACAATTTTCCACAAACATACACGGATAGCCAGAAAATTGAATGCGGTTATCAAACTTGCAAGGGCTATTTCTTTGACCCATATTCGAAATTCTCACAATGTGCCTTGGCTTTAAGCTATTGGCTTTGAAATATTAAGTTATACGGAAATGCTTAATCAACCTAACACGCATGAATGTTTCGCCGCGCGCTCCGAAGTGAAGTCTGGTTCGGAACGATCGTTCGGCCTCGTGTTCACGGTCGTATTTGTCATCATCGGGTTTTGGCCACTTTTGGACGGCGAGAATATTCGCGCTTGGGCACTGGTTGTCGGGATGATTTTCGCCTTGGCCGCCTTTTTTATTCCCGCCGCATTGAAGCCACTCAACAAGGCCTGGTTCAAGTTCGGTCTACTTTTGCACAAGATTATAAATCCCGTCATCATGGGATTTCTGTTTTATTTAACAATTATGCCGATCGGATTGATCATGCGCATGTTGGGCAAGGACATCCTTAATCTGCGGATCGACAAGTCGAGCCCGACGTACTGGATCAGGCGCGATACGCCTAAACCGGAGAGTCTGAGAAACCAATTCTAATCCGACCTGGCGCCAAGAAATTTATGAGGAAGATATGATGGCGTTCATTATTGAATTCTGGCAATTCATCAAGGTGCGAAAGAAATTCTGGCTTCTTCCCATTGTCATCATGATGGCACTTTTCGGTGGTCTGCTGGTGCTGACACAAGGCTCTGCAATAGCGCCGTTTATCTACACGATCTTTTAGGGCTGCCTCATGAATATCCTTGGCGTATCGGCGTTTTATCATGACAGCGCAGCAGCCTTGCTGGTGGATGGTCAGGTCGTGGCGGCGGCGCAAGAAGAGCGGTTTACCCGCAAGAAACAAGACTCTAGATTTCCCGCGAACGCCATTGAATATTGCCTGAAAGCCGGAAGCGCACAACTGGGCGACATGGATGCCGTTGTTTTCTACGACAAACCGTTCCTGAAATTCGAGCGTCTGCTGGAAACATACTTGGCGTTCACGCCAAGGGGTTACAAATCCTTCGCCATGGCGATGCCTGTTTGGTTGAAGGAAAAGCTATTTCAAAAGGACCTATTGCGCAGGGAATTTGCAGCATTTGACTCCGATTTCGCCTGGCAAAAAAGGCTGTTGTTCTCCGAGCACCACATGAGCCACGCCGCGTCGGCGTTTTATCCTTCGCCGTATGAAGAGGCCGTTGTGTTGACCATGGACGGCGTTGGCGAATGGGCCACGACTTCGGTGGCAATTGGTGTTGGCAAAGACCTGAAGGTGGTGAAGGAAATTCATTTCCCCCATTCCCTGGGGCTGCTGTACTCCGCGTTGACCTATTACGTCGGTTTCAAGGTCAATTCCGGCGAATACAAGGTCATGGGGTTGGCACCGTACGGCGAACCAAAATACGCCGACCTCATTTTGGAAAATCTGATCGATTTGAAGGACGACGGCAGTTTCCGCTTGAACCAAGCTTGCTTTGACTATTGCACCGGCCTGACCATGACCAATGCGCGTTTCGACGACTTGTTCGGCGGCCCGCCGCGCGAACCCGATGAAGAATTGCTGACGCAAAAACACATGGATATAGCGGCATCGGTCCAAAGCGTCACGGAAACGGTCATGCTGACGCTGACGCGGGCGCTGGCGGCCGAATTCGACAGTCCAAATCTCTGTCTGGCCGGCGGCGTGGCTCTAAACTGCGTTGGCAACGGCAAGATTCTTAGGGACGGCGCGTTCAAGAACGTCTGGGTCCAACCCGCTGCCGGTGACGCCGGCGGGGCATTGGGCGCCGCAATGTACGCTCATCATATCTACTTCAACCAGAACCGGGCGCCCCGGACCGTGGGTGCGAATGGCCCCGAAGACACCATGTGCGGTGGCTATCTGGGCCCCGAATTCGAACAGGGCGATATCGAGGCGCGGCTCACCGAAATGGGTGCCAAATTCGCCGTCCTGGCCGACGAAGAGCTGACCGACGCGAGCGCAAATGCCCTCGCCAATGAACAAGCCGTTGGCTGGATGAATGGCCGAATGGAATTCGGCCCGCGCGCGCTTGGCGCCCGTTCGATCCTAGGCGATGCACGCTCGCCGTCCATGCAAAAAATATTGAACCTAAAGGTCAAATACCGTGAATCGTTCCGTCCCTTCGCACCATCGGTGTTGCGCGAGGATGTCAGTGACTGGTTCGACTATGACGGGGATTCACCTTACATGCTGATGGTTGCCGACGTGAAGAAGGACAGGCAACGCGAAATGACGGCGACGGAAGCGGCGCTGTTTGGCATCGACAAGCTGAACATTCCGCGCTCCGAGATCCCGGCCGTTACTCATGTGGATTATTCGGCGCGCATCCAAACCGTGCATCAGGAAACAAACTCCCGATATTACAATTTGATCAAACGATACAAAGACATCACCGGCTGTCCGGTTATCGTGAACACCAGTTTTAACGTACGTGGCGAACCCATTGTCTGTACCCCCGAAGATGCCTTCCGTTGCTTCATGGGTACGGAATTGGACGTGCTCGTGGTCGGAAACTGCTATCTGAAAAAGGCCGACCAAGACCCCGCGCTAAAGCTGGATTACAAGTATGCTTTCGAACTCGATTGAAGCTGCTTTCGGCCGCGATACAATGCGCAATATCCAGAGCGCTGCCAGGCTATTTTTACCGCGATGCACCGCGTATTTTTCCTTCCCGGCATCTGGACAACCGATACAGGTTCCGCTCAACGTACAATCGGCGTTGCACCATCCGCCCGGCTCATTTGAGGTCGCCGCCCGGCTGGGCTGCTTCGTGCCTTCGGCAGGCCAACTTCCGGGGCACCCCCTTATTCGTGAGGGGCTCATCGTTGCCAATGTCCCGGCCTTGGATTTCAGTCCTTGATAGCGCCGGCGACCAAAAGCCGGCTGTAAATTGCTTGCGCAATGATCTGGTTCCCATATGCCGATGCGTGTCCTGAGAATGGCCGTACATGAAACCGCTCCATATCGAATTCAGCGTCCAGAACATCAACAACTATCAGATCGTCCCGGTGCTCGCGGGAAGCCTCCCTCAAAAACGCCGAAAAGAAAGCATTCTTGCCTGAACGCAGTTCCAACAAGTCCTCTGGCATAGGCACAATGACAAACACCGGTAAGAACCCGAATTCCTTGGACAGGCCGGCAAAGCGATCAAGCAGATATCGCATCGTGGCAACCGCACGCTCGTCCTGATACAGTTCCTGCCAGCGCAGAACACCAAAAGAGAGAAACCACGCCGCTTGGAGTGTTGTCAGGGAGTAAGGGAACTCGAACCTTGGCCTCGAGCCGTTTTGAGCGTACCAAATGTCGTGCTCCCTTGCGGCGCTCAACAGTTGATCCCACCCCCAAGCTTCCGGCGGCCACTTCGGGAGTCCTCCAACCAACCGCCACTCCTTGCCCTTAGCCACGAACAAAGGCTTGTAGAACTGGACACCTTCTTGTGGAATATAGAAGCGGCGGATCACGTTAACAACGCGCGCAATGTTCTCGCTTGGCATGCCGAGAATCACGATCTCTGGCCGTTCGCCGTTTCTCAGGTGGCGTTCCAGGAACAACACGGCTTGATCAGGCCCGTAACTCCCCACTCCAAAGTTCTGGACCCGACTTCCTACCAGCAGCGATAGCTGATGTGGAAATGCCTCTTCGTTCTTAACGTCGGCGCCGAAAACAAACGAGTCGCCATACGCTGATATCCGCTGCCTAACCGGCACCATTGGTGCGCTGCGACTGCCGTCGTCTTCAACCCATTCGTGCTCGGTATTCGGCAACCAACCTAATTCAATATCTGGCGCGGACAGATGGTCGCGCCAAGCACTTCCTTGGTGCACGAAGTCGGCGGACGATGCTTCCACCCGCTCGTGATACGGAATTCGCTTTGCTCCGTACAATTCCCAAAATGCGAGGCTCGCAACTTCAAAAATACAGAGATAGACGGCAACAATCATGATCAGCTTCATAGCGCGAAAATCCTATGGCCCCCTCGCCGGGCAACCTTTTTCGCTAGGCCGCATCCCGTCTGTAAAGGAACGCCGGCATTTCCGGTGAGAAAATTTCTTCCTCGCCTTCAACATGGTATTCGCTGTCCGTAAGAACATGGCAGACAACCCGATCATACTGGCTCTAAGGGTCGGTTGGCAGAACACGGCCAAGCTGCCTTTCGGTGGCCTTCTGGAATACCCATGAGGCCAGCCAGTCGGGATGGCTTGGATCCACCGGCACCATCCTAAATATCTGCATCACCATTCTTTCTCTCACTGGATTCTTATGTGAACCGATATTTCTCAGATAACCCTCAGTCCGGAGCGGATTGTAGATTAGCGCCGCCACCGAAGGAAGAAATTTGGCTCTGCGGCTAAAGCGGACGTGGACTTGGCGCCGGTTTTTGCCCAAAAAGTAGGTTCTTTACTCACCGCCCCTCCCTAGAAACGCCATGCTGGTGCCATCGAGCGGAGTCCTACATCCGCCTGTGTCCAGCCGAGGTCAGCGCCGAAGTTTAGGAAGCGGATACAGAGTGGCGAACATCGTTGGCATTGGTACCAAGGTTTGGCCAGCGCCCATTTCGCGGTTGGGAAGTACGAAGAAGCGATTGACTACGCCAAATAGACCTCACGTTTAGAACCGGGTTTTTCCGGCCACTACATGATGACGGCGGCGAGCGCGGCGCGTCTGGACCGCATGGACGAGGCTCGTGGGGAATTGCAGAAGGTGCTCAAGGTCCTACCCGAATTGACCCAGCATAGGATGAGAAAAAGCCCAACCTATACCAGACCACAAGACGCCGAATTTTTTGTTGGGGGTTTCGCGAAAGCCGGTTTGCCGGAATGAAACTATTTCCGAAGGGGGTCAAAAGCGTCCGGTTAGTATGCGCTAATATTAGGCTCGAAGCTGGATGTATTGCGGACATGGCGTGCTCCTGCTGTTGGCCCGCCGCCCCATAGGCCTTAGCGCATGTCGGGTTTAATCAAAGCCGGTCCCATGCGCTAAAACCTTTAGAATAGAGCAACTTATCCGCATTCAATTGAATCCGATTGAGTGCGGGTTGCGCTAGCGCCGGACGCGCATCTCGCGGTACAGGATGAACAGGCCCGCGCCCACGACCAGGGCGGCGCCGGCCAGCTTGAAGCTGTCGGGTACATCGCCCCAAATGGCATAGCCCATGACCGCGGCCCAGACCAGGGAGAGGTACCGAAACGGCGCCATGGTTCCCCCCGGCGCCAGCAACAGGGCCTGGATCGTCAACAGGTGTGAGAGCGAGTTCAGAATACCGGCGGCGGCGAACAGACCCCATTGCGACGGGCTGGGCCAATGGGCGCCGAACATCGGCATGGAAATGGCGCCGGCCAGGATACCCGCGGCCATGGAATAAAATAGGATCGAGACGGAACTGTCATCGTTGCGTAGGCGGCGGGTCGCCACATCACGCAAGGCCGAGAGCAGCGCCGTCAGCAGCGGAAAGAAATAATAGTACGGGATACCTTCGGCGCTGGGCCGCACCATCAACATAACGCCGGCGAAGCCGATGAAGACGGCCAGCCAGCGCCGCCAGCCCACGGGCTCCCCCAGCATCGGCCCGGACAACGCGGTCAGCATGATCGGGCTGAGAAAGATGATCGCCAGGGCATCGGCCAGGGGCAGATAGATAAAGGATACCACCACGAAGATCGAGGTACCGGCGCCGAGGACGGCGCGGATCATCGTGCCCTTGAGATTGCGGCTCTTCAACTGACCCAGGCCGCCGGACCAGGCGACAATGGCGATAATGGGAACGAAGGTGAACAGGCCGCGATAGAACATGATCTCGCCGGGGTGGAAGTCCGCCGTCAGCCATTTGCTGATACCGTCCTGGGTGGTGAGAAGCAGACCGCCGACGATCATGCACAAGGCGCCCTTGGCGCCATCGGATAAATTACTGAACATGCAGGTATTATGCGGGTGGATCAGCGCCGTTGCAGCAAGAATTCGCGTCCTACCTTGACCTTCGGCTCGCCGTCGTAGGCGACGATGTCGGCGGTGGCATAGGTCTCGCGCCAGTCATCGGGCAGGTACGAGCCGGTGCCGACGACGTCGATGGGCGCATTGACGCTGCCCATGACCTGGCATTTGAAGAAATTGAAGCCCGACGAGGCAACGATCCGGGCCTTGGGAAAGCCGGCTTCATTAAGCTTGTCGCGCATGTGGAAAATTGCCGCCGCCGAAACACCGGTGCCGACCAGCCAGCGCAGCTCTTCCTCGTTACGGTACTGCCGCACGGCGCGGGGCACGTGGCGTTCCAGCACGGCGTAGGAGGACTGCGTGTCCAGGCCCTCGACAAAGCGGCCGCCATGGGTGTCCAGGCGCACCGCCAAAGCACCCTCTTCCGCCAGATCGGCAAAGCGTTCACAGACCGCCAGGGCGTCCGTGACCTCGCTGCCAAAATAATCGACCAGTATGGTCAGCGGTTCACCGGGGAACGCCTCGGCATACATCTCCGCCGCCTTCAAGGTACTGCCGGCGTAGCCGATCAGGGCATGGGGCATGGTGCCCAGGCCCTTTTCGTTACCAAAATAGTGCGCCGTGGCATCCGTGGCATTGCCGATGAAGCCGACGGCATCCCGGTCCCGCCGTGCCGCTTCGCTGCCGACAGAGGCCGCATAAGCCATCATCTCGGCCATTTCATAGCCGGCGCAGTGGCGCGCATCCATGGCCAGGAACTGGCTGTCGGGCAGGGCGGCGCACATCAGATAGGCGTTGTAGGCGGCAACGCAGCAGGCGCCCAGTTTTTGCAGATACAGGGTTTCCAGATCCACCAGTTGCGACAGCGGGCCGCTCAGATACAGCAACGGCTCACCGGCGCCGGCCCAATCACCCTCCTGGAAGGCGCTTTCAATCTCGAAGCTGACGCCGCGTTCGGCGGCGATGCGATGCAGCCAGTCGATCATCAGCCGGGGTGCGTAGCTGACCGGCCGGCGCATGAAGACGGCATAGGTCACCCGGGCGTCGCCATTACGCTGAACGATGGCGCGGGTCTTTTTGAAATACTGATCCGTCCAGCTTTCGATATCGCCTTCCAGATCGTCGTTCTCGTTTGGGCTTTTGCCCGTCATGGCCTGCAAACCCCTACTGCGCGGCTTCCACTGCTTCCGGCATTTGCCGCGCCGGCCGCTGCTGCTTCAACATTTCCGCGATCAGGAAGGCCAGCTCCAAACTTTGCGAGGCATTCAGACGTGGATCGCAGTGGGTATGATAGCGGGAGGCCAATTGCTCCTCGTCGATCAACTGCGCGCCGCCCAGGCATTCGGTGACGTCCTGTCCGGTCATCTCTACATGCACGCCGCCGGCATGGGTGCCTTCGCCCTGATGTACCGCGAAGAAGCCCTTGACCTCGGCCAGGATGCGGTCGAACGGCCGGGTCTTGTAGCCGGTCGAGGATTTGATCGTGTTGCCATGCATGGGATCGCAGGACCAGACCACCTTGCGCCCCTCCGCCTTGACCCGGCGTACCAGGGGCGGCAGTTTTTCCATCACATCCACATCGCCCATGCGGGCGATCAGGGTCAGGCGCCCGGCCTCGTTCTCCGGATTCAGGGTATCGATCAGGCGGATCAGGTCATCCGCCTCCAGGCTCGGGCCCGCCTTCAGGCCCAGGGGATTGTTGATGCCCCGGCAATATTCGATATGGGCGCCATCCGCCTGGCGCGTGCGGTCGCCGACCCAGACCATATGGGCCGCGGTATCGTACCAGCCGCCCATGCGGGTGATGGTGTCCTCGCGGGTCATGGACTCTTCGTAGTTCAGCAACAGTGCTTCATGCGAGGTATAGAAATCCGTCTGGCGCATTTCCGGCACACTGTCGCCGTTGATGCCGCAGGCTTCCATGAATTCCAGGGCTTCCGAGATGCGGCCGCACAACTCGCCATAACGGGCGGCGGCCTCGGTGCCGTCGACGAAGCCCAGGTTCCAGCGATGGATCTTGTAAAGATCGGCATAGCCGCCCTGGGCAAAGGCACGCAGCAGGTTCAAGGTCGCCGCAGCCTGGGAATAGGCCGTCAACAAGCGGTTGGGATCGGGTTCCCGCGCTTCCGCCTCAAAATCGATGCCATTGACGATATCGCCGCGATAGATCGGCAGTTCCACGCCATCAATGGTCTCAGTCGGGCTGGAGCGCGGCTTGGCGAACTGTCCCGCCATGCGGCCGACCTTGACCACCGGCACGGCGCCGCCAAAGGTCAGAACCACGGCCATCTGCATCAGCACCCGGAAGGTATCGCGGATGTTGTTGGGATGAAACTCGGCGAAGCTTTCGGCGCAATCGCCGCCCTGAAGCAGGAAGCCATCGCCCTCCGCCACGGCCGCCAGTTTGCGCCGCAGCGCGTTGACTTCGCCGGCGAACACCAGTGGCGGAAAGCTGCGCAGTTTATCAAGCACCCCATCCAGGACCGCCTGATCGGCGTAGTCCGGCATCTGCAGCGCCGTGCGTTGCCGCCAGCCGTCCGGGTTCCAATGCGTAGGCATGACTTCATCCTCAACGAAAAAGAAGCGCCCTATATACGTTAAGAGACTGGGCTTTCCAAGCTTTCAGGCCCGGTCCCCGCATCTTGATTTGAAATTGACCCGCCCAGCAATGTAGGATTACCGGGTATGGTCCAGTTCATGTCCGCGTTGGTGCACATCTAATCTCGGCGCAACGGCCAGGCTAACCTGACAATGTCAAACAATGAACCACGCCAAGGCGATCCGGATATCACGCTGAAGAAATTGCGCGGCCGCATACTGGGTGGCGCGCGGCCGCCGCTGGAAAGTTTGAGCGCCGAGGAAATGGTCGCGGCGAACACAATGATTTCCAAGGGCGAAGCGGAAATTGCCTCCTATTCCTGCCGCCTGTTCCTAATTGCCAAACTGCGCGATGAGCCGTGGCATTAGGGGAGTTTCGCCAGTTTGAGCGGTTTGCTCAACCGTTTCAGAGGTTCGGCTCTCTTGCTTAGGGGATCAGCCAGTTTTTTGGCGTCTTCCACGTCGGGAAGCGCGGTCGAGGGCAGGGCCAAAAGCTTCTTGAAAAGACTTTGGTCGCTTAGTGTCGTGGCGGTCTTCAAATAGAAGTCAATCGCCTGCTTCACTTTGGTAACCGCATCATCGACCTTGGCCGCGCGGTCCTCGTAAATCTGCGGATCTCGTCCTTGCCGCAAACCATCGGCAATGGCTTGGAGCTCCGTCTGTTTTTTGCGCAGCGCAGCCAGGCCAAAGACCGGGTTTCCGACCAACTCAGCGTTTATCTGCGCCGGCAGCAAAGACTGCGCCGCGCCCAATATCAACTTTGCGTCATTTTCTATCTGATCAAGAACTGCCTTTTGATCCGTCGATGGCGTCAATTTGCCCATGCCGGCAATCAGAGCAATCACATTTGTTGCTTCGGATTCCGCAGCCTTGATACGCGTGAGATCAATCAGCTCAAGGAATTTCTTGCCTGCCGCCGCCCCTTGCCAGTCGTCCTTCAGGCGCTGCAGCTCGGCGATTTTCCTTGGCAGGACCGGTTGCAGATCCAATACAAGGTTATTGAGGTTTTTCTCCGCCTCGCTTGAGACGATCTCGAACGGCATTGTCATGTGATCGAAAGCAAGCGACACAACCGCTATGTATGGTGGATCTGGAACCCTCTCTTTCACCATACTGGCCCAGAAATCACCTCTGCCGATAAAGGTATTTCGAATGTTGACGTTCGTATAGGCGGCCTGATCCGTGATCATGCCTTCAATTCTGCTTTTTGAAAAGAACAGGTATTTGTGGCCAGAGGCCGAGCGCCGGGGCACTTTGAAAAGATCCGGCATGGCGTTCGCGACGATGTTGCGTTTATAACCCGGCCAGCGGTCAGGCCAGGCCTGCTTAAGCCCCGGCATAAGGGTATTCGTGACAATCCCCAGGCCGGTCTTGACGTTGACAATGCTTGGAATGGTAAGCGGCGCGGCGATAGCGGTCGCCAAGGCGCCGACAAGTTCGAAGCCGCGGAAAAAAGACGGGCGTGCTTGACTTACTTCCTCGTCATCAAGAAGGGTATACATTTGCGTGGCGCTTTGCGGAACGACGTTGACTGGAATTGTATACTTAAGCTTGCTCAGTTTTCCCGACTGTTCCTGATCCGGGCCCGGACTCGGTTCGACAATCGCGCGGCCCCCGGCGACGATGAGGCCGGTATTGATCAGCAGTTCCCGGTCGTCCGGATTTCTCACTGATAAACGAACAACGAAATAATTAGCCGCTACTATTGGTCCGAATAGAGCGTTGGCTTCCAATTTCGGGAGCGGAAAAGCCCGGATGTTCTCTACCTTAACACGGTTCTTTAGCACCCGTTTGCGATAGTCATCCACTTCGTAGAGCGTGAACGTTTTGGTGGCGTAGTGCAGGTTCTTCTTCTTCAGCCCTCGGGATACATCCCGCAACAAGACATGTACCGTGATTTCGTCGCCTGACTTAATTCGGTCCAGATACTGGGAGGTCAATACGATGCCGGCGGCGTCGCCGCCGCCGATTTGAGAATCTCCCGAAACGAAATTTGTACTGTAATCCGGACCCATTTTGGCTGGCACCGTACCGGAAATGAACACACTGAGACGACCACAATTGTAATTTAGATCCCGCGCCTCGACGCTGATAATCAATTGCCGATTATGATTGCCTGAATTCGGTCCTTCATAG
>CAZVYX010000091.1:0-12479 GCA_964631725.1 uncultured Rhodospirillaceae bacterium | reverse complement strand
CGGCCAGCCGGGAACATGGTGTCAACTACGCCCGATTTATGAACGGCCTCAAGGTTGCGGGTATTGAGATCGACCGGAAGGTTCTGGCCGATCTTGCCGTACGCGAGCCTGAGGCGTTCAAGGCCCTGGTTGAGCAGGCGGAGGCCGCATTGGCCTGACCCACGACCGGGCCTTCGATCTGAAGATCGGGCCCCCAAAGAAAAGTTACAAAGACGACGTTATGAAATTGGGGCCCGTCCGGCGACGGCCCCCTTTTTCATTTTCTATTTGGCCGCATATAAGGCGCGGGAAAGCGAAATCATGACGACGGAAATAGAGACCCTGCAGGACGAGCTATTGGCCGAGGTGGCAGCTGCCGCCGATCTGGCCGGCCTTGAGGCGACCCGCGTTGCCGCCCTGGGCAAGAAGGGCCGCATCACCGCCCAGATGAAGGGCCTGGGGAAAATGGCGCCTGAAGAGCGCCGCGAGGCCGGGGCCTCCCTGAACAGGGTGAAGGAAGCCGTGGCCGAGGCGATCGAAGAACGCCGCCTAAGCCTGCACGAAGCGGAATTGGAAGCACGCCTGGCAACGGAAGGCATTGATGTCACCCTGCCCGTCCGCCAACAGTCCCAGGGCCGCATTCATCCGGTCAGCCAGGTGATGGACGAAATCGCCGCCATTTTCGCCGAAATGGGCTTCACCATCGCGGAAGGCCCGGATATCGAGGATGATTTCCACAACTTCACCGCCCTGAACATCCCGCCCGAACACCCCGCCCGGCAGATGCAGGACACCTTCTATTTGCCCGAGCGCGAGGACGGCATGCCCATGGTGTTGCGCACCCATACCTCGCCGGTACAGATCCGCACCATGCAGGACAGCCCGCCACCTCATCGTATCGTGGTACCCGGCCGGACCTATCGCTCGGACTCGGATCAGACCCATACCCCGATGTTCCATCAGATCGAAGGCCTGGTGATCGACCGGGACATTCATATGGGCCATCTGAAAGGCACGTTGGAGGCGTTCTGTCAGGCGTTTTTCGAGGTCGACAACGTGCGTTTCCGCTTCCGGCCCAGTTACTTTCCCTTCACCGAGCCATCGGCCGAGGTCGACATCGGCTGCTCTTACGATGGCGGCAAGCTGCGTATCGGCGAGGGCGATGACTGGCTGGAGATCCTCGGCTGCGGCATGGTCAACCCCCGGGTTTTGGAGAACTGCGACCTGGACCCCGGTGAATGGCAGGGCTTCGCCTGGGGCATGGGCATCGACCGTATCGCCATGCTGAAGTACGGCATCCCCGACCTGCGGGCCTTTTTCGACAGTGATCTGCGCTGGCTGCACCACTATGGCTTTGTCCCCCTGGACGTGCCGACCATGTCGGGAGGGCTGTCGCGATGAAGTTCACATTGTCGTGGTTGAAGGATCATCTGGACACCGATGCCTCTTTGCTGGAGATCACCGACAGACTGACCGCCATCGGACTGGAATTGGAGGAAGTGGAGGATCGAGCGGAGGATCTGGCCCCCTTCACGGTCGGCTATGTGGTCGAGGCCAAACAGCACCCCAATGCGGATCGCCTGCGCGTTTGCATCGTTGATACGGGCACGGAGCAGGTCCAGGTGGTCTGCGGCGCGCCGAACGCGCGCACCGGCATGAAGGGCGTCTTCGCACCGTCAGGCACCACCATTCCCGGCAACGGCATGCTGTTGAAGCCCTCGAACATTCGTGGCGAGGAGTCCAACGGCATGCTCTGTTCCGAGCGTGAAATGGGCCTGAGCGATGAACACGAAGGTATCATCGAATTGGCCGAGGATGCCCCCGTCGGCGCGCCCTTCGCGCAGGTCGCCGGCCTGGACGATCCGGTAATCGACATCAACGTCACGCCAAACAAACAGGACTGCCTGGGCGTGCGCGGCATTGCCCGCGACCTGGCCGCGGCTGGCATGGGCACCCTGAAGCCCCTGGACGCGACGCCGGTCGAAGGCAGCTACGACAGCCCCGTCAATGTGGAGCTGAATTTCCAGGCGGGATACGAGAACGCCTGTTCCTGCTTCCTGGGCCGGCATTTTCGCGGTTTGAAGAACGGCCCCGCCCCGGAATGGCTGCGCCGCCGGCTCACCGCTATCGGCCTGCGGCCCATTTCCGCCCTGGTCGACATGACCAATTACGTCACCAACGACCTGGGCCGGCCCCTGCATGTCTTTGACGCCGGCAAGGTAACGGGCAACATTCAGGCCCGCATGGCCAACCCTGGCGAGACTTTCCTGGCTTTGGACGGCAAGGATTACGAACTGGATGGCGAGATTACCGTGATCGCGGACCAGAAGGCGGCCGAGGCCATCGGCGGTGTCATGGGCGGTGAAGCCTCGGGCTGCACCGACGAGACCACGGAAATGTTCCTCGAAGCGGCGCTGTTCGATGCCCACCGCACGGCCGCGACGGGCCGCCGCCTTGGTATCGAGAGCGATGCGCGCTACCGCTTCGAACGCGGCGTGGACCCGGCCATGGTCCGCCCCGGCGTGGAGATCGCCACCCGCATGGTGCTGGAAATGTGTGGCGGCGAAACATCCCACACGGTATTGGCCGGCACGCCGGTTGTGCCCGCCAAGGTCGTCGCCTTCCGCCCAGCCCGTGTCACCGAACTGATCGGCATTGACGTGGACGCGGCCGAGCAGCGCAAGATCCTCTCTGATCTGGGCTTCGGCATCGCCGATGGCGACAGTGCCGGTCAATGGCAGGTCATCGCGCCCACTTGGCGCACGGATATCGATGGCGAGGCGGATATTGTCGAGGAAGTGACCCGCATCGCCGGTTACGACCGCATTGTCTCGACCCCGTTGCCGCGCCTGTCCGTCACCTCGAAACCCGCCTTGACCCCGTCACAGCGGCGCCAGCCGGCGGCCAAGCGGGCCCTGGCGGTGCGGGGCATGATGGAGTGCGTCACATGGTCCTTCATGCCGCGCCGTTTCGCCGAACTGTTCGGCGGCGGGGCGGAGGAAATGCTGCTGGCCAATCCGATCTCCTCGGAACTGGACGCCATGCGCCCGTCCATGCTGGGCAATCTGATCCTGGCGGCGGGACGCAATGTGGACCGTGGCTTTGACGATGTATCTCTGTTCGAGGTTGGACCACAATTCTGCGATACCACACCCAAGGGCCAGGACTTTGTCGCCGCCGGCCTGCGCCGGGGCCGCAATGCCCGCCGCCATTGGGCCGATACGCCCCGGGATGTGGATGCCTTTGACGCCAAGGCCGACGCATTGGCCGTATTGGAAGCTGTTGGCGCGCCCACGGCCAGCCTGCAAATCGCGGCGGATGCGCCGGCCTGGTATCATCCGGGCCGATCGGCGGTGATGCGCCTGGGTCCCAAGAACGTCCTCGCCGCATTCGGCGAGATCCACCCGCGCATCCTGGACCGCATGGACGTGGCCGGACCCATGGCCGCCTTCGAGGTCTTCATCGATAACGCACCCCTGCCCAAAGCCAAGGCGACCCGCAACCGGGCCGAACTGCTGGTCAGCGATCTGCCGACGGTGCAGCGGGATTTCGCCTTCGTGGTCGACGAGGCGACCACGGCGGACAGTATCATCCGCGCCGCCAAGGGTGCCGACAAGGCCTTCATCGGCGACGTCAACGTGTTCGACATCTATGCCGGCCAGGGTATCGAAGACGGTAAGAAATCCGTCGCCATCACGGCCCGCCTGGAACCCAAGGACGCCACCTTGACGGACCCGGAGATCGAAGCCATTGCCGCCAAGATCGTCGCCGCCGTTTCCAAGGCGACGGGTGCCGTACTGCGGGGTTGAATTTTTCGATTTTCCTCCTAAATTGGAGGAAAGGAGGAATTCTCATGCCCCTGAACATCAAGGACGAACAAACCCACGAGATGGCGCGAAAACTGGCGGCATTGACCGGCGAATCCATGAGCAAGGCGGTCAAGACCGCCATTGAGGAACGCTTGAACCGTTGCGAGAGGGCTAAGAATCGCAAGGGCGTGGCAGAAAAACTGAACCGCCTTGCGGAATATTGCGCAAGCTTGCCTACCTATGACGACCGTACGGATGACGAAATCATTGGTTACGACGAGAATGGCCTCCCCAGATGATCGTCATGGATTCGTCCGCAGTGGTTGCGATATTGATTGGTGAACCGGATCAGGAAAAATTCGTCGACATCATCGGAAAGTCCGCGCTTTGCTTTATGAGTGCGGCAAACCTGTTGGAAACACGCATTGTTTTGTTTAATCGCAAGCGTGATGCCGCGACTCATATCCTTGATGCTTTCATAGTCGATGCTGGTGCGGAAATCATTGCCGTCACCCGGCAAACGTCCGATATCGCTTTCGAAGCTTTCCTTCGCTACGGCAAAGGCCAAGGCTCAGGTGCCGGCCTAAACTACGGCGACTGTTTTTCCTATGCCTTGGCAAAGGAAATGGACCTGCCGCTGTTGTTCAAAGGAAATGACTTCGCCCAAACCGACATCCCGGCGGCAACCAAAGCATTTTCCTAAGGCCTTCAACGCCCCTTGAAAACCGGCGGGCGTTTTTCCATGAAAGCGCGGGGGCCTTCCTGAGCATCCTCCGTGCCGGCCAACGCCTTGGACTCGGTGCTTTCCAGGGCCAGGGCCTCGGCCTCGCTCAGATCCGCTGCCTGGCGCATGACCTTGCGCGCGGCCTGTACGGCCAGGGGTGCATTGGCGGCGATCGTGCCGGCCAGTTCCAGGGCCACCGCCTCGATCTTTTCCGCGCTAACCACATAGTTGACCAGACCGGCGGCCAGGGCGCCGTCGGCATCAATGGGGTTGCCGGTCAGCAGCATCTCCGCCGCCAGGGCCGGCGAGACCAGGCGCGTCAGCCGCGCGGTGCCGCCCATCGCCGGGATCAGGCCCAATTTTACTTCCGAGAGGCCGAGGCGGGCACCGGAAGCGACAACGCGCAGATCACCGGCCAGCAGCATCTCCATGCCGCCGGCGATGGCATGACCGTTGGCGGCAACGATCAGCGGCTTGCCGATGTCCAGATCGCGCAAGGTGGCGCGGGCCGGCAGATCAGGCTCCGCCAACACGGCCCGGTCCCATTCGTCCGCCGCCTGCCGCGCCCCGGTCAGCAACGGGATATAGCTGCCCAGATCAAATCCGGCGCAGAACGTTGAGCCCGCCGCGCCCGTCAGGACGATGACACGCACACTGTCATCATCCCGCAGTTGGATCCAACAATTGGCCAGGGCGACGATCAATTCCGGGTTCAGGGCGTTGCGCGCCTCCGGCCGGTTCAGGCGCACCAGGGCGATGCCTTCGCTGAATTCGATTTCCAATACGGACATTGCTCTCTCCTCCGGCCGCCATCGACATTCGTGGCCAATTTGACTACGGTTTGCCCCAGGGAAATAGGGATCCAATAGATGAACACTATTGAAAACGGCTTGGTCGCCGTGGTCAAACAAGATTGCCAAACCTGCGTGCTGATCGAACCCGTCTTGGCACGATTGGCGGCGGACGGCGTGGCTGTCTACAGCCAGGACGACCCCGGCTTTCCCGCCTCGGTGCCACGCGTGTTGGACGACCGGGAACTGGAGACATCGTTCAATCTGGAAATCGAAACGGTCCCCACCCTGGTGCGTTTCGCCGACGGCGCAGAGACCGGGCGCCTGGTGGGCTGGGTACGTGATGAATGGCAGGATTTTACCGGCATCGGCGATCTGGGCCAGGACCTGCCCGCCTTTCGTCCCGGTTGCGGTTCCAAGAGCGTGGAGCCGGGCATCGCGGAGGAGTTGGCGGTTCGATACGGCGATCTGGCGATCAATGCCCGCCGCATCGAAGTCGCACCCCTGGAGGACGAGATTGAAGCCTGCTACGACAGGGAATGGAGCGACGGTCTGCCGGTCGTGCCGCCGACGCCGACGCGGGTTTACCGCATGCTGCAAGGCACCGCGCGCGCGCCTGACGAGGTGATCGGCATCATCCCTCCGGATCTGGCGCCCTGCACGGTGGAAAAGGTCGCCATCAACGCGGTCATGGCCGGCTGCAAGCCGGAATATCTACCGGTCGTCTTGGCGGCGGTGGAAGCAGCCCTGATCGATGAATTCTGCATGCACGGCCTGCTGTGCACCACCATGTTCGCCGGTCCCATGGTGGTGGTGAACGGCCCCATCGCACGCAAGATCGGCATGAATGCCCGCGAGAACGCCCTGGGCCAGGGCAACCGGGCCAACGCCACCATCGGCCGCGCCCTGCAACTGGTGATCCGCAATGTGGGCGGCGGCAAACCTGGCGGCATTGATCGGGCCTGCCTGGGCAATCCGGGCAAATATACCTTCTGCTTCGCCGAAGACGAGGAAGGCTCCAACTGGGAATCGCTCTCGGTCGAGCGGGGCTACGCGCCCGATGCCTCTACCGTTACCCTGTTCGCCGGCGACGGCGTACAGGCCGTGGCCGATCAGAAATCCCGCACGCCGGAGTCCCTGGCCCGCACCCTGGCAGCCTGTCTGCGGGTGGTCGACCATCCGAAAATGGTCATG
Source organism: uncultured Rhodospirillaceae bacterium (assembly GCA_964631725.1). Lineage (GTDB taxonomy): Bacteria > Pseudomonadota > Alphaproteobacteria. Next base: position 5,982 of record CAZVYX010000091.1, on the reverse strand, counting down.
GCGGGCGACGCCTTCCTGATCGTTTCCCCCGAGCATGAGCGGGTCTTTCTTCAGGCCGGCTGGAGCAAGGCCAGGCTGAAGCAGGAACTGCACGAATTGCTCATGATACCGGGCACGGAACTGGTGGCGGGCGCGGGCGGTATCGCGGAAGGGCTGCCGCCCAAGATGGCCGGCCAGACATTGCCGAAATTCCGCCCCGGCGGTCTTAACATTGTCCGTGCGGGAGGCGGTGCGGGCATGTTTTCCGCCGTCATCGGCGGCTGGGCCGCGACGGGCGAAATCGGATCAATCCCTGTAACCAAGGAGATCACGTCATGAATAGCAAAACGGTTATGCTCGACCCCACGTCCGAGCAGACACCGGCCCGGCGGCAATTACTGCCACGGCCGGAAAAGCTCGACGGCTTGACCGTCGGGCTGTTGGATATTTCCAAACCCAGGGGCGATGTCTTTCTCGATCAACTGGACAAGATGTTGCGCGGCAAGGGCATCACGGTCAAACGCTATTCAAAACCAACCTTTACGCGCGTGGCGCCGGTGGATCTGAAACAACGGATCGCCGATGAAGTCGACGTCGTCGTGGAAGGCCTGGCCGATTGAGGCTCGTGCACATCGTGCTGTATGCATGATATCACGGATCTCGAAGGACGCGGCATTCCGGGCGTCGGCATCGCCTCCACCGAATTCACCGAAGCGGCGGCGGCGCAGGCGGAAAGCCTTGGCTTTGATGCGGCCATGGTCTTCGTCCAGCATCCGATCCAGGACCGCACGGATGAGGAAATGCAGGACCTGGCCGAAGCGGCCTATGTGGAGATCATCGCCAGGGTATCACAAGGCTAGTTGTCGGCATCTGGCGGATTGCCGGCAACAACGCTTGTCGTCGGTAACCATGAAAACCTTGGAGCTATCGATGCAAAATCGCAGACAGCATGATCGTCAAGCCGTTGATCAGGAAGTAACGGCCGAAATCGCCGGCCGGCGGAACAATGCGCGCATCAAGGACATCAGCCAGGGCGGCGCCTTCCTGGAATCCGACCTGACGCTGAAGCAAGGCCAGAATATTGTCATTTCCAATCCCATCACCGGCGAGTCCGTCGTCGCCGGCGTACGGCGGATTGAAACGGAAGGTGCTGGATTGCAGTTCGATGATGACGCAATTTGGCACGCAATCGGCGGCTGGGGCGGCGCCCCGGTAGGAAAGAGATAGGACCCCTGAGGGAGCGGTTAGCCGGCCAGGCGCTGCCGCATCTCCGTGCCGATAACCTGGAAGCCGTACTTGGCATAAAATGGCCGGTTATGTTCCGTCGTCTCCAGCAGATATAGGCCCATTTCGGCGCAGCCCCGCGCGCGGGCATTGTCAACGGTTCGCTGCACCAACAAGCCGCCAATATTCTTGCCGCGGGCCGAAGGCACCACGACCAGCTCCTCCAACTGGCAATATTCGCCGCCATACCGCATGGCCAGATTGTAACTCACCGTCGCCATGCCCAGGATCTCCGCCCCTTCAACGGCAAGGATGATTTCACCGCGCTCTTTCGTCAGCAGTTGTTGGAATGAATCCTGTAGAGGCAGGCTTGGAGCCGACCGCGTCGCCGATTTCAACTCCGAGAGCAGCGCAACGCAATGGGTTTCGTCGTCGGCGACGGCATTACGCAATTCGATAGACATATATGGATGCTCCGTCTCTTATCTGGCGCTCAAGAATGGTGGCAGCCCCATCCCCCGATGTAGCGGCAATATTAGCTATCGACCGGATAGCGGCCCACGCCCCAACCGCCGTCAACAGCCAGAACCTGGCCGGTAATGAAAGAGGCATCGTCGGAGCACAGGAACGCCACGGCCTTGGCGATATCCCGTGGCACACCCACCCGTTGCAGCGGCGTGTCGCGCAGCATGCGCTGCTGCACCGTGCCCGCTTGATGAATGCGGGCCTCGGTCATGGGGGTTTCAATCAAACCGGGGGCAACGGAATTGACGCGAATGCCGGCGGGTCCGAACTCCGCCGCCATCTGCCGGGTCAAGCCGTTCAGGGCGGCCTTGGAAGCGGCATAGGCGCCGGCATTGGGGGTGCCCGCCAGGGCAAAGACCGACGACATGTTGAGGATCGCGCCGCCGCCCCCCGCCGCCATCACTTCCACGGCGGCGCGCGACATGGCGAACACGGCGGCCAAATTGATATCCATGATGCGGGCCAGCTCCCCTGCATCGGTGTCCCGTACGGAGCGGGCCTGACCGACACCGGCGTTGTTGACCAGAATACGCCACGGTGCGGCGGATGCCGCCGCCGCCGCGACCGCGCCCACCGCGGCGTCCTGGGTCAGGTCGACGGCCAGCGTGGTCACCGCCCCGGATCCGGCTTCTTCCGCAAGGCTTTCCAACCCAGCCGCATTCCGGTCCACCGCCAGCACCCGGGCGCCCCGGGCCGCCAGCACCAGGGCCGTGGCCCGCCCGATGCCCGACGCAGCGCCGGTTACCACCGCCAGCCGGCCATCGGAAAATTCGCAACCATCCGTCATCGCACCGAACTCCCTCCACGCAGATGGCGGCAGTATAGCAACTACCGCCGATAATAGCGCTTTCGCCCTTCCGCACTTGGCCCAGCGGTGCTAAAAGCGCCCCGCAATGACAGATTTGAAACATATCCGCAATTTCTCCATCATCGCCCATATCGATCATGGCAAGTCGACCCTGGCCGACCGGCTGATCGAGTATTGCGGCGGCTTGGAAAGCCGCGAAATGCAGGAACAGGTCCTCGATTCCATGGATCTCGAGCGTGAACGCGGCATTACCATCAAGGCCCAGACGGTGCGCCTGAAATACAAGGCCCGGAACGGCGAAACCTATATGCTGAACCTGATCGACACGCCGGGTCATGTGGATTTCGCCTACGAGGTGAACCGTTCGCTGGCCGCCTGCGAAGGCTCGCTTTTGGTGGTGGATGCCTCCCAGGGAGTTGAGGCGCAGACCCTGGCCAACGTCTATCAGGCGATTGAGAACGATCATGAAATCGTCCCGGTCCTGAACAAGATTGACCTGCCGGCGGCCGAGCCGGAGCGGGTAAAGACCCAGATCGAGGATGTTATCGGTATCGATGCATCCGATGCGATTCTTACCTCGGCCAAATCCGGGATCGGAATCGAAGAGGTGCTGGAGGCATTGGTGGAGCGCCTGCCACCGCCCGCCGGCGATGCCGAGGCGCCGTTGCAGGCCCTTTTGGTGGACAGCTGGTACGACGCATATCTGGGCGTGATTGTGCTGGTTAGGATCATGCAGGGGCGCCTGGAAAAAGGCATGCGCACCCGCCTGATGGCCACGGACAGCCGCCACCTGATCGAACAGGTGGGCATATTCTCGCCGAAGCTGACCAAGACGGGCAGCCTGGGCCCTGGCGAATTGGGGTATTTTACCGCTTCGATTAAGGATGTTTCCGAGACTCGTGTCGGCGATACCCTGACCGATGACCGCAACCCGACGGATCAGGCCCTGGAAGGCTTCAAACCCGCCATCCCGGTGGTGTTCTGCGGCCTGTTTCCCATCGACGCGGCGAATTTCGAGGACCTGCGCGAAAGTCTGGCGCGGCTGAAGCTGAATGACGCCTCGTTCGAATTCGAGACCGAAAGTTCCGCCGCCCTGGGCTTCGGCTTCCGCTGCGGTTTTCTCGGCCTGTTGCACATGGAAATCGTGCAGCAGCGGCTGGAGCGGGAATTCAACCTCGACCTGATCACCACCGCGCCCAGCGTGATCTATCAGGTCTATATGACCGACGGGGCCATGCAGGAGATCCACAACCCCGTGGATCTGCCCGATCCGGTGCACATTGACCATATCAAGGAACCCTGGATCAAGGCGACGATCCTGGTGCCCGACGACTATCTGGGTCAGGTTCTAAAACTGTGCGAGGAAAGGCGCGGCATCCAGATCAATCTGACCTATGCCGGCAGCCGGGCCATGGTACAGTACGACCTGCCCCTGAACGAGGTGGTGTTTGATTTTTATGACCGGCTGAAATCGGTCTCCCGCGGCTACGCCAGTTTCGACTATGAATTGGTTGATTACCGGACCGAACGGCTGGTTAAGATGTCGATCCTGGTCAACCACGAACCCGTCGATGCCCTGGCCATGATCGTTCATGCGGGGCGGGCCGATGCGCGGGGCCGGGCGCTGTGTGAACGTCTGAAGGACCTGATCCCCCGGCAATTGTTCGCCATCGCCATTCAGGCCGCGATCGGCGGGCGTATCATCGCCCGGGAAACCGTGCGCGCCATGCGCAAGGATGTGTTGGCCAAGTGCTACGGCGGTGATGTCAGCCGCAAGCGCAAACTGCTGGATAAGCAGAAAAAGGGCAAGAAACGCATGCGCACCTTCGGCAAGGTGGAAATCCCGCAGGAAGCCTTCATTGCCGCCCTGAAAACCGGCGAATAGGCCCCTGCCCGGCTATTTTGAGAACGAGCGCCGGGACGGGCGCCGGCGGCCAAGCAGCAGCAGAATAACGGCGGGTATCAGAAACACGATCCAGGTCGGCCATTGCAACAGGGCAATGATGCCGGGGTCCCAGATGGCCGGCAGCAAATGGCGTTGCACGACCGCCTGCATCAGGTTCAGGCTGCCCCGATCCAGGTCGTACCAGAGCTGCCCAAGAGCCATCGGCTGCCAACCGCCCGCCTGCAGCGACGCCACCGCCTCCGCGCCGGCGGCCATGAAAGCCAGCGCCAGCAGAACCTAGCCCAGTATGCGGCAAATGAGTTTGCTCTTCCCCATCATCCTGCGAATATCATTTGGCCCAATGCAATCGCATTTTGGCGTTATTCATTGGAAAAACAACGCCTAATGTCGTTTTGTTCCCTATCACCATATTGCCCCTGGGGCCATTCCTCATTATGTTCAGGCCGCACAAATACAGACGGAGGGGTGGCCGAGTGGCTGAAGGCGCACGCCTGGAAAGTGTGTATACGGGAAACCGTATCGAGGGTTCGAATCCCTCTCCCTCCGCCATTGCCTTTTTCGGGACAGTCTCCTGTCATATCTTACAGGCCAGAGGCGCTTAGAATCTGCAAGCTATTATGCGAGAAACTGTTGACCATGGTTTCGGCAACTCCTCTCAAACCGTCTCTCTTTGGACCATTTCTCTCCGAAGCTATTGACTGCGTCGTTCCAGTACGGGCTCTTAAAGCATTATTCCTATTTGGCGATTCGGGACGCCGAATTCGCAAAGTTCCCAACGCCGACGCTTAGGGGAGAGATTTTGGGATCAAAACTGAGCATTGATTTTACGGCACCCACAGTGTGCATTGGCTGTCGCATTGAGGGGTACTAATGTCCATGTCTAAATACTGCTAGATAAATCGGTTAGAGCTCCACTTGTTTGACGCGACTTTGATAAGACTGGCTTAACTTTGAAGGCTCCGAAATCCTGCGAATTGGAAATGACGCAGTGTTGCGTACACCACTTTCGGTAGTTAGACTGAGATAAAACATCGAAGAGCAAAGGATCACTTAACCAGCTCGTATCCTGAAAATTCAATATGTCACTGATAAACTAGCGCAGCTGCCATGGCTAAAGAACTGGAAGATTGGCAGGCGTCCCAACGGGCGCCTATTGATTATTCATCTGACCCATCCATCAGCTGCTTGTTGGAAGCAGCTGAGAACGGAGAACGAATTGAAATTGTCTACCATGGAGGTTCTTCACCCGGTTCCTCAAGATCGATTTCTCCTCGAGAATTGTTCCGTGTGAAAGGTCATGGCACATATGTTGAAGCCTATTGTGACCAAAGAAAGGAAGTCAGGACATTTTCCACGGAGAAGATTCAGATTGCTCAAAAAAATGATCTACGGCGTTCATTAGCGGGCGCTCGATCTCGGGCCAGCGGAGACACGGGGTCCCGCTCAGCGGCATCACCTAAGGCATCTAGGGAGATATGGATATATTGGACCGTCGGGATCGGCCTACTTTTGTTGGCAATTTTCTGGTAATATTTCGTGC
>CAZVYX010000090.1:0-13406 GCA_964631725.1 uncultured Rhodospirillaceae bacterium | reverse complement strand
CCGCCTGGGCACATAGCCGCCGTACGCTGTAATACCTACCATTCGCTCTTCCCTTCGCCGGACCGGCGCGCCAGAGACGACGCCGGTCCACACAATTATTGCATTCTGTATTCCTTGCTAATTTACCAGAGCCCGCCATGGCGTCAAGGGAAGCCATGTTGCGGGCGCGTCGGCGCGCGCCTTCTTGACTGGGGTGTGGGAAATGACTATATATTGTACAGAAAAAATGTACATACTTTGCCCAATTTGGAGGCGGCCATGCAGCGGGTCAACATCACCGAATTTCGCAGCAATTTGCCCCTGTATCTGCAAAAGGTGAAGACAGGCGTTGAGTTGCAGATAACCAGCCACGGCAAGAGCATTGCCCGGCTGGTGCCTGAGAAAGACGAGGTCGATAAGGCCAAAGCACGGCTATCGGCGTTGCGTGGCACCATGATCACCGGCAACGTTGTTGATCCCATTGATGCCGAATGGGGCGGTGATGCTGACAATCTGTGACACCCATGTCCTGATCTTCTGGCAGGACGATCCACGGCGTTTCAGCAAAAAGGCGAAAACCGCCATGGATGCGGGCCTGGAGAGCAAGAATCTGGCCTGTTCCGATATCTCGTTTTGGGAAATCGCCATGCTCTTTCGTGGCGGACGTTTGCGCGGCGACGTCGATGTTGCGCAGTACATCAATGATCTGTCTCTTACGCTCTCGCTTACGGTCCTGCCGATAACGGCGGAAATCGCCGCATTGTCCCAGGCAGATTTCTTCACTCATAAAGACCCCGCCGACAGGCTGATCGCCGCAACGGCCATGTGTCACAACGCGCCGCTGATTTCGTCGGACAGCAAATTACAGGGCATCAAACGGCTGAACGTTATTTGGTAGCGATCAGGGAGCAGTATTCAGCGTGCCCTGTTTCGCCCAATCCAATTCCGTGCGCGGCAATTATCCGGGCGCGCCGGCGTGCAGGATGGCTTCCATATCGGGCCAGGGGATACCCGGCGCGATGCCCAGGACCGTGACATCGACCGCATCATCCCAAGGCTCCAGTTCTTCCCGCACCTTTTCAGGCGCGCCATAGACAGCCAGTTGATCCAGCAAAATCTGTGCCTCGGCCGGGATCTCGCCATGGCTTGGGCTTGGTTTCGGATTGGCCTGCAAGACCATATCGACTTCCTCGGCATAGCCCTGCGCCGAAACGGATTTGGCATAGACATCACCCATGGCGCACAGATACCAGGCGAGATTGTTCGCCGCCGCCTGCCGGCCATCGGCCTCCCGGGCGGTGACGGAAACGCCGGGCCCGGCGATAACGGTCAGGGGCGCGTCCTGCTCACCGGCGCTTTCGCGCATTTCCTGCAGTTCCGGGACCCAGCTTTCAAACCGGTCACGGGCGACATAGTAGGGGAACCAGCCGTCGGCCTCTTCCGCCGCGACGGCGACGGCGCGCGGGCCCATGGCGGCGACATAGATCGGCAATTCAGGCTGCGGCGCCTGGCCCAGTTTCAGGGCCCGCGTTTCCAGATCGTCGGAGATCCCGGACCGTTCGCCCTGCAGGATCTGGCGCACCGCCTGGGTTGTGTCCCGCAATTGTTTGGCCGGCTGCGTGAACGGTACGCCGTGGAACCCTTCGACCAGCGCCTTGGTGCTGGCGCCCAGGCCAAGAACATAGCGGCCGCCGCTGATCTCGGCCAAGGTGGCGGCATTCATCGCAATCGCGCCTGGCGTCCGGCTCCAGACCGACAAAATTCCCGACATCAGTTGAATGCGCTCCGTCCGCAGCGCGATTTCAGTCAAGACAAGGGTGGAATCCAGGCCCCACCCCTCCGGCACCACGAACAGCTCATACCCCAGTTGATCCGCCAGCGCCGCGGCCCGGACAATGACATCGCGCCGCGTTTCCATGGGTGTCAATGAGATCCCTCGACGGGGCGTGGCCATTACAGTCTCCTCAATTTGTCGCGGCGGAGACATGCGACGCCATTGCGGATCAGCATTTCTCATCATCGGCAGGGGTGTGTCGGGTCAGTCTACAGCAAGCCCACAAAATATGACAGGCGGCGCTTCCTTGGACGGTGGTGCGGGCCGTTTTTGCGTCTTATTGCCGATCACATCGGATAGCCGATATGCCTCGTTTCGCCTGAACCAAATCCCTTTTTTTGAGGGTAGCGTTCCCTTTTCTTCAGAGCAGCTTGATTGTCGACGGAACACGAAGAAAGGGGACACGGTGTAGTAACTCTAGGAAGAACGGGGGCGTCTCCATTATTCTCGATTTGATTTTATGGATTTTCCAAGGCTCTGCGGACGGCATCGGGCTCACGGGCAATTACCTTTAGATAGGCCTTTGCCGCGCCGTCGGGTTTCGCGCGGTCTTGCTCCCAGTCCCGCAATGTGCCGATTGCGATCTGAAATTGGGCAGCGAATTCCTGTTGGCTGAGGTTCAGCGCTCTGCGGATGATCTTGGCCCTGGGCGTTTTCTTCATCCGTTCCAGGTCGCGATCGCTCAGCGGTTGGTTATCAGGATCATTGGTTTTGCTCATGGTAAAAACGCCGTTCGTTAGGTTCCGCCCTTCGAGCTGAAATTATTCGATTCCTGTCGTTACGCTCCGTATGGACAACGACGAGCAAATTCGTTGCCGACATGCCAATTAGGATATAGCGGTCTTCGTTGTAATCTTTCCGGTCGTCCAAGAGTTCGATTGCAAATGGATCCCGGAATACTGCGCGGGCTTGTTCAAAGGTAACGCCATGCTTTTCATCATCCCACTCAAATTCTTCATCTGTTATCATATACGGGATACCCGTACATTGTCAAGAAATCCATAGGAATACAAAGGTATCAACTTGGTTTGACTATCGACAGAAAATAGCATCGTCCCATCGCTCCGCGCCTACTGCGGCCGGGGCGGGCGGACTGCGAGGATCAGGGGCATGGCGACCAGGGCCGTGAGGGCGAAGAACATGAAGGCGTTGAGATAGCCGATCATCTGGGCCTGGCGGCCGATTTCGCGCACCATGGGCAGGGCCTGTTGCACGCTGGGCACGGTCAGGTCCAGGCCCCAAAAGGCCGGGCGGTCCGGCTGCAGGCGCTCGGCGATCTCGGCGAACGACATTTTCGAGGTGCGCAGGGCCAGCGCCACGGATAGGGAAATATGCACCGAACTGCCGAACAGGCGGAGGAGGTGGAATATGGAGGTGACCAGGGGGAACTGGTCCGGCCTGACCGCCGCCATGGTGATCACGATCAGGGGCACCCAGACGAAGCCGATGCCCAGGCCGGAGACGAAGCCGGTCCAGGCCAGTTGGAAATAGGTCATGTTGATGTCGAACGAGGCCATCGCCCAACCGGACCAGATCTGCGCGCCGAAGCCCAGGCCCAGCCAAATGCGCGGATCATATCGCGAACCCCAAAGCAGGACGACGAAACCGAGCAGCATGCCCAGGCCCCGGATCGCCAACAATATGCCGATGGTTTCCTCCGGATAGCCGCGCAGGTTTTGCAGCATGTTGGGCAGCAGCACCAGGGGCGAATAGCTCAACATCCCGAAGGCGGCGACCAGCAGCAGGCCGACGACAAGGTCCCGGTTGACCAGGACGCGAAGGTCGATATAGGGCTGGCGCCAGGTCAGGCTGTGCACGACAAAGAGATAGAGGCAGAAGATGCCCATCAGGCATTCCAGGGTGATCTCCGCCGAGTCGAACCAGTCGTTGCGCTCGCCCCGGTCGACCATCAATTGGAAACAGGCGATGGCGATGGAGAAAAAGATGAAACCACGCAGGTCCAGGCGGCGGCTGGCCTGCGGTTTGTCCCGGGGGATCACCACCAGGACCGCCATGCAGGCCATGGCCGCGAACGGCAGGCAGAAATAGAACACCGACCGCCAGCCATATTCCTCCGTCAGGATGCCGCCCAGCCAGGGCCCGATCATCGGCCCGATGGTAACGCCGATGCCGAAGATCGAGGACACCACGCCGTGCTTGTGCTGCGGATAGGAGGCCATCACCAGGGCCATGGTCAGGGGCGTCAACGGCGCCCCGAACAGGCCTTGTGCGGCGCGCAGCAGCACCAGGGTTTCCAGGTTCGGTGCCAGGGCGCAGCACAGCGTCACCACGGAAAAGCCGATCGTGCCCCAGACGATCAGGCGGCGGGAGCCGAAGCGGTCGTTCAGCCAGCCCGTCGCCGGCAAGCCGACCGCATTGGCCACCAGATACGACGTTACCACCCAGGCGACCTGGTCGCGGGTCGCCGACAGCGAGCCCTGGATCTGCGGCAGCGAGACATTGGCGATGGTGATGGTCATGGCAAGCAGGAAGATCACCAGCACGCTGGTCGCCAGCAAGGCGATCCGGCCACTGTTGGTAAGCTCCGTCTGTTCGGCCATGGCCATACGCGCACGCTCCCGGAACGGGAATTCGAAACTGGACAGTCCGTTAACGATAGAGCAATTCGCCCATCAGCCACAATGGCGGGTCTGGCGGGTCTGGCGGGTCTGGCGGGCCCCGGGCACCTCGACGCGGGGAAAATCTCTGGTCAGGCGGACGCCATGATCAAATCGGCGCATTTTTCGCCGACCATGATGCTGGGCGCATTGGTGTTGCCCGACGGCATGGTGGGAAAAATCGAGGCATCGGCGACGCGCAGACCGTCCAGGCCATGCACCTTCAACTGATCGTCGACCACGGTGTTGGGGCCGGTTCCCATGCGGCAGGTGCCAATGGGGTGGTAGGCGGTTTCGGAGTTATCCCTGATCCACTGCTCGATCGCGGCGTCGCTGTCGACCGATGCGCCAGGGGAATATTCCTCGCCCCGGAACGGATCCATGGGCGGCGCCTCGATAATGCGGCGCATCATCTTGAAACCTTCGACCATGGTATCGCGGTCGATCGGGTCGCCGAGAAAATTGAACCGGATCGCCGGCTGCGCCCGCGGCTCGGCGGAACGGATATGGATCGAGCCCAGGCTTTCCGGGCGCAGTTGATAGCAGGCCACGGTCATGCCGGGGAAGGGGTGCAGCTTGCGCCGTTTTGGATCCTTCACCGCATAGGGCACCAGATGCATCTGCACATCCGGCGTTTCCAGATCCGGACGGGTCTTCAAAAAGGCCAACAGCGGCGCCGAAGGCAGGCTGATGAAACCGCCGCCCGTGGCGAGATATTTCAGCGCTTGCCCGACCAGGTTGATGCCCCGGGCCCGTTCGTTGTAGGAGACACCGGGCGCTGTCACCTTCCATTGAATGCGGGCATTGATATGGTCACGAAAATTCTCTCCGACCGCAGGCAGCTCATGTTGCACATCGATGCCATGCGCTTGCAGAACGTCCGGTTTGCCGATGCCCGACAGCTCCAGAATTTTTGGTGAACCGATAGCCCCGGCCGACAGGATCACCTCGCGCGCCCGTGCCTCTATGGTAATGCCGGCTTGCGAATAAGTGACGCCAAGGCAGCGCTTGCCTTCCAGAACCAGGCCATGGGTCAGGGCCTCGGTCACGACATGAAGGTTGCTTCGCGCCATGGCCGGGCGCAGATAGCAGTGCGCCGTGCTCATGCGCCGGCCGCTGGGGGAGATCGTCGCCTGGGTCTTGACGATGCCTTCCTGATCCGGGCCGTTGTAGTCGTGGTTGCGGCGGTAGCCGGCGGCCTCCGCCGCCGCGAACATGGCGTCATACAGCGGGTTTTCGTCGGGCACTTCCGTCACGCCCAATGGTCCGCCGCTGCCGCGTATGCCGTCGCCGCCGGTTTTCTCGTAATTCTCCATACGCATAAACAAGGGCTCCACGTCCTGCCAGCTCCAGCCGCGATTGCCGAATTGGGCCCAGGTGTCGTAGTCCAGGGTTTGCCCGCGCACATAGACCAGGCCGTTGATGGCGGAGGAGCCGCCGAGCAGCTTGCCGCGCGGCACCGGAATGGCCCGGTCGGCGGTGCCGGCCTCGGGATCGGAGGTGAAGCGCCAGTTGGCGACCGGATGGTCGATCAACAGACCGAAGCTGACGGGCAGGCGGGAATAGGGATGGCTGGCCTTGCCGGCCTCCAGCAAAAGAACCCGGTTGGCCGGGTTTTCGCTCAAACGATAGGCCAAGGCCGCGCCGGCGGAGCCGGCCCCGACGATGATGTAATCGTATTGATTCTGCGCCGCATCGTTCATGGTTGTGCCTCCCCTGCGGTTCTTCACCTGTCCAGACTATAGCAGGCCGTCAGCCAAACGAACCCCGCAACCGCCGGGCGCGGATTGCGAATAACCTTGAAACATTTTTCCACAATGAACTAGGCTTGGGGCGTATCAATTCCGGAAAAACAAACGAAATGGGGAAAAGCCATGGCACTTGAGCATCCTGTACTGCTGACGGGGGGCGCCTCGGGCGTCGGTGAGGCAACGGCGAAACTGTTGCTGGAACGCGGTCACAAGGTCGTCTGCATCGATATCAAGCCGTCGAATAATGCGGACGTTGAATATCATCATTGCGATTTGAGCGATCCCGCCGGCATTGATGCGGTGCTTGAAAAACTTACCGGGCCTTATTCATCGCTGTTGAACGTGGCCGGTGTGCCCATGGCGGTGGGCAACGAATTGACCATGAAGGTGAATTATTTCGGTTTGCGGTACCTGACCGAGCGGATTTGGGACCGGGTGGCGGACGGCGGCACGGTGGCGAATGTTTCCTCCATTGCCGGCAACAACTGGCGCAAGCGGCGCGGTTTTCTGTTGGAATTGATGGCGATCGAGGATTTCGACGCGGGCGTGGCCTGGTGGAACGAGAACGCCGAGGCCCTGGAGACGGACGCCTATACCTTCTCCAAGGAAGCCGTCGTGGTCTACACCATGGTTCTGGCGGGCAAGGGCCTCTCGCGTGGCATTCGGGTCAACGACGTCGGCCCGGGCCCGGTCGACACGCCAATTCTGCCCGATTTCACCAACGATATCGGCCCGGAGAATATGCAGGCTCTGATCGAATTGGTCGGACGTCCGGCCCAGCCCGTCGATATCGGCGAAGCGTTGGTGATGCTGGCGGAAGGCCAGGTCAGCTGGCTGAACGGCCAGCACATTATCGTCGATGGCGGTTTGATGGCGGGGATCTCAAGCGGCTGGAAGAAGTAAGGCGCCATGGCAGCCGTCCAGGAAATCGCGCCCGTCGATCTGTCCGACGACGCCAGCTTCAAGGACGGCTTCCCCCACGGCTTCTTCACCTGGCTGCGGCAAAACGATCCCATCCATTGGCATGAACCGACCGCCGTTACGCCTGATGGCGAGGGTTTCTGGGTGGTCAGCCGCCATGACGACGTCATGGAGGTTTTCCGCCGGGCTGATATCTTTTCTTCCGACACGGGAGGCGACCGCAAAGGCGGCGGCACCACCCTGAAGGACGAGCGGGCCGCCGGCAAGATCCTGAACTATTCCGACGACCCGCATCATCGGGTTTTGCGCGGCCTGGTCAACAAGGGTTTCACCGCCCAGGCCGTGGGCGAGCTGGAGGCTGAACTGCGCCGTAGGGCCAATCTACTGATTGATGCCTTTCCGGTGGGCGAACCTTTCGATTTTGTCTCCCACTTTTCCAGGGAGCTGCCCCTGCAGGCGATCTGCATCGTTCTTGGCGTGCCCCAGGCAGACCGGGTGCGGCTCTGTGAATGGATCGATAAGGGCCTGGAAGCGGACAGCCCCAATGTTCTGGCCAAGGAGTATTTCGTCCAGATCATGGATTACGCGCGGGGGATCATTGCTGAAAAGCGCCGCAATCCCCAGGACGATATCCTGTCGAAAATCGTTCATGCCCGTCTGGACGAGGAAGACGGCCGGGCCCTGACCGACGAGGAATTGATCAATTTCTTCGTGCTGCTGTTTCCCGCCGGGGCCGAAACCACGCGCAGCGCCATTGGCGGCGGCCTGCGGGCCCTGATCGAGCATCCGGCGCAGCTACAGATGCTGCGCGATGATCCTGAACTGGTGAAAAGCGCCGGCGAGGAATTCGTCCGCTGGATGACGCCGTCGATCTACAAACGCCGCACGGTCACCCAGGACACCGCGCTTGGCGGCAAGGCCCTCAAACGTGGCGATAAGGTCAGCGTTTGGGAAATGTCGGCCAACCGCGATAAAGCGGTATTCGATGATCCCTTCACTTTCGACATCACGCGCCGGCCGAACCGCCATATCGGCTTTGGCTTCGGCACCCATGTCTGCCTAGGTGCCGGCCTGGCCCGCCTGGAGATCAGGATCGCCATTGAGGAATTGCTCAGCCGCGTCGCGCGCTTTGAATTGGCCGGCCCGGCGCGGTGGGTTCCCAACAATCGCCTGCTGGGTCTGCGCGACCTGCAGCTAACCGTAAGCATGAAGGGATAGGCACCATGAGCGACGACGAAAGGCGTGAAAAACGGGAAAAAGGCAAGGCCCTGGCCCGCACCATCCTGAAAGGCACACCGCCTGGCCCACGGGTGCCGAAAAAGTTCGTCGACTATAATCTGGAGCATTTGTTCGGCGATGTCTGGCAGGGCGATGATTTGGCCATCGAGGAACGCTCCCTGGTCACCTGCACCATATTGGTGGCCCTGAACCGGGAGGCGGAGCAGCACATCCATTTCCGCGCCGCCCGCAATCTCGGTCTGCCGCGGGAGCGGATCGAAGGCATGATTATCCATGCGGCCCACTATGCCGGCTGGCCTGTCGCCGCCTCCGCCTTCCGGGTCCTGGCGGAGGTCTGGCCCGAGGACGACGGCTAGCTGTCCCGTCTAAAAGACGCAAACTTCGAAATCGGTAGTGGAGGCCGTGGACATGAGCATTGAAAGCCGCGAAAGCATTGGATTTGTTGGCCTTGGCGGCATGGGTCGGGGCCTGGTGAAGAACCTGCTGAAGCAGGGTTACGGTGTCACCGCCTTCGATATTGATGAGGGGGCGCTCGCCAATGCGGTCGGTCAAGGCGCCACGGCGGCCAGTGATGTGGCGAGATTGGCGGGCCAGGTCGATATTCTGGCGGTATGCGTTACCACGGCGGAAGTCATACAGGAGATCATGCTGGGCAGCAGCGGCGCGCTGCAAGAGATGCGCCCGGGCGCGGTTTTTCTAGATCACACAACGACCTCACCGAGCCATGTGGAAATCATGAGTGCGGCTTGCCAAGATGCGGGCATTGCCTATTGCGAGGCGCCGATGACCCGGACGCCGGCGCATGCGGACCGGGGCGAGGTCAATGTCCTGTACGGCGGCACGGCGGAGCTGCTGGCGCGGTTGCGCCCGGTATTTGAATGCTATGCCGAGAACATATTCCACGTCGGGCCGGCCGGGCATGCCATCCGTCTGAAACTGATCCATAACTACATCGCCTTTTCCAATGTCGCGGCCTGGTGCGAAGGCTTCGCGCTGGCGGCCAAGGACGGCCTCGATATGTCCAAGGTTATCGGCATCATCTCGGCCGCCGGGGGCAAGAGCGGCATGATGGATATTTACGGCGAAGCCACCCTGCGCCGCGATTTCGCGCCGCATATGTCGCTGGCCAATGCCCAGAAAGATGTCCGCTATTACGCCGAATGGCTGGCCAGTGCGGGGCTGCCTGGCGACCTCGCCGAGGCGGTGCACCAGACCTACGCCAATGCCTCCGCCGCGGGTCATGGGGAGGAGGGCTGCACCGCCATTATCAAGACTTACGAAGATCTGACGGGCATCGAAGCGCATTTGGAAGACTAGCTCTGGTGCCCTGGCGCGGGATCTGGCACCCCATCTGGCCAACGTGGTATAGTCGACCCGAAGAACAGCAGGAGTTAGCTTATGCCCGAACTGGAAGTTCTGAACCTTGGCGCCGATCCGCACGAGCGTGGCCTGGTGCATGGCCGCCATTTCCCGACCGAGATTCGCGAGAACCTGGAGACTTACCTGAGCCGTTTCGAGCTGGCCGGCAGCGACCGGGCGGCGGTCCTGCAAGGCGGCCACGACTGGGCCCGGCGCATAAAGGCATTCGATGAAGAGTACTTCATTGAAATGAGCGGCGTGGCGGAAGGCGCGGAGCTGCCATTGGAACAAATCGCGGTGCTGAATGCCCGGTATGAGTTGACCTATCTGTCATCCATGAGCGAGACCCGGGCGGGCATGACGGCGCCCGGTCTCACTACAGAGGACAGGACGGACGGCTGCACCGCCTTCGCCGCCCTGCCGGAAGTAACCAATGATGGTGGTACGCTGTTGGGGCAGAACTGGGACTGGCTGGCCGATATTCGCGGGCGTTGTTTCGTGATGCGGGTCGACCGCCCGGAACGTCCGAACTTCATCTGCATGACCCAGGCCGGCATCGTCGGCGGCATGATCGGCCTGAACGAAAGCGGCCTCGGGCTCTGCGTCAATGGTCTGATCTCGGATCAGGACGGCAAGAACCTGCAGCAGCGCCCGTTCCATATGCGGGTACGCGATATCATGAACGCCGAGAATATGAACCAGGCCCTGAAGGCGGTACTGTCATCGGACCGCAATACCTCCGGCAATTTCCTGATCGGCCATGCGGATGGCGAGGCGATCGATCTGGAAACAGCGCCGCAAAAGGCCAACCATATCCATCCCACGGACGGCCTGCTGACCCATGCCAATCATTTCGAAGTCTGGAACGGCATCAACTCGGTGTTGGAGCTGGGCGGACCGTCGACCTTATACCGTAGCCAGCGTCTGCGGCGCCTGCTGGAACAGCGTAACGGCCCGGTTGATGTTGATCTGGCCAAGCGCCTGTTCGGCGACCATTTCGGCCATCCTTATGCCATCTGCCGCCACGAGGGCGATGACGAGCCGGAAGGCAACAAGAAGCTGACCGTCGTTTCGGTGATCCTGTCCCTGAACGATCAGGTCATGTACGCCTCCGACGGCCCACCCTGCGAGAACGAATACCAGCGCATCCCGCTGGCGGCGTAGCCGGTGCGATAATGGGCGCGTTCCATCGCGCGCCCGGACGGGCCGTCTATTACTTTGCCGGCTTCTTCAATGCCGCGCGCAAGGCGGCTTGGCGTTCGGGGTGGGGGGCAAGCGCGGTTAGGGCGATCACTCGGTAACTGGGATCCTGCCGCGCAATCTGGTACAAACGCCGGCGATCGAACCGCGCAAGAAAGACGATCTGTTCATGGATCATGTCTTGTTGCCCGACGTCAAGTTGATGCCAGATGGCCAGGGCATATTCAATGCGGCTATCGACGAGGCTCCGCTCGAAGGGCCCGGTGAACAGGGACATGATCAGGGCCTCCTTGGCATCAATGCCTTCGCCCTCCTGGCGCAGGCCGAGATAGGCCAGGCGGGCCCAGGCGTAGGGGTTGGCCGGCGATTTCGACAGGCCGGTCTTCAATGCCTCGGTGCTTGCCGCCAAATAGCCAACACCCGAAAACGTGTCGTAGCCGCTTAGCTCGGCAAGGCGCAAATGCGCCAAGCCCAGATCACTCCAGGCGCGGCCATCGTCGACCCACTTCAGACTTCTTTCCCGGCTCAAGACGAACCGATGAAGCTCTTCGTTGCTGACCGGCCTACCGGTCTGCATGGCCTCCAATACGGGATCGCCCGGCAAATTCAAGAACGCCCCCACCGTTCGCGGTACGGCCAACCATATCAGTGCAAGTCCAAGGGATAGGCCTATAGCAAGGCGCATCAGTTCGGGCCAGAACCGGGCCGGCCGCGACGTCCGGTCAGTCGGCATAGTACTCTTTGTAGCGGCCGTAATAATATCCGGTATCGCCGTAGCCATAGCGGGCGTGCTTCTTGACGTCGACGTTGGTCAGAACGACGCCAGCAAGAGGCAAATGAGCATCGACAATTTGCTTCAGGCCTGTGATAACGGCTTCCCTGGGCGTGTCGTCCCACTTGATGCAATAAATGATCTTGTCGGTGTACTGGCCGATAACTTTGATGTCCGAGACCGCAAGTACCGGTGGGGTGTCAATGATCACCTGATCGAATTCGCCTCGCCAGCCGTTAATCTGCGCCCAACCGGTTATTCCCGGCTTGACCTTGTGCCGGGACGCGTACCGGTCAACCACTTCCGGGTAGAGCCTAGCGCCGGCCTTGGCTGATCGCGCATGCGGCCGGGGCCCGACCATGGACATGTCGCCTCTCAGCACATTAAATATTTGCGGCAACTCATCAAGACTGGTTCGCCGCAGGAAGGCTCCGAAGCGGGTTACTCGCGGGTCGTCACGGGCGGTCAGACGAGTGGCGTTGTCGTCGCGCAGCTCGTGGTACATTGACCGGAATTTGTAGATTTCGATGAATTGATTGTTGAAGCCGTACCGCTTCTGTCGGAACAATACGGGGCCAGGGCTATCCAGTTTGATGGCAAGGGCGATCAGCGCCATCAGCGGTCCAAATACGACCAGAGCCAGAGTTGCCATGGTCTTGTCTTCGATCGTCTTTACTACAACATCCCAGTCTGCCAGCGGTTTCGGCGCCACGTCGAGCAGTGGAATACCAGCCAATTTCGAGGCTTCCGTATTGGGGAATTCGTAATGGATCATATCAACGGCAAGGCGGACATTGACCGGCAATTCCCGCAGCTGTTCGATCACCGACATGAGACGATCAACCGCATTCCACGGTAGAGCCACCACCACATCGTCAACCCGTTCCCGGCGCACATAACTCATTAGATCTTCAATGCTACCTACCACTTCCCCACCGGTGAGGCGATCCTTGGTCCGCTCCTTGGCGACGCGGTCGTCGAACACGCCAATAATTTGGTTCCACGGCGTGTCGGCGCTTTGTAGCGTGCTTATAAATCGCGCCGCTTGCGCGGTATCGCCGACGATCGCGATCCGACGTGCCATCCCGCCAATGCGAGCCTGGTTGCGAATATGACTACGAACGCCGAGCCGAAATAGACAAATCAGCGCGGTCTCGCCGATCAGGCAGGCGAAAAACCAAACGCGCGAGAATTCCGCCGATATCTTCAGGGCGAAGGCCAAAACGACCATGATCATAAAGACGAACACGCAGATCGACACCACTTTTCCCAGGCGCCTGCCCGGTGCCAATATCGCGTCAAAATTGTAGAGGCCAAAAAAATAGAACAGCCCGACGGTGAGTGCGACATTGGCAAGTAGATTTGCTATATACCGAGGGGCGTCGCCGGGAACCCGGTCGACGTAGCCAAAATAAAACCCGACGCCGACGGCAATGATGATCAAAACGTCCGCGAAGCCAACGATACCTGTCACGATACTAGGCGACAGGCCGGTGCTATTTCGGCGACGCACAGAATCATCGACTAAGTCGGACGACACATTCGCCTGATTCTTTGTCTGAAATTCGTTTGCCGTCGCCCCCACGTGGCCGGCATTATGTATTGTCACTTTCGACCTCTCAAACGCCCTCAACCAGGAGGCATGCTCGGAAACTTTTTTTGTTATGCCGCCCATTTACAATTGAATGCAAATTGGCCCCTGAGCCACGTCTCGCCGTTATCTATACGCGATT
>CAZVYX010000089.1:0-13989 GCA_964631725.1 uncultured Rhodospirillaceae bacterium | reverse complement strand
GGGCAGGGGCACCAACAAATTCAAGGCGTTAGCAGGTATCACTGCTGACGCCTTATTTGTTATTGGGCTCGCGCCGCCGTTGCACCTTGCGTCTGGCGATATATCGGCGAGAGCAGGTGGCCAAGCGCAACTACTCAATCTTTCGATAGCTTCGGGACCTGAGCAGGAGATTGACCGTTCCACCCGTAACACTACCGCTCTTATCAGTATTGAAATCCAAAACGATGGTGCCCAATTGGCCCCAGGAACCCTGAAATTGAGTGGACGCTATTGCCGTCAATTTGATGCTTGCAGGCGAGGGCCCAATTTGCCTGACCGGGTCGGGCTTCAGGATCAGCGCGCCATCCCGCCGCGTAATGCGAACCTTGTGCGCGGTGTTCGCGTTGACATAGGTGCCAACCGTCGCCGCCAGGAAAGTATCGTCGGGTCCCGGGTGCCGCCTAGGGTCCGACACGGGCAGGGCCGCCGGAACTAGATAATCGGCCAGCAGGCGGGCCGCGAACAGGGGCCCGGCTCTATTGCCAAAAACCTGCGCCGTGACCACGACGACCATATTTAGTTTCGGCACGATAAAGAGCCGTTGCCCGCCGGTACCCGAGCCATAAACGATGTCAATGCGCTGCCCGTTTCTGACTGTCGAGCCAAGCCACCAGGAATAGCCGAAGCCCAGATCGTACTGTGCCGTAGCATGCCGGCGAGTTGATTCGGCAAGCCATTGCCTTGAGACGATCCGCCGGCCCCGCCATTCACCCCTGCTCAGGACGAGATGTCCGATCTTCGCCAGACTCCGCGGCGTCAGCAACAGGTCGCCCTGGCTGAAGACGGTGCCGTCGGCATGTTTGAACCAGTGGTATCGGTCGATCCCCAGTGGCGCGAACAAATGGGTCTCCGCGAATTTGTCGATCGCCCGGCCGGTCATGCTGCGCACCGTGGCGCCCGCCAGAACGCTGAGCCCGCTGTTGTACGCCCAGGTCTGGCCCGGTGGATGAACCCGTTTACGCCCCAGAATAAAGCGCTTCAGGTCAGCCTGTCGGTACATCTGCGTGTTGGGATTGCGCTCATCGGGATGAGGGTATGTGTACTCATCCCATTCCAGGCCCGCCGTCATCGTCAAGGCATGGGCCAGGGTAATTGCCGGCTCGCCTCGCCGCTGCATTGCGTCGGCATACCGTGGAAAGAATTCGATCAACGGCGTTTCAACCGATCGCCCCGGGTTACGTTCAAGACTCATGCCGACCAGAATCGAAACCAGCGATTTCGTCACCGAGGCAATAAGCTGACAGTGATCGCGGGTGGCGCCGCGAAAGTACGCTTCCGCCACCAGCAGGCCATCCTTGACGACCAGCACGCTGTGCAGATTGCCCAGTTTGCCGCTATGCCCGTCGCGCACCAGTTTCTCGATCGCCGCCGTCCGCAACCCGACGTCGCCCGGCGGTTTCGTCCGCCAATCGTGATCCCCGGCCTTTACGGGCGGGCAATATTCACTGAACTTCGGCGGCTCGAAGGTTTTGGCGGCACTTGGATGGGGCGCATATCCGACCACAACGCCTACAAGAAGCATAACGATCAGAATTGACCGCGCATTTCGTAAACTGGCGAATTGACAGCACAATTTACCTGTCCCAAGCCCTGCCTTCGATGTTCGCGGCCGCCTCCCAACGATTGGTTTGACCGCGGATATCTTGATCAAGAAGATTTGCCCACATGACCAATGTGTACCTTGATATTCGTCAATCATTTGGGGTGAAGGGGACAAATGGATATTTCGCTTCATCCCGCTTAGGTTTGCCAGACGCCAAGATGCCGCTTGCCTTAATGCCCCGTTGTGCGACTATTTTGCTGGAAATCAAATTGAAGGCGTCATTGGCGGGAGAGGGAGCGTCATGTCGGAATATCATTTGAACCACATCAACATCCGCGCGACCAATCTTGAGGAGACGCGTGACTTCTACGCCGACGTGCTGGGCCTCGAGAACGGGTTCCGGCCACCGTTTCCCAACCCGGGCTATTGGATGTATGCCGGCGACATGGCGATCGTCCATATTTCGCCATTGGATCCCGACAGCCCGCCCCGGACAAATCCGGACGGCATGGGCAAGGGGCTCGACCATTTCGCGATGTGGGGCTCCGGCCTGGCCGAGCAGCTCGCGGTGCTCGATAAGCACGGCATCGACTACAGCAAACGGCTGGCCGGTGGCGGACGGGTCATCCAGGTCTTCTTCAACGATCCCAACGGCGTGCAGATCGAACTCGGTTTCAACCCCGAGACGGAAGGCATAACAAGAGAGACATTCGACGGCAATATCCACGAATAGCCGTCAATAGGGTAGCCGCGTCTTGTCTGTTCCGGCGGCCCGATAAGCAGGAAGCCGGGCAAGTGACCGGATTAATCGGGCTGAATTGGCTATGACGCCTTGGCGATGACGCGGTCGCCGGGCAGCCTTATGGTCGCGGTGGTGCCTTCACCCAGTTCGCTGCTCAGCCACAGGCTGCCGCCATGACTTTCCGCCAGGCGTTTGGTGATCGCCAGGCCCAGGCCGGTTCCTTCCTCGGAACTCGTCATGGCGCCGCCCAGACGGGTGAAAGGTTCCTGTACGCGCTTGATATCCGTGGCGGCGATGCCTTCGCCGCAATCGCTGATGCTGAAAGCCACATCGCCGTCGGCCCCCAATGCACCCTCCACGATAACGGTGCTATTGGCCCGGGTGAACTTCACCGCGTTTGAAAGCAGATTCAGAAACATCTGCCGGATCTGCCGCTGGTCCGCCCGTATCCATGGCCCGGCATCGGGCAACCTCAGATCAAAGGTCACGCCTTTCTGGCCGGCCCGGCCCGTCACCAGGCGAACGCATTCGGCGATCGTCCTGCCAGCATCAAATATGCTCTCGTCACGTTCGAACTGTCCGGCCTCAATGCGCGAAAGATCGAGAATATCGGAAATAAGCGCCAGTAAATGGCCGCCGCTGTGGTGAATGTCGCCAGCATAGTCAGCATAACGTTCATGGCCCAATGGGCCGAAAAGTTCATGCAGCATGATTTCCGAGAAGCCGATAATCGCGTTCAACGGTGTGCGCAACTCGTGACTGAAATGGGCGAGGAATTCCGATTTTGCGCGGTTGGCGATTTCCGCCTCTTCCTTCGCCGCCAGCAAGGCCTTCTCCGCCTTCTTGCGCTGCGAAAGATCGACGATCGCGACCTGCACGGCGGGACGGCCGTTCCAGAGTATGGTTTGCACCAACTGTTCGACCCAGATCGCCGAGCCATCCCGGTGCTGCAACTGAATATCGTAATGTGTGGGCCGTGCCTCGTCGCGCAGGCGGGCCTCCCGCCGGTCATTCATCATGTCATGATATTGTGCCATGACCAAATCCATGACGGGTCCGCCAACTATTTCTTCCGGCTTGTAGCCCAGCAATCCGGCGATGGCATTATTGGCGAAGGCGACGCAACCGTCCTGAATAATGCCGATGCCTTGCAACGACCGTTCCGTCAGAATGCGATATCGTTCCTCACCCTCGCGCAGCGCCATTTCGGCCTTGCGCTGCTTGGTGATATCCCGGCCGGCACCGCGATAACCCATGAAATTGTCCCGGGCATCAAAGAAGGGCTTGCCGCTGATACTAATGTAGACTTTTTCGCCATCCGGCCTGACCCGCGAGAAACGGAAATCAGTAAAGGCCTCTCGGTTCAGCAATTGCCTCTCGTGGGCGGCCAATTCCGCCTCCGAGACGTCAAGAAGGCCGGTTTCCCGGCGCGTCTTGCCATAGTGGTCTTCCTGCTTCATGCCGGTGACCGCCATGTTGTCGGCGGTGACATTGGTGAACTTGAGGTCCGCGTCCTGTTCCCAGAACCAGTCCGCGGCGACCTCCGCGAATTCCCGGAACCGTTCCTGGCTTTCGGCGAGCCGCGCCTCGGCAATCTTGATGTCGGTAATGTCGGCGGAGATGGTTGCCGTGCTGCCGTCGGGCAGCCGCTGATCGTGGATCATCAACCAGGTCCCGCCCTGGCGTTCCAACTCAAACGGCGCCCCGGGATCTCGATGATGTTCGAGGCGTCTTTCGAGCCATTCGTCTTCATGGCCGATCGCTTCAGGAACCAAGCCGTGGTCCACCAGTGCCCGGGCGAAATCCCTGAACAAGGTTCCCGGCATGACTTTGTCGCCGATCGGCGCGTTGACTTCGCGAAACCGCCGGTTTCCGATTGCAAGCCGGTCCTCTGAATCCCACAGCACAAATGGCTCGGACAATGCCTCGACAGCCGCCGCCAGACGCTGGTTGGCCAGGTTCGCCCGGTCTTCCGCTTCGACCTGATTTGTAAGGTCGGAGCCAATGCCTATGTAACCCTGGAATTCGCCGGCCTCGTCGAACACGGGTTTGCCGCTGGACGAGAGATACTGGATCTTGCCGTCCGGACCCTTGCGGTCATAACGAAAATCCCGGAACGGCCTATGCGCCTCCAGATCCTGGAAATGCTTCCGCCATTTCCTGGTGGTGGCGTTTTCGCCGGCAAGTTCCTGCCGGCTTTTGCCAATGTGGAACGCGACCGGCACGCCCACAACCTCTTCCACCCGTTCGGAAAAATAGGTGAAGCGCAAATCCGGTCCCATTTCCCAATACCAGTCCGAGGCGACCTCGGCGAGGGCCCGAAAGCGCGCCTCGCTCCGGCGCAATTTCTCTTCGGCCTGCTTCTCTTCGGTAACGTCGCGTGCGATGCCAAAGATAGAGATGGGGTTGCCCGCCGCATCGAATTCCGGTTGTCCCTCACATCGGATTACGCGGATTTTCCCGTCCGGCCTGATGACCCGGTTTTCATATTGATGGCTCTTTGTACCCGACAACAACAGCGAACGAACCTCATCCAACCGCGCGCGATCATCGGGATGGGCCGAGGCGGCAATATTCCTGGCTGTCGGCGTAAAAGTGTCAGGATCGACGCCGTATATTCGGTACAGCTCGTCCGACCATTCTATCCGACCGTCTTCCAGCATCATGCGCCAATGGCCGATCTGGCTAAGCCACTGGGCCTGGGCAAGATTGCGCTGACTCTTTTCCAGAGCACGTTGCTGGGCCTTAAAGGCGCTGACGTCCATCACTAAGACAAAGATACCTTCAACAGTGCCCTCGGAGGTAACGTTGGGAACGCCCGTGACCTGAATATCCATGGCCCCGCCGGCCGGGGTCTGCCGCACCGCCTCGTATGTCACGGTCTCGCCGTCCAATGCAGCCTGGATATGCTGACGCACGTCATCGCTGACCTCGGCACCGAGCACATCGTCCACCGCGCGGCCGACAAAATCCTCCGGCTCAAGCGCGAACCAATTGGCATAGACGCTGTTGACGAACCGGTAGCGCCACGACTTATCGACATAGATCAGTCCGCCCGGAATATTCGACGCCAGGTCCCGGAACTGCTTTTCACCCCATTCTGGAAAAAATTCGCCGTTTCGGCGTTTGTCAATTTCACGGGTTTGACCCAGGTAAGCGGTCAAATCACCGTTTTCATCGAACTCAGGCTGCGCCGCCACCGCAACCAAGGCCTCCCCGCCATCGCCGCGACGGATACGAAACTCGGCTTCGTACGGCGCCCCCGCCGCCGCCGCGCGGTCGCGAAGCCCGCGATAGCTATCCACATCATCGGGGTGGATAAATGCCTCCGCCTGATCCGGACTGAGGGCGCCCGCGCCGGCGTCGATACCATGGATCCGCCACAAACTTTGCGACCAGTGGAGGCTATCGCTTTTGATTTCATGCCGCCAAAAGCCGGTCTGACCGGCCTGCGCCTTGGCAATGGCCGTGCCTCCCCGTCCAGCGCCAACGCGCCGGTCCGGTTCGGAACCCATCTGTCCCATATTGAATGCGCCATGCGGGCGGCTGGACTGCATCGAATAGACCCTCCGTCAGACGAAGTCTGAAACGATATGCCTAATAATACGTTAAGGTTATAACAAAGGTAAAATGCAGTATTCTGGCGCGGAACATCCGCGCCAACCTCAGGATAACTGATATCATGGCGCCAATGCGTAAAGTGCCGGCGATGGCGCGGCAATATTGAATTTTCCAGTGACTTTAACCCTGACTTTGACTTGCCAATCCCGCCGCACTGGTCTTACATGCCGGGGCAGGGTTTCAACTGGCAGGGGACACAAGACGCATCATGAAATTGTACAATTCGCGCGGCCCGAATCCGGCCGTGGTCCGCATGTTCATGGCCGAAAAAGGTATCGATTTGCCGATGGAGGAGGTTGATATCCGGGCCGGGGTCAATCGCCAAGCGGACTATCTGCAACTCAATCCGGCCGGCCAATGTCCGGCCCTGGAATTGGACGACGGCAGTATTCTGGCCGAAATCACGGTAATTTGCGAATATCTCGAGGATCGCCATCCCGAACCGCCTCTGATCGGCGCCACGGCGGAGGAAAAAGCGGAAACCCGCATGTGGACCCGGCGTATTGACTTGAATATCTGCGAACCCATGGCCAATGGCTTCCGCTATTCCACGGGGTTGAAGATGTTCCAGGACCGCATGCGGTGCATGCCCCAGGCGGCGGACGATCTGAAAGCGGCGGCCCAGGACAAACTGCAATGGCTCAACGAACAGATGGACGGCAAGACCTTTGTCGTGGGCGAGCGTTTGACGCTGGCTGATATTCTTTTGTTCGGCTTCCTCAAATTCTTTGCCGGCGTCGATCAACCGATCGATCAAACGCTAACGAACATCACCGCCTGGCATGAACGCATGCGGTCCCGGCCCAGCGCGACGGCCTGAGACCCGGGTTGCTTCAGACGAAATTCAACAATCCAACCGTAAGAACCGATTCAGTGAAGGAATGAACCATGGACGAAGATGCAAAAAAGACAGCCCTGCGGATGATCCCGTACGGCATCTACGTGATGACGGCCGAGAACGACGGTGAAGTAGCCGCCGCGACGGTCAACTGGGTAACTCAAACCTCGTTCGCGCCGCCGCTGGTCGTGGTCGGTGCGAAGGCGGATTCGGGCGCCTACACCATCGCCAAGGCGGCCGGGAATTTCGCCCTGAACATGCTGGGCAAGGGGCAGCAGGGCATGGCCTTTGGCTTTTTCAAGCCGGCGACACGCGACGGCGACACGGTCAGCGGTGAGCCCTTCAAATCAGGCGGCAACGGCGCGCCCATTCTCGACAATGCCATCGCCAGCGTCGAGTGCAAGATCGTGGAAATCGTCGAACAGGGTGATCACCACATCCTGGTTGGCGAAGTGGTTGCGGCCAACGTCGCCAAGGCGCCGGAAGGGCGGGCCGACGAAGCGATCCTCGAGATGAAGGAGTTGGGCGACAACGTCTTTTATGGTGGCTAGCGCGATTTTCAATCATTTGGATTCGCCACCAAGACTTGATTGGCGCATCCCAAGTGATTGGTTCAATTGCTGTTTTCTTAAGGGCCCGGGCATGTTTAGAAGAGGCATGCTCCCGGCCACTTCTCTGATCAATGGGGTTGCCAGGTCGGTGCGCCGCCGCCCGGCAACCCCGTAGTTCGTCCAGGCCGCCATGCGATAAGCGGCCCGCCGGTCACACAGCTGGTTGTCAAATTATCGGCGAATTCTGCATATTAGTGATACGTGTCACATCCTTAACGCCCCGTTAGCCATATTATTCACCATTCCGAACCCTCGCCACTCCGGCGAGGCGGCCATTGATTAGAGGGCACAATGGGAGCGGCGGAGCTGCTGGATAAGGGCGTTGATGATGCCCTGCAACAGGCATTGGATTACTGGCAGCGCCTGCGCGGGGAGCGTAGCATGCCCGCGCGCAAGGACCTGAACCCGGCCGATATTCCGCGTCTGCTGCCGAAATTGATGTTGGCCGACGTTGCGGCACCGGAACCGAATTCCAAAAACCCGCATATCCGATTCCGCCTCGTGGGCACCGAGGTGGTTGGCCGCTTTGGCAGCGAACTGACCGGACATCGGCTTTCTGAAATCGACTACGGCACACGGGCCGATGACGTCGCCGCCCTGTACCGCCGCGCCATCGATTGCGCCAAGCCGCAATTTGCACGCATCGAATTCTGGCAGGACCAGGACCGGTTTGTCCGCGCGGAGCACCTGCTGTTGCCGTTATCCGACGACGGCACCAACGTCAATATGATAATGGTCGCGGTTCACTGGCATTAGCGCCGCCACCGTATAAGCGACATCAGACATTCGCTCCAAGCGATTGAGCCAATTACTTAAGTCGCGAAAGCGACGCCGATTTATTGAAAATTACCCTAGATAATGGCTTGTTAAGGCTTAGGGTTAAATAGCAAGGAATACCGCTTTAGATTCAAGCGTTTTGCTCAAGCCGTTCATCAAGCAGGTTATCCAGCCAATCAGGATCCATTTCCGGCACGGAGGACAGCAGCAACTCGGTATATTCGTGATGCGGCGGGCTGAGAACGGTTTCCTTCGGCCCCTGTTCAACCACTTTACCCTGCAACATGACCACAATCTCGTCCGCCACCGCCCGCACCGTGGCCAGATCATGGGTGATGAACATATAGGCCAGGCCCAGTTCGTCCTGCAGCCGTTGCAGCAGTTTCAGAATTTCCTCCGCCACCAGCTGATCCAGGGCCGAAGTGACCTCGTCGCAAATGATCAACTCCGGCTCCGCCGCCAGGGCGCGGGCGATACAGACCCGCTGTTTCTGACCGCCGGAGAGTTCGCCCGGATAGCGGTCGATAAATTCATCCGGGTCCAACTCGATCATTTCCAGCAGATCGCGCACGCGGGCGTCCCGATCCTCGCCCCGCAGGCCGAGATAAAACTCCAGCGGCCGGCCGATAATGGAGCGCACGCGCTGCCTTGGATTAATCGCCGTGTCAGGCATTTGATAAATCATCTGCAAACGGCGCTTTTCGTCCTTGCTGCGTTTGCGATGATCCGCCGGCAGGGGCTGGCCATCATAATAAACCTGGCCTTCGCTGGGCGGCAGCAGGCCGGTAATAACCCGCGCCATGGTGCTCTTGCCGCTCCCCGATTCACCGACCACCGCAACCGTGCGCTTGCGGTGGATGTCCATGGAAACATCGAACAGGACCGGCGATTTGCCGTAGGCCGCACTGACATTCTCGACCCGCAGCAGCGGCGTTTCCGACTCCGGCTCATCCGTCAGTTCCTTGCGGAAGGTGCGAACCGCCAGCAGATCGCGGGTATATTCCTTTTGCGGGTCCTCGATCATGCCCCTGGTTTCGCCTTCCTCCACCAGGTTGCCGTAGCGCAGGACCATGATCCGGTCCGCCATCTGACTGACCACCGCCAGGTCATGCGTTATGTAGATGGCGGCGGTGTCGAACTGCCGGACGATGTCCCGGATCGCCGACAGCACCTCGATCTGCGTGGTCACGTCAAGGGCCGTCGTCGGTTCGTCGAAGACAATCAAATCGGGGCGGCAGGCCATCGCCATGGCGGTCATGGCCCGTTGCAGCTGCCCGCCCGAAACCTGATGTGGATAACGAAAGCCAATACCCTCGGGGTCCGGCAATTGCAGACGACCGTAAAGATCGATGGCATCGCTTTCCGCCTCCGCCCGGGGCATGATGCCGTGCTGCACCGGGGCCTCGCAATATTGATCAATCAGCCGATGCGCCGGATTGAACGCGGCGGCGGCGCTTTGCGCCACATAGGCGATGCGCGAGCCGCGCAGCTGCCGCAGGCTGTCATCGGACGCCTTGGCCAGGTCGACGCCATCGAACATGATCGATCCGCCGGAGATACGGCAACCGTCACGGGCGAAGCCCATGGCGGCAAGGCCGATGGTGCTTTTTCCCGCACCGGACTCGCCGATCAGGCCCAGCACCTCGCCGCGGCGCAGGACGACATCGACGCCATGCACGATCTCGTGCCAGATTTCGTCGCTGCGGCCCTCGATACGCAGGCCATGCATCTGCAGCAGTACATCGCCCTTTTTCTGTTCGGCCACGGCAACTAGTCCTTCAATCCACTGGCTTTATGCAGGAACCAATCGACGACGAAATTCACCCCGATGGTCAACAAGGCAATCGCGCCCGCCGGCAGCAACGGCGTGATATCGCCGTAGGTTATCAAGGTGGCATTGTCGCGCACCATGCTGCCCCAGTCCGCCGTCGGCGGCTGGATGCCCAGGCCCAGAAAGCTCAAACCGCTCAAGAACAGGAATACGAAACAGAACCGCAAGCCGAATTCGGCCACCAGGGGCGGCAGAATATTGGGCAGGATCTCGCTCTTGATCAGCCACCACAATCCCTCGCCCCGCAGGCTGGCCGCTTCGACGAATTCCAACACCACCACGTTCATGGAGACCGCCCGGGCCAGGCGGAACACCCGGGTCGCGTCCAACAGGGCGATGACCAGGATCAGCGACGGCACCGAGGTGCCGACGATGGTCAGGATCAGCAGCGCGAAAATAAACGATGGAATAGCCATCAGGATATCGACGAACCGACCCAGAGCCTGATCGACCCAGCCCCGCATGGCCGCCGCCAGGATGCCGGCCAAACCGCCGATAATAAAGGCCAGAAGCGTGGTCACGAAGGCAATGCCGACGGTATTGCGGCCGCCGTAGATAAGTCGGGTAAACATATCCCGGCCCAGATTGTCGGTGCCCAGGAGGTTCTTGTTGCTCCAGGCATCGTATTCCGCGCCGACGATCTCGGTTTCGCCAAAGGGCGCGATAACCGGCGCGGTCGCCGCCACCATGACGTAGACCAGGATAACGATCAGCCCGAACCAGGCGCTGCGCGGCGCCTGGCGCAGGTCCTTCCAATAGCGGACGGCGGCAAATGCACAGGCCTGCACCAGGGCCAGGCCGAACAGGGTGGACCACGGCCAGACGCTAAACCTGTCCCAGAACAGCAGCGCAATCAGGACAAACTCCAAGGTCAGGGTGACGATCACCGTATCCCCGGCGGCTGTCCGGTCCAGGCTGCTCCAATAGGACAGGACAACGACGCTGTAAATGTGGATGAAGATAAAGCCGGGTATGGCGCTCCAAAAATCCACCGCCACGTTCTGCAGGAACAGCACCAGAAGGAAGAAATGCACCGCCGCCACGGCAATACGGCTGAACCACGGCGAAGCCTGGCCGCCAAAGGTATTTCCGGTAAGGGGCATGGTCATATCAGGTCCCCTCAACGCGGATGCAACAGGCGCGGATTGCTCATGATCGAGAGCACATCGGCCAGCAGGTTCAACAAGATATAGGTCATGGCGAAAATCAGGCTGCAGGCCTGCACCACGGGAATATCCCGGCTGCGCACGGAATCCACGAACAGTTGGCCCAATCCGGGATAGACGAACACAACCTCGACCAACACCACGCCAACCACCAGATAGGCCAGATTGAGCACCACGACGTTGATGATCGGCGCCAGGGCATTGGGAAGGGCGTGTTTCAGAATGATCCGGGTCGGCCGCAGACCTTTCAGGCGGGCCATTTCAATGTAGGGAGAGGCCAGCAGATTGATGATCGCCGCCCGGGTCATGCGCATCATATGGGCGACGCAGACCAATGTCAGGGTCAGCGCCGGCAGGGCGGTGCGGTAGACCTTTTCCCAAAATCCCAACTCGTTGGAGATATTGGAGATGGCGGGGAATATGCCCAAATTCTGCGCCAGCACCAGGATCAGGATGTAGGCGACGAAAAATTCCGGGAACGAAATGGAGCTCAGGGTAACGACATTGACCGCCCGGTCGTAAAAGCCGTCGCGGTAAAGGGCGGCCAAGATGCCCAAACTAACCGCCAGGGGCACCGCGATGGCGGCAGCCACGGCGGCCAGGAACAAAGTGTTCTCCAGCCGGTAGCCCAGCAGTTCGGAAAGTTCCCGCTTGGACGCAAGGGAACGGCCGAAATCACCCTGCAACATGTTGAACAGCCACGTGACGTAGCGTTCATGGGGCGGCAGATCCAGGCCCAGTTCCCGATTGAACGCGGCCACTGTTTCCGGCGTCGCGCTCTGCCCCAGAATGGCTTCGGAAAAGTTGCCGGGCAGCATTTCGACGCAGAGAAAGATTATCAACGAAACAATAAAGAGGGTGAGGAGGCCCAGCGCCAAGCGCTGGGCCACCAATTTCACGATTTGCGACATGCCAGGGTTTACCTAAGCGTGTTGTCTTATTTGAACCACCAGCGTTCGATCGCTTTGTCGCCGTCCATGTCCCAGTTACCCGCCATTTTCTTGTCGTGGGTAATTTTTTCTGAACTGGCAAAGACATAGTTGGCGAACAACGGCACCACGGTGCCGCCTTCCATGTTCACGATTTCCTGCATTTCGTAATACATGGCCCGGCGTTTGGCTTCATCCAATTCCGCCCGCGCGGTGATCAACAGCTCGTTGAAGCGCTTATGGGAGAAATGGCTTTCGTTCCAATCGGCGCCCTCCGCCAGGGATTGCGAGAACATCATGTCCTCGATCGGCCGGCCGCCCCAATAGACCATGCACCAGGGCTTCTTCAGCCAGACGTTGGACCAGTAGCCGTCCGAGGGCTCCCGCACCACGTTGATGTTGATGCCGGCCTTGGCCGCGTGTTCCTTGTACAGCACGGCCGCGTCCACGGCGCCGACAAAAGCGGCATCGGCGGCGGACAGATCGACGGACAGCGAACTCAAGCCGGATTTCTTGAGATGGAACTTGGCCTTGTCCAGATCGTATTGCCGCTGCGGCAGATCGCCGTTGTGGAAGCGGTTGGCGGTGGAAATCGGATGATCGTTACCGACCACGCCGTGGCCACGCAGAATGGTCTTCAACAGAACTTCGCGGTCCAGGGCATATTTCAGGGCCATCCGCACATCGTTGTTGTCAAACGGCGCCACGTCGGTGTGCATGGGGATGGTGTAATGCAGGGTGCCGGTGACTTCCTCGACATTGATGCCCTTGCGCCGTTTCAACAGATGCACCGTCTTCAAATCGCAACGGCTCATCATGTCGATCTCGCCCGTGGTCAGGGCGTTGGTCCGGGCGACGACGTCGGTGATGGTCAGGAATTCAACCTCGTCGAAGTGGCCGCGTCCCGCCTTGAAATAGTTCGGATGGCGCTTGTAGGTGCTGCGCACGCCGGGCTCGAACTTCTGCTTGACGTAGGCGCCGGTGCCGATGCCGGATTGCCAATCGACCTTACCCTCCTTGTCAGCCGGCATGATCGCCAGGTGATAGTCGCTGACCACGAAGGGGAAGTCGGCACTGCCGCCCGACAATTTGAAAACCACCTTGTTCGGGCCATCGGCCTTCAATTCCGTGACCGGTGCCAGCAGTGGTTTGGCGGCGGATTTGGTTTCCTTGCCACGATGATGGTTCATCGAAGCGATGATGTCGTTGGTGTCCAGGGTCTTGCCGTTGTGGAATTCCACGCCCTTGCGCAGGGTGAATGTCCATTCGGTGGCATCGTCGGAGGCTTCCCATTTTTCACACAGCTCGGGGATCAGGCTGCCGTCGTTGTTGACCTCCGTCAGATGGTTCCGCATGCCGTAACCCTGATGGATGATGCCGCCGTTATTAAACGTACCTGGATCAAGGGTATCGGTTGTGTTGCCATGGGCGCTGCCAATGCGCGCCCTGCCGCCGCGCTTCGGCGCGGCCTTGACATTGTCGCTCCAAAGGGTCGTGGCCGCCGCCACCGTGACGCCCATGGCAGTTGCCTTGGCCATGAAATCGCGGCGCGTGATCCGGCCCTTCTGCGCCAATTCCTTCAACTCGGCTTGTTTATTCTCGATCTGTTTCATGCTGCCATGCCATCCACAAAAGCGGATGGCCCTTTCCCTGTCTGTTTAATTATCGTTTTGTGTAACTAACAACATAGTACTTATAGAAAAAACAAAGTATCGCTGCGCCAGTGGCGCAATCGCGAAAAGAAGTATTTGCTTTCTAGGCTAAATGTATCATTTTTACGGTGAATACTTAGTTTTACATCTAGCTTTTTCTTTTTGGCGCTCCCTGTGCCTTGCTACAATGATCCGTGCCTATCCGGTTAACGCAGACACCCACTTCATGTAGGGTGCTTC
>CAZVYX010000088.1:0-14457 GCA_964631725.1 uncultured Rhodospirillaceae bacterium | reverse complement strand
AAATCCTCCCTTATGAAAACCCCTCAATATGTCCCAGGGGCGCTGACGTCAGACATGCGCGATCTCGCAAGCGGCGATTTATCAATCGATATTCCGGCAAGAGATCGTAACGATGAAGTTGGACGGATGGCTGATGCTGTTCAAATCTTTAAGGAAAACGCCATCGAACGTGTACGCCTGGAAGCGGAGGCCAAGGAGGCCGAGATCCGGGCCGAGCAGGAGAAGCAGCAAGCGATGGTGGACTTGGCCGATAGGTTCGAAGCCAACGTTGGCGATGTCCTGAAAAGCGTAACTTCCTCCACCACCGAACTGGATGCCACTGCGACATCAATGTCGGAAGTGGCGGATCGTTCTCTGGAACAGACCACCGCCGTTGCCTCCGCCTCTGAACAAGCCAGCGTAAATGTGCAAACCGTCGCCTCGGCTTCGGAAGAGCTATCCAGTTCCATCGCGGAGATATCGCGGCAGGTCGCGGAATCTTCCCGGATTACCTCCGACGCCGTGGCCCAGGCCGAGAACACCAACCATTCGGTTGCCTCTCTGAATGATGCGGCCCAGAAGATCGGTGATGTGGTCGACATGATCAACGACATCGCTTCACAGACAAACCTGTTGGCCCTGAATGCGACCATTGAAGCGGCCCGTGCCGGTGAAGCCGGCAAGGGCTTCGCGGTGGTGGCTAGCGAGGTTAAGAACCTAGCCACCCAAACGGCCAAGGCGACCGAGGAAATCGGAAGCCAGATATCCGCCATGCAGCAAGAAACGACGGATGCCGTGGATGCCTTGGGCGGCATCACCGACACCATTGGCAGGATCGACGAGATTGCCGCTTCGGTGGCCTCCGCCGTCGAACAGCAATCGGCGGCAACTCAGGAAATCACCCGCAATGTGGAAGAGGCTTCCCGAGGTACGCAGGAGGTCAATGTGAACATTGCCGCCGTTAGTAGCGCAAGCAAGGAAACCGGCACTGCCTCAACCCAGGTGCAGGTCGCCTCGCAAGAGCTCGCCGGGCAGGCCGATCAACTTAACAATGCCGTGACGGCCTTCCTGGATGAAATTCGATCCGCATAGATCGCCACGCCACTTCTTACCATCTAAAGGTGGCAGGATCCGGTTCCCTCATCGGATAATCCGCCTTACCCTGCGCCCCGGCCGGCGATGATTATCGGCCGGGGCGTAGTTCGATCTCATCCTATTGAGAAGCAAGAAGCGTCAGTGGCAATTACTCGTGGCGGAACGTCTGCATCGGTATGCAGGACGAATATCGCCTTTTGGCACTCTTCGACGGTTACCGCCCAAGAACGCGACTTCCGCTCCGACCCCACTATCGAGCCAAATCCAAGACATCGGAAACCGTCGCGGATGACCGCGAAAAGCAATCCTGAGAATCGACAAATTTCGCCGATGCCGTATGACGGCCGTGAGCGCTGATATCGGTTTCAGCGGCAACTTGATCAAGATCATGGCTAGAAACACCAGCCAATATTAGGCTCTGTTAATCTTGCCGGCTGCTCTTTTGGGTTTTGATTAGGTAAGGAGGTGTCTCGTTCGTGAAACATGACATCCGATATGGCGATTTTGTCCGCGAATTGACGCTGGAACAGAGAGCACTGAGTTACAGTCATCTAATTCCAGAAGTCACGTACGACGAGGCCGGCGCATATGTTCCATACCAGCCGCCGAAATTACACGTTACCCCAAGAAACGTTTATACCCTTTTGACACCCTATATCCGGGTCCGACTGATAGATCAGGTTCGAGCGGTCGTCCCCTTGGCGCTTTATCTGGTCCTTTTTCAAATACTAATCCTCCGCCAAATGGTCGCTGACTCCTGGGTCATAACTGCCGGTCTTCTCGCGGTAATCCTCGGTCTCATGCTCTTTATGGAAGGCTTGAAATTGGGCTTGATGCCTTTCGGCGAAACGATCGGAAACAAGCTGCCGGAACGCTTGACGCTCCCAATGGTCCTGACGGTTGCCTTTTTGCTGGGTATTAGCGTGACCTTTGCCGAGCCCGCCATCGGTGCCTTGCAAGCGGTAGGCAGCGTCGTCGATGCCTCCCGGGCGCCCTATCTTTGGGCCCTGTTGAACCAATGGACGGGAACGCTGGTGATGATTGTGGGCATGGGCGTCGGATTGGCCGCCGTGCTGGGGACCATTCGCTTCCTGAAGGATTGGAGTCTGAAACCCTATATTATCGCAACCTTGGTGCCGGTTCTTGGCCTAACCCTCTGGTGCATGAACGACCCGGAACTGAGCAAAATACTGGGACTGGCCTGGGATTGCGGTGCGGTCACCACTGGTCCCGTTACGGTTCCATTGGTGTTGAGCCTGGGCATCGGCATCGCATCAACCAGCGGCGGTCGCTCATCGCTTTCCGGATTTGGCATTGTGACCATGGCGTCTTTGCTACCGGTCCTGGGGGTGATGGGATTATCCGTCTATGTCGCTTCAGTGGTGAGCCCAGCCGAAATTTCCGCTGCGGCCGCAGAGCTAACGGCCAGCGCAACGCCGAGCTGGCATGAGCGGACGCCCGTCACCGAAATCCTGGGCGGCGTTCGCGCGATCGTGCCGTTGGTATTATTTCTGCTCGTGATCCTGAAGCTGGTGTTGCGCCAACGCGTGCAGGAAGTCCGCATCGTCACCTATGGTTTGGTACTCTGCGTTCTCGGCATGATTGTTTTCAATTTGGGCCTCAGCTATGGCCTCTCCAAGTTGGGCGGCCAATCTGGCGGCATTGTCCCCGCGGCCTTCTCGGAGATTGTCTATGTCGAGAATTCACCACTTTACGAATATTCTATTGGCATCGGCATTGCACTGTTCTTCGCCTGGGCTTTGGGCTTTGGCGCAACCTTGGCGGAACCGGCACTCAACGCACTTGGTGCCACAGTTGAAAACTTGACCAACGGTGCCTTCAAGAAGCGAATGCTGCTCTATTCGGTATCCATCGGCGTCGGTTTTGGGATTGCCACCGGGGTATTGAAAATCATCTACGACATTCCCATCGGTTGGTTGCTGCTACCGGGCTATTTGCTAGCGGTCATACTGACACTGATATCGTCGGAGGAGTTCGTCAACGTGGCCTGGGACAGCGCGGGCGTGACGACTGGCCCGGTTACCGTTCCGCTGGTGTTGGCGATGGGGCTTGGCTTTGGCAACTCAGTAAATGCCTTGGAAGGTTTCGGCATCCTATCCATGGCTTCGATCGGACCCATTCTAAGTGTGCTCGCGACCGGCACGTGGGTACAACATCGAGCCCGCGCCCAGAGTAGAAACAAGGCCCGTGAGACCCCCGGAGGAGCTGCGATATGAGCAAGCGTGAGTTTGTGGTGTTGACGGATGTCTCGCTAATTACTTGCGTGGTCCAACGCGGCCACGCCGACAAGATCATTGAGGCAGCTCGCGCCGCCGGTTCGCAAGGGGCGACAGTGAATTTTGCCAAAGGCATGGGCATTCGCGAAAGGTTGGGCATTCTTGGCGTGGCGGTGGATGTCGCCAAGGAAGTGATCCATGTGGTCGTGTCCACCGAACAGCAAGAACGGGTATTCGAGCAGATGTATCTGGCCGGCGAGTTGGATACACCAGGCATGGGGATCATCTATATCACGCCGCTTGAAAAGGCCGCGACCTATGTCCCCAACGAAGTCCTGGATCGATTGTTGCCGCCGGGCAGCGGCTCCGAACATGTCGATTCCGAACCCGGCACTGGAGACCAGAGGCAATGATTGTCGATCGAAACCTCAAATTGATCGCCGCGATTATCAAGCATGGCAAAGGCGTTGAGGTGGTTGACCGGCTGGTTCGGGAAAAGGGCATCGCCGAATGCAATGTCACATCCGGGCGCGGGCGTGGAGCGGCCCATCGCGGAAACTACGGCGTTTGGGATGAAGTCGATACGATCGCCGCGATTGTGCCGGCGGAACGAGCCGGCGAGATTTTTGAATTCATCTATGAAGCGGGCGATGTGGCAC
The DNA here is from genome assembly GCA_964631725.1 of uncultured Rhodospirillaceae bacterium. GTDB lineage: Bacteria > Pseudomonadota > Alphaproteobacteria. The sequence goes on along the minus strand of CAZVYX010000088.1, from coordinate 10,487 downwards.
GGCCGAAAGGCGGCATCGTGTTTCAACATCCGATCACCGTTTCCACTCGATTGGATCTGTCCCAGGAGACGCCGCGCCAATAGGGCGCAATTATGAGCATTGAATGAAATGTAGCTGAGTTGGAACAGACATCATACTGGGCCGTCATAGTTAGATCGCCACCGAGAGAAAACGGGCAAAGACACTGGAACCAGTAGTCCTAGTTTTGAGCTTAACTGGCCTCTTGGCCTTGGCCAGTCTACTTTTGCCATTGGCACGGTGGTCAGGTTTTCCCTTTACGGTACTATTGGCTCTGGCAGGAATCGTGCTTGCGCTGCTGGCGACACAGGCGAGTGATATCGAGGGTTTGGGCGTACTCTTCGAGTTCCTGAATGCCCTGAACGAACTCGACATAACCTCCGACCTTGTATTTTTTGTTTTTCTGCCGGCGCTGATATTTAGTTCCGCACTGGATATTGAGCTACGTCGAATTGTTGCCGACCTTCGGCCTATCTTGCTTTTGGCAGTGGCTGGATTGTTGATTTCAACCATCTTGTCCGGCGGCGCGATTTGGCTTGTGGCCAGCGAAGGACTGTTGGTCTGCCTGCTGGTCGGCGCCATCATCTCGGCCACCGATCCGGTCGCCGTTGTCGCCATTTTTAAGGAATTGGGTGCGCCCAAGCGTCTGACCGTTCTGGTCGAAGGTGAGAGCCTATTAAATGACGCGACAGCAATCGTCGCATTTTCAATTTTAGCCGCTGTCATTGCCGGTACGCGCGAGGTCGGTATTTTCGATGCCGTCTGGCATTTTCTCCTTGTTTTTTTGGGTGGTGCGGCTGTCGGCCTTGCTGTCTCGATTGTGGCCGCGCTCATTATTGGGGAATTGCGCGAGATGCCTACGGCGGAAATTACATTGACCCTTTGTCTAGCGTATTTCGCCTTCATTTTGTCGGAACATGTCTTGCATGTTTCTGGCGTCATTGCTGTGGTCATGGCCGGCTTGGTCATCGGCTCCTACGGGCGCACTCGAATCTCTCCGAAAACCTGGCCAAATCTGCGCGAGATTTGGGAAGAGTTGGAATTCTGGGCTAATTCTCTGATATTCTTTCTGGTCGGATTGGCAGTGCCGGGCCTACTTCATGAATTTTCCGTCGCCGACGGCTTAGCGCTAGCGATATTGATTGGCGCCGGTTTTGCAACCCGAGCGCTCGTAATATTCGGTCTGCTACCGCTGTTTGCCTACGCCGGTCTGATGCAAACAGTCAATCGCGCCTATCAATCGGTCATGGTGTGGGGTGGTTTGCGCGGTGCAGTTTCCCTCGCCTTGGCGTTGTTGATACTGGAAAGTGACAGTTTTAATTCGGAGACCAAGCATTTCGTTGGTACACTTGTCACCGGCTTCGTGATCTTCACACTATTTATCAACGCCCCAGTAATGCGGATACTGATCCGCTTATTGAAGCTAGACAAGCTCTCGCCAAGTGATGCCGTTCTCAAGCGTCGAGCCTTGCAAATGGCGCAGAACCAGACCCGCCAAAGTTTGGAACAGATCGCCTGTGCTTACCAGATTGACCAAGCGTTGGAGGCGGAAATTCGCGCCGACCATACTGCTTCGCAAGCTGGCATTTTGACGGAAGGCAAAGAGCCAGTTGACGACGAAAGTATGGACTTGAGCGACGATGAACGCCTGCGAATTGCGTTGATCACACTAACTAATCTGGAACATCACCTGCACCTTAATCAATTCAGAGACTATCTGGTTTCTCCGGCGATCACGCGCGTCTTGTTACATCGAGCTGATTCACTGTCGGAAGAGGTAAAGCAAGCTGGCATTGCTGGATACCGCCGCGTGGTCGAACAAAACTTGGGTTTCGGGCCGGCCTTCCGCGCCGCCCTTTGGGTTCATCGCTCTTTCGCCATTGCCACGCCCTTGGCTTGGCAACTGGCGGTTCGTTTCGATGTGTTGTTGGCGACACAGACTTCGTTGCGTAAATTGTTACGACAATACCGACGTTACCTTGACGGATTGCTCACCGAGCATGACTTCGAGAAAGTTGACGATCTTCTGCAATGGCGTTTAACCGAGGTGAATCGGAGCCTGCACGCCCTGGAATTGCAGTACCCAGATTATCTAAGCGCCTTGCACCGGCGGCATTTGCAACGAATCTTGGTAAAGTTGGAAGAAGCAAGCTTCGAGGAAATGCTCGATGAAGAAGTCATAAGTTCAGAAGTTTTCGCCACACTAGACGACGGCTTAAATAAGAAGCGAAAAATCTTGGAAAAGCGGCCACCTCTGGATATCGGCCTGAAAACGAATGAATTGGTTCGACGCGTGCCGTATTTGGCGGCACTAGGCGAAAGCCAAATTGCCGCTGTCGCTGCGCTGTTGAAGCCGCGTTTCGTGGTGCCGGGAGAACGCGTGGTGACAAAGGGTGAAGAGGGGCGGGAAATGTATTTCATATCCAGTGGCGCATTGGAGGTGGCGACGCAACCGAATCCGATACGTCTTGGCAGTGGGGATTTCTTTGGTGAGATTGCACTGGTGATGTCGACCAACCGGGTCGCCGATGTCACCGCGCTTGGCTTTTGTCGCTTGTTGACGTTGCCAGCGGCGAAATTTCGCGGATTTCTCGACACCTATCCGGAGTTAACGGAGATTATCGCCCGCACCGCCCGTGAACGCCAATCTGAAAATGCGGCCATGGCTGCTTTGGATACGGACTGATCGAAATCTCAATTGAGCAAAACCATATTTTCGCAATCGAATTGGGCTGGCTCAAGATCCCACCAGATAATCATACCGTCATCGTCGAACCTGACTTTGCGTAGGCCATACCAAGGCTCGTCCTGGTCGGCGTCATGGTGGACCACCCGATATATTGCCATGGTCTGTTACTACCATGTCACCTCGCGCCGATGCATGGTGCTGGCCCGCCGCTCGCCATGCCGGGCGCAGCAAAGGAAAGGGGCCGCGCGGGTTCTAAAGTAGCTTTCAGATCCCCAGATATTCGTACAAAGTACCTGCCCGCACAATTTTTCGACAATCGTAACAAAGGATGACTGAGCATGGACGTAGCAGGAAAAAGAGCGGTGATTTTTGGTGGCACCTCGGGGATCGGCCTTGCCACGGCGAAACGGTTGGTGGCACTGGGGGCGGAGGTAACCGCGATCAGCCGCAACCCAGACAGGGCGGGCGACGTGCCCACCGGCATCACACTGAAAAAATGCGATGTCCTCGATCGAGATGCCCTGCAGGCCTTGCTCAAGGAATGCGCACCTTTTGATATCCTGGTCAGCGCCGCAACCGGAGGCGCCCGCGCTATCGGACCGTTTCTGGAAATGGATATGGACGGCTATAAGGGATCGTTCGACAAGCTTTGGGGCTACGCCAACGTGGTGCGATACGGGGCCGGACACTTGAGCGACAGCGGCTCGATCGTGTTGGTCAGCGGCTCGCCGGCGCGAAAAACCAAACCAGGCCAGGTGGCGATCGGTTCCGTCGGCGGTGCGGTTGAAACGCTGGTACGCGCCGTTGCTCCCGAAATCGCGCCCAGGCGGATCAACGTAGTCTCGCCAGGTACTATCGACACGCCAATGGTCTCTGCCGAAGGTGACGAACGCGCTGCCTTCTATTCAAAAGCAACCGCCAAAAACATTATTCCACGAGCCGGCACCGCGGACGAGGTGGCGCAAGCGGTGGTCTTCATGATCGAGAACGACTTTGTCACCGGCACCACCATCGATGTCGACGGCGGCTGGCTTCTGTCGTAACAACCAATAATATCGATCGACCCGGGCGGCGGAATTTCAGGGAGGTTTGGTGGACACCAAGTAATCGCCCCACGGCGACCCCGTCTCCTTCAATGGGTGTTTTCAGATCAGATTGGAACTACTTCAACTTGAACTAAGAGTAGTTCCTGGTCCGATCCTGATCGACAGGGGAGGGCGACCATCAACGATTATCCGGCAACACGTCGATGGCGTCGCCCACGCCAAGTTCACGAAGTTCGTGGCGTGCGATTTCGTTCTTGGTCATGGTGCGGGGGAATTCGGTGACGAATTGGATATAGCGGGGCACCTTAAAAAATGCGATGCGGTCCTTGCACCATTCCACCAGCTCAATGGGTTCGACTGCTTCGGAAACCTGTACATATGCCTTGATGTCCTCTTCGCCGATGTCCGAAGGTACGCCGACCACCGCGCAATCGACCACGGCCTCGTGTGCGGTCATCGCCTTCTCCACTTCAAAGGCCGAAACATTCTCGCCCCGGCGCCTGATCCAATGGGCCTCCCGTCCGACGAAATAAACGAAGCCGTCGTCGTCCAGGTAACCCAGATCACCACTGTGATACCAAAGGTTCTTCCAGGCCGCCAAAGTCTCCGTCGGCTTGTTGATGTATTCGATCATGTAGGTGTTCGGCACCTTGGGACGCAGGAGGATTTGTCCCGTCGTACCGGCGGGCACTGGATTGTCATCGCCGTCCACGATCATCACTTCGGCCCAGCCATGGGGCCGGCCGCAGGAGCCAAGGCGGCGATCAAAAGTGCGCTCCGAACAGATCAAGACGCCCATTTCAGTCATCGAATAGACCTCCATCATGGGTGTGCCGAAACGTGCCTCGAACTCATCACGTAGGTCCCGGCGCACCTGCCCAGCCGCAATGCCAACCCCGATGCGGACCTTGTGTTTTTTGTCCTGGTCGGACTCCGGCGCGCGGAGCAGCACGGCCATCATGGTCCCCAGAGGATCGATCACCGTGACGCCGTATTTGCGGATCGTGGCCCAATAGCCTGACGCCGAGAACCACTTTTCCATGATCCCGGTCATCCCGAAATAAAGCGGCCCGGTAATGGCGAATTGCTGGCCGCCAATATGGAAGAAATGCGAGTTGGCAAAATGCACATCGTCCTCTGTCGCCTCGGCAATGTCGCCATAGCGGATCGCCGCCGCAATATAATAGAGGTGAGAAACGAGGACGCCTTTGGGCATGGAAGTACTGCCGCCCGTATAAACGATGCACATGGGATCGGCTGCGGAGACCTCCACATCGGGCAAGGTTTCATCATCGCCCAGCAGATCCTCAAACGGCAAGGCCCCGGGGACAGCGCCCGTATCACCTAGCAACAAAACCAACGGTTCGACGGTCAGACCGGGTTTTGCTGCGTTATAGGCCGGCGCCAGTTCTTCATCCACGATGAATAATTTGGCGCTCGTGTCATCCAGGCTGTAGCACAAATCATCCTTGACCAACGAAACGTTCAGAGCAGCGTAGATTGCGCCGATTTTGGCGCAGGCGAACCAGACCAAGGCTTGCTGCGTAGAGTTATACATTAAGGTCGCGACCACATCGCCCTTGCCTACGCCATGGGCCAATAGTCGATTGGCGATCTTGTTCGACAACCGGTCGGCATCAGCATAGGTCAGGGTTTCACCCCGGCAGATCAGGAATGGTTTCTCGCCAAGGGCCGCACGCATGATGACCAGATCGCGCAAGGTTTCCGCAAACGGTGCGCGGCCAAGAATGTCAATCATTGCTTCGTCCTATCTATCACTTAAAATGCCCGGCGAGGCCAACGACGCCCGCTTCAACTAGAGAGTCTATCTCGTCATTGGTCAGGGACAAAACCCGAGCCAGAACCTGCCGATCATCGGCGCCCAACACCGGTGCATTTTTGCCCACGCCCGGCCGTTGGCCATCGATCCGCCAGGGCGCGGCAACCAATTCCTCCGCGCCGGTATAGGGATGCGAAGAGGATACCCAGCCATTGCATGCCGCGAACACGTCGGATGCATCCGTATCTTCCAATTCCAATAACTCCATCGAATGTCCGCCCAGACTAGCGCAGCGCGCGCCGATGTCATCGTGGTTGTCGCCGGCAAAGGCATGTAACAGCGCATCCCTATCCGGGAATGCATCGCCCGGCAGACTGACCGCGACATAGTACCCATCGGCGCTCGTTAGCATGGCATTCATGGTCGTTGGCGCTGGGACGGGGGTCCCGGCCAAGGTCGCCGCGGCTTCGATTTGGGAGACATCGAAGGCCCGGCCCTTGCCATCGCTGTCCGCCGCCAGGACGCCCGCCAGAACGCCCATGGCGCCCAGAGCGGCAGCATTGGGATCGGACAGGGAAAACGTGGGGGAGCCAAGAAATTCATCCCCCTGGCGCACAAGATCCTCCGCCCCGCCCAAAGCGCTCAGCACGAGGCCGTACGACCGTAACGCTTCCACACTGGACCCACGGCCCGGCCCGCTCATGGACATTTGCACCAAAGCCGGATTGGCCTGAGCCAGGGCGTCCGGATCAAGGCCAAGGCGTTCCATGGTACCCACGGTAAAATTTTCAATCAGCAGGTCGGATTGTTCAGCCAGTTTCAGGGCGATGTCCAAGCCCTTGACATGCTTCAAATCCAGCGCGAGGCCGGATTTGTTGCGGTTCAGGCTGTGAAAATAGAGTGAGGATTCGATCCGTGTCTTCTCATCAATCTTTTGGCGTAGATGTTCCAGGCCGCGGGTGCGGTAAAGATCGAACCGGCTCGGCGCCTCCACTTTGATGACGTCCGCGCCCAGATCGGCCAAGATTTGCCCCACCATCGGGCCGGCCCAGACCCAGCACAATTCCAAACAGCGCAGGCCGGCCAACGGACCTTCCCCGTTCAAAGTGCGGGTCCTGCCTGCCGGCCTGGAGCCGCCGTTCTGTTCACGGATCTGAAATGGCATTTCCGGTATGCCGTCGACGATAAAGCTGTCGCGGAAGATGCCCCGTCCAGCTGCTTCATCCTGGGAATAGACCGGTGCGATCACCGCTCCGTCCGCGAGGCCCTGTTGTAACAATTGATCACGGCTGTAGGCGGACAGAGTCTTCTCCAGCAAAATATCAGCTTTCGCACTGTCCCGGGCCAGAATGAATGGATCCTGAAAAGCTTCGCTCCGGGCCCATTCGGGATCGCCAATAGCCATGCGGATATTGTGCCAATCCCGGCGCGAGCGGCCCAGCAGAGCCACATAGCCGTCTTTGCAGGCATAGAACCCCATCGGGAAGATGCCGCCATGATCGACGCACAGGCGGCCGTTGCGGCGCCAGGAGTGGACCATCTCCTCCCGCCCACCAGAATTCTGCAACGAAAAACTACGCATGACATCGGCTGCCGAGACATCGTAGGCAACGGTCTTGGCCGTGCAGTCTCGACGGCGCCAGGCTTCCGCCAGGGCCAGGATGACGCCATACATTCCGCACCATTTCTCGGGAATATCGCCTGGCAATGGTACGCCGGCGCCGCTTTTGTGGCCGATCACCGACGCCGCGCCAGAGGCTGCGCTGGCCAGGGTGCCGCTGCCCGGATAGCCAACCTGGAAATCCCACAAACGGATCACGCAATCGGCGTCTGCCGTTTCGTCACCGCCAACGATGGCGATGTCGGCGTCCTTCAGACTGTGGCCGGCGTAGCCGCCTAGTGTACCCAGCCAATGGCGTGCGTAAGCCGCCGAACGATTGGAGCTGGAAATGCCAATTTTCGCCGCCGTCGCAAAAGATAGCCTGCGAGTTGGCCGCGCACTGCTCATGCCTTTGCCTGTGGCAGGGGCAGTGGGACAGGACCGTCCCGGCGGGACGGCAAGGCTACGACCGCCGTGCCGTTGGCGGAAAGGGCATCGAGTTGATTGCGCGCCTCGACTTTAAGATCGACAAAATTGGCGCTGCCGAGCTGCCGCTTGGCGATGACCTCACCGCGCCACCAAATCGTATCGCCGACCATATTGGGCAAACGCACATCCACGTTCAATTGATGCAGAAAACCGTGATCGCCCATCCAATTGCACAGCATGTGCTGGGCCCAGGCAATGCGTTGGGGCCCAACGTCGTAGGCTCCGCCCATACCGACATCGCGGCCCGTCTTTGCCTCCAGATGGCCGCGTCCGGCGCTATCCTTTGCGCCGGTTTCCTTGTTGATGTGGTAATCATCGTGGCGGCGGCGATAGCGAACGGCATCGCCATGTACGCCGCCGTAATGCAGTGCGCCCTGGCACGCGGAATACCAGGCGATGATATCCATGACGGACAAGGGGCCCTTGATTACGGCGGGGACCATATCGCCGACGGAAACATCTTCCCAGTACAGTGGTTCGGCGCCCTGGCGCGGCTCGGACAGGATTTGATCCTCGATATCCGCCAGTTCCCCAGGCTCGTAATGATGCGAGGCATGATCCTTTGGCTCGCCGCCTATTTTTGGCTTGCTGCCGTCGCCGCGGGGCGTGCGGGCGCATTTGCCCACCGCGGATGCGATTAGCTGGCCATCCTGATTGAAATAATCCAACTCGCCGGTCTGTAACGCCCATTTTCCAAACCGTCGGCCGGTCTTAACCTCTTGCTTGGTCAACTTGACGTCGACCTTGAAAGTATCGTTCAACCGGATTCGATCATACCAGGTCCATTCCGTACCGGCGTAGATCCATTGTACGCCCGCCAGTTTGGGGGCGACGATCGTGCTGTCGACCGCATACAGAATACAGGGCGGGGCAGTAATTGTGCCGGCAGGCGAGGTGGCCGCGTATTCGGCATCGAACCACAAGGGATTATTGTCACCGATGCCCCAGGCAAAGTGACGGATCGCATCCCGTGTCGCCGTCTCGATCCACTGCATGCGATCCCGCCGCAAGGGGACTCCTATCAATTCGGCAGCGGCAGCCAGGGTTTCGTCATTGATCTGGCCCCAGGTCACGGCCGGCGCGTCCTATCCTTGGACATGAGGCATGACCTCTTTGGCGAACAGGCGCAGCATGTTAAGGCACTGTTCAATGCCATAGTAGGGCGGGTAATGCAGCATCAGGGAGTTAATGCCCACTGCGCGAAGCTCCTCAATCCGCCGGATCACGGTATCGGGGGAGCCGTGCACAATGGTGGTGTTCACCAGATTGTCGTAGGCGAATTCAGACTCACTGTTCTTTTCCGTGACATCTCCCAGATATCCAGCGGTATCGCCCGAGAGGAATGTTTTCATGTGGTAGGTGATCGCCGCCTCGGACTCTTCTTTGGCCTGGGCATCGGTTGGCGCGACATAGACCATGCGTACACAGTCGAACTCGCCAAAACACGGGTTTTGGTTTAGGGGCACCGGCGCCTCGTGCATATGCTTCTTGTAGAATTCAATATTCTCGCCAAGCTTCTCCACCGACGGCAGGGAGCCCTGCATGAGGCCGAAGCCTTTCTGGGCCGCCAGTTTGATGGAATTCTCTGTCCCGGCACCCATATAGAACGGCGGATGAGGCTGTTGGATGGATTGCGGAAAAATCTCATAGCCTTCATCCATCTTGAACTGGAAGAACTTGCCGTCGGAATTTACCCGCTTTTCATGGAAGCCTTGCAGGATTAGGTCAACCGCCTCAGCCTGGCGCTCCCGCCGGCTGTCGAAATCAATGCCCAAACCTTCAAATTCATAAGGGCGATACCCGGAACCAAGGCCCAATTGAAATCGCCCGTTGCTCAAGATATCGACGAACGCGGCGTTTTCCACGATGCGCATGGGATGGTGCAACGGCACCACCATGACAGCGGCGCCCAGCTTGATCCGCGTTGTCTTAGCCGCCAGGTAACTGAGATAGCTGAACGGATCGGGCAGGATGCCGTATCGGTTGGAGAAATGATGCTCGGCGATCCAGATACTATCGAAACCAAGCGCCTCGGCTTCAATAATCTCGTTCGTCACCCGTTGATGAATGGCGTGGTGGGGGTATTTTTCCGTCTGCGGATCCGGGTGGGAGGTGAATAGAATGCCAAATTCCATTGCGGCGCTTCCTCTGGCTATTTGATCTCATTGGCCTCGTCTTATCGGAGTCTCATGGACCTTTTAGGTCCGGTCAATACACAACACTATTGTCCGGATAAAATGTCCACGGACAATTATGTCCAGCATGATCAACACTATGCCCCTAGTCCCCGCACCCGCGAGGAAAAGGGTCAGACTCTGTGGTCCATGAGCATACAATTGACTGTCCGCTGACCCGGCACAACTGTCCACCGAGAATTTTCCAACGACTACGTAATCTCCAAACCGGATTACATTTTCAGTTTGATCCGTGACGCGGCCGCCAATACTCGCTATCGAGTGCCGAGCAGAAATGGCCCCCACTCGGTTTGATGCTTGAAGAGAGCTAGGAGCAGACTATCAAAATTCCTTAATGTAATAGTTTTTTGCGGTTGCACTTTGGCACCTAAATCCCGGCGGGTGGGAGGTGACGATATAGGTGCTGATGTTTGCAATGGGCAAAAAGAAAACCCAGCTAGGGCGTTGAGCCGACCGGCTGGGCTTGTTTGGGTTGATGGAGGAAAACCATCAATCAGGCGTCACATTGCACCAAAATGATTACTAAATCATGACGGAGAGCCTGATATTTAGGTAATGCAGCCGTCGATAGCCGCTATTGGGGGCATTGCGGAAACTGCTGTTCAGGCCCATGACCAACGCTTTGTGCCGATTTTGTTGAAGAAGTCGCTGGCTTGGCTCGGCTGATCGT
>CAZVYX010000087.1:0-14667 GCA_964631725.1 uncultured Rhodospirillaceae bacterium | reverse complement strand
AATCCTCCCTTATGAAAACCCCTCAATATGTCCCAGGGGCGCTGACGTCAGACAGTCGGCGGGCACCGTGACGCCGGACTTCGAGCGCTCGGTACAGGTTTTCGATTCGAAAGGCGGCGTCCGTGCTCTGACATTCGGCTTCGTGCGCAACAACGCCCTGGCCGCCAACCGATGGTCGGTGGAGGTTTATGCCAATCCGTCAACGGATGTCACCAACGCCAACGGGCTGCTTAATACCGCCGTCACCTCGCAACTGGCTTTCAATTCCGACGGTACCCTGGATACAGCCAACACCAATCTGCCCGCGACCTTGTCCATCACTACCTGGGCGACGGCACTGGGCATCGCCAATTCATCCATCGCCATCGACTATGGCAGCGACGCCCAGGCCGACGGTCTGACGCAGTTTTCCACCCCCTCGGCGCTGATCTCGTCCGATACCAACGGCGCGGTTTACGGCGCCCTGACGGGCGTCAGCGTCTCGGAAAACGGTGTTGTCACGGCGCTGTTCGACAACGGAACGCGGCAGGATATCTACAAGCTGGCCCTGGCTCTATTCCCCAACGTGAACGGCTTGGAAGGACGCTCCGGCAACGCCTACATCGGATCCATCGCGGCCGGTGATTTGACCTTGCAGGATGCGGGCAGCGGCGGTTCCGGCCTGGTTAATGCCTCCAACCTGGAAGCTTCCACCGTCGATTTGGCGGAAGAGTTTTCCATCATGATTCAATCCCAGCAGGCTTATTCGGCATCGGCCCGAATTATTACGTCCGCCGATGAAATGCTGGATGAATTGATCAGGTTGGCCCGATAACTGCGAAATTCCGGTCCGGTAACACAACGCTGCCGGGCCCATTCGCGGTACGAACTTATACTTAGTGCCTAATTAACCTTCTTCTTTAGGCAAAGTTTAAACGATGTCCGATAACTTCCATCGCATCAAGTTTGAAGGATGTTCAGTAGATGACACAGATGGCTAGCCAAAAACCGGACCGCATCATGGGTCCCTATGGCGAACAGATCACGATGAGCGATCTGCCGCCTTCCAACACCAAGCGCTGGGTTATCCGGCGCAAGGCGCTGGTGGTTGCCGCCGTTCGCGGCGGTCTAATCAGCCTGGAGGAAGCGTGCCGCCGCTACGCGCTATCGGTCGAGGAGTTCTTGTCCTGGCAGCAGGCGATTGACCGCCATGGCCTGCCCGGTCTGCGCACCACGCGGACCCAACTCTACAGGGACAGCGACCAGGAACATGCACAAAGGCGCGAGGAATTCGAGCCCGGCAATGGGCTGCCTTCCCCCTTGTCCGCCTAGTCCTGACCCAAGCCAATTTTCTTGAAGCTGACAGCCCTCTAAAACCACCTCAATAATTCCCACAAATATTGGCCGTTTTTGGCGCCATTGCCAGGATTCTCCGGCGATGCGCGCTGGCCGCGGCGGCGATAGCCGGCTTTCCGCACGGAAATGCCGAAGATTCTCGTTTGCGTTAACCTTTTTTTATCTCCCGCTAGGCATGATTTGCCTAGGCACAGGGACAGAACACCCATCGGCCGCCGAACAGACAGAAAACTGGCCAGTGACATGGCTACATCGCATGGCGTAACAGTGTTGGTGGGAAATTCGTGAACAGTATTTTTGATGCGATCAAGGCACTAGGGCCGGCGCGGATATTGGCGACCGGCGTGATCCTGGCCACGGTCATCGCCTTCTTCATAGTTCTGACAACACGGCTTACCTCGCCCAACATGGTGCTGCTCTATGGTGAGTTGAACCAGACCGACGCCGGACAAATCACCTCCAAGCTGGAAGCGATGGGCGTACCCTTTGAACTGGTGGGCGATGGCACCGTCATTCATGTTCCCTCAGATCAGGTTTTGCGCCTGCGTATGGCGATGGCGACGCAGGGTCTGCCGACTGGTGGTTCCGTCGGCTATGAATTGTTCGACCGTTCGGATTCGCTCGGCACCACAAGCTTCGTACAGAACATCAACCATCTGCGCGCCATGGAAGGCGAAATGGCGCGGACCATCGCCACCATCGACAAGGTCGCCTCGGCCCGTGTGCATCTGGTTCTGCCGCGCCGGGAACTGTTCAGCCGCGAACGACGCAAGGCCTCGGCCTCGATCATTCTGAAGGTACGGGGCAACCGATTGCTCGACCTCAATCAAGTGGCCGCGATCCAGGCCCTGGTCTCGGCGGCCGTGCCGGGCCTTAAGGCTGAAATGGTCTCTATCGTCGATGATCGGGGGAACTTGCTGTCGCGGCGAAGCAATCCGTCCGATCCGTCGGGTGTGGGCACCATCGGCAAGCACCGGCTATCGTATGAAACGCGTGTCAAGGAAGCGCTCGAATCGATGATTGAACGCTCCGCCGGACTGGGCAGCGTACGCGTCGAAGTGTCGGCGGAAATGAACTTCGACCGCATCACCACCAATTCAGAGCTCTATGACCCCGACGGTCAGGTAGCCCGTTCGACCCAGAGCGTCGAACAATCGGAATTATCGGCCGAAGCCGGCAGCAGCGGCACGGTATCGGTCTCGACCAATTTGCCCGACGACGAGCAGGAGATCACCGGCGGCGGCAGTACCAAGAACAAATCCGGCCGCGTCGAGGAAACCATAAACTACGAAATCTCGAAAACCGTACGCACCCAGGTCCACGAATCTGGAACCGTAAAACGGCTGTCGGTCGCGGTTCTGGTGGACGGCACATATGAAACCGAGGGCGCGGGCGACGAGGCCAAACGCATCTACAAACCCCGCGCCGCGGAAGAGCTGAAACAGATCGAGGATCTGGTCATCTCGTCAATCGGCTTCGATGAAACCCGTGGCGATACCGTAAAGGTCATCAACATGCGTTTTGCCCGCCTTGAAGATGATCCCGATTTCGTGGTCGACGAAGGCTTCGCGCTGACCAAGAGCGACCTATTCCGTCTGGCCGAAGTTGGCTCGTTGGCGGTCATCGGCATTCTTGTGATCTTCCTGGTCCTGCGTCCCCTGATCTCCAAGGTTCTGACGCCGGGCCAGTTCGTCCCGACCGAGGGATTGCCCGTCCAGCTTGATGAAGAGGGCCAGCCCATCGTCAATGAAGAGGGCAAGGTTGCCCATCAATTACCCGCCGCGTTGACATCACAATTGAGCAACCCAGAGGTCATCAAGGCTGTGGAATCGGGCAACCTTGGCGATGATGAAGCCCAACAGCTTGTTCAGGCCGCCGTCGCGCGCCTGCAGGGGGGCTCGGCAACCGATCAGATCGACATGGCCGAAATCGAAGGGCGGGTAACGGACAACTCAACCCGCAAATTGATCGAAATGGTGGAAAACCACCCTGAGGAAGCCGTCGCGATCATGCGCACTTGGATGTACACGGAAGTTTAGGAAGAGCCAGCATGGCAGGCGAACTCGCAAAACGCATGGACGATCTATCCGGCCCGGAAAAAGCCGCGGTCATCATGCTGGCCTTGGGTAATGATCACGGCGCCCAGCTATGGCCGCTGATGGATGATGAGGAAATTCGCGATATTTCCATGGCCATGGCCAGTCTGGGCAAGATCGATCCGGAAGTCATTGAACTCCTCGTCGTGGATTTTGCCACCCAGATGAGTTCGACCGGCACCATCGTCGGCTCCATGGACAGCACCGAGCGCCTGTTGCGTGACATTCTGCCACAAGATCGTGTCGACACGATCCTGGAGGAAATCCGCGGTCCGGCCGGACGTACCATGTGGGACAAATTGTCCAACGTGAACGAAATGGTCCTGGCCAACTATCTGCGCAACGAATACCCGCAGACCGTCGCCGTCGTGCTTTCAAAAATCCGCTCCGAACATGCGGCCCGGGTGCTGTCCTCGTTACCGGAAGATTTCGCCCTCGAAGTCGTGATGCGGATGCTGCGCATGGAATCGGTGCAGAAGGATATCCTGGACAAGGTTGAACGCACCCTCAGGGTCGAGTTCATGAACAACCTGGCCCGCACCAACCGGCGCGACAGTCATGAACTGATGGCCGATATTTTCAACAACCTGGACCGCAACGCCGAAGGCCGCTTCATGGCTTCGCTCGAAGAACGCAACCGTGATGCGGCCGAGAAGATCAAGGCCCTGATGTTCACCTTCGAGGATCTGCTGCGCCTGGATCCGGGCGGTGTGCAGACCCTTATTCGAAGCGTCGAAAACAACCGCCTGGCGTTGGCGTTGAAGGGTTCCTCCGACTCCATCAGGGATTTGTTCTTCTCCAACATGTCGGAGCGGGCAGCGAAAATCCTGCGCGAGGACATGGATGCGATGGGGCCGGTACGGCTTCGGGATGTGGATGAATCACAATCCGAAATCGTCGCCACCGCAAAAGACCTCGCCGACCGCGGTGAAATCATGCTCGCGGACAACAAAGACGACGATGAATTGATCTACTGATGTCGGAAGGAGGGAAACAATTATGACCAAATTCCTTTTCGACAACAGTTTCGAGGTCGATTCCGAGGGCAATCTAAAGCCCGACGAAAAGCCCGATGTGCTGTATACCGAGGAAGACCTTGCCGCCGCCCGGGGCGAAGCCCAGCAGATCGGATATTCAGCCGGCAGACAAGAAGCCCTGGGCGAGATACAGAACCTGGCCGCCAATACCCTGCAGAATATCGCCGCCGCCGTGGACAATATCGGCATGCAGCACGAACAGGCCATTCTCGCGGCCAAACAGGACGCCGCCCGGATGGCCATGGTCATAGCCGGCAAGCTGGCGCCGGCACTGTTGCAGTGCCAACCGCTGGACGAGGTCAAGGGTCTGATTACCGATTGCCTGGATATGGTCTCCGACGAACCGCGCATTGTCGTTCGGGTCAGCGATGCATTGATCGACATACTGGCCGAGGACGTGGACCAACTGGCGGCCCGGGGCGGTTTTCAAGGCACCGTTGTCTTGCTCGGCGAGGCTAATCTAAGCGGTGCCGATTGCCGCGTTGAATGGGCCGATGGCGGCGCCGAGCGCGACATCGAGGCCTTGCTGCAAAAGGTCGATGCGGCGGTCGGGCGCTATTGCGCCAATCTGACGGATCAAATCGGTCAGATCGAAGCAAGAATACAGGCTGGCGAACAAATCGGCGGGCCGCAAGATCAAGACGCCGATGCCGCCGAGCAGGACCAGCTTGTGGAAATGCCGGTCATTACGGCGCCGACTGACGATGACGACCCCTTTCCATTACCACCCGGGGCCGAAGACTTTGGCGTCGTGGAGGATCCGCTGCCGCCGGTGGCGCGGGCCGCCAGCCAGGTTCCTCCGATCCCAGACAATGGCGAGCCGCAAATGCCGCCGGCAACAGTGACAGAGCCGTAGGAGAGCCTGATGGCTGAAGATGATGAAATGACAATGGAAGAAGCCATGGCCGCGGAAGCCGCCGAGGCTGCCGAGGCCGCGGAAGCCACCGAGAACACGGAGGCGGCGGAAATCGGCGCCGCACCCGACTTGGAGGAGACGAGCGATCAGAGCGTCGAAGGCGATAATGCTCTGTTATCCGCCGAGGAAGACGGTGACGAACATCATCGCTCCGCTGCCGATTTGGCCGCAGTTTACAATATTCCGGTCAAGGTTTCCGCCGTACTCGGCCGCTCAACCATGCAAGTGAGTTCCCTGCTTAAAATGGGCCGGGGCGCCGTCATCGAACTGGACCGCAAGGTTGGCGAGGCAATCGATATTTACGTCAACAACCGCCTGGTTGCCCGCGGCGAGGTTGTTGTTGTCGACGAACGCCTGGGAGTCACGATGACGGAAATCATCAAGGGCGGAAAGAGCTGAGCCATGGCCAAGGCGAAGACAATGTCCCAAGGGCAACGGAGCGGCACGTCGCTGACCACCGTCATCGGCCTGCTGGCTGGATTTGCGCTGGTCGCCGCCGCCATGTTCTGGGGCGGCTCGCCCTCCTCGTTTTTCGACGGCCCGGCGCTGTTGATCGTCTTTGGCGGCACCTTCGCCGTCACCTTGGCCTCATTTTCGCTGACGGACATGATCCGGGCCGCCGGCGCCATCGGCCAGGTGGTCGTACAACGGCACCACAATCCCAGCCGCGCCGCCTATCAAATCGTCGAACTGGCGGAACAGGCTCGCAACGACGGTGTCCTGGCCATTCAGGACCGCCTCGTCAAACTGAAATCGGAACCATTCCTATTAAAGGCCATGTCGTTGGTGGTGGACGGCACGCCAGGTGAAATGGTGGAAAGCATTCTGCGCCGGGAAGTGGATACCAACGCCGGGCGGCAACAGACATCGGCCGATGTATTTCGCAAGGCGGCGGAGATATCGCCCGCCATGGGCCTGATCGGAACGCTGGTCGGCCTGGTGCAGATGCTGGGCAATTTGAACGACCCCTCGAGTATCGGGCCGGCGATGGCGATCGCCCTGCTGACGACCTTTTACGGTGCGGTATTGGCCAACATGGTGTTTGCCCCGCTGGCGACCAAGTTGGAGCGCTCCAGCGACGGCGAAGTGCTGATCCATAACGTCTATTTGATTGGCGCCGCCTCCATCGGGCGGCAGGAGAACCCGCGCCGGCTGGAAATGCTGCTGAATGCCATGCTGCCGCCGACCCATCGAATTCAATATTTTGACTAGCCAGGACCTGGAGTTTCGAAGATGCGTTTATTGATAGTTGGCAACCTTGACGGACAAGTGGCGGCGGCGACGCAAATCGCCATGCAACGGGGCGCCAAGGTCGCACATGCCGGATCTCCGGAAATCGCCTTGGAGCATTTGCGCGCCGGCCGCGGCGCCGACATGGCCATGATGGAGGTTGACCTGGACATCAAGGCCTTCATCGAAAGCCTTGATCAGGAACGCATCTCCATTCCGGTCGTGGCCTGCGGCATCGAAACCGACGCGACGACGGCGGCCAACGCGATCCGGGCCGGGGCCAAGGAGTATGTTCCCCTGCCCCCCGATCCCGTTCTGATCGCCGCCGTGCTGGAGGCGGTTACGGAAGAAAACCAGTCAATGATTTTCCAGGACCCGACCTTCAAGTCCGTGGTCAGCCTGGCGGATCAGGTTTCCAAGAGTGAAGCCAGCATTCTGATTACCGGTGAATCGGGCAGCGGCAAGGAACTGATGGCCCGCTATGTGCATGACAACAGCCGGCGGTCGCAACGCCAGTTCATCTCGGTCAATTGCGCCGCAATTCCCGAGAACCTGTTGGAATCCGAACTTTTTGGCCATGAGAAAGGCTCCTTTACCGGTGCCATCGCACGCCGCATCGGTAAGTTCGAGGAAGCCAACGGCGGCACCCTGCTGCTGGATGAAATCAGCGAAATGGACCCGCGCCTGCAGGCCAAGTTGCTGCGCGCTATACAGGAGCGGGAAATCGACCGCATCGGCGGCACCCAGCCGATCAAGGTTGATATCCGCCTGATCGCCACATCGAACCGGGATCTGGCCGAAGCGGTCAAGGATGGTTCGTTCCGCGAGGATCTGCTGTTCCGTCTCAACGTCGTGAACCTGCGGGTGCCGTCCCTGCGTGAAAGGCCCACGGACATCAACCTGCTTGCCAATCATTTCTCCAGAAAATATGCCGACGCCAACGGCATGCCGGATCGTCCCATCGCCAAGGAGACCATCGCACTGCTGGAATCCCTCGCCTGGCCGGGCAATGTCAGGGAATTGGAAAACACCATGCACCGCGCGGTATTGCTGGCTTCCGGCGCCGAGATTTCATCCGACGCGATCATGACCCCGGACGGCCAGGCAACGCCGGTCCTCTCCGCGCCATTGGCCGGGGGCGGTCTGGGCCAGGGCGCCGCGGCACAGGAAAGCGATCAGGCCGACCCAGGAGCGGAAGACACCTCCCGGCTGGTTGGCCGCACGGTGGCGGATGTGGAGCGGGACCTGATCATCGACACGCTTTACCACTGCCTGGGCAATCGTACCCATGCCGCCAATATTCTTGGTATATCGATCCGCACCCTGCGCAACAAATTGAAGCTCTATACGGACGACGGCGTACATGTGCCCCTGCCCGGCGAAGCCAACCGCGCCAACGCCTAGACCTGCGGGAAGCCTAACCTAGATGAGCGATACATCAACAGACGGCGGGGCGCCGGCTCTACCGGCACCCGGCGGCGCCGCTGACCCGGGCGGCGTCGAAGGCGCGGCCGCACCGGGCGCCGATGTTGGTGCGTTCGTCCTAAACGCCGTCAACCGCATGCGCCAGGGCGACGTCGCCCTGGCTCTGGGCGTTTCCGCCATTTTGGTGGTTCTGATCCTGCCGCTGCCAAGTTGGCTGCTGGATGTGGCGTTGGCTGTATCCATTACCTTCTCGGTGATGATCCTGATGACCTGCCTGTTTATCAGCAGGCCGTTGGAGTTTTCGTCCTTCCCCACGGTATTGCTCATCGCGACGATGTTGCGATTATCGCTCAACCTGGCATCGACACGGTTGATTCTGGCCGATGGGCACGAAGGCACCCATGCCGCCGGCCGGGTTATCGAGGCCTTCGGCAATTTTGTCATGAGCGGGAATTTCGTTATCGGCGTGATCGTTTTTTCCATTCTGATCATCGTCAACTTCATTGTCATCACTAAGGGTTCCGGGCGTATCGCCGAGGTCGCGGCCCGCTTCTCCCTGGACGCCATGCCGGGCAAGCAGATGGCCATCGACGCGGACCTGTCAGCGGGATTGATCAACGAAGACGAAGCCCGCCATCGGCGACGCACGTTGGAAGATGAAAGTACCTTTTTTGGCGCCATGGACGGCGCCGCGAAGTTTGTCCGGGGCGATGCCATTGCCGGACTGTTGATCACCTTCATCAATGTTATCGGCGGCATTATCGTCGGCGTGGCGCAAAATGATCTAAGTTTCGGCGAAGCGACACAGTCATACACATTGCTGACGGTCGGCGACGGCTTGGTCTCGCAAATTCCGGCCCTGATCGTCTCGACCGCATCCGGTCTGCTGGTTTCAAAGGCCGGCGTCGTGGGTTCCGCCGACAAGGCTTTGTTCTCGCAACTGTCCAGCTACCCCAAGGCCATGGGACTGGTCAGCTTTCTTTTGCTTTGCCTCTCGCTCCTGCCCGGCCTACCGATGGTGCCATTTTTCATTCTGGCGCTGGTGACGGGCGGATTTACCTGGCGCATGCTCCGGCAGAACGCCGTGGCGGAGACCATGGCGGCGGAAGCGGAACAGCGGGAACAGGAAGAAGCGCCGGAGGTCGAGGAACCGATTTCCACCGCGCTGCTGATTGACGAACTGCGTATCGAGTTGGGCTATGGCCTGTTGTCCCTGATCAACGATACGCGCGGTCACCGCCTGACTGATCAGATCAAGGCGCTGCGCCGGCAAATCGCCGGCGACATGGGCTTCATCATGCCCTCGGTTCGTATCCTGGATAACATGCAGCTGCCGGCCAGCATTTATGCCCTTCGGATCAAGGAAGTCGAAGCGGGGCGCGGCGATTTGCGGCCCGACAAACTGCTTGTCATGGATCCCCATGGCGGCGCCATCGAGCTGCAGGGCGAGGCGACTACCGAACCGACTTTTGGTCTGCCCGCCATGTGGGTCGAAGAGTCCCTGCGCGAGGAAGCCAGCTTCCGCGGCTATACGGTGGTCGATCCGCCGACCGTGGTGACCACTCATTTGACGGAAGTTCTGCGCGACAACATGGCGGATCTTTTGTCCTACGCCGCGACCCAGCGGCTGCTGGACGACCTGCCCCACGAACATCACAAATTGGTCGAAGACGTGATCCCCGCGCAACTATCGGTCACCGCCGTGCAACGGGTTCTCCAGCGCCTGCTGTCGGAACGGGTTTCCATCCGCGATCTGCCGACGATCCTGGAAGGCGTTGCCGAAGCCGTCGGCTTCACACAGAACGTGGTGCAGATAGCCGAACATGTGCGCGCCCGTCTGGCCCGTCAGATCAGCCACGCCTCCACGACAATGAATGGCTACATCCCGCTGGTGCCCCTATCACCGGATTGGGAGCAGAATTTCGCCGAGTCCATCGTCGGCCAGGGCGACGACATGCAACTGGCCATGGCGCCGACGAAACTGCAGGAGTTTATTGGCCGCGTCCGCGAGGTCTTTGACGAGTTGGTGCAGCAGGGGGAAATCCCAGTCTTGCTATGCTCACCGGCCGCCCGGCCCTATGTTCGATCGATCATTGAGCGCGTTCGTCCGACCACGCCGGTGCTGTCGCAGAACGAAATCCACCCCAGCGCCAAGATCCGCACTCTGGCGCAGATCTAGCGGGCGGATACGGACATGCGCCTTAGAACATTTTCCGCGCCAACCATGGCCGAGGCCATGCAGCAAATCAGGAATGCCCTGGGCGATGACGCGGTTATCGTATCCTCTCATCAGAGCGAACGGGGACGCGGCGTACAGATCACGGCGGCGGCGGAGCCCGAGGCCGAGACAGCGAACGGGAACGATGGGCCCGATGATGGGTTTCTTGATCCGGCCGCCGATGGCGATGGCGACACGGCGGCGGCAACCGATCCGCTTGAAGACGGCGTCCTGCTGCAAGCCCTGCTGTATCACGACGTGCCCGAGATTTTGGCCCGCCGCCTGGCCGCCGCCGGTGCGAAGGCGGATGCGGAGGACATGGTCGAGGCCTTGGCGATTGCCCTGGACAGATATTTCGAGTTCCGCTCCCTGGCGGAAACGAGCCGTCCGGTTATGCTGATCGGCCCGCCCGGCGCCGGCAAGACCGTCACCCTGGCCAAACTGTCCACCGCGGCGGCCCTGCATGGCACACCGGCCACCATGGTAACCACGGATTCTGTCCGCGCCGGCGCCACCGCGCAGCTTTCCGGCTACACCAGTATTTTGCAGCAATCCCTGCTATCGGCCGACTCGCCGGAAGCCCTGCATGCCGCGATACTGAATTCGCGCGGCCAACACCTGTTGATCGATACGCCCGGCACCAATCCCTTCAATGACAACGAAATGTCCGATCTGAAGCGTTTTATCACGGCCGCCGACGCGGACACCATTTTGGTCCTGCCGGCGGGGATCAATGCCCAGGATGCCACCGACATGGCGGCGGCATTTTCCAGATTGGGCTGCCGTACAATGATTGCCACCCAGTTGGATGCCGCGCGCCGCCTAGGCGCGGTCCTGGCGGCGGCGCAAGGGGGCAATCTGGCCTTTTCCATGGTCTCCATATCGCCCTCGATCGCCCAAGGCCTGACCGCCCTGAACCCGATGTCCCTGGCCCGCGTCCTGCTTCGCGATCCGGAACAAAGTCATGAGTACAATACGACCGGAGCCAACCAAGCATGACGACCACTCCGAAAAAGCGCGTTGCCTTGCATCCCGCCTCCGCCACGGCCGGACGCAACGTGATCAATATCGCCTCGGGCAAGGGCGGCGTGGGCAAGACCTGGATGGCCATTTCCCTGGCCCATGCCCTGGCCCGGAAAGGCGACAAGACGTTGCTGTTCGATGCTGATTTCGGTTTGGCCAATGTGGATGTGCAACTGGGCCTAAATGCGGAACGGGATCTGGGCGACGTGGTCGCTGGCAAGATGTCCATGAACCAGGCCGTTACGCCATTTGCCGACGGCGGCTTCGACATCATCGTCGGCAAATCGGGATCGGGCCAATTGGCCGACATGGGGCGGGCAAGACTTAGCGAGCTGAAGAGCGAACTGTGGCAGTTGGCGCAACGATACGACCGGGTTGTGATTGACCTGGGCGCGGGGCTTGAATCCGCCATCCGATCCCTGACGCCAAAGGGCGGCATGACCCTGGTGGTGGCCACGGACGAGCCCACATCATTGACCGATGCCTACGCCTACATAAAGGTTTCCAAGCACGACAACCCCCGGGCGGACATGCGCCTGGCAATCAACATGGCGGCCGATCAGCGCCAGGGCGAACGCACCTACGGCGCCTTGGCCAAGGCCTGCCGGACGTTTTTGAACTATACGCCGCCCTTGATGGGGATCGTGCGCCGAGACGACCGCATCCCCGACGCCATCCGTCGTCAGACGGCCCTTTTTTCCAGGCATCCGCAAAGCGACGCGGCCCAGGATGTCGAAGCCATGGTGGTCAACATCCGCCAACAGCCCAGCCGCGCCAGCCAAGAACCGGGGACGCCAGCATGAACAATCCCGCATTCGATCACCTGCGCGAGAGGCGGGCCTGCCTGCGAACCATGGCCAATCCCGCCGCCGATCATGACCGCATCAGCATTCTTTCCGGCGAACTGCCCACCTCGGGCCTGTTGGGCGGCGGGCCGGTCAGGGTTGATTTGCGCTACATCGCCGACCGCGACCTGATCGCCGCCGCGAACCTGGCCGAATATTTCCAGGTCGCGGCGCAGGAACCGTGCGAAAGCCTGGAAGCCTATGCCGACCTGGTGCTCAGCGATCTGACCAACGAATTGGTGCCGCGCTGGATCTGGCTGCGCATGCAAAGCAGCGGCCACCAAGTCATTCAGCAGGACCGCCAACCCGCCTGGGACAATCCCGGCCTGCTGGCAACCATCGACTTCTCCTAGGCCTCTTTCGATATTCATCGAAACAGGCCTAGTTGTTGTCGCTCACGCTTATGCGCAAGAGCGCACCGCTCCGCGAGGGCGGCACATTAGCGCCGGGCCGCCGTCGCGGCCAAGTTTGGATATCTCAAAATCGAAACTGTTTTTGCAGTCTATTAGGTCAATCGCCTTGCCATTTCGGCGGACGCTTCTCCATGAATGCCGTCAGGCCTTCACGGCTGTCGTCCGTGGCCACCACGTTGCACATGGTCTCGGCCACGTTTTCAATGCTACGGCGATAGTCCGTATCGACGGCGCGCATATAGGCATCGCGCCCCAGCTTCATCACCACCGGTGACTTCGAGGCCAGTTTCCGCGCGATTTCCATGGCCTTCTCCATGACCTGATCGTCGGGTACCACGTGGTTGATGATGCCTAGATCCAGCGCCACGTCGGGGCCGAAATCATCGCCCGTGAACAGGTATTCAAAGGCCCGATGCCGGCCCGCGATGCGCGGCAGATGCACGTAATGCAGGGCCGGAATGATGCCAACGTTGATCTCCGGATAGCCGAACGAAGCGCTTTCGCCGGCGATAACCATGTTGCAGGAGACCGCCACGGTCATGCCGCCGGCCCGCGCCGCGCCGTTGACGGCGGCGATGGAAGGCTTGCCAAGGCGGTATTGCACGTCATTCAATTCGAAATACAGCCGCTGCAAGAAACCGCGCATGCCCTCGCCGTCGACGCCCTTAACCACGGACAGATCCAGGCCGGCGCAAAACGCCTTTTCTAGGGCCGAGGTGACGATTACCACGCGAACCTCGTCATCATCGCCTGCCTGGCGCAAGGCGGCGATGAATTCGTTGACAAACTCCAGGCTCAAGGCGTTGACCGGCGCGCGGTTCAGGCTGATGACCGCTATGCGCTCGGATACTTCATATTGAATGTTCTCGAAAGCCATGAACTAATCCCTCAAATGGCGTGGTGATAATGGCGGCGCAATGGCGCATGGCCCTAACTACACGGCCCGGTTAGACTGCACCACCCTCTACGGCAAGCGACGGCACGGAGTAATGTCATGAGCACATCCAGCGCGCCCCTCGGCGACAACCGCCCCTCTTCCATGTTCTTCTGGCCCACCCCGGAACGGCCCGTGGTCGAACGGGGTGAGGGCATCTACCTGTGGGACCAGGACGGCAAGCGCTATATCGATGGCTGTTCCGGGCCGCAGACCGCCAATATCGGCCATGGCAACGCCCGCGTGCGCGAGGCCATGGTGGCCCAGGCGGAAAAGGTCAGCTACGCCTTCCGCTCCCACTTCCTGAATGAACCGGCGGAACTGTTGGCGCACGAAATCGCCGAGATCACGCCGGAAGGTCTGGATCAAGTGTTCTTCGGCTCCGGCGGCTCGGAAGTGGTCGAGGCCTGTGTCAAGCTGGCCCGGCAATATGCCATCGCCACCAACCAGGCGACCCGCTACAAGGTGATCTCCCGCCTGCCCTCCTATCACGGCACCACCCTGGGCGCGCTGTCGCTGACCGGCGACCCGGCCGGCTTTTCCATGTTCGCGCCGATGATTGTCAATCAGCCGAAGATCCCGGCGCCGTTCTGCCGCTACCGCCCCGCCGGCCAGTCCGAGGACGACGCCGCCCTGGCCTACGCCAACGCCCTGGAGACGGAAATCATCAACCAGGGCACTGAAACCGTTCTGGCCTTTATCATGGAGCCCATTGGCGGCGCCGCCACAGGCGCTCTGACCGCGCCGGATATCTATTACAACCGCATCCGCGAAATCTGTGATCAATACGGCGTGCTGCTGATCTTCGATGAGGTCATGAGCGGCGCCGGGCGCAGCGGCAAGTATCTCGCCGCCGAACATTGGGGCGTGACGCCGGATCTGGTGGCCCTGGCCAAGGGCCTGGCCTCGGGCTATATCCCTCTCGGCGCCTGCGTCACCTCGCGCAAGATAGTCGGCGCGGTGGAGGACGCGGGCGGTTTCATGCATGGCCATACCTATTCCGCCTCCCCCATCGCCTGTGCCGTTGGCCGGGCCGTTCTGGCGGAGCATCTGGACAACGATCTGATCGGCAACGCCGCCCGCATGGGCGCATTATTGAAATCCCGCCTGGAAGGATTGTTGGACGAGTTCGAATTCATCGGTGAAATACGCGGTCGGGGCCTGTTGCTCGGCTTCGACGTGATCGCCGACCGGA
>CAZVYX010000086.1:0-15694 GCA_964631725.1 uncultured Rhodospirillaceae bacterium | reverse complement strand
TGCACCCACAGACCGGCGTGAAGAACCTCTTTATCGGCAGGCACGCCTTCGGCATTCCAGGACTGACCCGGGAGGAGAGTAGGGAACTGCTGCAATTTCTTCTGGAATTTGTCGTTTCGGACGAAACACGTGTCTACGAGCATAATTATCGGCCGGGGGACCTTCTGTTCTGGGACAACCGCGCCCTGCTGCACCGGGCGTTGCCGTACGATTACAGCAAACCGCGGATCGTGATCGGTACGCGGGTGGCTGGCGATAAAACCGAATTCTCCTATAATCCATCCGATTCGGAAGCACAGGCGGGCAGACGGGCGCTTGCCGAGGAATTGGCGATGTTGCGTGAGGAAACGACCGACCGGAGATTCAAGGCGACAACAGCCAGTAGCGGCCGGGCAACATTCTAGTTCACGGCAGCATTGAAATATTGGCGTTTGCCTTTTTTGGGAGGTTTTTGAGGGCCCTGTCAGAGGGCCCTGTCAATAAATTCCATGTCCGCGACATCCCGGAAGCGGAAGTCCGACGAAACGGCATTCTCTTCCGCTTCGTGCCGTCAACGGACATTCGTCCACTCTTGCTTTCTCGCATGGATACACTGAACACGCACGGCCAAAGTCCATCAATGACAATGGGAACCCAACGCAGACTGGCGGCAATTATATCTGCTTGCGTGGTCGGCTATTCGCGCCTTATGTCACCCTTCAAGTGGATCCAGAACAACTTCCTTGTTCAGATTTGGGTGTCAACAAATGTCATACAGCCAGCAGCTTTTTGATGACCAGACACTCGCCCCAAAAGCCCTTCGATTGCACCGCGCCATTATTGTCCAAGTGTGTCTCATGGGTGTTCTCGCATGGCTGATATTGGTGATGCATGCCTTGCCATTCAATCTGGGGTTAGTCATACCGCTGTGCTCCCTGGCAATCGCCTGTGTGTACCCGGCACCGTTCTGGGTCACAGCCGCCCTCACGCTAGGAGTACATTGGGTGAATCTCCGCTTGTGGAAAACTTCCTTGGAGGCAATTCCAAATTCTTGGAGTATCGGTAGCGTCGACGACATCATCCTAATAGTAACCGCCAACATCATTGCAGTATCGATTGTGTCAGCGGTCCTTAGGCTTGTTGCCGGAACTCGTCATGCTGGGGTTGCCGGGCTAGTGCTTAAAACCTTTGGGATTGGCATGGTGTTGGTCGCGCCGTTTTCCTGGATCGTATGGCAAGGCGGGGAAGGTTTTATTATCGTCGCCGGCATCAATTTACTCTTAGCTGGATTGGGAGGTGCGATTTTCTATCGCGGCAAACAATACGCAGCTGTGTCTAGTCGAATGAAATTGGCGAAAAATACCGCCGCGCCAGTCTTGTACTTGAGAGCGTTCCACAGAGATGTGAATTTTCTGGGGTCTGTACTGCAATACTTGTTCCTGCCATTTTCGATTACCGCGAAGAACGCGGAACAAGAGATTGCTGACGCCGTTGCGCCCGTAGGACCGCTGATCGCACTGGGAAGACCCGATGATCGACTACCACCACCGGGTGCGCACCGAGTGTATCTAAGACCAAACAACTGGAGGGAATCAGTCGAAAGGCTCATGTTCGAAGCCGCCCTAGTGATCATTCAGATCGACAAAGGCGGTGAAGGACTACAGTGGGAGTTGGCCAAGGTGCGTGAAGTCGTTCTGCCCGAAAGGGCAATTTTCTTGAGTTTTCTAGCCCCCGAGGACTTGCAGCACGTTCGCCTGCAATTTGAGACTGAAACCGGCCTAGAACTACCCAAGGACAGCATTGCATCACCATACTTCATATGGGACAGCGGCACAGGCGCACCACAAAAAAATCAGCCGCTACGCGGATGGCCGAGTGCGCCAGGCGTTGTGCTGGCCAGCAACTTGCGCTACGCGCTCTCGCCGGTTTTCGAGCGCATTGACGTGGATTGGTCCCCGCCATCGGCGTTGTGGCCGTGGATGAAGTGGGTTGGGTTCACGCTATTGCTGTTCATCCCTCTCGCTGTCGCGCGCGTTGTGGCGACCACCCAAAGCCATCACGCTAATGTCTTCTAGATCGTCATTCGTCAACCCGGACGGAACCTTGGCGTCAATGCAGTTCTCTTCGAACGCATCGGCATACTCGCCAAGTTCGAGATCCTCCAACTACTGACGAAAAGCCTTTCGGAAGCCGCCTCAGAAACGCCGCTCAACTCTGCGACCGTCTGGAAATAGTTCCAGCACCGACCCGTCACCGAGAACGATCAGACGATCATTGGGGAACGAACCGCGTTCGTATTGCTCGATCATCGGCATGGCAAATGCGGCATCCCTTTCCAACGCCTCGTCCTTCGACATAATGCCCTTTTCTCCAATATGCATAACCTCTAGCCCTGGCGGAGTGTCGTCGGATTTCGCCCATGTCAACTCATTCTCACGCAAGGTAACAATCTTCTTCGGGACTCGGTCCGGCGTCAGCGCCGCCTCTCTGCGCTGGGCATCGGTCAGCCCGCCCGCGCCCTCGGCGACGAAGAGTACGGCGTCCGCATGCGTTGCGATCAGCGAGAAGAAGATCAGCCACGCGGGTACTCCGTCAATGTCGCGGCCTAGGCCCTCCAGATAATCAAACATCAGAAAAGTGCCGAAATAGCCGCGCATGTTCAGGCTGGTCGCCACGTCCAGTGAATTGCGGTAAACGTCGTAGGTGTATTCCGAGCCCGCTTTAAACGGCATCGACACAAGCACCCGCGGGCGGTTCAGACCATATACTAGATAGCCGTCATGTACGCCCGGATTGAATAACTTACGCGAGAGGTCTGGGTTCAGCACATTATGCGCGAACCGATCGATTCCGGGGTCTGCGGGCAACAATGCGTTATCCGGCTCGAACAACGCCGCCTCGCGCGCAGCGAAAACGCTGGCTAAGAGCATTGTGTCTCTCAGATAACTGCAGAAATGCCTGTTATCGGATTCGGCGGCTGACATCATCAGAAATTTGAGCCGAAAGAGCGCGCCGTCACCGCCCTCTGCATGGATCGCCCTCACAAAATCATCGGACAATATGTCCAGACTGGCGAAGAAACCGGGCTTCTCAACATCAAGCTCGGCTCCCGCCCGACTAACTTGAAGCAGTAGCAAAAAGTCGCTTAGCGCCAGCGTCGGCCCGCTGGAGTCCAGCAGTAGATTTACCGGTAGGTCGACACGTTGGTCGGAGAAAATGTTGGGCCACCCTTCCGGATTCCGCAAATCGTCAGACATGAACGTCTCCTCAACGCGTCGCCCGAACACTTAGTACGCAAAGATACCGCAATTTCCGAAGCTCACGTCATATTCAGACGCGGAAGGGCTCTGAATCAAGTTCCATACACAGCGATCAAGGCTATAAAGCCGCTTAGGTAGAGCACAGCGAAAAACGTTGGGATCCAGCTCTCGATGTGCGACAGCGGCCAGTATTTCCGCAGGTCCTTGCCTTCACCAAGCGCCAGCCACTCGGCGCGATAGTACGGAGAGGCCGGAAGTTGCTCTTCGAGTGCGCCGATCACCTCGTACTTCGCGGTGTTTAATTGCCGATAGGAGCGAAGGAGATAGTACCAGGCAAAGCATTGGCCAAGAAGCACCGTCAGTGGGAACAGCAACCACCAGACCTCACCTTCGGGCCTGTATTCCCAGAACAAGCCAATAGCTGCAAAAATCGCGGTATTGAGCGTTAGAAAGAAAGTGTTTGTAAGACCGCGACGCTGGCTGATGCGATCAGCCATTTCGACATAGATCTTGTACTGTTCAAGCACCGCCTCCTGATAGGCGAGAGGGTCGTCCCGATATAGACTGGTCTTCGCATTGGCAGTCCACAGGCGGTCACGTAAATCCAAAGCGCTTCTCCGGGCTGAACCGATCAGTCTGTTTCGGAGGTTAGTCTAACAGATATTAGAGACAAACACCGCAAGCGCTGACAGCGCACCGCTAGAGTTCGGCTGGCTGCTAGAAGTAAGTCTAGGTCTGGACTCAGACTTAGAGGTCGGCCCTGACTGACTGACATGAGATGGATACAATCAGCGACATCCCTTCGACCTTGGGACAGCCAACGATTGAACCGCTGCATCAATCCAAAGTCTATTACGGGTTAACATGGCATATTCGTTCTTTCTAATTCTCTGATCGCTATTTGGAGGCGAGCGAAAATGGGCTCGCGTTGGCCTCATGCTACAAACGTGCCATTGGGCGATATTTGGGGAAAGGCCATGATGCGGCAACGGTGAGGTTTCGCCGCTCCAAATTTGCCCTCCCGAAGGAGCAGATTTCCTCAGAAGGTAACCCGCCAGCGCGAGATTTCGTCCGTACGGACCGTCTCCTTGCGCCATGCCGCCCGCTGACTTTCAATTGTCAAAGGATGCGGCTTTTCCGGTCGCCCCAGTAACGGTCGCGCAGAATACGTTTGTAGAGCTTGCCCGTCGGCAGGCGCGGCAGTTCGTCGATGAAGTCGATGGAGCGCGGGCATTTCATTGCCGCCAAATGCTCGCGGCAGAAATGCATCAGCTCTTCCGCCAGCTCATCGCCAGGGCTCTCGCCCGGCAAAGCCTGCACCACCGCCTTGACCTCTTCGCCGAAATCCTCGTTCGGCACGCCGAAGACGGCGGCGTCCATCACCTTTTCGTGGGTGATCAGCAGGTTCTCGCATTCCTGCGGGTAGATGTTGACGCCGCCCGAGACGATCATGAATGTCGCCCGGTCGGTCAGGTAGAGATAGCCCTCCTCGTCGACATAGCCCATGTCGCCGACCGTGCTCATGGTGCGGTCGGGGGAGTAGGCCTCCGCCGTGCGTTCGGCGTCGTTGAAATATTCGAACTCGCTGGCGTTGACGAACCAGACGGTGCCCGAGGTACCGGCCGGACAGGGCAGCATGTCGTCATTGAGGATATGCATTTCGCCAAACTTCACCTGGCCGACGGTGCCCGGGTGGGCGAGCCATTCCTCGCAGTTGCAGTAGGTCAGGCCCTGGGCTTCGGTGGCGCCATAATATTCTTCGATGACCGGCCCCCACCACTCGATCATCTGCTGCTTGACCTGTACCGGGCAGGGTGCGGCACCGTGGATCACGACTTCCAGCGACGAGACGTCATAGGCGTTGCGGACCTCTTCGGGCAGTTTCAGCATGCGCGAGAACATCGTCGGCACCAACTGGCTGTCGGTGATGCGGTGCTTCTCGACCAGGGACAGGTAGAGTTCCGGATCGAAGCGCTCCATGATGATCGAGGTGCCGCCGACGCGGATGGTAAAATTGAGCGCCGCATGCGGCGCCGAGTGATACAGCGGCGCCGGTATCAGATGGATCATACCCTCGCGGCAGGACCACAACTGCATCAGAAACTGGTAGACCGGTAACGGATCGTCGGGCGCGTTCTCCGGCAGTGGGCGCAGAATGCCCTTGGGCTGACCCGTGGTGCCGGATGAATAGAGCATCGCATTGCCAAGGCTTTCATCGGCGATCGGTGTGTCGGGGAACCCGGCCGTGACCTCGTCCAGATTGGCCACCTTGCCGCCATCACCCGGCCCGTCGACAACGATGCAAAGATCCACGTTGGGACAGTCGGCCAGGGCGGCCAGGGCCACCTCGCGGCGATACTCGGAGGTGATCAGCACCTGGCTTTCGGAATTGTTGACGATATAGGCCAGTTCTTCCGCCGTGAGGTAGGAGTTGACGCAAGTGTAATAGTGTCCGGCGCGTTCGCCGGCGCCACAGCTTTCGGCAAATCGGGCATTGTTTTCCATATAAATGGCGTAGTGATCGAGCCGTTGCAGCCCCCGCGCGCGCAGCAGATGGGCCAGCCTGTTACAGCGCGCCTCATAGTCACGGTAGGTCACAACCTCACCGCTCTCCGCCATGATGAATGCCGGCCGGTCCGGATACTGTTCGGCATACTTACCTGGATACATTGCTGTCTACTCCCCCCGGGGATATTCCACCTGTTCGGGCAAATGTTATCCGCACAATTGTTGTCCGTCCATAATCGCAGATCGGCGGACCTTTGACTTGGGCGAGGCCCGTGATCTTGAGAGCGTGTTATTTCGTCGTGACGAGGCGGTAGCCAAAGTCGCACGCATCAAGGTCGCGCAGTTCAGCATAACGCTCCTCCCACACACCCGTATCCAGGTCATGCGCGAGTTTTTCCATCGCCACGGAAACGTTGTCCAGCATCCAGAAGCAAGAAATGGCGGCCCGAATTCTAGGATCGAGATAGGCCGCGGGCCGCCGCCAATAGGCGCATAGGAAACCGTCCGTACAGTCATGCGGAATTGGAACGGCCGAAATCTCCACGGCCCCAAGCCAATCCTCATAATCTGTCATCCTGGGCATTTGCACCTCGTCCAACGCCACAATTCCCGGAATGTAGTCGGCAAGCCAAAACCCACGATGCGAAGGGTCGAATGTAAGTACGACGACCTGGCCCCGCGTCACGCGACGCATCTCCTTGAGGCCCCTTTCTTGGTCGGTCCAATGGTGCACGGTCAGAACCGCCATCGACGCATCAAAGGAATTGTCGTCAAAGGGTAAATCTTCCGCGTAACCCTGAATAACCGGAGCCAATGAGACACCGCGCTGTCGGATCATCTCCACCGAAGGCTCGAGAGCCGTAACCTGCCGGTCAAGAGGCTCATACGAACCTGCACCAGCGCCAACATTCAGGACAGTTCTGGCAGATCCCAGGGCCCTTCCGATCATCATCTCAATCCGGGAGTCCGGTTTTCTGAGATCAGAATAATTGACGCCGATCGTATCGTAGGAAGTGTGCATTTAGCCGAGTAGCATACGGCGGCAGATTTGTCATGAAATCCACAAAGCCAACGCGATGAACCGCACCGAAGAAGCGGCAAGGACCAAAACCGGTTGATGCCGGACCTATTTGCCAGGAATTGCTTCAGCGAAGCGGCCGCGGGTCGTCCGCACCGCCGAAGTCCGGCGCCCGTTTTTCCAGAAACGACGCCCGTGCTTCCGCCGCGTCGGCGGTGTGCCGGGTCATGATCTGGGTGCGGGATTCAAGTGCCAGGGCCTGGTCCAGGCTGACCGCGTTCACATTCGTCCACATGACCTCTTTTGTCATGGCGATCGCCATGGGGGCGTTTTCCGCGATCTGCTGTCCCAGCGCCACTGCGCGCTCGACAAGCTCCTCCGCCGGCACCAACTGATTGACAAGTCCGGTCCGCAGCGCTTCATCCGCATCAACGCGGCGGCCGGTCAGCATCCAGTCGAATGCATGCGCGGCGCCTACGATTTTCGGCAGGAAGTATGACAGACCCATTTCACAGCCGGAAATCCCACGCTTCACGAAACCATCGGCAAAACGCGCGTCGGGCGAGGCGAGGCGCAGATCACAGGCGGCGGCGAAGGCAAAGCCACCGCCAATGGCGTGGCCGTTTACCGCCGCGATAACCGGCACCGGCAGGCTGTGAATAGTCCTGACGATGCCGCTTAGTTTGAGGTGCAAATTCTCGAACTGCTCGAGGATTGGATCGGTCTCCGCCCCATCGGCGCTGTCATCCGTCTGGTCACGGGCGGCAACGGCCTTAACGTCAACGCCGGCGCAAAAGGCGCGATCGCCGGCGCCGGTCAGCACAATGGCGCGGCAGCGCCGGTCTGCCGCCGCCCCGCGCAGGGCCTCGCCCAGGCCGTCGACCATGTCGGGCGTGAAGGAGTTGAAGCTATCAGGTCTGTTGAGGGTAATTATCTCGATCGGCCCGGTACGCTCCACAAGGATATCAGTCACGACTATTCTCCCTCAGGTAATCGGCAGCATCACGTGTTCCTGGAAGGCGGGGCGTTGGCTCAGGCGTTCGTACCAGGCGCGCAAGGCCGGATAGTCGGGATGCTCCACATCCAGGCCGTACCAACGGTAGGTCAGGGCGCCGACGGGAATATCAGCGATGGAGATCCCATCGCCGGTCATAAAATCCCGGCCTTGCAGATGCGCATCCAGGATGCCGAACAGCTTGGCGCTTTCCGTCGACGACGCCTTGATGGCATCCATGTCGCGCTCTTCCTCCGGCGTGCGGATCAGGCCCCAGAAAGCCGCGAATATGGCTGGCAGCAGAAACGCCTGCATCCAGTCCATCCACTTGTCCACATCGCCGCCATCCTTGGGTGTATCGGGATACCAATCACCGCCGCCGTACTGGCGGGCCAGGTAGCGGATAATGGTGTGGCTCTCCCACAGGACATAGCCATCGTCATCCAACACCGGCACCCGGCCCATGGGGTTCAGGGACAGATACCAGTCCTGGTCGTTCTGGCCGAAGGCGCCGCCCACATCCACACGTTCATGGGCCAGGCCCAATTCGCCGATCAGCCACATCACCTTTTGCACATTGACCGAGTTGTTGCGGCCATAAACCTTCAACATGACGCCCTCTCCCAAAAATCACCTAATCCTGGCGATACTATGCGTGGGCCGGGGTGCCCGGATCAAGTATCGGTAAAGACCGGCTCCCGCTTTTCCAGGAAGGCGTTGACCGCTTCCTTATGATCATCAGCCTGGAAGGTCAGCCATTCATAGGCCAGGGAGGTATCCATGATCGAATGGGCCAGCTGCTTCAGGCCGATATTGGCGGATACCTTGGTCCAGCGGACCGCCGCCGAGGCGCCGTTGGCCAGACGCTGGGCAAACGCCTGGGCATCGGCCAGGGTTTCGCCGGGTGCGGAGACGTGGTTGATCAGACCGATACGCTCCGCCTGCTCCGCGGTAAGCGGATCGCCGGTCATCAAAAATTCCTTGGCCTTGGCATAACCGATCAGTTGCGGCCAGATCACGCAGCCGCCATCGCCCGCAACCACGCCGGCCTTGACATGGGTGTCGGCTATCTTCGCCTCGGATGACATGAAAATGGTATCGCACATCAGGGCAATGTTGGCGCCCAGGCCCATGGCGTGACCGTTGACGGCGGCGATGATCGGCTTCTCCAAATCCAACAGGGAATAGATGATCCGCTTGGCATCGACCAGCAGCAGCATGGGTTCATCGGAGCCATCGGCAATACGCTTCATCATGGCGAGATCGCCGCCAGCGGAAAACATCCGCCCCGCCCCCGTCAGAACGACGACATCCGCTTCTTCATCCAATTGGACGTCATAAAAGATACTGCCCAGTTCGTCATGCAGGTCCTTGTTGACGATATTCAGGTCATCGGGCCGATCGAACGTCAGGGTCAGAACGCGGCCCTGTCGGCTGGCGGCAAAACAGTTATATTTATCGTAGTTCATTGACATATCCTCCATACGGCAAATCTGCCCAATCGTTACATCCAGCCGTCGGGCTGGCAATACAGGCCGAAAGGTTTTCATGCAGCCAATAACGCTTCGAGCTTGGCGCCTATCGTTCTATTTCGGCGCCGTCTTTGCCGTGGTCGGGGTGATGTCGCCGTTCTGGCCGGTGTTCCTGAAGGCGCGCGGCCTGACGGCGACGGAAATCGGCCTGCTGCTCTCCGCCGGCCTATGGCTCCGCGTGCTCGCCAATCCATTGATCGCACAACTGGCCGACCGGCGCGGCGAAAGGCGGCGGCCCCTGCTGATCCTGACCGCCACCGCCATGTTGGGCTTTCTCTGCTTTCTGTTCGTTGAAGGTTTCTGGGGCTTGTTGGCGGTCAATCTGATCGCCTCGGTCGCCTTTTCCTCAATCATGCCGCTGGGCGAGACGGTGGTTCTGGGCGCGGTTTACCGCCTGGGCCTGGACTATGGCCGGCTGCGGATTTGGGGTTCGATCACTTTCATCGCGACCTCGTTTGCCGGCGGGCCCATGCTCGCAGCCTTCGGTTCCTGGTCGGTGCTCTGGGCCGTTCTGGCCTTGCTGGTGGTTGTCTTCCTATCTTGCACTCTTATGCCCGAAACACATGAAACCAAGGAAAAGCCGCATGCACGAACCTCCGGGGCGGTTTTGCTGCTGCTGCGC
Organism: uncultured Rhodospirillaceae bacterium; assembly: GCA_964631725.1. Classification (GTDB taxonomy): domain Bacteria; phylum Pseudomonadota; class Alphaproteobacteria. Next base: position 5,781 of record CAZVYX010000086.1, on the reverse strand, counting down.
CAGCCGGTTTTTCTGCTGTTCCTCGCAGCTGGCGGCTTGAGCAGCGCCAGCCACGCCGTGCTGTATGGTTTCGCCACCCTGCACTGGCGCAGCGTCGGCTTTTCCGATGTCGTGATCGGCGCTCTTTGGGCCGAGGGGGTGGTGGCGGAAATCGGTCTTTTCTGGCTCGGCAACCGTCTGCTTTCCCGCTTCGGCGCGGCCAATCTGCTGGCCCTGGGTGCGGCCGCCGGGATTGTGCGTTGGACCGCCATGGGCCTGTCGGACGAGTTGTGGCTGGCCCTCACGACCCAGGGGCTGCACGCCTTTACCTTTGGGGCGGCGCATCTGGGCGCAATGCATTTCATCGCCCGCGCCGCGCCAGAGGAGATGTCCGCCACGGCGCAGAGCCTGCACGGCGCCGTTGGTGCCGGCATCGCCGTCGGTCTGGTCATGGCCTCGGCTGGCTGGCTGTATCAGGAATTTTCCAACGGCGCTTTCTTCTTCATGGCCGCGATTGCCCTCGCCTCCCTGATAATGGCCCTGCTGCTGGCGAGAACGTGGGACGGCGGACGCATGAACTTGTCAGCAAGCGGCTAAACAAGCGATAAATAGACCATGGCAAAACGCATATTCATCACCGGAATCTGGCACGAAACCAACACCTTCGCCCAAGGGCAAACCGGGCTGGAGGATTTTCATAGCTATCAATATGCCGAGGGCGATGAGGTTTTCGAATTGTTCGCCGATACCAATACGGAAATCGGCGGCGTCATGAATGCCGCGGTGGAGCTGGATCTGAACCTGGTACCCGGCCTGTTCGCCGGCGCGGTGCCGTCGGGGTTGGTCGCGGCGGTGGCCTATGAAACGCTTGTGAACCGCAGCCTTGAATTGCTTGCCAATGCGGGCGAGATCGACGGCGTTCTGGTACATCTGCATGGCGCCTGCGTGGCCGAGGGCGCAACGGAGACGGATGCGCAGTTTCTGGCCGCGATTCGGGCCGCATTGGCGCCTGAAACCCCCTTGGTGGCGACGTTCGATTTGCATGCCAATCTGTCGGAAGCGCTGGTGGCGCAGGCCGATGCCCTGGTCGGTTATGACACTTATCCCCACAACGATATGGGTGCCCGCGGCGCCGAAGCGGCGCAGATCCTGCACCGCATGTTGTGGAGCACCCGGCGCCCGGCGAAGATCCTGCGCAAACTGCCCTTCGCCCCGCCGCCGCAGGTGCAAGGCACCAATTCAGAACCGGTGGCGGCGATCATGGCGAAGATGCACGATATGGAGAGCTGGGGCGGTATCTGGTCCGCCTCCATCGCCTGGGGCTTTCCCTATGCGGACGTGGCGCATCTGGGTGTCGGCGTCCTGGTACAAGGTGACGATTTCGGTCACGCCACACGGATCGCCGATGACCTGGCCATGACCATCTGGCGCCAGCGCGGCGATTTCGATGCCGGGCTGATCGATGTAGAGGAAGCCGTGCGCAGCGCCATTGCGGCGCCCGAAGGGCCGATCATTCTGGTCGATGTCGCCGATAATGCCGGCGGCGGCGCGCCCGGCGACGGCACGACCATCCTGGCGGAGCTGGTCGACCAGTCAGCCCGCAATGCCGTCGTCGTGTTGTGCGACCCGTCAGCGGTGCGCAATGCCAAGGCCCTGGGCGTCGGCGCGGTCTTCAGCGGCAATGTGGGCGGCAAGTCCGACGATCTGCACGGCCCGCCCATGCCCCTGGTTGGTGAAATCGTCTTTCAGGAACCGGTCAAGTATCAGCGCCGGGGCGACTATATGACCGGACAGCGGATTGACCTGGGCGAGGTTGCCGTGGTTCAGGCGGACGGCGTCACGGTGATGCTGACGGAAGCCAAAGCCATGCCTTTCGATGCCGATCATCTGTCGGCCGCGGGCATTGTCGCGGAGGCGCAGCAGATCATCGTGGTAAAATCCGCCATTGCCTGGCAGGCGCATTTCCGGGCCTTCGCCAAGGGCGAGATCTATGTCGATACGCCGGGCGTCTGCGCTTCCAACCTGAAGCGCTTCGACTACAGCAAATTGGACCGGGCCGTCTTTCCCATCGACAATGATGGGGTCTGGCCAGCTAAATAGGTTATGGACTTCGCGGCTTTTCCGTTTGTTCGGAACCGGGCGGCATCAGCTTAAAGGCGCCCTGGGCCGTGGCGATGGGCTGGCCGTCGGCATTGTCGATCCTGGCTTCGAGGAAAGCCGTGCGCCTGCCGCCGCCCGTGGTTTCGGAGCGCAGAAACAGCTGCTCGTCACCGGCGCTGCCAACAAAATTGAGGGACAGGCTGAGGGTGATGGAAAACTGCCGCTGCACCGGATCCGGGTGAGAACCGGCCCCGATTGCCATAATCGTATCCATCAGGCCGGCAATGATGCCGCCGTGCAACATGCCTTTCATATTCAGATGTTCCGGCCTGGCCTTGAAGGTCGCTGTGGCGGCGCCGATGCCACGCTCGACATTCTCTACCCGCAGGCTGGGTGGTTGATTGTAGGAGGACGCTTCACTGGGCATGGGAGACAAATTCATCCGTTTTCATTCTACGGGGCTTGATGCGTCAATATCGATGAGCGGCACCGACCTGGCAAGTCAGAGGCATAGGGAAGACGTGGTTCGAAATCATTCTACCGGAACATAAGGGCCTTATCGCGAAACGCTCACCCCGTTTTTGCGGTGATTAGATCCAGCAGTTCACCCTGCGGCCCCGTGGGACCGCTGGCCATGGCCAGCGCCTTGCGGGCATCGTCGCGGCTGCCCATCAGCCGTTCCGCCGGCAGCAGGATACTTGCGGTCGTGCCCTTGCCCAAGGCCGATGCCAACGCCAGAGTGCCGCCGTGAAGCTCGCAAAGGTGACGCGCCAGGGGCAATCCCAAACCGGTGCCTTCGAAGCGCCGGGAAAAGGCTCCGTCCAACTGGGCGAACGGCGTCAGGGCAACGGGAATGTCTTCGTCCTTCATGCCGATGCCCGAATCCTTGACCCAGAGTTCGATTTGCTCTTCGCCGCTGTCATCGTCCCGGCTGTGTCCCGTGCCAATGATGACCTGTCCGTTTTCCGGCGTGAATTTGATCGCATTGGAAACCAGGTTGAGAATGATTTGTTTTAGGGCGCGCCGGTCCGCCAGCACGAGATCGATCGCCGGGTCGATTTCCATGCTTATCTGGATACGCCCCTGATTGGCCCGTTCCCGGGTCAACCGCAATGTGGCCGTTACCACTTCCGACAGCAGGAACTGTTCCTCGGCCAATTCAAAATGACCCGCCTCGACCTTGGCCAGGTCAAGCAGGTCGTTGATAATCGACAACAGATGCTGGCCGCTGTCATTGATGTCCCGTGAATATTCAACGTAGCGCGGGGAATTCAGCGGTCCGAACAATTCGCCCATGAGAATTTCCGAAAACCCAATGATGGCATTCAACGGCGTGCGCAGTTCGTGCGAGGTATTGGCCAGGAATTCAGATTTGGCGCGGTTGGCAAGCTCGGCCTGCTCCTTGGCGACACGCAGGGCCTGCTCCGAGTTTTGCTGGGCCGTGATATCCTGGCAGATTACCAAGATACCGCCACCCGGCATGGCGAATGAACGAAAATTCAGAATTTCACCATTGGGGCGGATGCGTTGGTAGTTATTGGGAAGTGTGCCGAAAATCATGGCGACATGGTCTTCGGCGAGTCCATCAACATCACCCGGCCCCAGCTCTCCGTTACGGGCATTGAGGCGTATAATGTCACGCAGGTGGCGGCAACGCGCGACTTCGTCGGGATCAAGACCCTGCAATTCCAACAGCCGCTCGTTCAAGGCCACGATGTGGCCTTCCGTATCGATGAAGGCAATGCCCACATCCAAGTTGCCGAAAATGGCTTCCAGTTCCGACGAACGCCGGCGCAAGTCTTCCCGGTCGCGCTTGGATGCCGTCACATCGGTAAGGGTAATGATAACGCCGCCATCAGGCATCGGGTTGCGGCGCACATCCAATTCCCTTCCGCCCCTGCCGGTCATTTCGTGCTGTGGCGGATCACATGCCATGATCGCTTCGACACGCTCGGCAATGGCGGCACTGTCATACTCTTTGAAAACCGTCGTATCCGCGAGATACCAGCACAACTTCTCCAGAGAGAGCCCGACATCGGCGATTTCCTCGGATATGCCGAACAGATCGAAATAGCGCTGATTCCAAGTCAGGACACAACGATCGGGGCCGATAACCATGACGCCCTGATCGAGACTTTCCAACGAGGTGTGTAACAGCTGGGATTTCTCATCCAGGGCCCAGCTTTGTTGTTTTTGTTTGGTCACATCGAAGCAACTCAATAGACGGCCGCCGCTTTCCACGGTGCGCTCGGAAAAATGCAAGCTACGGCCATCAGTCAGGCTGACCTCCCACTCGACATGCTGGGATTTGGCCCGCATCGCCACGTCGTCCAGATACGCCGGTACCCGGTTGGCGGCGTCAACGAAAACGCCCGCTTCGGCCAAGGCCCGGAAAAATTCAATCCTGCTGATGCTCTGGTTACTCAGGGCATGGACCATGGGCAACATCTGCGATAGCCGGTCATTGACCTGTTGCAGCCGGTCATCGGCATCAAAATAGGCAACCGCAATGGGAAGGGCCTTGACGATATCCTTATCGTGGCCGCCCTGTTCAATCTGTGCGGCGGACAGCCGGGCGCGCCGGCACATGATGACCAGGGCAAGCCCGAGGGCAATGGCGGTGGCAACGCCAAATCCAACAACGATGGAATAAAACCCCGTCATTCATCCTCCTCGAAACAACACCCCGTCCATACAAGGGCCCGCGCAGCGCCAGAGATTAGGGGCTGAATCGTCGGGAATTTCCCACATTCAGGCGGAAGCGGCCTCCGCTAGCAGTAAACGGTTGAGGTTAACGGGCCGTTAACGCTATCCATTGCCCCTTGCCATACGTAAACCTTTTGGCCGATCGTGAGGCATGGGCAAGGTTGGCAGTCTGGAACACTTGTTGGGCGAAATCCGCCAATGCCGCCTGTGCGAAGCGCATCTGCCCCTGGGGGCGAGGCCGGTGCTTCGCGCCCGGGCGGCGGCGCGCCTGCTGATCGTCGGTCAGGCGCCCGGCACCAAGGTTCACGCCAGCGGCATTCCCTGGGATGATCCCAGCGGCGATCGTCTGCGCCAGTGGCTGGATATCCCGCCGGAAGTCTTCTACGACCAGGACAAGGTGGCGATCATGCCCATGGGATTCTGCTATCCCGGCCGCCTGCCCAAGGGCGGCGACCGCCCGCCCCGCCCCGAATGCGCCCAAACCTGGCATCAGGCGCTGTTGGCCCAACTGCCCCGCATCGAACTAATCGTATTGGCGGGCAGCTACGCCCAGGCCTACTTCCTGGGTTCCAGGCGGGCGCGAAACCTGACTGAAACCGTGCGGGCTTGGCGCGACCATGCCCCGGCCTTCATGCCCCTGCCCCACCCGTCATGGCGCACCACCGGCTGGCAAAAGCGAAATCCCTGGTTCGACGAAGATGTCCTGCCCGTACTGCGGGGCCGGGTGCGGGATCTGCTTTGACCGTGATTTCAGTCCAAACAGAAGCCGTGGCGGCGCAAATAGGCCGCCAGGTCATCCCGTTCACGCACCGACACCTGCCGGGTCTTATCCTCGGACCAGCCATAGAAATCCGGCGTGCCATAGGTCTCCGTCATCCGGTATTTCTCGGGCGGAATGGTATAGATGCCATTGCGGCGGCGATCATAGGCCTCGATTTGCTCCGGCAGTTGGCTGTCGTCATACTGATCCGTATGGACGACCATTTCCGGCGGCAG
>CAZVYX010000085.1:0-15883 GCA_964631725.1 uncultured Rhodospirillaceae bacterium | reverse complement strand
GTGCCGGCGTCGTCGCGGCCATCGACGAGTAGGCGGGCCGACGAGAGACGGCGACGATTAGTTAACCCTGGGCCACGGCAGGTTGTTGCCAGCCGGGGCCGGTGAAGGAGTGTAGCTCAATTGGCAGAGCACCGGTCTCCAAAACCGGGGGTTGTGGGTTCGAGTCCCTCCACTCCTGCCAGACTTCACGGGCAGCGATCCGGGATCGAGCGGATCGAGCAGTTAGGCGGATAGGATAATGGCGAAGGCAAGTCCGGCGGAATTTGTCAGACAGGTGCGGCAGGAAACCTCCAAGGTGACCTGGCCGTCGCGCAAGGAAACCGGCCTGACCACGGCCATGGTCTTTGTCATGGCGTCCCTGGCCGCGATTTTCTTTCTGCTGGCGGATAAGATCATAACCTTTGGCGTGGAACTACTCCTCGGATTGGGAGGCTGAATAGATGGCGGCGCGTTGGTATATCGTTCACGTCTATTCCGGCTTCGAGGGCAAGGTAGCGACCTCGATCCGCGAACAGGCCGAGGCCAATGGCCTGGACGAGGATATTCTGGAAGTCATGGTGCCGACGGAGGAAGTGGTCCAGATGCGCCGCGGCCAAAAGGTCAATGCGGAGCGGAAATTCTTTCCAGGTTACGTCCTGGTCAAGATGGATCTGTCCGATGATGCCTATCACCTGATCAAGGACACGGCCAAGGTGACCGGGTTCCTTGGCACCGGCGGCAAACCCTCGCCGATCTCGGAGGCCGAGGCGCAGCGCGTCATGACCCAGGTTCAGGAGGGTATCGAGCGGCCGAAACCCTCGATCACGTTCGAGGTCGGCGAACAGGTCCGGGTCAGCGATGGCCCCTTCGCCTCCTTCAACGGCCTGGTGGAAGAGGTTGACGAAGAGCGGGCGCGGCTGAAGGTCTCGGTCTCTATCTTTGGCCGGGCGACGCCGGTTGAATTGGAATACGGTCAGGTCGAGAAGTCCTGACCGCAAGTTGAACTACGCAACGCGTGGGAGGCCCGCCATGGCCGTACCACGCACCCTTCGACGGCGTTAGCGATTATCGCCGTCAGTAAATGAGAAGGACAGACAATGGCAAAGAAGATCAGCGGCTATATCCGGCTGCAAATCCCGGCTGGACAGGCCAATCCATCGCCTCCCGTGGGCCCGGCGCTGGGCCAGCAGGGCGTCAATATCATGGAATTCTGCAAGGCGTTTAACGCCGAAACCCAGAACCTTGAAGGCGGCATGCCAATCCCGTGCGTGATTACGGTTTACGGCGACAAGAGCTTCAGCTTCATAACCAAGACCCCGCCGGCCAGCTTTTTCATCAAGAAGGCGGCGGGCCTTCCGAAGGCCGCGAACATGCCCGGACGCGAGGTCGTGGGTTCGATCACCATGGCGCAGGTGCGGGAGATCGCGGAACAGAAGATGGTTGATTTGAATGCCAACGATCTGGACCAGGCCAGCAAGATGATTGCCGGTTCGGCCCGGTCCATGGGTATCGAGGTGGAGGGATAGTCGCATGGCCAACAAGAACACGAAACGCACGAAGGACGCCCGGGCCGCCATCGACCGTGATGCGGAGTACGACCTGGGCGCGGCCGTCAAGATGGTCAAGGACGCCGCGACGGCGAAGTTCGATGAAACCATCGAAGTTGCCATGAACCTGAATGTCGATCCCCGCCACGCCGATCAGATGGTGCGCGGCGTGGTGCAACTGCCCAACGGCACCGGCAAGTCGGTGCGCGTCGCGGTATTCGCCAAGGATGCCAAGGCGGACGAGGCCCGGGAAGCCGGTGCCGATCTGGTTGGGGCGGAGGACCTGGCGGAAAAAATTCAAAACGGCGAGATGGACTTCGACCGTTGCATCGCCACGCCGGATATGATGGCGGTGGTCGGCCGCTTGGGCAAGGTGCTGGGCCCGCGCGGCCTGATGCCGAACCCGAAATTGGGTACGGTGACGCCTGACGTGGCCGGCGCCATCGCGGCGCAAAAGGGCGGCCAGGTTGAATTCCGGGTAGAAAAGGCCGGCGTCATCCATGCCGGTGTCGGCAAGGCTAGCTTTGCCCAGGACGCCTTGCAGGCCAATGTCTCGGCCTTCATCAATGCGGTCATGCGGGCCAAGCCGAGCGGTGCCAAGGGCACGTTCGTGCGCAAGGTGGCGGTCAGTTCCACCATGGGCCCCGGCGTCAAAATCGATATGGCGTCGGTGGAGAGCTAAGCCGGATCGCTGTTGTTCGCGGCCGTGATTGATGGCCGCGGCACAGTTAGTAAGTGTTTTGAAGTAGTAAGTGTTTTGAAGAGGTTGGCCGCCCGGCATCTTGCCAATGGCGGCCCAACGCCGGAGAGTGAAGGAAAATAGAGGTATTCCAACACTTTCCACCTGTCCGAGACTGCAGGCGCGGTCTGTCCCAGGGATTATCCCCGGGACGGCCCGTCTAAGGGCCCAAAGTGAGGGCCACCTGTATAGACGGGGGTAGAGGCGGATCTCGCGGCCCGGAATTGCGGTGCCGTGGAACCAAGTTCGAACCCTGGGGCAGGCAAACCGGATCGTGGAACGGCTTCGCCGGCGACTATGCCGGCACGGCTTGCAACGATCTAAACCGCAACCGGTCGTGAACGGAACCTATCCGGGCACGGCCACCGTTAGGGAGCGAAATAGTGGACCGAGCGCAAAAGCGTGAGGCGGTGGCGGAACTGAATGAGGTGTTTTCGAATACCTCGTCGGTCGTGGTCACCCACTACAGTGGCTTGAATGTGGCCGAGATCAGTGATCTTCGGCGGCAGATGCGGGCTGCTGGCGCTACTTTTAAGGTCACCAAAAACCGGCTGACCAAGCTTGCCCTTGATGGAACCCAGTATGCCTCGATTTCCGACCTGTTCACCGGGCCGACGGCGATCGCCTTTTCAGACGATCCGGTCGCGCCCGCCAAGGTGGCGGTCGATTTTGCCAAGGGCAATGACAAGCTTGTCGTTCTTGGCGGCGCCATGGGCGACAACCATTTGGATGTCGATGGCGTCAAGGCCTTGGCCTCGCTGCCGTCCCTGGACGAGCTGCGCGGCAAATTGGTTGGGCTTCTGCAGGCCCCCGCAACGAAGCTGGCTGGTGTCGTACAGGCACCGGCTTCGCAGTTGGCGCGGGTCCTGTCGGCCCAGGGTTCCAAAGATGAGGCGGCTTGAGCTGTCACAATTTAGGTTCGAACTAGGAGCTACGAAAAATGGCTGATTTAGAGAAGATTGCTGAAGACTTGTCCGCGTTGACCGTCATCGAGGCGGCCGACCTGGCCAAGCTGTTGGAAGAAAAGTGGGGCGTCTCTGCTGCCGCCCCGGTCGCTGTTGCCGCCGCCGCACCGGCGGATGGCGGTGGTGCCGCCGAAGAGCAGACCGAGTTTGATGTTATTCTGGCCTCGTTTGGCGAGAAAAAGATCAACGTCATCAAGGAAGTCCGTGCGCTTACCGGCCTGGGCCTGAAAGAGGCCAAGGATCTGGTCGAATCGGCTCCGAAAGAGATCAAGGAAGGCGTCGCGAAAGACGAGGCCGAAAAGATCAAGGAGCAACTCGAGGGCGCCGGCGCGACCATCGAGATCAAGTAAGCGCCCGATTCTATCGGGGTTTACGCTGACCGGCGGGGCGCCATACTGCCCCGCCGGCTGGCGGAACAGCTCTGATGTTTGATTATTTTGTTTGTTCATATTGACTTACCGGAAAATTACGTTATCAACTCATCCGTTAGTGTCTATGAAATTTGGAACGGGAACCAAACTGGCGGACCCCCATGGCGGTCGCGCCCGTTTTTGCGTGGATTTGGCAACTCTAATCCAGCCGGCATTCGTGCCGGCCGGGCTGGCGGCAACGGCAATCCACGGATGATCCCGTATGGTCATCGCGCACCAATTCTTGGGGTGGCGCAATGGGGCAATGGGCGTCCAACCGGCGGTCGCCGGGCGCCGTGGTCGAAGCATGAGGAAGACGCATGTCACTGACATTTACTGGTCGTAAACGCATCCGCAAATCTTTTGGCCGCATCGCGGAAGTCGCCGCGATGCCCAATTTGATCGAGGTGCAGAAAAGCTCGTACGACAAATTCCTGCAAGCCGATATTCCGGAGGCGGAGCGGGGCGACACCGGCATGAATGGCGTTTTCCAATCGGTTTTTCCGATCAAGGATTTCGCCGAAACGGCCGAGCTGCACTACGTCAAGTTCAACTTGGAAGACCCCAAGTATGATGTCGAGGAATGCCAGCAGCGGGGCATGACCTATGCCGCGCCGTTGAAGGTGACCCTGCGCCTGATCGTTTTCGAAGTCGACGAGGATACCCAGGCCAAGTCGGTTCTGGATATCAAGGAACAGGAAGTCTACATGGGCGATATGCCCTTGATGACCGACAACGGCACCTTCGTCGTCAATGGCACCGAGCGGGTGATCGTCAGTCAGATGCACCGTTCACCGGGCGTTTTCTTCGACCACGACAAGGGCAAGACCCATTCCTCGGGCAAGTTCCTTTTCGCGGCGCGGATTATTCCCTATCGCGGCAGTTGGCTGGATTTCGAATTCGATGCCAAGGATATCGTCTTCGTCCGCATCGACCGCCGCCGCAAACTGCCCGTGACGACGCTGTTGCAGGGTATTGGCCTCAGCGGTGAGGAAATTCTGAACTATTTCTACCGCACCGTTGATTACAAATATGACAACAGGAAGAAGGGCTGGCGCACCGTGTTCGAGCCGGAGCGCTTGCGTGGCCTGCGCGCCGTCCGCGACCTGATCAACGCCAAGAACGGCGATGTCATTGTCGAGGCGGGTGAAAAAATCACGCCGCGCCGGACCCGCAAATTGATCGAGGACGGCGTCAAGGAATTGCTGGTCACGGACGAGGATCTGGTTGGCCGCTATGTGGCTATCGACCTGGTTGACGAGAATACCGGCCTGGTGCTGGCCGAGGCCGGCGAGGAATTGACCGAGGAATTGGCGGTTTCCCTGCGGGAAGCTGGCGTCAATCTAATCCCGACATTGGATATCGACCATGTCACCGTCGGTGCCTATATCCGCAATACCCTGATGGGCGACAAGAATTCGAGCCGGGAACAGGCGCTGATCGATATTTACCGGGTCATGCGTCCGGGCGAGCCGCCAACGGTGGAGGCGGCGCAGAATCTGTTCAATTCCATGTTCTTCGATTCCGAACGCTACGATCTGTCCTCGGTCGGCCGCGTCAAGCTGAATGCCCGTCTGGGCCTGGATGCGGAAGATACGGTGCGGGTGCTGCGTATCGAAGACATCATGGCCGTGGTCAAGACTTTGGTCGATCTGAAGGACGGCCGGGGCGAGATTGACGATATCGATCACCTGGGCAATCGGCGGGTCCGCTCGGTTGGCGAGTTGATGGAGAACCAATACCGCATCGGCTTGCTGCGCATGGAGCGGGCGATCCGCGAGCGCATGAGTTCGGTCGAGATCGACAGTGTGATGCCGCATGACCTGATCAACGCCAAGCCGGCGGCGGCGGCGGTGCGCGAATTCTTCGGCTCGTCCCAGCTTAGCCAGTTCATGGATCAGACCAATCCGCTGTCCGAGATTACCCACAAGCGGCGCCTTTCGGCGCTTGGCCCGGGCGGCCTGACGCGGGAACGGGCCGGCTTCGAGGTGCGGGATGTGCATCCCACCCATTACGGCCGGATTTGCCCGATTGAAACACCGGAAGGCCCGAACATCGGCCTGATCAACTCGCTGGCAACCTATGCCCGGATCAACCGTTACGGCTTCATCGAAACGCCTTATCGCAAGGTGACGGGCGGCCGGGTCGGTGAAGAGGTGCTGTATCTTTCGGCCATGGAAGAGGGCAAGTACACCATTGCCCAGGCCAACGCCGAACTGGACAAGCGCGGCCGTTTCGTGGCTGACCTGATCTCCTGCCGGGTCGGTGATGACTTCCAGATGACGGCGCCGGAAAACATCGAGTACATGGATGTTTCACCGAAACAGCTGGTTTCGGTGGCTGCCGCGTTGATCCCGTTCCTGGAAAACGATGACGCCAACCGGGCCTTGATGGGCTCCAACATGCAGCGTCAGGCGGTGCCCTTGCTGCAGGCCGAGGCACCCCTGGTGGGTACCGGCATGGAAGCCACCGTGGCCAGGGATTCCGGCGTTTCCGCCGTGGCGCGGCGGACCGGCATCGTCGATCAGATTGATGCCACGCGTATCGTGGTTCGGGCGACCGAGGAAACCGATCTGTCGGTCAGCGGCGTGGATATCTACAATCTGCTGAAGTTCCAGCGTTCGAACCAGAACACCTGTATCAACCAGCGCCCGCTGGTGAAAGTGGGTGATGAGGTGACGGCCGGCGACATCATCGCGGACGGTCCCTCGACCGAGCTGGGCGAGCTGGCCCTGGGCCGCAACGTGCTGGTCGCCTTCATGCCGTGGATGGGCTACAACTTCGAGGATTCCATTCTGATTTCGGAACGCATCGTCCGTGACGATGTCTTCACCTCGATCCATATCGAGGAATTCGAGGTCATGGCCCGCGACACCAAACTGGGGCCGGAGGAGATTACCCGGGATATCCCCAACGTCGGCGAGGAAGCACTGCGCAACCTTGACGAGGCGGGCATCGTCTATATCGGGGCGGAAGTTCACCCGGGCGATATCCTTTGCGGCAAGATTACCCCCAAGGGGGAAAGCCCAATCACGCCGGAAGAAAAACTGCTGCGCGCGATCTTTGGCGAAAAGGCCTCGGATGTACGCGATACCTCGCTGAAACTGCCGCCCGGCGTGGCCGGTACGGTGGTCGAGGTGCGGGTCTTCTCGCGCCACGGCGTCGACAAGGACGAACGCGCCCTGGCGATCGAACGGGACGAGATCGAGCGTCTGGCCAAGGACCGTGACGACGAATTGGAGATTCTGGAGCGCAACACCTATGCCCGCTTGCATGAATTCCTGATCGGCAAGACGGCGTCCGGCGGTCCCAAGGCGGTAAAGGCGGATACGCGCATTACCGAAAGCCTGCTGGCGGATTTGAGCCGCGGCCAATGGTGGCAGATCACACTGTCCAACCAAAAAGCCATGGACGAGATCGAACAGTTGAACAAGCAGTTCGATCTGGCCCGCAAGGAACTGGAAGACCGCTTCGACAACAAGCTGGACAAACTGCAGCGCGGTGACGAGCTGCTGCCCGGCGTGATGAAGATGGTCAAAGTCTTCGTCGCCGTGAAGCGCAAGTTGCAGCCCGGTGACAAGATGGCCGGACGGCATGGCAACAAGGGTGTGATTTCCAACATCGTCCCGATCGAGGATATGCCCTATCTCGATGACGGCACCAACGTCGATATCGTGCTCAATCCCCTCGGCGTGCCAAGCCGCATGAATGTGGGGCAGATCCTGGAGACTCATTTGGGCTGGGCCTCGGCCGGCCTGGGTTTGCAGATCGGCGAATTGGTCGATCAGGTGCGCCGTGGCGGCAAGCAGGACAACCTGAAGAAACATCTGAAGACGGTCTACGGCGACGACCAGTACAAGGATACCATCGCTGATCTGACCGACGATCAGGTTTTGGAATTGGGCGACAACCTGCGCCGTGGCGTACCCATGGCCACACCGGTGTTCGATGGTGCCCATGAAGCCGATATCGTTAAGATGCTGGAACATGCCGGGCTGGAAGAATCCGGTCAGGTTACCTTGCATGATGGCCGCACGGGCGAGCCCTTCCAGCGCAAGGTAACGGTGGGCTACATCTATATGCTGAAGCTGCACCATCTGGTGGACGACAAGATCCATGCCCGATCCATCGGCCCCTACAGCCTGGTGACCCAGCAGCCGCTGGGCGGCAAGGCGCAGTTCGGCGGTCAGCGGTTCGGCGAGATGGAGGTTTGGGCCCTGCAGGCCTATGGCGCGGCCTACACCCTGCAGGAAATGCTGACGGTGAAGTCGGACGACGTGGCCGGCCGCACCAAGGTGTACGAGGCCATCGTGCGCGGCGATGACGCGTTCGAGGCCGGTATTCCGGAATCCTTCAATGTCTTGGTGAAGGAAATGCGTTCGCTCTGCCTGAATGTGGAGCTTTCGCAGAACACTTACTGATTCGGTGGGCGGGGCTGAACCCTCCGCCCGCCACGGATTAGCTTTTTGATGTCACGAGGCTGCCCCAGAACTAATTTTCGGGCCGCCGCCAATGGGAGATGGACCCCATGAACGAACTGATGAGAATTTTTGGCCCGGCCACCACTTCCGCCGCCGACAACTTCGATCAGATCAAGATTTCGATCGCCAGCCCGGACCGCATCCGCTCGTGGTCCTTTGGCGAGATCAAGAAACCGGAGACCATCAACTACAGGACTTTCAAGCCGGAGCGCGACGGCCTGTTCTGCGCCCGCATCTTTGGTCCCATCAAGGATTACGAATGCCTGTGCGGCAAATACAAGCGCATGAAGTTCAAGGGCATCGTCTGCGAAAAGTGCGGTGTTGAAGTCACCTTGTCCAAGGTGCGCCGGGAACGCATGGGCCATATCGAACTGGCTTCGCCGGTGGCGCATATCTGGTTCCTGAAATCCCTGCCCTCGCGTATCGGCCTGCTGTTGGATATGACGCTCAGGGATCTGGAGCGGGTGCTGTATTTCGAACATTACGTGGTGGTCGAACCGGGCCTGACACCCATGGAGCACATGCAGCTTCTGACCGAGGACGAGTACCTCGACGCCCAGGACGAATATGGCGAGGATGCATTTTCCGCCGGTATCGGGGCCGAGGCGATCAAGGAAATTCTCTCGACCGTCGATCTGGAAGCGGAGCGGATTAAGCTGCGCGAGGAACTGGCGGAAACCACGTCTGAATTGAAGCCGAAAAAGATCGTCAAGCGGCTGAAGCTGATTGATGCCTTTATCGAATCCGGCAACCGCCCGGAATGGATGATCCTGGACGTCGTGCCCGTGATCCCGCCGGAGTTGCGCCCCCTGGTGCCCCTGGATGGCGGCCGCTTCGCGACCTCCGATCTGAACGATTTGTATCGCCGGGTCATCAACCGCAACAACCGGCTGAAACGGCTGATCGAGCTGCGGGCGCCCGATATCATTGTCCGCAACGAAAAGCGCATGTTGCAGGAATCCGTCGATGCTCTGTTCGACAACGGCCGGCGTGGCCGGGTTATCACGGGCGCCAACAAGCGGCCCCTGAAATCCCTGGCCGATATGCTGAAGGGCAAACAGGGCCGTTTCCGGCAGAACCTGCTGGGCAAGCGGGTGGATTACTCCGGCCGTTCGGTCATCGTTGTCGGACCGGAGTTGAAATTGCATCAATGCGGCCTGCCGAAGAAGATGGCGTTGGAGCTGTTCAAGCCCTTCATCTATTCCAATCTGGAAGTCGATGGTACGGCCGCGACCCTGAAAATGGCCAAGAAGCTGGTCGAAAAGGAACGCCCCGAAGTCTGGGATATTCTGGAGCGGGTTATCCGCGAGCATCCGATCATGTTGAACCGGGCCCCGACCCTGCATCGCCTCGGCATTCAGGCCTTCGAACCGGTCTTGGTCGAAGGCAAGGCCATTCAGTTGCATCCCCTGGTCTGTGCCGCCTTCAACGCCGATTTCGACGGTGACCAAATGGCCGTGCATGTGCCCTTGAGCCTCGAGGCGCAGCTTGAGGCCCGGGTCCTGATGATGTCCACCAACAACATCCTCAGCCCCGCCAACGGCAAGCCGATCATCGTGCCCAGCCAGGATATTGTCCTTGGCATCTATTATCTGACCATGGAGGTCCCCAGCGGACCGGGCGAGGGCATGATCTTCTCGGATGTGGCCGAAATCGAAATGGCCCTGGATTCCGGCGCGATCAATCTGCATTCCAAGATCCGGGCCCGTTATCATACCGTTGATGAAGAGGGTGAGCCGGTTACCGTGCTGCCCGAAACCACGGCGGGCCGCATGCTGATCGCGGACATCCTGCCGCGCCACCGCGCCATTCCCTTCGATCTGGTCAACCGTTTGCTGACCAAAAAGGAAATCAGTGAGGTGATTGACGAGATCTATCGCCATTGCGGCCAGAAAGACACGGTGATCTTCGCCGACCGGTTGATGAAGCTGGGCTTCCGCCACGCCTGTCTGGCGGGCATTTCCTTCGGCAAGGACGACATGGTCGTGCCCGATACCAAGGAAAGCCTGGTCGATGAAACGCGTGATCTGGTCAAGGAATATGAGCAGCAGTATCAGGACGGCCTGATTACCCAAGGTGAGAAGTATAACAAGGTCGTCGATGCCTGGGCCCAATGCACCGATAAGGTGGCCGATGAGATGATGGATAGGATCTCGTCCGAGGGTCAGGATAACGGCAACATCAACTCGATCTGGATGATGGCCCATTCCGGGGCCCGTGGCTCCGCCGCGCAAATGAAGCAGTTGGCCGGCATGCGCGGCCTGATGGCCAAGCCGTCGGGCGAAATCATCGAAACGCCGATCATTTCAAACTTCAAGGAAGGCCTCTCGGTGCTGGAGTATTTCAACTCCACCCACGGCGCCCGCAAGGGCCTGGCCGATACCGCCTTGAAGACGGCGAACTCGGGTTATTTGACCCGCCGTCTGGTGGATGTGGCGCAGGATTGCACCATTGTCGCCGAGGATTGCGGCACCGAAAATGGCATCACCATCAAGGAAGTGCTTGAGGGTGGTGACGTTGTATCCTCGTTGACTGAGCGGGTGTTGGGCCGGACGGCGGCGGTGGATGTGATTGATCCGGTCAGCAACAAGGTGCTGATCGCCGGCGGCACGATGATTGAGGAATTGGAAACCGAAATACTGGAACAGGCGGGTATTCAATCCTTGCTGATCCGCTCGGTTCTGACCTGCGAATGCCAATCCGGCGTCTGCGGCAAATGCTATGGCCGGGATCTGGCACGGGGCACCAAGGTCAACATGGGCGAGGCGATCGGCGTGATCGCGGCCCAGTCGATCGGCGAGCCCGGCACGCAGTTAACCATGCGCACCTTCCACATCGGCGGCACGGCGCAGGTTGCCAACCAATCCTCGATCGAGGCCTCGGCCGACGCCACGGTGCGGATCGAAAACCGTGACGTTCTAACGGATTCGACCGACCGCCTCGTGGCCATGGGCCGGGCCATGGAATTGTTGCTGGTCGATGCCAACGACCGCGAGCGGGCCCGCTACCGGATTCCCTACGGCGCCCGCCTGATGGTCGATGATGGCGGCCAAGTGTCGAAGGGCGACAAGCTGGCGGAATGGGATCCCTACACCCGTCCGATCATGACCGAGCGGGACGGCTTGGTGAACTACCGCGATCTGGTCGAAGGCACGACCATGCGGGAGGAAACCGACGAAGCCACTGGTATTTCCTACTGGGTGGTGGTGGATCACCGGGCCGGGAAAAAGGAATCCGAATTGCGGCCGCGCATTACCCTGCGTGACAAGAAGGGCGAAGTCGTCACCCTGCCCAACGACATGGAGGCGCGGTATTTCCTGCCCCCCGACGCCATTCTGTCGGTGGAGGACGGCTCCGAGGTGCACGCCGGCGATGTGCTGGCGCGCATTCCAATGGCGTCGGCCCGGACCCGCGATATTACCGGTGGTTTGCCCCGTGTCGCCGAGCTGTTCGAGGCCCGGCGTCCGAAGGACCATGCGATCATTGCCGAAAGCGATGGTTATGTGGAGTTCGGCAGGGATTACAAGACCAAGCGCCGGATCATCGTCCGGCACGAGGACGAAACCATCGAGCCGACGGAATACCTCGTTCCCAAGGGCCGTCATATCACGGTCCAGGAAGGCGATTTTATCCGCAAGGGCGAATACCTTCTTGATGGCAATCCGGCGCCGCACGATATCCTGAAAGTGCAGGGGATCGAGGCGTTGGCCGGCTATCTGGTCAACGAGATCCAAGAGGTCTACCGGCTGCAGGGCGTGAAGATCAATGACAAGCATATCGAAGTGATCGTGCGCCAGATGCTGCAGAAGGTTGAAATCGAGGATGGCGGCGAAACCACCTTCCTGAAGGGTGAACAGGTCGACCGGATCGAACTGGACGAGGTCAACGCCCGGGATGTCGCGGAAGGGCGCAAGCCGGCAACGGCCAGCCCGGTGCTGCTGGGTATCACCAAGGCATCGTTGCAGACCCGCTCGTTCGTTTCCGCCGCCTCGTTCCAGGAAACAACGCGGGTTCTGACGGAAGCCGCCGTGGTCGGCAAGGCGGACGATCTGATCGGCTTGAAGGAGAACGTCATTGTCGGCCGCTTGATCCCGGCCGGCACCGGCGCGCAGTTGAGCCAGTTGCGGGAGATCGCGCAAGAGCGGGACGCCGAAATCGAGGATGCCCAACCCGCCGCGCTGCCCGAGGCGGAAGAAGCGGAGGCCGCCGCCGGCGACGACTAGGGCGTATTTTTTGACGGAAACAACGGCCGGCGTCCCGCCTTCGAGCGGCGCCGGCCGTTCTCTTGTCCGGTGGCGGCCGGGCGGTCTCTGCGCAGGCGACCGAATTCAGCCAATTTTCCGATTTTGTTGCGCTGCAAAAAAAGGCGGAAAAATGGCAAATTATCGGTTGACGTAGGGGGGGCGCATAAATAGTATCCGCCAACCATTTCGCGGCAGGTCGTAGCCGGTATGTAACGGATGGCATGACGCTTCTCTAGCGCGGTCATCGGCGGCTAAACACTGCGGCGGGTACTAAGGAAGACATAGCCGACGCGGTTTATTTTTGGGCCAGTTTGCTCTGGGCGGTGCCGATTTTCGCGGTTTACCGCCCTGTTGTGCGAGGAAATTCCCCCGTGCGAAGACCTGACGGAGCCGGGCCGATCGTGAATTTTATGGCCGTGTTCGTTGTGTTTTCCTAGATGCAATTTTGATGAAACGACGTAGACACAGGTAAAGGATCGACAGCGCATGCCGACGATCAACCAGCTGATCCGCAAACCGCGGCAAAAACCCAAAGGCCGCAACAAGGTTCCGGCCCTGGAGGCCTGTCCCCAAAAACGCGGCGTTTGCACCCGCGTTTATACGACCACGCCAAAGAAGCCGAACTCGGCCTTGCGCAAGGTGGCCCGGGTGCGGCTGACCAATGGCTTCGAGGTCACTTCGTATATTCCGGGCGAGGGCCATAATTTGCAGGAGCATTCCGTGGTGATGATCCGCGGCGGCCGGGTCAAGGATTTGCCGGGCGTCCGTTATCACATCATTCGTGGTGTCCTTGACACCCAGGGCGTCAAGGACCGGCGCCAGCGCCGCTCCAAGTACGGCGCCAAGCGGCCGAAGTAGGGGAGAGACGGTATGTCACGTCGTCACCGCGCGGAAAAACGCGAAATTCTGCCCGACGCTAAATTCGGCGACCGGGTTTTGACCAAATTCATGAACAGCCTGATGATCCACGGCAAGAAATCCACCGCCGAGGGCATTTTGTACGGTGCCCTGGACCGGATCGAGGACAAGGCCCATCAGGACCCGGTTCAGGTTTTCCATCAAGCGCTGGAAAATGTGAAGCCGGCGATCGAAGTGCGCTCCCGCCGGGTTGGTGGCGCGACCTATCAGGTACCCGTCGAAGTGCGCTCCGACCGCAGCCAGGCGCTGGCCATTCGTTGGCTGATCGCGGCCGCGCGGGCCCGCTCCGAGAACACCATGGTGGAACGCCTGTCGGGAGAATTGCTCGACGCGGCGAACGCGCGCGGCACGTCCGTTAAGAAACGGGAGGACACCCACCGCATGGCCGAGGCCAACCGGGCCTTCTCCCATTACCGCTGGTAGAGCGGCGACAGCGGCAATAAGGACAATCTGACGATGGCCCGAACCACACCACTAGAGCGTTACCGCAACATCGGCATCATGGCCCATATTGACGCCGGTAAGACGACGACGACGGAACGTGTCCTCTATTATACCGGCCGCAGCCACCGCATCGGCGAAGTGCATGACGGCGCCGCCACCATGGACTGGATGGAGCAGGAGCAGGAGCGGGGCATCACCATTACCTCGGCCGCCACGACCTGCAATTGGCGCGATCACCGCATCAATATTATCGATACGCCCGGACATGTGGACTTCACCATTGAGGTTGAGCGCTCCCTGCGCGTTCTTGATGGCGCGGTCGCGGTGTTCGATTCCGTGGCCGGTGTGGAACCACAGTCGGAGACGGTATGGCGTCAGGCCGACAAATATAACGTGCCCCGCATCTGCTTCGTGAACAAGATGGACCGTACGGGCGCTGATTTTTACCGTTGCGTCGACATGATGGTGGATCGTCTTGGCGCCACGCCGCTGGTCTTGCAGTTGCCGGTGGGTTCGGAAGCCGATTTTGCCGGCGTGATCGACCTGATGAATAGAGAGGCGGTCATCTGGCGCGACGAAAGTCTGGGCGCTGAGTTCGATCGTGGTCCGATCCCCGAGGATATGCAGGCGGAGGCCGAGGATTACCGGGCCCGCCTGATCGAGACGGCGGTGGAGCAGGATGACGATGCCCTCGAGGCCTATCTCGAAGGCGAGGAGCCGGATGCGGCCACCCTGATAAAATGCATCCGCAAGGGCGCCTTGAATGGCGATTTCGTGCCGGTGCTTTGCGGCAGCGCCTTCAAGAACAAGGGTGTGCAGCCGCTGTTGGACGCGGTCGTGGATTACCTGCCGGCGCCGACCGATTTGGAAGCCATGGTGGGCAGCCATCCGGACCGCGACGAAGAGATTATCCGTAACAGCAGCGATGACGAACCATTTGCCGCCCTGGCCTTCAAGGTCATGACCGACCCCTTCGTGGGGTCGCTGACGTTTGTGCGGGTCTATTCCGGCGTTTTGGAAAGCGGCAGCACGGTCTTGAACTCCGTCAAGGGAACCCGTGAGCGCATCGGCCGCATGCTGTTGATGCATGCCAACAGCCGTGAAGACGTTAAGGAGGCCCGCGCCGGTGACATTCTGGCCTTGTGCGGTCTGAAGAATTCCACCACGGGCGACACCTTGTCGAACCCCTCCAACGTTGTCGTGCTGGAGCGCATGGAATTCCCCGACCCCGTGATCGAGGTCGCGGTGGAACCGAAGACGAAACAGGACCAGGAAAAGATGGGCGCGGCCCTGAAACGCCTGGCCGACGAAGATCCCTCGTTCCGGGTCACCTCGGACACCGAGAGCGGCCAGACCGTGATCAAGGGCATGGGCGAGTTGCACCTTGAAATCCTGGTTGACCGCATGAAGCGTGAATTCAAGGTCGATGCCAACGTTGGCGCGCCGCAAGTGGCCTACCGCGAAACCATCGGCCGTCCGGCGGAGCTTGACTACACGCACAAGAAACAGACCGGCGGTTCGGGCCAGTTCGCCCGCATCAAGCTGGAGTTGGAGCCCGGCGAACCCGGTTCCGGCGAAATCTTCGATAGCAAGATCGTCGGCGGCAACGTGCCCAAGGAATATATCCCCGGCGTGGAAAAAGGCATCACCTCGGTGGCGTCCGGCGGTGTCCTGGCGGGCTTTCCCCTGATTGATTTCAAGATCACCCTGGTGGACGGCGCCTACCATGACGTTGACTCGTCGGTGATGGCGTTCGAGATCGCCTCCCGCGCGGCCTTCCGCGAGTTGGTGATGTCGGCGAAACCGAAGTTGCTTGAACCCATCATGCGGGTCGAGGTGGTGACGCCGGAAGAATATGTCGGCGATGTGATGGGCGATTTGAATCGCCGCCGCGGCCACGTCACCGGTACCGAGATTCGCGGCAATGCCCAGGTAATCGGTGCCATGGTACCCCTGGCGAACATGTTTGGTTATGTGAACAATTTGCGCTCGGCCACCCAGGGTCGGGCGCAATTTACGATGCACTTTGATCATTACGAACAAGTACCGCAGGCGGTGTCGGACGAAGTCCGCGCCAAGCTTGCCTGACCTTAGAGGACGAAGCGAATGGCGAAGGAAAAATTTGAGCGTACGAAGCCGCATTGCAATGTTGGCAC
>CAZVYX010000084.1:0-16284 GCA_964631725.1 uncultured Rhodospirillaceae bacterium | reverse complement strand
TGTTCTTGACGACGCCTTCCAGCACCTGGCCCTCGGCCAGATTGGCGACCAGTTCCGTACGCTGCACGGCCCGGGTCACTTCCAGAACGGCGCGGCGCGAGACGACGATATTGCCCCGGCGGCGGTCCATCTTCAGGATCTGGAAGGGTTGCGGAATGTTCATCAACGGCGTGATATCGCGGACCGGGCGGATGTCCACCTGACTGCCCGGCAGAAAGGCCACGGCACCCGACAGATCGACGGTGAAACCGCCCTTGACCCGGCCGACAATGGAGCCGTCCACCTGTTCGCTCTTATCATGCGCCACTTCAAGATGGTTCCAGGCTTCTTCCCGGCGGGCTTTTTCACGGCTGATGACCGCATCGCCCAGGGCGTTCTCGATCCGCTCCAGAAAGACCTCAATAGCATCGCCGACGGCAACTTCCTCGCCCGCCTTGGCGAATTCCCGCGCCGAGATCCGGCCTTCGGTCTTCAGACCAACGTCAATCACGACGTTGTCATTTTCAATCGCCACCACGGTGCCATGCACCACGCGGCCTTCCAGTTGATCCTGGGAAATAAAGCTTTCGGCCAGAAGGGCTTCGAAATCGTCTTCCGCGCCCATGCCGGCGCCCATGTCGGCGCCCATGTCAGCGTTTGTGTCGAGATCAGTCATCTTAGGTCTCTTTCCAATATCGTTGTCGGCCAACCGGTTGTATCCGGCGGTCTTGAACCAAAGGGAATCCCCCTCAACAAATCGCGGAAAATGCCCATTCCAGGGGCGGCGATGGTGCGTCAGGGAATTGAACGGGACGGCTTCGCGGCAAAACCGCGAGGGCATCCAAATCTTACGCGCGTTTCATGCTGGCGGCGACAATTGCCTCCGCTGCCTGAAACGCGGCCTCTATATCCATTTTTGTGGTGTCAAGCAAGTGCGCATCTTCCGCCGGGACCAACGGCGAACTGGCTCTGCCGCTGTCGCGGGCATCACGTTTCGCCAAGTCTTCATGCACGGTTGCCAAATCGACGTCTTCGCCCTTCGCGGTTAATTCCGCGAACCGGCGCTGTGCCCGGGCCTCTGCGGAAGCAGTGACGAACAGTTTCACGGCCGCGTTTGGGCAGACAACAGTGCCGATATCCCGGCCATCCAGGACCGCACCAGGTGCGCCGTTGGGCGGCGCCGCGGCGAATTCCCGTTGGTATTGCAAGAGCGCGGCGCGCAGTTCCGGCACCGGCGCCACGACACTCGCGGCCTCGCCGGTCTTTTCATCGCGCAGGGCGGGGTCTTCCAGATCAGCGGGCTCGATCGCCCTGGCCTGGGCGACAAGAACACCGACATCGTCCAGCACATGCTTCCCCCTAAGCATTCTCAGCGCCACGGCGCGATACAGCCCGCCCGTGTCCAGGTAGGCAAAGGCAAATCTCCCGGCCAGACGCCTGCCCAAAGTTCCCTTGCCTGAGGCAACCGGGCCGTCAACCGCAACAACGATACTATTCACGACGCCATCTCCATGCGGGCCCCCAGCCCATTCATCAATCCGGCAAATCCGGGGAACGAGGTTTCGATCATCTCGCAACCGGCAACCCGCACCGGTCCCTGGGCGCCCAGGCCGTAAACCAGAAATGACATGGCAATGCGGTGGTCCATTTCCGTATCGATGCAGACACCCTCCCGTGCCGGCGCCGGACCGTTATGGCCCTGCACGATAAGGCCGTCCTCCAACTCCTCCACCGTCACGCCCAGGGCGCTCAGCCCGTTCGCCATGGCGGAAATGCGGTCGCTTTCCTTGACCCGCAGTTCGCCAATACCCCGCATCACGGTTGGGCCGTCGGCGAAAGCCGCCAAGGCGGCCAGAACGGGATATTCGTCGATCATCGCCGGTGCCCGTTCGGCGGGCACTTCGATACCCCGCAACGGCCCGGCGAGAACATGCAGGTCGGCGATCAGCTCACCCTGGTGCCGGCGGCGGTTTTGCTCGGTGATCCGCGCGCCCATGTCGCGCAAGGTATCAAGCAGGGCGGCACGCAGTGGATTGAGGCCGACATCCTTGATCGTGATGTCCGAGCCCGGCACCAGCAGCGCGGCGGCAATGGGAAAAGCAGCGGACGACGGATCGCCCGGCACCTGGACGGTTTGCGGCCGCAGTTCCGGCTGGCCGCGCAGCGCGATGCGGCGGGCACCGTCTTCGTCGCCGGAAACCTCCACCTCGGCCCCGAAATGGCGCAGCAGATGTTCCGTATGATCGCGGCTGGGGCGCGGCTCCACCACCGTCGTGACACCGGGCGCGTTCAGACCGGCCAGCAGCACGGCGGACTTGATCTGTGCCGAGGCGACGGGCAGGCGGTATTCGATGGGCATTGCCCGGCTCGTGCCCGTGACGGTGATCGGCAGACGGCCCCCGGCCGCCGCCGCGAAGCGCGCACCCATTTGTTGCAGCGGCGTGATCACCCGCTGCATCGGCCGCTGCCGCAGCGAGGCATCGCCGGTGAAGACGGAAGTTAGGCCATGCGAGGCCGCCAGGCCCAACAATAACCGGGCCCCGGTACCGGAATTGCCCAGATCCAACACGTCATCCGGCGCCATCAGGCCGCCGACGCCCAGACCATTGACCCGCCAGATGCCGTCCTCGCCGCGCGCCAGATGCGCACCATAGGCACGCAGGGCCTGGGCCGTGGCCAGCACGTCCTGTCCTTCCAGTAGACCGTGAATGGTGCTTTCCCCGACACAGAGGGCGCCCAGGATCAAGGCCCGGTGCGAGATTGATTTGTCGCCGGGCACCGCGATCGTGCCGCGCAAACCGGCGCCCGTGGCCAGTGCGGGATGGGCGATTTGGACGGACTGGGTCGACACTCGGATTTCCTTGGCGGTGGCGCCATTGCCGTCAGGCAAGGCTGGCTTCGGGGGCGGAAGACCTGACCTATCATAAAGCCTCGACCGTCGCCAGAAGGGCTTGTGGAAAAATGAATTATCGAGGGTAATGGAAACCCTGTTGACAGACGTGCCGCATGTTCTCTATTGGGATGCGCCGATCATCCAGAGCGGTGCCTAGTTGGGAGATAATAATAGTGGCCAAGCCGGAATGGGGCGCCAAGCGAACTTGCTTAGGCTGTGGCGCCAAGTTTTATGACATGGGCCGTAACCCGATCACTTGCCCAGCTTGTGACGAGCCCTTTGCAGTAGCGGCGCCGAGCCGTTCGCGGCGCACCCGCAAGGAAGAACCGAAGGCGGCACCAGTCGCCGCGCCGGTCGCCGCGGCGGTGGCAGCGGATGACGGGGAGACGGCGGAAGAGGATGAGGTCGATGCCTTGGCCGCCGAAGTCGATGATCTGCTTGATGACGACGAGGATGACGAGGAGGACGCCGTCGCCACCTTGGCGGACGATGACGAAGAGGACGACGACGATGTCCTGGCGGAAGCGGATATCGCCAAGAAGGAAATTACCGACGAATGACCGCCGGCCGCCGATCTGGTCCGTGATCTGATTTCGTTGGCTATTGGAAAAATCTGGCGAGGGGCGCAGTTTGGCCTTGAATTGACGGCCCCGGCACCCTAGTTTCCGCCCGTCGCGCACCGGGCCCAAATGATGCGCGGCGGAGAATACCCATCCATGGGGCCATAGCTCAGTTGGGAGAGCGCTTGAATGGCATTCAAGAGGTCGTCGGTTCGATTCCGTCTGGCTCCACCAAAGTTTCGCCCCATTGGGGTTTAGGGGGGTTAGCCTAAGTTAGGCTAACCCCTTTTTCTTTTGAGCATACGTCAAATCACCAGCGCCATAAACCGGCGGCCGAAGGTTCGAGTCCTACGCCGTTGCCAAGGTATGGTATCGTGGATGGGATGGTCTGTATTGGTGCCGGAACATGGAAGCTGAAAGTGTCGAGACCTCCGCGTCTGATGACGACTGGATCAAGAGCCATTGCCAGCAGTGCTTTAATTCCTGCGGCATAGTTGTTCGGGTGAGGGATGGAAATCCCATCCAGATCCGGGGCGACAGCGATGATCCCAATACCCTTGGGCATTTGTGTGCCCGCGGCTTGTCCGGTGTCGCGAAATATTACGACCCACACCGGGTGAAGACACCGCTTATTCGTACCAGCCCCAACAAGGGCAGGGGGATCGATCCAAAGTGGCGCGAGGCCAGTTGGGACGAGGCGCTGGACCTGGTCGCCGGCAAGCTAAAACGCATACGTCAGGAAAATCCAAACAAGCTGATCTGCTCCCTTTGGCCCTATGAGAAGTATATCCAGTCCATTGCCTGGGGCGCGGCGTACGGCACCACGAACAATGGTTTCTGTTTCAGCGGCGTCTCCAACCAATGTGCCAACCCAAATCATTTCGTCGGCATGATCACGCACGGTGCACTGGTCGAATTCCCCGATCTGGAACATTGCAAATATCTCATGCTGCTGGGCTCGGAGTACGGCTTCGGCGCCTATCAATCATCGGTTAGAATTTCCCGTGAGCTGGCCGATGCCCGGGAGCGGGGATTGAAGCTGGTGGTCGCCGATCCGCGCTTGTCGGTGGCGGCCGGCAAGGCCGATGAATGGTTGCCCATCAAGCCGGCGACGGATTTGGCGTTGCTGCTGGCCATGATCCATCTGTTGATCCATGAATACGGGATTTATGATGTCCCATGGCTCAAGACGGGCACCAACGCGCCCTACCTGCTGAACCCAGAGCGGAATTTCGCTACCGATCCAGACACCGGCAAACCGCTCGTCTGGGACCCGGTGGCGGGTATGGCGAAAGCCTTCGACGATCCTTCGCTCGGCGATTACAGCTTGGAGGGTACCTACACCGTCAATGGCGTCGACTGCGTCCCGGCATTCCAATATCTGAAGGACGAGACCGAATCCTACACCCCGGAATGGGCGGAAGGGATCTGCGATATCCCGGCCGAGTCGATCCGGCGCATAACTTCCGACTTCGGTGCCGCCGCCTGTATCGGCCAGAACATTGTCATCGATGGCGTTGAATACCCCTACCGCCCGGTCTCCCTTTTGTCCTATCGCGGGCTTCAGGCGCACACCAATGGGGCCAACGCCATGCTGGCCCAGGAAACGGTATTGATGCTGGTGGGCGCCCTGGGCGTGCCCGGCAGCCTGTTGCCCAAGAGCATGGATGCCAGACGCTTCGGCGGCGGCCCGCGCATGCTGGCCAAGGGCGCGGACGGGATGATCCAACCCCATTCCACCGGCTGGCATCTTTATACGCCGTTTTCATATCCGCCGAAGAGCCTGGAATTGCGGGATTACGGCCCGCTGGCCTGCGATATGGGGCACTTGGTGCCATGGACGACGCTCAATCCGGAAAATTTCGGCTTCGACTATGCCCCCGAGGCGCTACTGATCTACCATTCCAACCCGTTTACCAACAGCGGCGACAACGCGGTCATCGAGGGGGCCTTGAAAAAGCTCGATCTGGTCGTCTCGATCAATATCTACCTTGATGAAGCAACCGATTTTGCCGATGTGGTCCTGCCCGAACACACCTATCTGGAACGCCATAATTTTATCAATTGGAGCCACGACATGGTCGGCCTGCAAGTGGGTCAGCCCGTGGTTGCGCCGCTGCACAATTCGCGGGACGGCATGGATATCTTGATCGAGTTGGCGGACCGGGCCGATTTCCTGTTCGGCGCGGACGGCTTCAACGCGGCTCTGAACAGGACGCTGGGGTTGTCACCGCCCTTCGAACTCGATCTCGAGAGAAAATACGGCCATGTGGAGATCTTGGACATTCAGGCCAAGTGCCATTCCCAGGGCGCCAAGGATCTGGCCTGGTACCAGCGGCACGGCAACGATTTCCGCCCCCTTGAGCCGGCGCAAAAATACCGGATCTACCGGGATGCCCGGCTGCCCTTGTTCTTCAACTACATCAAGACGGTCGGTGACGAGCTGAAGGAAAATCTGGCGCGCCATGAGATCGAGAAGAAACACGGCCTCGGCATTCGGACCGATGTCTACAAGGGACTGCCGTTTTGGGAGGCCAGCCCGGTTCATGCGGCGGACAAGGATTTTGACTTTTACGTCATTTCCTACAAATCAGCGATGACCACCTATGCCGATACGGCGACCAACCCGATCCTGATGGATGTCGCGAAACGCGACCCGAACCTGATGAAAGTCGTGATCAACGCGGCAAGCGCAAAAGCCAGGTCGCTAAATGACGGTGACGCGGTTTGGGTGGAATCGCGCCATGCCAAGGCCAAGGGCGTGATCGGTCTGACGGAAGGCATACACCCGGAGACGGCGGCCATCTCGGGCGGCTTTGGCCGCTGGAGCCAACACCCCGTCGCCCATGGCATCGGGATCAGTCAAAATGCTCATCTCGCCATTGATCTAACGCATACCGGCATGCTGGGGGGAACGATGGAGACGGTGGGAAAAGTGAAGATTTACAAGGCCGCCGGTTAGGGAACTCCACATATGGCGAAATGGGGCATGGTATTTGATCTGAAGCGCTGCATCGGCTGCAACGCCTGTGTTGTCGCCTGCAAGATGGAGAATTCCCTGCCCGAGGACGTCTTCTTCACCCGCACCTTCGTGGTCGAGGTTGGCGCCTTTCCCGATGTCAGGCGCATCCATATTCCCACCCTGTGCAATCAATGTGACGAGGCGCCGTGCGAACAGGCCTGTCCCAGCGGCGCGACCTTTACGCGGGAAGACGGGATTGTCATGGTCGATCAGGACAAATGCATCGGCTGCAACGCCTGCGCCATCGCATGTCCCTACGACAACCGCACCCAGCTTACCAAGGCGATCCTCGACAATAACTATTTTGGCCAACGGGAAAGGCAGGCTTTCGAGGCGGACCGCGACGAACGTTGGCAGGCGGGGACCGTCAGCAAATGTGATTTTTGCAGCCGCCGCGTTGACCTTGGTTTGCAACCGGCCTGTGTCGTCAGTTGCCCGACCGAGGCCCGCATTTTCGGCGACCGGGACGACCCGAACAGCAAGGCGAGCAAATTGATCCGCGACCGCAACGGCCGGACGCCCCTGCCGGAGAAAAACACCCAACCCAACGTGTACTACGTGGACTAGCGCATGCAGAGATCGGAAATGGTTGGCGACAATTTTCGCCTCGGCTATCGGACGCAACGGCACTGGGATGTGTCCATGGCCGCCGCTTTCTTTTGCGGCGAACTGGGCGCGGGGTTGTTTCTAGTCTCGATGCTATGCGGCCTGGCGCCAGGGATGATCCTGGGCCTGCTGATCAAGAGCATCGGCAAGCCGTTCTTTCATCTGACGCATATGGGCGTGCCGGGAAAATCCTGGCGCGCCATTCTGCGTCCCGACCGCTCCTGGACCAGCCGCGGCCTGATCGCCAGCATCGTCTTTGTTGGCGCCGGCATCTTGCACACGACCAACGTCATGACGGCCGGCGCCGTGCCGCTCGGCGGTTTGCTGCCCTGGGTGGCTGGAGCGGCGGCGATGGTGGTGATGACCTATCAGGGTTTCGCCATGTCGCAGTCCAGCGCGATCGCCCTTTGGAACACGGCGATGATCCCCTTTGCCGGCTTGCTTTATGGCCTGACCGGCGGCGCTGCCCTGGCCCTGTTGTTGACGGGTGGTGGGGCGGCCAGCCGGTTGAATGATCTGACGATGGCATTGTTGCTGGCCGACCTGATGATGATGCTCGGCTTGCTATACGGCGCCTATCACGGCGGGCCCGGCGGCAGGTTGTCAGCGGAACTGCTCTGCAGGACATATTACGCCAAATGGTTCCATGGCGTGGTTTTGGCGGTCGGCATCCTGCTGCCCTTCGCGGCACTGTGGCTGGGCGGTGGAGCACCGATTAGCCGGCTTGTGGCGGCGATTGCCGTGTTGGCTGGCTTTTTTGCCTTCCGCGTTCTGATCTTCAAGGCCGGCGTGTACGAGCCGGTCATGCACTTCAGCAATTAGCCGGACAACAGCCGCGAACACCGACGGGCGCGGGCGGACCCGTGCGTGACTGGTGCCGCCAGCCTGGATGGTGTCACCGCATTGCCGGTACGCCAATCGCCACTTATTTTTTCATATTAACCATTTCTTAATCTTCTCTTAGTTGGCGCAATATGTAATATTTCTGATGCAATAGCCGAAAAGGCTTAGGGCAGCGATTTGCTGCCCAAGAAAAAATCAAGCTGCCCGGCAGCGGCAGCAAGCCCGGAGGAAGTAGATATGGCCACCAGCGATCAGAACAATTTTGTTGCAGAAGCCCTTCTCGTCGGTAACGGGGCGTTGGCGGCGTTCGCGGCGAACGCTGATTTCTTCGCCAAGCTCGAGACCGCGTTCGGCGCGGACTACGATGTGGCCGCCGCGACGGCGCTGCGGCAGCAATTGCTGGATGGTACGTTTGACTGGCCTGTTATCGAGATCGTCGATAGCGCCGCCATTGCGGGCGCCCAGGGCGCTTATGTCGGCGACAGCGGCACCATACTTCTTTCGGCCTCGCTGTTCACGGCAAGCAGTGATAGCGGCGGCACGGTGGTCGCGGATGGCGGCGGAGCGGACGACGGCGGCACGGAAGCATCCACGCCGGTTCTCGATCAAGTGGTCGCGACGCTGTTGGAGGAGTTCGGCCATCACGTCGATACGATTGTAAATACCGCCGATGCCGCCGGCGACGAAGGCGCGATCTTCTCGTCACTGGTGCGTGACGAAAGTTTGAGCGAAGACCAACTCGCCGCCCTGCAAGGGGAAAACGACACCGCCACCCTGACCATCGACGGCGAGGCGATGACGGCTGAGCTTTCCACGCTTACCCGAACCTCGCCTACCTCTGGTGGCCTCGTCCCCGCCGGCGTGACCGAGGTCGGCGGCCTTGTGCTCGATATGGTCGGCATCAACGGCGCCCGGGTGATAAGCCAATTATCCGCCAGCAGCTTGTACGAAGGTTATTTCAGTTCGAATCCAGGAACCATCGGCACTCAAGGTGGGTTTAGCGCCACCGTCGTCAACGCGCTTGGCGGCGGTCTCCAAGAGGTTGCCGTGCGCCTCACCGTGCTCGACGGCGATACGTCGTCCGGCAATTTCGATTTCAATCAAAATACTTTGCAACTCAATGGCGTCGCGATGGGCAATTTCAGCTCTGTTCCGACGCAGCGGACGTCGAGTGACGGCCTCACGGTCATTTCCAACGGCACCGGATTCGGAAATGGCACGCTGGATACCGGTTGGTTCCACTCCACCAACGCAACGTTCCTAAACAACTTCTACAACAGCTTGTCATCCGGCAGCGTCTCCTTTCAACTCAGCGATACGGATCCCGGCGATAACTATTTCGACTTCTCGGCCGGCGTCGATGGCGGCCTTGTGGACGTCGGCCAACCGCCGAACGTGGCGCCGATTATCTCGGCGGTTTCGAATTCCGGACCGGTTGACGAAGGCGACAGCGCGACGATCACGGTCACCGCCTCCGATCCAGACGCCACGACCGGCGGCCTGACCTACGAATTCGACCTGGACAACAACGGCAGCTACGAGGTCTCCAACACGACCGGAACGATTAGCACCGCCGTCTTTCCCGATGACGGAAATTTCACGATCAATGTTCGCGTCAGCGATTCCCGTGGCGGCACGGACCTGGACACGACGACCGTCGTCGTCAACAACGTAGCACCGGTTTTGGATACCGGCGCTGTGGATCTGAGCACCTGGACGCAGGAGGATTTCAGCGCCGGTTCCGGCGTCTGGACGGTGGCCCCCGGTGGCGAAACCGTCAATCAGAGCATCAACGGCAACCCAACTGTCTTTTACAGCGACGTCAGCATCTCCGGCGACATCCAGGGCGAGATCACGGTCAACACCGCGAGTGACGACGATTTTGTCGGCTTCGTGTTGGGCTTTGACCCGGGTGAATTGTCCAGCGCCACGTCCGACTACGTGCTGATTGACTGGAAACAGGGCGACCAGTATTACGCTGGCGGCTGGGCCTACGAAGGCTTGGCCGTTTCCCATGTGACTGGCGCTCTCCCCAACCTCGCGGATCCTTGGATTCATACGGGCGTGGTCGATGAAATCGCCCGCGCCAACACCTTGGGCTCAACCGGCTGGGCGGATAACGCGCCCAACGAATTCACCTTCGACTATGACGCCAGCAATCTGCGCATTTTCGTCAACGGGACTCTCGAGTTCGATCTCGACGCCACTGATTTTGGCGGTGCCTTGCCCCAGGGCCGTCTGGGCTTTTACAACTTCTCCCAGGGCAACGTCACCTACAACACCTTCAGCGACGACACGGTAACCGGCGTCGAGGGCACGGCGGTAACGGTGACGAAGGACTTCACCGACGTCGGCGTGCTGGATAGCCACACGGCGACGATCAACTGGGGCGACGGCACGATCACGGCGGGCACGGTAACGGGCACCCCGGGCGGCGCCGGCACGATCAACGGCAGCCATGTCTATGAAGACAACGGCGCCTACACCGTCACGGTGACCGTGGATGACGGCGACGGCGGCAGCGACTCCGATACGCTGACCGCGACCATCGCCAACGTGGCGCCGACCGTGGTTTTGAACGGCATCACCGCCATCGACGAGAACGGTGTGGCGACGCTGACCGGAACCATCACGGATCCGGGCACGCTGGACACGTTCACCCTGGATATCGACTGGGGCGACGCACTGTCGCCGGGCAACGTCGAAAGCTACAACTTCAGCGCCAGCGGCACGGGCAGCCAGATCTTTACCCTGACGCACCAATATCTGGACGACAACCCGACGGGCACATCGACGGATAGTTACACGATCAATGCCACGGTGACCGACGACGACGGCGGCGTGGGCAGCGACAGCGAGAGCGTGCAGGTAGACAACGTAGCGCCGGAAGTCATGGGCGGGGCGTTGACATCCTCGATCAACGAGAATGATTACGCCACCCTGTCCGGCACCATCGTTGACCCAGGTACGCTGGACAGCTTTACCCTTGATCTGGACTGGGGCGACGGCGGAACAAACAGCATTGCGCTGGGCAACACGGCGTTGAGCGGCGCCAGTTTCGGCGCCGATCTGGTGACCTGGGATCCGGGCACCGGCAGCTATTCGATTGATCATCAGTATCTCGATGATAATCCCACGGGCACGCCGTCCGACATTTACGAGGTGACCGGCACGGTGACCGACGATGATGGCGGAGTCGGCAATATCGGCGGCGGCGGCAGCGGTAATATTCTTTTCGTATCCGACAGCAGCACCGATACAAACATCGCAACGGTGCTGACCGGCGACGGCTATTCGGTAACCACCGTCACTGGCGACTATTCCACGGGCAACTCGACATTGCTCGGCAGCCTTGGCGGTTACGATGCGGTGTACTGGAGCGCGACGGGCGCCGGCTATGGCAGCATCCATACGGACCCCGCCGTATTTGTGAACCTCTCGAACTACGTCAGCGATGGCGGGTCGGTGTTTGTCACCGGGTACGACTCCGTTTCCAGCCCTGACGATGCGCCGCTGTACAGTTTTCTAGGTGCGACCGGTCAGGTGGATACGCCCTATGCAGACCCCAATGGCCCGATCATCAATGTTTCGAATAGTCTGACGACGGGAGTTGTCGATATTCGCGGCGTGCTGGCGACTGGCGGCTGGGGTGACAAGGACCAGCTATTCCTTGGATCAGGTGCGACGGCCGTTGGCGTGGCGCCAAGCTATGATTCTTCCGGCGGCAATGGCTGGCAATGGACGTTGAAGTCTTTTGGATCCGGTGAAATTGCCTACGTCAGCAATGGCGCCCATAACGGCACTGGTCTCGATGCCTCCTGGACGAATACCTCGGCCGGCGGTGCGGGCGCCTACAACGCGGCCTTGCGGAATTTCGCAGCCGCGGCAGATGGCGGC
The DNA here is from genome assembly GCA_964631725.1 of uncultured Rhodospirillaceae bacterium. Lineage (GTDB taxonomy): Bacteria > Pseudomonadota > Alphaproteobacteria. The sequence goes on along the minus strand of CAZVYX010000084.1, from coordinate 4,484 downwards.
GGCGCGCTCGAAGTTACCGTAAACAACGTCGACCCGACCTTGAGCGGTTTGGGCGCGATGGCGATCCTGGAGAACGGCACGACGACGCTGAGCGGCAGCATTGCCGATGTGGGCACGCTGGATACCTTCACGGTCGAAATCGACTGGGATAATGACGGCATCGTTGATGAAACCTTCACCAACGTCTCGGCCGGCGGTTTCAGCTACACGCACCAGTATCTCGACGACGATCCGTCGGGCACGGCGGTCGACCTTATGCCGATCAACGTCACCGTGACCGACGACGACGGCGGCAGCGACACGGGCGGCACCACGGTGGAAGTGACCAATGTCGATCCGACCTTGAGCGGCCTGGCGGCGACGGCGATCCTGGAGAACGGCACGACGACGCTGAGCGGCAGCATTGCCGACGTGGGCACGCTGGATACCTTCACGGTCGAAATCGACTGGGACGGTAACGGCACCATTGACGAAACCCACACCGGGCTTTCCGCCGGCAACTTCAGCTACACGCATCAGTATCTCGACGACAACCCGACGGGCACGGCGGTCGACCTTATGCCGATCAACGTCATCGTGACCGACGATGACGGCGGCAGCGACGCGGGCGGCACCACGGTGGAAGTGACCAACGTGGCGCCGGAACTGGCCTTCGACCCGGTCATGGCGATCGACGAAAACGGCGTCGCGACATTGACCGGAACGATCACCGATCCGGGCACGCTGGATACCTTTACGCTTGCCATCAACTGGGGCGATGGGCTGTCGCCGGACAATGTCGAAAGCTATAGTTTCGGCGCCAGCGCCACGGGCAGTCAGACCTTCACACTGACGCACCAGTACTTGGACGACAACCCGACCGCGACGGCATCCGACACTTATACCATCAACGCCACGGTAACCGATGACGACACCGGCGTGGGCAGCGATGCCGAAACCGTATTGGTCCGCAATGTCGATCCGACCTTGAGCGGCCTGGCGGCGACGGCGATCCTGGAGAACGGCACGACGACGCTGAGCGGCAGCATTGCCGACGTGGGCACGCTGGATACCTTCACGGTCGAAATCGACTGGGACGGTAACGGCACCATTGACGAAACCCACACCGGGCTTTCCGCCGGCAACTTCAGCTACACGCATCAGTATCTCGACGACAACCCGACGGGCACGGCGGTCGACCTTATGCCGATCAACGTCATCGTGACCGACGATGACGGCGGCAGCGACGCGGGCGGCACCACGGTGGAAGTGACCAACGTGGCGCCGGAACTGGCCTTCGACCCGGTCATGGCGATCGACGAAAACGGCGTCGCGACATTGACCGGAACGATCACCGATCCGGGCACGCTGGATACCTTTACGCTTGCCATCAACTGGGGCGATGGGCTGTCGCCGGACAATGTCGAAAGCTATAGTTTCGGCGCCAGCGCCACGGGCAGTCAGACCTTCACACTGACGCACCAGTACTTGGACGACAACCCGACCGCGACGGCATCCGACACTTATACCATCAACGCCACGGTAACCGATGACGACACCGGCGCGGGCAGTGCCAGCCAGACGGTTCTGGTCAACAACGTCGACCCGACCTTCGACGGCCCACTGGTTATCAGCGCCGTCCGCTGCAGCGATACCGATCCCGAAGACGTGGTTTCCCTTTCGGGCATGTTCCTCGATACCGGCAGCCTTGATACCCATACGGTGAATATCGACTGGGGCGACGGCACGTCCTCCAACAGCCTGACGGATCCTGGTGATTTTGTCGCCCTCAGCGTCTCGGGCGGCGGCAGCGGCGCCTTTGATGCCACGCATGCCTATGGCACCGGCGGCATCTTCACGGTCGTGGTCACCGTGACCGACGACGACAGCGGCGCCGTGACCACCAGCACGGAAGCCTGGGTCAGCGGCGTACGCCTTGATCCGACCACCGGAGAACTGCAGATCGTCGGCACCACGGATCGGGACAAGGTTGACGTCCGGGCGCGGGCCGAGCACGGCTCGGGTTCGGGACACGGTTCCGGGCACGGTTCGGGCTCTGGCTCTGGACATGGTTCCGGACAGGGTTCCGGCAAGGGTAAGGGCTCGGGTTCGGGCTCTGGACATGGTTCGGGTCACGGCTCGGGCCTTGGTTCGGGCGGATTTGACGCCATGGCCGACTACCTTAACGGCGGTATTGGCGACGGCGTCGAACTGATCGTGAAGACCGACTTCTCACAACCCAAGACCCAGGCATTCGCGGCCGAGGATGTGGACTCAATCCGCATCGTGCTGTGCCAGGACGATGACAAGGCGAAGATCCATTCCAATGTGGTCGAGTCGGCCACCATTGAAGGCGATGGCGGCAAGGACAAGCTGAACGGCGGCCGGGGTGACGATCTGATCCTGGGCGGCGGCGGCGATGACCGGCTGTACGGCGGTATCGGCGACGACGACCTTCGGGGCGGCGACGACAACGACCGGCTCTATGGCGACGGCGGCGGTTCCGGCTCCGGTCACGGCTCGGGCAAGGGCTCGGGCAAGGGTTCCGGTTCCGGCCACGGCTCAGGCTCCGGCGCGAGCGTCGAGTTGAGCTTCAACGACTATCTCAGCGGCGGCAATGGCAACGACAAGCTGTTCGGCCAGCAGGGCGATGACGAACTGCACGGTGACGACGGCAACGATCAACTGTTTGGCGGTGCCGGCGCGGACGAGCTGTTTGGCGGTGATGACGATGATCTGCTGTACGGCGATAGCAATGGCGGCGGCTCCGGCTCTGGCTCGGGTCATGGCTCCGGCCACGGCTCCGGCAAGGGTCACGGTTCCGGTTCCGGCGCGGACGACTATCTCGACGGCGGCGACGGCCAGGATCAATTGTTCGGCCAGGGCGGCGACGACACCCTGGACGGCGGCAACGGTAACGATCTGCTCAACGGCGGCCGCGGCGATGACACCCTGATCGGCGGCGACGGCGACGATCTGTTCCAGTTCGGCAAGAAGGACGACGCCGACACCATTCTGGACTTCACGGCGGGCGCCGGCACCGATGACGTGGTCGAACTGAGCGGTCTGAAGAAGATGAAGGATCTCGATGACCTCTTGGATCGGGCCGACGACGTTGGCGCCGATACCGTGATCGACTTCGGCAAGGGCGATACGCTCACCCTCGTCGGCGTTCAGAAGGCCGATCTGCACGACGATGACTTCCTGTTCTGATCATGCCGTTGGCCGTGGGTTGCGGCCGTAGCGCGAACCCATGGCGAACAGGATGTAGCCGGGAATAATTTGGGTGCTTCCTTTCCGATGCTTGAGGTTTTCCAACTTCATCTTGGGAAGGAGGCGCCCGTTATTCCTTAAGACGGTCCCGTTCGGTGACGGCAAACGTGACCGCTATCTTTTGCCCGCCCCGCCGCTGTATGTTGACTAAGGCAAACAGGGAGCGGCAACCGGGATGACCCCCACCCTTTATTCCAATTACCTCAATTCCGCCGGCGAGCGGGTGCGCATCGCGCTGGCCCTGAAGGGCATTGACTATGACTATGTCTCGGTCGGGCAAATGGGCTGGGACGTTTACGAGGCGATCAATCCGCAACGGCTGATGCCGGCCCTGAAAATCGGCGATCATATGGTGCCCCAGGCAACGGCGATCCTGGAATATCTGGAGGAAACCTATCCCGAACCGGCCCTGTTGCCCGCCGATCCGGTGCTGCGGGCCCAGGCCCGGGGCTTTGCCCAGCATGTGGTCTCGGAGATGCACGCCATCGACGTGATCCGGGTGCGCCGTTTCCTGCACCACGAACTGGGCGTGGACGAGGCCGGCATAGACCATTGGCAGCGCCATTGGTTCGACAAGGGGTTTTCCGCCCTGGAGGAACTGCTGGCCCGGCGGCCAACGGCCTGGCCGTTTTGTTTTGGCGAGGCGCCGGGCTGGGCCGATCTGCACCTGGTGCCGCAAGTGGCCAAGGGATTGACCCGCTTCAACGTCGATATGTCGCCCTTCCCCCTGATCGACGGCGTCTTCAAGGCCTGCGTCGACCTCCCCGCCTTCGTCGCCGCCACGCCTGCGGAACAGCCGGACTATCCGGGGAAACTGATCGAACCCGAGCTACGCTGATCGCGCGCGTCTTTCGCCTACGAATACGGTAGCGGGCTATGTATTATGCAGGCGTTGAGGTGGTTTCGAATGATTTGCCAATGCCAAAACGGCACAATTCTCAAACTGTCGCCGTAATGGCGGTTGATGGGTGTGTTGAATTTACCAAAGTGTGCTTAGAACACGGAGAAGTCCAATAACAAAGGCAATTCCAGAAAATGCCGCGAGACCTGATACTATCCATCCGAATGCAATAAATTGTTTAGAAAACAATTGTACGAACAATTCAGCATCCCCTTTCTCAGGATTTGTCATGATCTCATGGCCAATATTTGTAAAAATTATTCCCCGGTAAATATTTATGATCAATGTACAAAATAAAGCCAATGACCCCAATAAAAGGCCTGCTCCAAAT
>CAZVYX010000083.1:0-17350 GCA_964631725.1 uncultured Rhodospirillaceae bacterium | reverse complement strand
GAATATTCTACGCACAGAGGCGGGAGCGGCGCCTGAAATCAAGGACTGGCTCGTAACGCGGGGCCTGGCCGGTGATTCCGTATCGCAGTTGGTCGTCGGGCTTTTTCAGCGCCTCGCCGACCATGGCGTGCCACTGCTGCGGGGCTTTGTCGGGCTGCAAACCCTGCACCCGCTGTATGGCGGCCAGGCCTACATATGGCGCCGGGATGAGCCGGGGCTTTCGGAGGAAGCCTATCTGCGCGGCGCCAGCAATAACGAGGATTTCCAGAATAGCCCCTTCCAATACATGCGGGACAGCCAGTTGCTTCGCTTTCATCAGAATCTGGCGGACGTCGCGGAGCCCGAATTTGAGATTTATCGGACGTTTCGTCAGGAGGGCGGCACCGACTATTTTGTCCGCCTGTTCCCCTTCACCCGCGCCGATGGGGTAAAGCGGGAGGATGGCGTCCTCATATCCCTGCTGTTCGACCGCAAGGGCGGCATGGCCGAGGATGAGATTGCCGAGATCGAGGCCATATTGCGGGTTTTTGCCCTGGCCGCGCGCAGCGCCGCGACCTATGCGACGGCCCTCAGCGTAACCAGTGCCTATCTGGGGCGTGACGCGGGCCAGCGGGTGATGGATGGTGATATCGACCGCGGCAGTCCGTCAACCATACGGGCGGTGATTTTTTTCGCCGACCTGCGCGGTTTCACGCCGCTTTCGGAAAGACTGGCCGGTCCCGATATGCTGGCCATGCTGGACGATTATCTCGATGCCATTGCGCGGGGCGTGCTACAACGTGGTGGCGAGGTTCTGAAATTTCTCGGCGATGGTGTGCTGGCGGTGTTTGAAATCGACGAAGACGACACGGAATGCCAGGTCGCCTGCCAACAAGGCATGGCGGCGGGGTGGGACGCCTTCGCCGCCATCGACGCCTTGAATGCCACGCGGGAAGCCCAGGGGCAGCCGACCATGCAGCTTGATCTGGCCATGCATATCGGCGATGTCCTGTACGGCAATGTCGGGGCGGAGGGACGCCTGGATTTCACCGTCATCGGCCCAGCCGTGAATGAAGCCAGCCGGATCGAAGCCTTGTGCGGTGAATTGGACCGGAACTGGCTGGTCTCGGACAGCTTTTATCAATCCGCGCGCAAATGCAACGAGGCGATGGAGCCCATGGGCCGCCACCGACTGCGCGGCCTGACGGGGGAACGGGCCCTCTACAGCCTACCGTTGGTTAGACGCGAACAAGCGCAAAAGGTAACCCCGGCATGAACAGCGCCCCGGCCGAAGACGGCTTTTTCATGCCGCCCGACTGGGGCCCGCACGAGCGCTGCTGGATGGCTTGGCCATGCAACCTGGGCGCCTGGGGCGAGGCCATGGATCAGGCCTGCCTGGCCACCGCCGCCCTGGCCCGTGCCATCGCCAAGTACGAGCCCGTGAATATGCTGGTGCCGGGAGATCTGATCCCCATCGCCCGTCTGCAACTGGGCAGCCTGGTGACGATCTGGGAGGCCGAGCTGGATGATTCCTGGAGCCGTGACATCGCGCCAAATTTCCTCATTGATGGCGAGGGCGGCGTGGCCGGCGCGGTGTTTGATTTCAATGCCTGGGGCAACAAACGGCACGACTATTTCAAGGATGCCAGGCTGGGCCAATGGCTGTTGAACGAGTTGGATCTGCCCTGCTATCAGGTGCCCATGACGCTGGAAGGCGGCGCCATCCATGTGGACGGGTCCGGCACCCTGATCACCACTGAATCCGTGGCGTTCAATACCGACCGCAACCCGACCCTGGACAAGCGCCAGATCGAGGAACGCCTGGCAATGTATTTCGGCATCCGCAAGGTCATCTGGCTGCCGGACGGACTGATTGGCGATCGGGCGGATGGCCAAGTCAACAAGATCGCCCGCTTCGTCGCGCCGGGCCGCATGATGTGCGCCGTTGCCTCCCACCGCAGCGACCCCAACCACGGCAATCTGACCGATAATCTGGCGCAACTGGCGGACGAGCGCGATGCCCTGGGCCGGCCGTTGGAGCTGTTGGAACTGCCCCTGCCCAGCCCTCTGCAGCATCAGGACGGGCATTGGCTGACCCGCTCGTACCTTGATTTCTATCTTGGCACCGGCGCCGTCTATGTCCCGGCTTTTGATGATGCCGCCGATGAGAGCGCGGCCCGGCTGATTGGCGATGCCTTTCCCAACCGCGAAGTCGTGCAGTTGGACATGGCCGAGATCGCCCAGCGCGGCGGCGCCATTCATTGCATGACCCAACAGCAGCCCAAGGCTTGATGGACCATATGCCCGAAAATCTGTTCGACCGCCTGAAGGCGGCCTGCCAGGATGATTGGCGGGCCTATACCGGGCATGAATTTGTCCGCCAGTTGGCCGCCGGTACATTGGCGGAGGCGTCGTTCCGCCACTACCTCGGTCAGGACTATCTGTTCCTGATCCATTTCGCCCGGGCCTACGCACTGGCCGCCTACAAGACCGCGGACTTGGCCGAGATGCGCGCGGCGGTGGCCAGCGTCGATGGCATTCTGAACACGGAAATGGCCCTGCATATTGAATACTGCAAGGGCTGGGGCCTGGATGAAGCGGCGATGGCAGCATTGCCGGAAGCCAAGGCGACCATGGCCTACACCCGCTTCGTGCTGGAGAGCGGCATGGCTGGCGACAGCCTGGACCTTTATGTGGCGCTGGCGCCCTGCGTTATCGGTTATGGCGAAATCGGCGCCGGATTGGCGGCGGACCCGGCCACGGAGATTTCGGGCAACCCCTATACCAGTTGGATCGAGATGTATGCCGGCGTCGAATATCAGGAGGTTGCCGCCGGTGCCATTGCGCAACTGGACCGCCTGGCGGACCAGCGCTTGACGCCGGCCCGTTTTGATGCGCTTGCAAGGACTTTTCGTCAGGCGACGCAGTTGGAGGCCGACTTCTGGCAGATGGGCCTGGTCCTGGCGCCTTAGGCAAGCGTCAGAGCGGAATGGACGGCGCGGGCGGGGCGACATCCCGGCGCCATTCTCCCTTGTCGAACACGGTGTGGCCCTGATAGCCGCCGCCGGTATAGCTGACATGGCTGACCAACCCGTCTTCTCCGCCCAACCATAGATGCAGCAGGCCCGCCGGCGGCTCCATGATCAGGGACAGCCGCTCCTCCGGGCCCAGGTCCAAGGCGATCTGATGCGCCGGGCCCGGTGCGGTCATGGCGATGGTGCCGGCGAAACGGCGGGCAATAAAGCGGTGCAGATGGCCGGCCAGCACAGCCTCTATCTGGCCATGGCGCTGCACGATTTCGGCCAAACCCGCCCGGTCTTCCAAACCCATCTTGTCCATCTTCGCCAGACCGGAGCGGAACGGTGGATGATGCATGAACAGGATGGTTGGCCGTGTCGGCTGCTCCTGCAGGCGCGCCTGGAGCCAGGCCAGCCGCGTGGCGCACAACCGCCCGCCGGGCTCGCCGGGCACAAGCGTATCCAGGGCGATCAGGCGCGGCTGCCAGTCCTCGATGGTGTATTGCATGAAGCCGTCATGGCCCGCCAGATAGCCGTGCCCGGGAAAGGCCCGGCGCATGGCCGCCCTGTCGTCATGATTGCCGGCAATGAGATAGAACGGCATGGCCAAGTGGCCCAGGATCTCGGCCAATATGGCATACTCCCCTGCCCCGCCGGCATCCACCAGATCGCCGGTACACAGGACGAAAGCGGGCGGTTCGGGCAAGGCGTTCAGATGCGCCACGGCAACGCGCAGATGCTCGGCGGTTTTATACAGCCGCTGCGCCATACCGTCGGGTTCGGAAATATGGAAGTCGGAAATCTGTGCGAATGTGAGCGTGGTCGGCATATAATATTCCCCAAAGCCAATAGTTCGCATGATGGAGTAGAAAGAATGCAGGTCAAGGATTGGGTTGTGATCATTACCGGCGGCGGTACCGGTGTCGGCGCGGCGGCGGCATTAATGCTGGCCGAGGGTGGTGCGAAAATTACCATCAACTATTCCCGTAGCGCCCGCGAGGCGGAGGAAACGGCCCAGGCCTGTGAAAAGCTGGGAGCCGAGACCCTGGTTTGCCAGGGCGACGTGGCACAGGATGAGGACTGCCGCCGCATCGTGGCCGAAACCGTGGCCAAGTGGGGCCGCGTCGATGGCCTGATGAACAACGCAGGGACCACCCAATTGGTCGCGGACGGCAATCTGGATGCGCTTTCAGCCGACGATTTCCTGCATATCTATTCCGTCAACGTGGTCGGCGCCTATCAGATGACCCGCGCCGTGGCGCCGCATATGAAAGCCCAGGGACGGGGCAGCATCGTCAATACATCATCCATCGCCGGCGTCATGGGGATCGGCAGTTCTGTCGCCTATGCGGCCTCGAAAGGCGCGATGAACACCATGACCCTGTCGCTGGCCCGTTTGCTGGCGCCGGAAATCCGCGTTAACGCCATTGCGCCGGGTTTTATTACGGGGCGGTGGTGGCTGGATAAGCTGGGTCAGGAGGCCTATGACAAGATGGTCGCCGGGGTGGAGAATTCGGTGCCCCTGAACCATGCCGGCACGCCAGAGGATATGGCGGAAGCGGCATTGTTTCTGCTGACCAGCAGCGGCAATATTACCGGCGAAATCTTGATCTCCGACGGTGGCAACCACTTGGGCGGCGCGCCGCTGATTGCCCGATAAATTCAGTAATAACGAACAGGAAACCCTTCCACATGGCACGTATCGATTACGCAACCACCGACCATCTGAGCGACCGCGGCAAGACGCTTATGGACCGGCTGTCCCACAAGAATATTTTTCGCATGCTGTCGCATTCCGAATCCCACTTGGTGAATTTCTGCCGTCTGGGCAACGTCATCCGCTCCCACGGCGTCCTGGACCCCTGCCTGCGGGAACTGGCCATCACCCGCACGGGCATCCTGCTTGGGGCTGAATACGAGGTCATCGCCCATAAGAATATTGGCCGCAATGTCGGCATCCCGGAGGCGCAGATCGCGGCCCTGGAAGAAGGCTCGAAAAGCGACGTCTACAATGACCAGGAGAAGGCCGTATTGAACTACGCCGATGACCTGGTCGACAATAGCAGCCCCGGTGCCGGTGTCACGTTCGAGCGGGTGGCGGAATTCCTCAACCCGGAGGAACTGGTGGAACTGACCATCGCCATCACCTACTACATCATGACATCGAAGTTCCTCTGCACCTTTGGCGTCGATCTGGAGCCGGAGTCCTGACGATGTCCGAACGTGACTATGGCCCACAAACGGGTCTGCTGAAACGGCGCCTTTGGGGCACCGCGGGCTTGGCCATGGTCGTCGGCCTGGTCGCCGGCATGGTGTTGCTGTTCGATTCCTCCGCCGCCCGTGGCGGCGAGACACCGCCCAGTCCATGGCTCTTCGTCATGGTATCAGCGGTGGCAGTGACCGTGCTGCTGATTTTCCACCGGCGAAGCAACGGAAAGGAATAGATAATGGCCGTCCGAAAAGTCGCGGCGATGGGCAATCCCGTCCTCTACCGCATCGCCGAACCGGTGGCGGATCCGACCGATCCCGAGATCGCCCGCCTGGCCGGGGATATGAAGGATACCTTGATCGACATCGGCGGCTCCGGCATCGCCGCGCCCCAGGTCTACGAAAGCCTGCGCCTGGTGGTCTATCGTTTCAGCGCCCGGCTGGATGACAATGTTGAAGAACTGGCGGATCCATGGGTCACGTTGGTCAATCCGGTGCTGACGCCAATTGGCGACGAGATGATGTCGGGATGGGAGCGTTGCCTGTCCATTCCCGGCCTGCACGGCAAGGTGCCGCGCCACAAAACCCTCAGCATGACCTATCAGGATCTATCGGGGGCGGAGATCACTGTGCAGGCCAGCGGCCCCCTGGCCACCCTGTTGCAGCATGAATGCGACCATCTGGACGGCATTCTCTATCCCATGCAGATGCCGGACATCTCGAAACTGGAGTTTAACGCAGAGCCCGGGCATCTGGCCCAGGACATCGCCGACGGTGTGAAGGTCTGGCCGGTACTGCGCGATATGGTCGATGCCTGGCCGGGACGCGAGCAATGGATGGAGAATGGCAAATGATGCAGGACGATGATGATCATAGCTGGCTGAAACAGGGCAGCACCTCCGCCGCGGACGTGGAGAAGAGCTACGATGAGTGGGCCGACACCTATGAGGATACCCTGGAGGATTGGGACTATCGCGCGCCCCGGGAAGCCGCCCGGCTGTTGCAGGCAACCGTCGACGACGGCGCCACTATTCTGGATGCGGGTTGCGGCACCGGCTTGACTGGTGTCGCCCTCAAGGCGGCGGGATTTTCCGGCCCCATCGACGGCACCGACATTTCCCAGGCGTCGCTGGATGAGGCGGCGGCCCATGGCGTCTACCGCGAACTGCGCCAGGCCGACATGCAGAAGCTTCCCCTGGATATCGCCTCTGATGCTTACGATGGTCTGATCTGCATCGGTGTCCTTACCTATATTCCCGACAGCGAAGGCGTGTTGCGGGAGTTCGCGCGCATGGTCCGCCGGGGCGGCACCGTCGTGGTCAGCCAACGGGATGATCTTTTTCAGGAACGCGCGTTCGGAGATACGGTCAAGGCATTGACCGAAGCGGGGGTCTATGACGAGGCGACCATTACCGAACCGCGACCTTATTTGCCGGGCAATCCGGACTTCGGAGAGGAAATCAAGGTGATCTATGCCGTGATGAAAGTGGCTTAAGTATAAACGCGGAGGAGTGACGATGACGGATTGGGACGGCCGGGCATTGGTTGATACCGATTGGCTGGCGGCACATATCGACGACAAGAATCTGCGTATCGTCGATGCCTCCGTCGTGATGACCCGCACCGACGCCGGCGCCTGGGTACCGAGCAGCGGGCGCGGCACCTATGACCAGGGGCACGTCCCCGGGGCGCAGTTCATCGATCTATTGACCGAGTTGCAGGACAAGGATCATGAACTTCGTCTGATGCTGCAATCGGCGGCTGATTTTGCCCGGGACATGAGCAGCAAGGGTCTTGGCGATGACCACATGATCGTCGTCTACGCCACCGCCGTGCCCTGGTGGGCAACACGGCTTTGGTGGATGCTGAAGGCCAACGGTCATGACAAGGTCGCCGTACTGGATGGCGGTTACCAGAAGTGGTGCGACGAAGGCCGGGCCATCAGCACGGAAGTGCCAACAATCGCTTCAGCTAACTTTACGCCAAACCGGCGGCCCGAACTGATCGCCCATAGGGTGGACGTCCAGGCGATGTTGGCCGACAAGGGCGGCGCCGTCATCAATGCCTTGTCGCCGCAATTGTTTCGGGGCGAGAGCGATCTTGGCTATGGCCGGCCTGGGCGCATCGCGGGCAGCGTCAACCTGTCATCCCTGACATTAATCGATCAGGAAACAGGCACCTATCTGCCGGAGGACGAATTGCGGCAGGCGGTTCAGGATGCCCTGGGAGATTTTGGTGGCGGGGCCATCTGTTATTGCGGCGGCGGCATTGCCGCGACCATCGATGCCCTGGTGCTTGACCTGTTGGGCTACAACAAGGTCTCGGTATATGACGCCTCGCTGTCGGAATGGGCCGCGGATGAAAGCCTGCCCATGGAGACGGGATGATAGCGGCCTAAGCCTCGAACGATCTTTCGGCCTGCCATGCACCCGGTACATTGCCGACCAGAAGCCGATTGATACTGCCCTCTCCATCTTCAAGCGGCAAAATGATCCGATCCCAACGTGTCGTGTGAACTCTCAACGGGGGCTGGTGGCGGGCAAACATGAACTCCGATTGCAGGACGCAGGCGCGGTAGGAGGCAAGGAAAAACGGCTCCATCGGGTGCAGTGCTAAATCAGAGAGGAGCTTTCCGGTGGCATCGAATCCAGACCGCTCCGCGATCGAGGTGCCGTAGACCCGGTAGCGGTAGTCCCAGCCATCGTCCTCCACGTCCAACAGCATGACGTATCCCAGCGCCTTGCGCATTTCCAGCGGATCCACTGTGCAGGCGAGAGGCAAATTCCGGCCGCGTGGGAGCCCGCTCCAATAGGCCAAAAGGACCTGTAAGACCTCTTCCTCCAAATCCGCCTGCGCTGGGGACCATATTGTTTCCGGCGTCGGGGTGCCAACATCCTGAAAATACTCCAGAATTCTCGAAAAACTCTCAGAGATCAATTCATCCGTGAATGCCGAAACAAGCGCTTTGTCCATATCACAAACAACTAATAAACGTTGAACACGATCTGAGATATACCACATACCAGCCCTGTCGTCGAAGCATGGCCATGTATTTCCCGCTAAAGTCGCAAGCTGCAGCTCACGGCACGGGCGATGCATTTGCAAAAACTCCTCTTAAACAGCATGATCCACGGATGAGCCTGATCGACTTTCCGGTGGCAGAATTTGAGGCGCGGTTGGCGCGCGCCCAGGACGCGATGGCCGCATCAAGCCTGGATGCGCTGTTTTTTACTTCCGAGGCGGAAATGCGCTACTTCAGCGGCTTCCGCACCTTGTTCTGGCACAGCCCGACCCGGCCCTGGTTCCTGATCATTCCCCGGAGCGGCAAACCCATCGCGATTATCCCCGAAATCGGCGCCGCCTTGATGCGCGGCGGTTGGCTGGACGACATCCGCACCTGGCCTTCTCCGCACGCCACCGATGACGGCGTCACCCTGTTGACCGAAGCGCTTGGCGGCGCCGCCAGGATCGGCCTATTGATGGGACGGGAAAGCAGTCTGCGCATGCCGTTGCTGGATTTCGAGCGGTTGCGCGACCGTCTGGCCGCGGCCACGTTCGTTGACGCCTCCGGTTTGGTGCAAGCCCTGCGGTTAACCAAATCGCCGGCCGAGATTGAAAAAATCGCCGCCATCTGTGACATCGCCTGCAACAGCTTCGCCAATGCGGCCCGGTTGTTTCACCAAGGCCAGACCTTGGCCGAGGCATTTCGCGCTTTCAAGATCGATCTGCTGACCCAAGGCGCCGATGATGTGCCCTATCTGGTGGGCGGCGCGGGACCGAGCGGTTACAGCGACGTGATATCCCCCCCCAACCAGGAACCGTTGCGCCCCGGCGACGTCCTGATGCTGGACACGGGCGCGACCCTGGACGGCTATTTCTGTGACTTTGACCGGAACTTCGCCTTCGGCCATGCCAGCGACGCGGCCAGGGAGGCCTACGAGACATTGTACCGGGCAACGGACGCGGCATTGCAGGCGGCGCGGCCCGGTATAACCTGCGGCGATCTCTACCGCGTCATGGCGGGTGTCATCGCCCAAGATGGCAGCGACGTCGGGCGGTTCGGCCACGGCCTGGGCCTGCAATTGACCGAGCCGCCATCGCTCATTTCATTCGATGAGACGGTCCTGAAGACGAACATGGTGATCACCCTCGAGCCCAGCATGACGGTGGAGGCGGGCAAGATCATGGTGCACGAAGAGAATATCGTGATCCGCGAGGACGGCGCCGAACTGTTGACCCGGCGCGCACCGCCGGAATTGCCGATACTTTGAGGGACTGCCCGTGAAACTACCCTTCATATTGGACCAGGGCGCGGCGGCGGAAGCGGCCTTCGGCGTGATCGTGCTACAGGCGGATGAAACCCTTGAAGGGGAATTCGCCGGCGTGTTCAGCCGTCCGGGGCTGGCCTTGTATCACACGCGCATTCCCAGCGGCGCCGAGGTAACGCCGGAAACCCTGGCGCAAATGGAACGCGAACTGCCGCGCGCGGCCGGGTTGTTACCAAATACCGGGGCCCTGGACGTGGTCGCCTATGCCTGCACCTCCGGCGCGACGGTTATCGGGCAAGATAACGTCGCCACCGCCATTCGAACGGCACACCCCGAAGCCGCGACAACGGATCCCTTGAGCGCGGTGATCGCGGCCTGCCGCCACCTTGGCGTGCGCCGCCTCGGGGTGGTCAGCCCCTACGTTGCCGAGGTTTCCACCGCCATGATGGCGCTGCTTGAAAAGAATGGCCTTGAGATTTCCACCTTCGGTTCGTTCGAACAAAGCGAGGAAGCGGTGGTGGCCCGCATCACAGCCCAATCCGTTTTGGATGCCATCTGCACGATGGGCCGGGACGATGGCGTAGAGGCCGTCTTCGCCTCCTGCACCAATTTGCGGACCTTCGAGATCATCGACCAGGCCGAAGCCGTCATGGGCAAGCCGGTCATCACTTCCAATCAGGCCCTGGCCTGGCACATGCTGACCCTGGCCGATATTGAGACCAAGGGCTTCGGTCCGGGAAGACTGTTCGGCGGCGGCTAGATTTCCTTGGCCGCGGCCAGAACCGCCTCGGCATGGCCCTTGACCTTCACCTTGCGCCAGACCTTTGCCACCTTGGCGGTCTTGCCCCTGGCATCAATCAGAAATGTCGATCGTTCGATGCCCATGTAGGTGCGGCCGTAATTCTTCTTTTCCACCCAGACGCCATATTTCTCGCAAATGGCGCCGTCCTCGTCCGACGCCAGGGTAATGCGCAGATCGTGCTTGTCGGCGAACTTGTCGTGCTTGGCGACGCTGTCCTTGGAGACGCCGACCACGGCGATACCGTTGGCGGAAAACTTCCGCTTCAATTCGGTAAAATCCTTGGCCTCGGTGGTACAGCCGGGCGTGTCGTCCTTGGGATAGAAATACAGCACCACCTTTTTGCCCTTCAGGTCCTTCAGGGCGACGGCGCCGCCACTGCCGCCGCTCTTACCCGTGGCCGCCTTGAAGGCCGGCGCCCTGTTCCCCACATCAACCATTGTCAGTTCTCCCCTATTTTTTGCTTCGTTGTTTCTCTGTCGCGGCAATATCCACGGCGCCTGTTTCATCCAGAACCACGCCATAGATTTCCGTCGCCGCAGCCGCCGAGACCATGCCGTCGCGCACATCGATGGCGACCTTCTCGGGATCCCGGCGCATGGGATCGCCGTAGCCGCCGCCGCCGGGCATTTCCAGATGCAGGCGGTCTCCGCGCGGTATGGATTGGGTGCCCTTGTTGTTCAGTACCGTGCCCGAGGCAAGTTCGACTTTGCCCGTGAAGCCGTCCAGGCCACCTTCCCGCCCGCGCGGGGCATGATGGACACGGTCAAAGGTGGCGGCGATGGCGAAGGGCGCATTTTCCGAGCTGGCGATCTCCATCACCTGTCCGGTGCCGCCGCGATGTTCTCCGGCGCCGCCCGAATCCGTCCGGTATTCCTTTTTCCAGACCACGATGGGGGCGATGGATTCGTTGATTTCCACCGGCGTATTGCGCACACCGGAGGGAAAGGCCGTGGCCGAGAGGCCGTCCTTGTGCGGCCGCGCGCCGGCACCACCGGTATGGAACAGACCTACCGCGAACGGTGTCGAGTCGCCAAAGTCCTCGTCCGGCACCAAGCCATGGCCGCCCATCAGGGCCGGGTTCCACAGACAGGACGTGCCCTCCGCCGGGGCCCGCTCAGCCACCGCCTGATGCAGACAGCCCATGACCACGTCGGGCAGCATCTGGCCGGTAATATGGCGGGCGGCGACGGCACAGGGATGCGGCGCATTCAGGATCGTACCCTCGGGCGCAGTGACTTTCACCGCCGATAGTGAGCCGGCATTGTTCGGCACCGTCGGCCCCACCAGGCAACGCACGCCGAACGAGGCATAGGCCTGGGTATAGGTGATGGGGACGTTGATGCCCTTGTTGGAAACGCCGGTGGAACCGGCGAAATCCACATAAATGCCATCATCGGCGATGGTCAGGGCGGCAACCAGATCCAATGGCTTGTCATAGCCGTCAACGCGCATGGAATTGTGGTAGGTGCCCTTGGGCAGCTTGGCGATCTCGTCCAGCATGGCCTGGTGGGAATGTTCCACCATGTATTCACCCAGTTCGTCCAACTGCTCCAGGCCGAATTCGTCCATCATCTCGACCAGGCGGCGGCAGCCGATCTCGTTACAGGCGGTCAGGGAGTAGAGATCGCCCTCGACCTGAATGGGCTCGCGCACGTTGGCACGGACGATTTCCAGAATGGCCTCGTCCATTTTGCCCGCCTTGGCCAGGGGCAGGATGGGCAGATACAGCCCCTCGTCATAGACCTGCCGGCCATCGGCGCCGAAGCCGATACCGCCCACGTCCACCACATGGGTGGTCGAGGCGAACAGGCCCACAGCCTTGCCCTGATAGAAGGTCGGCGTGACCATGGTGAAATCATGCAAATGCCCGGTACCGAGCCAGGGATCGTTGGTGACGTAAACATCACCGGGGCTCATGGTATGGGCCGGATACTTATCCAGGAAAAATCCCACCGAGGCCGCCATGGCGTTGACATGACCCGGCGTTCCGGTAACCGCCTGGGCCAGCATGCGGCCTTGGGTATCGAAGACACCGGCGGAAAGATCGCCGGCTTCACGGGCGGAGGTGGAAAAAGCGGTGCGGATCAACGTCTGCGCCTGTTCCTCGACAATGGCGATCAGGCGGTTCCACATGATCTGGTTCTGGATTTCCGAAAGAGCTGAATTCTTGCTCATGAGGATGCTCCCAACTTGCGGGTTATTTCGATGTTGCCGGCGGCATCAAGCCTGGCCTGGAAATGTGCTGTCACCGCCGTGGTGGTCTGGGCCTCGGCGATCAGGGCGGGACCTTGCAGGGTCATACCCGGCACCAGGCCGTCACGCTGATAAACCGGTGCGGCGACAAAGTCGGTCAGGTCCGCGTCGAACAGTTTCCGCTCTCCACTGGCCGTTGCGGCACCCGCATCGGCAACCTTCGCCTGTTCCGGCGGTGCGGCCTGCCGGGTTGCGATGGACAGGGCCCAGGTCAGAATTTCCACTTCCATTGAAGGGATATCCCGGCCGAACAGATCCGCATAGGCCTTGTCGTAGGCCTTCCGCAAGGCGGGGCCGTCTGCTTCGGTCAATGTGCGGTCCGGCACCTCGACGACAATTTCGTGGCCCTGGCCGATGTAGCGCATATAGGCGATGCGCCGTTCCTCCAGCTCGGCATCCGGCGCGCCGGACACCACGATGGCGTGGGCTTCATCGTGCATATCCTGAAACATCCTGTTCAGGCCCACGGGCTCGAATGCCGCCAGCTGGGTGTAGCGGCTGCGCACCACTTCGTAAGATACCGGTGCGGCCAGAAACCCGATGGCGGAACCGACACCGGCACCCTGGGGAATGATGACCCGGTCCATGCCGAGTTTCTCAGCCATGCGGCAGGCATGCAGGGGCGCCGCGCCGCCGAAAGCGATCAGGGTCCGCTCCGCCAGTTCCTTGCCCTGTTCCACCGCGTGCACACGGGCCGCGTTGGACATATTCTCTTCCACCATCTCGGACACCGCGAACGCCGCCAGCGGGCCGTCCAGGTTCAAGTTTTGCGCTATGGACTTGTCCAGGGCCGACAGCGCCAGATCCGGTGACAGGGCAACGGAGCCGCCGGCGAAGCCCTCCGGCGCAATCCGGCCCAGGGCCACATCCGCATCGGTCACGGTGGCGCCGGTGCCGCCTTGTCCGTAACAGGCCGGTCCGGGTTCGGAGCCGGCGCTTTCCGGGCCCACCTGAACCCGACCCAGATTGTCAATTTGCGCGATGGAGCCGCCGCCGGCGCCAATCTCCACCATCTCGATCACCGGGATGCGCAGTGGCAGGCCGCTGCCCTTGGTGAAGCGGTACTGCCGGTCAACCTCGAAGGTGCGGGATGTTTGCGGCCGGCCTTCGTCGATCAGACAGATTTTCGCCGTGGTGCCGCCCATGTCATAAGACAACACCTTGTCCAGGCCGCACTCCATCGCGATATGGCCGGCCAGAATGGCGCCGCCCGCCGGCCCGGATTCCACCAGCCGGATTGGATGCTGCCGTGCCGTTTCAACAGTGGTTAGACCGCCGCCCGAGGTCATCATGAACAGCGGGCACGTTGCCCCCTCCGCCCGTAACCGCCCATCCAGATCCGCCAGATAGGATGCCATCAATGGCTGCACATAGGCATTGGCCGAGGCCGTGGACATGCGCTCATACTCGCGGATTTCCGGGCAAACCTCGCTGGACAGGGTAATCCAAAGATCGGGGAGCTCGGCACGGAGGATATCGGCCACCCGGCGTTCGTGATCGGAGTTGGCGTAGGAATGCATCAAGGTGATGGCGGCGCTTTCAACCCCGTTATCCCGCAGAACAGGGACCAATTCCCGAACGCTGCCTTCGTCCAGGTCCAACAGCACCTCGCCCTTGGCATTGCACCGTTCCATGACGGGCAGACGCAAATAGCGGGGCACCAGGGGCAGCGGCTTGTCGATATTGATGTCATATTGATCGAAACGGTGCTCGTAACCCATCTCCACCGCGTCCCGGAATCCTTCCGTGACGATCAACGCGGTCTTGGCGCCCTTACGCTCAATCACCGTGTTGGTGGCCAAGGTGGTGCCATGGACGATGAAGGCCAGGTCCTTGGCCGTGATCCCGGCCTCGGGCAGCACGGCGCGGACAGCGGCCATGACGCCTTCCTCGGGCGCCTGGGTGGTGGTCAGAACCTTTCGCGTAAACATGCGGCCGCCAACGTCAAGCGCTACATCGGTAAAGGTACCGCCGATATCGACGGCCAAACGGGCTGTTTCAGACATATAATCTCAACTCTCTAACGCGGGAAATTTTCGGGCGTGAAGGCCTCGAAGGTGCGTAAAACGTCCTCGGGCGCCGCCGGCAGAGGGGCGATAATATGGGTATGGATACCCGTTTCGCCGCACCAGCGGATCCGTTCGCGGCATTCGTCCGCCGTGCCGACGATGGCGATTTCGTCAGCCAGTTCGTGGGACAAGGCACCCATGGTCTTGTCCCGGTCACGCTCGGCCCAGCCTTCACGAATAGTGGCCGCCACATCCTCGTAACCAGCCCAGGCGAGAAACTTGTTGTAGACCGGCGTCGCGTAATAGGGCGCCATGCGGCGGCGGAAGGCATCCAACGCGGCCTCCTTGTCGTCGGTGACCAGCACCAGATGGCGGTTCACGACCTCGACCACGTCGGGATCCTTGCCGGCCCGCTCGGCCCCGATGCGCACATGCTCGATCATCTTCGGCAAGGCCTCTCTGGGCCACAGGTTGAAGATCACGCCGTCACCGATTTCAGCCGCCATTTCGATCATCTTGGGGCGCAGGGCGGCCAGATAGATCGGCACCGGCTGTTCCAGGGGAGGCTGAAGATAGCCCGTGGAATGCAGGGTGGATAGATCAAAGTCCGACTTCTCCCCCGCCAGCATGGAGCGGACCATGATCGCCGTCTCCTTCACCCTGGTCAGGGGTTTCTTCAAGGGCACGCCATGCCATTGATCCATCAATGTTTGGGAGGAAGCACCCAGGCCCAGCACCACCCGCCCCGGCATCAATTGACCAAGGGCATTGGCGCTCGCCGCCAGCACCGCCGGGGTGCGGGTATAGACCGGCACAATGGCGACGCCCAGGCGCAGGGTTGGCGCATGCGCCGCCAGGCCGGCCATCAGGGTCAGGGAATCGGGCGGCCCAATGTCCGACATCCAACCATCCTCATAGCCGTTCGCCTCGGCCCATTTGACCCGCTCAATGGTATCATGGACGCTGGTACCGGCCGGTATGGTGACGGCGATACGTTGGGGCAGCGGCATCTGAATTCCTCGATAAGCTTGAATGGAAATATCAATCGATGGCAGCATAGCGTGACGGTCCGAGCCATACCATGGCCGTGAAAAGATGCAAGATGTCCGGAGAGCGCCGATGAGTGAAATTCGTGAAATAGCAACAGGCCTGAAGTTCCCCGAAGGCCCCATCGCCATGCCCAACGGTGATGTCATTTTAGTGGAAATCGCGCGCGGCACCCTTTCCCGCGTCAAGCCCGACGGTACCGTCGAGGTGGTCTCGGAAAACGGCGGCGGCCCCAACGGCGCGGCCATCGGCCCGGACGGCGCCTGCTATGTCTGCAACAACGGCGGCTTCCGCTGGCACATCAAGGGCGACAAGCATTTTCCCGGCTATCAGGACGACAACTATTCCGGCGGCCGGATCGAACGGGTGGATCTGGAGACCGGCAAGGTCGACGTGCTGTACACAGAGTGCGACGGACACCTTCTGCGCGGCCCCAACGATATCGTTTTCGACAAGGACGGCGGCTTCTGGTTCACCGATCACGGCAAGATCCGCCACCGGGAGGAGGACCGCACCGGCGTCTACTATGCCAAGGCGGACGGCTCCTTCATTACCGAGGCCATATTTCCCATCGACGGCCCCAACGGCATCGGCCTTTCGGCTGATGAGAAGACCCTCTATGTGGCGGAAACCCACGCCGGGCGCTGCTGGGCCTACGAGATCGAGGCGCCGGGCAAGATCGTCCGCGGCCAGGGCGAGGCGCCGTGGGAGCCGGGCAAGCTGCTGCTGGGCGTATCCGACTACCGCTTCTTTGACAGCCTGGCCATGGACAGCGCCGGCAACGTCTGCGTCGGCACCATCGTGCGCGGCGGCATCACCGTGGTCTCGCCCGAGGGCGGCGAAGTGGAGCATGTGGCGACGCCGGGCGATATGTACGCCACCAACATCTGCTTTGGCGGCGAGGATCTGCGGACGGCCTACATCACCCTGTCTTCGACCGGCAAACTGGTCGCCATGGAATGGCCCCGCCCCGGTCTGCCGCTGAACTTTCTCAACAAATAGGAAGCTCTGGATTTGCCAGGGTTATGACCGGCCGAGAAAATTAATCTGGAACTCGAATATATGGTTTAGTACCGGCACATTTTGGAGATTCCCGAACGCGTGAACGTCCGGATCAATGGGACGAACTAGATTGAAGGTTCCTCATGGACAGAGCAATTCCGTCGCGGGATGATTTGGATGAGTCTGATCTGCGTCGTTTGGCCAGACTAATGAAGGACGCGGCGCTGATTGGCGATGTCGGTCTCCAGGTGATCCGCGACTGGGTTCTTCGGTCTAATGCCAAAGGGCCAGACGGCTGGATTGATGGCAAGTCCACCGGCAAGCTGGATATTCCGGCCAATATCACTTTGCTACCGTTGACGCCGAGGGCGCTCGAGTTGAACCCGGTAGCAAATATCCGGCAGTTCATGCGCGACAATTGGCTATCCAACAGAAACTTCAAGTCGTTCGATGGAATTGTTGCAATATGCCGCGAGGCTAGGAACCGGCTGTTCGATCAACCGTGGACGGGCATGTCCATCGGACTGCACAAATGGACCCATGGGTTTCGATTAATGCTCCTTGGTATTAAACACAATGATCCGCGACGTGCCGTAATTCCATAAGAATAGAATGCCCACAGACATTAACTTGGCCGCGATTTCTGGGACGTACGTGGCAAGCGACCACACACAGCCGTTGGATAGTCCGAGGCCGATTAGGCCGAACGCCAAGAACAAAGCGAACTGGTGATGGATGCGACCTTGATGGCGAGTATCTTTGAAT
>CAZVYX010000082.1:0-17427 GCA_964631725.1 uncultured Rhodospirillaceae bacterium | reverse complement strand
GCGGCCCGGATTGGGCGGGCGGTGTATTCGGATAAAATCGGCGAGCGATTGTCGTAGTCTCCTTTTGCTTGGTTTCGCCCGACGGCCGGAAATCCAGCCGTCACGGCGCGATAGCCCAGTCACGTTATCACGTAACTATGGCTTCATAATGGTAATCACTTGGTTAATAAAGCACCCATTGCGTCCGCCGATCAAGTTGATAATCAAGGACGCACCGGCGATGGCTTCAGGCATTGGGCGCCGCGCCTTCCCTTGACAATGCGGCAATGGCGTCGTCCAGGGCGACCACTTGCTGCCCCTTATCGCCCAGGCGGCGTAGGGCCAATGTACCCTCGTCCGCCTCGCGCTGGCCGACGGCGGCGATCACGGGCACTTTTGCCAGGGAGTGCTCCCGCACCTTGTAGCCGATCTTTTCATTGCGCAGATCCGTCTCCACCCGCAGGCCCACCGCCCGCATGGCCCGCGCCACCTCTTCCGCGTAGCCGTCGGCGTCGTTGGTAATGGTCGCCAGGACCACCTGTACCGGCGACAGCCACATGGGCAGGCGGCCCGCATAATGCTCGATCAGAACGCCGATGAAGCGTTCGAATGATCCCAGGATGGCCCGGTGCAGCATCACGGGGCGATGGCGGGCATTGTCCTCGCCCACATAGGTCGCATCCAAGCGTTCGGGCAAAACGAAATCCACCTGCAGGGTGCCGCATTGCCATTCCCGGCCGATGGCATCGCGCAGCACGAACTCCAGCTTCGGACCATAGAAAGCACCCTCGCCCGGGTTCATGGTGTAGGACAGACCGGTCGCCTGCAACGCCGTCATCAAGGCGCCCTCAGCCTGGTCCCAGACCGCATCCTCACCAGCCCGTACCGGCGGGCGGTCGGCAAATTTGACGTGCACCTCCTCGAAGCCCAGGTCCTTATATATGGAGAGCAGCAGATCGCAGAAAATCTGACTTTCCGAAGTGATTTGATCTTCCGTGCAGAAGATGTGCGCGTCATCCTGGGTGAAGGCACGTACACGCATCAGGCCGTGCAATGCGCCGGACGGCTCGTAGCGGTGGCAGGAGCCGAACTCCGCCAGGCGCAAGGGCAGATCGCGGTAGCTTTTCAGGCGTTGGCGATAGATCTGCACATGGCCTGGGCAATTCATCGGCTTAAGGGAGAAGATCCGTTCTTCCGATTCCGTGGTGTACATATGCTCGCGGAACTTTTCCCAATGGCCGGATTTTTCCCACAACGTTCGGTCCACCAATTGCGGCGTCTTGACCTCCTCGTAGCCGCCGTCCTCCAGGCGGCCGCGCATATAGCGCTCCAGGCCACGGTAGAGGCTCCAGCCCTTGGGATGCCAAAAGGCCATGCCGGCGGCTTCCTCCTGAAAATGGAACAGATCCATCTCCCGGCCCAGGCGGCGATGGTCGCGCTTCTCGGCCTCCTCCAGGCGGTGCAAATAGGCGTTCAGTTCCTTCTTGTTGCGCCAGCAGGTACCGTAGATACGCTGCAACATCTCGTTGCGGCTGTCGCCGCGCCAATAGGCGCCGGCAATCGACATCAATTTGAAAGCCTTGCCGTCCAGTTGGCCCGTGGAGGTCAGATGCGGGCCCCGGCACAGATCGATAAAATCGCCCTGGCGGTAGACGCTGATCGGCTCGTCGGCGGGCAGATCCTCGATAATCTCGGCCTTGTAATGCTCGCCGATGGATTTGAAATAGTCGATGGCTTTTTGCCGTTCCCAGACCTCACGTACGATGGCTTCATCACGGCCAATGATCTCGACCATGCGCTTTTCCAGCGTCTCCAGATCCTCCGGCGTGAAGGGTTCGGCCTTGGAAAAATCGTAGAAAAAGCCATCCTCGATGGACGGACCGATAGTGACCTGAAGATCGGGCCATATCTCCTTGGCCGCCTCGGCCAGCACATGGGCGCAGTCATGGCGCAGGATCTCCAGCGCCTCGTCGCTTTGCCGGGTAACGATTTCAAGCGTTGCATCGGCTTCAATAGGAAGACGCAAGTCCACCAGAGCGCCGTCAATGCGGGCCGCGATCGCGGCCTTGCCCAGGCCGGGACCAATGTCGTTGGCAATCTGTTCCGCCGTCACCGCGCCATCGTATTGGCGCTCTGATCCGTCGGGCAATGAGATGGCAACCATGTTCAAACCATTCCGTGCAAAAAGACCTTGAAACCGCCTGGCCAGCGGTGTGAGCGCAACTTAGGCGGAATGGCCCTGCTGTCAAGCGACGGCTTGCAATGTGGGCGGGTCCACGCCAATAATTTGATTGTGAGCGACAATATCATGCAATCTCAAGGATCGGCTCAAGGATCGGCTGAAGGACCGGCGCCGCTGAAGCTGGAACAGCGCGGATCGGCGGGCCAACTTGCGCCCATCGTCTTGTTGAATACGCTGCTGAACATCATCACCCTGTCGATCTACCGTTTCTGGGGCAAAACCAGGGTGCGCCGATATTTGTGGCGCCATACCTACTTCCTGGGCGAGCCGCTTGAATACACCGGCACAGGGGGTGAATTGTTCAAGGGCTTCCTGGCGATATTCTTCCTGGTCTTGCTGCCGCTGGGCGTGATCAGCAACATGGCCAGTGTTTATCTGGATCCGGAAGGCTTCGCATTCACCGCCTTTTCCGTCGGGTCCACCATCGTCATCTATTTGCTGATTGGAATGGCGATCTACCGTGCCCGGCGCTATCGCCTCAGCCGGACCCGCTGGCGTGGCATTCGGGGCACCATGGTCGGGTCCTCCGTGCAATACGCGTTTCGTTATGTGATTTACTGGGGACTGACGTTTCTCTCCCTGGGCTGGGCCTATCCGTGGATGCGTGTCGGCCTGTTCCGGCGCATCATGTCGGAGACAGGTTTCGGCGACCGCGCCTTTCGGGTGGCGACGTCGGCGGGGCCGCTGTATCGCAAATTCGCCGCATGTTGGTTTGGATCAGTCCTATCGACGGTGGCCGTGTTGGTAATTCCGATGGTTCTTGAACCTTCGGTGTACCATGACTTTTTCAAGGGCATCGCCCAGGGCTTTTCCAATGCAGCGGACATCGAGGCGTCGACAGGGATCTTGTTGATTTCCGCCGGAATGGTGTTTGGAGTGATTTGGTTCCTTTCCCTGATGCTTTGGCTGCCCTGGTACAAGGCGCATGAGTTCAGGCATCTTGCGGCGGGTACATCCTTCATGACGATGTCGTTCCGGATGGACGCAACGGTGCCGAATCTAGCGGGACTTGTTTGCATCAACGGCCTGATTACCGTTTTCACCCTGGGTTTTGGCCGGCCCTTCGCGCAACTTCGAACCTTTCGCTACTTTTGCAGCCATTTGACCATTGTCGGAGAGGTGAACGCCGATTGGATCCAGCAGGCAGGCGCTGAGCAGCCTACGATGGGCGAGGGCCTGGCGGATGCGTTCGACCTGGGCGCGGTCTAGACCTTGAGCAGCGGCGGCGACTTCAACGACGGCAAGACAGCGGCCCGTCATCAGGTTGCCGTGCGGCTTGATGCGACCGGCTTGCGCATTGCTTCAGAAGTCGCCGACGTCACACGGCATTGGCCTTATGGTGAATTGCGGGCGGTCGACCCGCCGCGCGAAGGCAGGCCATTTCGGATCGCCTGCCGGACCGATCCCGACGCCCGGCTGACACTGCCGAACCTTGCTCTCGTGCAAGATCTGCAGTACCAGGCGCCGCAGCTATTTCAAACCGGCCTGAAACGCCCGAATGTCCGGCGAAACGCCGGCATCATCATTCTGGTGCTTCTTTCGTTGGGCCTTTTTCTCTGGCAGGGCCTGCCCCGAATATCGGCGCCCCTGGCGCGGCTGATCCCATTGGAATGGGCGCACGATCTTGGCCTGACATTTCGCGGACGCCTGCTTTCCGGCGCCAGGATTTGCACTGAAGGACCAGGCGCGGCGGCCTTGTCGCGGCTGACAAACCGCCTGACCGCCAAGATGGAAGTGGCGCCGCCGTTGACCGTCGTGGTTGCCGATCGCGACATGGTCAACGCCTTTGCGCTGCCAGGGGGGCACATTGTCGTGCTACGTGGCCTGTTGGAAAAGGCTGGCGGGCCAAATGAGGTGGCCGCCGTGCTGGCGCATGAAATCGGGCATGTCAGCGAACGCCATCCGACTCAGACGGCGATCCGTGTTCTGGGCGTCGGCTTGATTGCCGATCTGTTGACCGGCGATGGCTCCGCCATTGTCGAGGCCATAAGCGAGCTTGGTGGCGCCCTGCTGCTGATGAACTACAGCCGGGATATGGAGCGTCAAGCCGATGCCGCCGGCCGGGAATACCTGCGCCGAGCCGGTCTATCGCCCAATGCCATGGCGAAATTCTTTAGCCGTCTGCACAAGGCAACGCCGGCGGGCGCGGCAAATTCACTGGCGGGCTATTTCAGCAGCCATCCGCCACTGGAAGCACGCGTCGCAACCGAAGATGAAGGCGATGCGCGACAAGAGGCGGCGCTCGATGCCGCATCATGGCAGGCGCTGCGGAATATCTGCGGTTAGAACTTTTCCACCTGTTCCCAGACCTGGTCCACGGAAAGCGCGGCCAGATCGGTCTCGCGAAGTATATTGACCTTGGCGCCGCGCGGGGCGCAAAGGCTGGGATCGGATTGCGCCGAAAACAGCACCAGGCTTGGCGCGCCGGACACGGCGGCGACGTGCATGGGACCGGTATCGTTGCCCACCGCCAGTTTGGCGCCACGGGCCAGCACGGCCAGATCCTCGATACTGGTCCGTTCCGCCAGATCACGGACACCGGGACATTGTTCCGCCAATACGCCGGTCAGATGAATTTCGTCCCGCCCTCCGATCAGCACCGGCTCAATCTCCGCCGCCAGAAGGCGCTGGCAGAGCGCCAGGTAATAGTCCGCCGGCCAGCGCTTGGCCGGGCGGTGGGCCGAACCGCCGGGCACCACCAGGGCATAGGGATGCAACAGTTCGAAACGCGCCGTGTCGGCCTTGACCCAGGACAGATCGGGCGGCGGCACATCGGCAATCCCGGCCCTGGCCAACTGCTCGGCCTGGCGGTCCAGGGTATGCATGGTATCGCGCCTGGGATTGTCATGCAGGTGGCTGGCGCCCGGCGCGATGCCCGACCATTCCGGTCGCCGGCGGCGCGAAAAAGCACGGAAGTACAGGCTGGAACGTGATGAGGTCTGCAAATCGTAGACTCGGGCGAAGCCGGCATCGCGCAGCCGGCGGCGCAGATGCAGCCAATCCGCGAACTGATGCCAATGTGGGCGGTGGTCGTGCCAAACCTGGTCGAACCACGGGCAGCCTTGCATGAACATCGCGAATGGCGGCGCGGTCAGCAGAGTAATCTCGGCGCCGGGGTGATGCGCCCGGACCGCCTTGAACGGGCCGGTGGATTGCACCAGATCGCCCAGCGCGCCGTGGCGAATGACCAGGATCCTTTCCTCCGACATATCAATCCAACAAGGATCTATATACGGCCAGGATTCGTTCGCACATCAGCGTCACGGTGAAGTTCCGCTCCACATTGTCGCGGCCATTGGCGGCCATGATTTCCCGTTCCGACTGGTTCAGACCAAGGGCCCGGTCCAGGGCGGCGGCCAGGTCCTCCGGCTCATCGGGGGGCACCAGCCAACCGCTTTCGTCGGGCCAAACCGTTTCGCGGGAGCCCCCATGATCGGTGGCGATCACCGGGCGACCCATGGCCTGGGCCTCCACCGCGACGCGGCCAAAGCCTTCGGGATGGGTCGAGGCGGAGACCACCACGTCGGCCAGCATATAGGCCGCCGCCATGTCGTTGCAATGATCCACAATGCGCACCACCGGTTCGAGGCCGCGTCGGCGCACCTGATCTTCCAGTTCCTGGCGATAGCCGGTGCGGCCCTGATCGCCGCCGACCAGGACACAGCAAATATCCTTGCGGCCCAGGATCGCCAATGCCTCGATCAGCACCGACTGCCCCTTCCACCGCGTCAGACGGCCGGGCAGCATGATCACCGGACGGTCGTCGTCCAGGCGCCAGGGCTTGGAAGTCTGGATCATCCGCTCGGCGCTGATGTTACTTGGATCGAAAATCTCCGTATTGATGCCCCGGTGGATCGTCACCAGCCGGTCGTCGGAGATGCCATAGGTCTCGCGCACATGCCGGGCCACGAAATCGGAGATGGCGATAACCTTGTCACCCTTGGCCATCACCGCATTGTAGTGATGCTTCAGCCAGTTATGGTCATAGGCATTGTGAAAGGTGGTGACGAAAGGCTTGCCCGTACGCCGGGCCGCGCTCATGGCGCTCCAGGCCGGCGCCCGGCTGCGGGCGTGCACCAGATCAACGCCCTGCCGGTTGATCAAATCGGCCAGGGCATCGCCATTGCGCAGCATCCGCAGGGGCCGCTTCGCCGCCAGGGGCAGCTCTACATGCTGGGCCCCGGCGCGGGTCAACTCATGGGTCATCAGGCCGCCGGACGAGGCCACCATGGCGCGCCAGCCGGCCGCCGTCAGGGCCGCCGCGGTCTGCACCGTGCCCCGTTCCACTCCGCCCATTTCCAATGCCGGCAGCACCTGCAGCACCAGCGGCCCGGCTGCTTCCGCGCCGACCGCATGAATGCTAGATTGCAATGTACTGTCCGTACTGTTCATCACTTACTGTTCATTATGATTGGCGCATCCATGACGATCGAAACAGAGCCCAGCTACCTGACGGCCGAGGACGGCACCCGGATCGCCTACCATCATAGCGCGGGGAAAGCGCCCGGTGTTATATTTTGTGGCGGCTTCATGTCCGACATGACGGGCACCAAGGCCCTTGCCCTGGAAGCGGCCTGCCAGACTTCCGGGCGGTCATATACCCGTTTCGACTATCGCGGCCACGGCCAATCGGATGCCGAATTCGAGGACGGGACCATTGGCCTGTGGGCGGGAGATGCCCTGGCGGTGCTGGATCAGGTCACCGAGGGACCGCAAGTCATCGTCGGCTCTTCAATGGGCGGCTGGATCATGCTGCTGCTGGCCCGGGCCCGTCCCGATCGCGTAGCCGGACTGGTCGGCATCGCGCCGGCGCCGGATTTCGTGCTGCGGATGTGGGAAGATTTTTCCGACGAAATCAAGGCCACGCTGCAACGGGATGGCGTATACCGCGCTCCTTCGGAATATTCCGAGGACCCCTACGCCATCACGATGAATTTGATCGACGAGGGCCGAAACCATCTGGTGCTGCAGGAAACATTGGCGGTGGATTATCCAGTTCGGATCCTGCATGGCATGGCCGATCCGGACGTGCCCTGGCGGCAGTCGCTGGAAATCGTCGAGCGGCTGCAAGGCGACGATATTGTCGTTACATTTTCAAAGAGCGGCGATCATCGCCTCTCCGAACCCGGCGATATTGCCCGTCTGATCGATACCGTCGAGAGCTTGGCGCAAAAATCCTAGACCGGGTTTCCATCGGCTGTCGGAAAACAATACAACGTCCCGGATCAACACGTGAATTTGTCCCAATTTGGGACAAATTCCCATTAGCCATGATTCTGAAATAGCTGAAAACTGCCAAATATGAATATCCAGACAAGTTGGCACGGGCCTTGCAAAGTTATGGATGAAAGTCGAATGGCGCATCGCCCGGCGACTTGGAACTTTGCATTGCTTTTCTCTTCTTAGTCGGTTGTTCGTGCCCTCAAACAACTGACCGAACTAGGGCGCAGGCCACTTCGGTGGTCGGCGCCTTTTTCTTTTCCCGAATGTCCGCCAGCGATGCCACACCCACGGACCAGATACTGTCCCAATCCTCATTTTGAGACACGGATATGCCCCAAATTGAAACATCTTCCTTTGGAGCAAAATTGCTATTGGCGGAAAACAGCGAAATTTTATGTTGTGAAAAAGTTGGCACGGGCCTTGCAAAGTAATGGATGAAAGTCGAATGGCGCATTGCCCGGCGACTTGGAACTTTGCATTGCTTTTCTCTAGTTAGTCGGTTGCCCGTGCCCTCAGGTGGCTGACTATTCTCCGGCGCTGATCACGCAAGTGATCAGCGCCACTTTCTTTTGGGGCACCGCGTACCGGAGGCCTCGAAAGACGCCGGCCAGCCAGCGCAATATCAACATTTCAATTGATCAGGCCGCCGTCGTCGTCATTTTCGCTTTCGATGGGCGGTTCTTCCGCCGTGGGGCCTGCCTGGTGATGCACCAGACGCCATCGCCGCCCCTCATGAACGAAGATGTTGGTGGCGATCAGATAATTGTCTTCGATCTCTTCATAACAATGCACATAGGCCATATCGCCCTGCATATGGGCCTTGGCGGCCAGACAACCGACCGCGGGCGAACCTGGATTGCCCAAAATCGCCTCCCAACTTTGCAAGACTTCCTCCCGGCCCTCCAGCAGCCCCCAACCCGGATGGATACAGGACAGAGGCGCATGTTCAGCCCAGACCTCGGCCATGGCCGCCATATCCCGGTCCGCGAAGGCGCGATAGAATGCTTCGTTGGCGAACAGAACGGCATCAAGCTCCGTCATCTGGTTCTCCGTCCCCACATCCGGCTTTAGAACCCGGCCCCAGGCGCCAATTTTGCCAGCATCAAGGCTAAAACCAGCACCGACAAGATCGTCGATAATAACACAGCGGAGGCCGATCGTGCCGTATAAGTATCGTACTGCTGAGCCAGGATGAAAACGTTCGCCCCCACCGGTTGCGCCGCGATAATCACGGCAACGGCAATCCACAGCGGATCAAGGGCGAATACCCAGGTACAAAGCAGCCAGACCGCGGCCGGCATTGCGACCAGCTTCAAGCCGACGACAACGGCGCTTTCCCGCAGATCGCCGCCCAGACGATAGACCGCCAGCGATGCCCCCAGCGCGGCCAGGGCACAGGGTGCCGCTGCGCCGCTTAACAAGGTTATGAAACGATCGGCCACCGTCGGCAGGGTCAGCCCGGTGGAAACCCAGGCGAAACCGGCCAGCAAGGCGAGAATAACCGGATTGCGCAACAGAGCCTTCACCGCCGTCCAGACGATGGCGCCATAGCCCCGGCGCTGCCCCTTGGACACTTCCAGCAGCAGCGTCGTCGCGGTGATCAGAATTGTCGAATGAAACGCAACGATCAGGCTGACCGGCACGATCCCTGGGTCGCCGAAGGCCATATAGACAAGCGGCAGGCCGAGCATCACCGTATTGCCAAATACCGAAGCCATGCCCATCAATGCCTGTTCGGCGAAACTGCGCCGGAAGACCAACCAGCCGATCACCATGGCGGCGGCAAAGATCACCGCCGCGCCGGCGAAATAGGCGTAAACGATGGTGAAATCCAATTGTCCCGCCGTTATGCCCCGGGCCACGGTGCGAAACAGCAGGGCCGGGATCGCCACGTAGAATACGAACCCGGTCAAACCCTTGGCCCCTTCCACCGAGAGAACCGGGCTGCGGGCCAGGAGGTAGCCACAGGCGATCAATCCGAAAACCGGCAGCACAACTTCAACAATGGCCTGCATGATTATCCCTTACGCGGCACAGCCGTCCTACTTCCCAATTCGCATTTTTCGGCCAAGGGCGTAAACTAGCCCCAGATCGAGCCACAAGTTTCGAGCCAGCAGAGGATAACATCATGGCCTACAGCGAAATTCTATACGACGTCTCCGACAGGATCGCCACCATCACGATGAACCGCCCTGACAAGTTGAACGCCTGGACCGGCGTGATGGAGAAAGAGGTTCGCGCCGCCTTGGTCGAAGCCTCGGGCGATGACAACGTTGGCGCCATCATCCTGACCGGCCAGGGACGCGGCTTCTGCTCCGGCGCCGATATGAACAACCTCAACAACATCCAGCAGGGTGCCTCCAGTGGCGGCCCGACCTCTGACAGCGTCCGCGCCGTCGACAACGCCATTCCCGGCGGCCTGGCCCTGTCCAATGATTACAGCCTGCGTTACACCTATTTTCCCACCGTGCCCAAGCCGATCATCGCCGCCATTAATGGCCCGGCGGCGGGCCTTGGCCTGATCATGTCGCTTTATTGTGACGTACGCTTTGCCTCCGACGCGGCCGTATTCTCGACCGCCTTTTCCCGCCGCGGCCTGATTGCCGAACACGGCATCTCCTGGATGCTGCCGACCCTGATCGGCCCCGCCAACGCGCTTGATTTGACCCTTTCGGCGCGGAAGTTCGATGCCAGGGAAGCCAAGGAAATGGGCCTGGTGCAAAAGGTCTTCCCGATGGAAAGCTTCATGGACGAAGTCCGGGCCTACGCCACGGAATTGGCAACGCTGGCCTCGCCGCGCTCGATCCGGGTCATGAAGCGGCAAATCTACCAGGCAATGCTGAATTCCCTGGAGCATTCGGTGCTCCTGGCCAACAGCGAGATGCCGGCCAGCTTTGAATCGGAGGATTTCAAGGAAGGCGTGGCTCATTTCGTCGAACGCCGGGCACCCAATTTCACCGGCAAGTAGGCCGCCGGTTTCAAAGGCACAATGGCGCCCGGGAGTGCTTGCTCTCGGGCGCCGTCCGTCCTACAAGCGCCGCCAAGGCTAATTTCGCAAGGATCCCGTCATGCCAGTTGTTCGTCCCGCCATCGCCGAGATGCAGACCCAACGTATCGGCGAGGTTTCACGCATCGCCATCGGTGATCCGGATGTCATTCCCCTGTGGTTCGGCGAGCCGGACCTGGATACGCCGGAATTCATCCGCCAGGCGGCAATCGACGCCATGCAGGCCGGCCAAACCCGCTATGTCAACAAGCGCGGCATACCCGAGTTGCGCCAGGCCATCCTGGATTATACCCAAAGCCAGTTCGGCATCGGCCTGGATCCCGAGCGGATCACCGTGACCGGTTCGGGCATGACGGCGATCATGATCGCGACGGAAACCCTGGTGAACAACGGCGACAACGTCGTCCTGGTCTCCCCCATCTGGCCGAACATCTTTTATTGCGTACAGACCATGGGCGGGGAAACCCGGCATGTGCGCCTGGACCAGACCGAAGCCGGCTGGCAGTTGGATTTGGACAAGCTGTTCGATGCCTGCGACGAGCGCACCAAGGCCATCTTCATCGCCTCGCCATCCAATCCGACCGGCTGGCTGATGGAGCCCGATCAACAGCGCGCGGTGCTGGATTTCTGCCGCGAGCGTGGCATCTGGATCATCGCGGACGAGGTCTATCACCGCATCGTCTACGACCGGCCCGTGGCGCCGTCCTTCCTCTCCATCACCGAGCCGGATGATGCGCTTTATATCATTCATTCCATGTCCAAGGCCTGGTGCATGACCGGCTGGCGCTGCGGCTGGCTGGTCCACCCCGCTGATTTGGGCGACCGCATGGGCGATCTGTCCGGCATCAACAACACCGGCGCGACCTCGTTCGTGCAGCATGCCGCCGCCGCCGCAATCCGCGGTGGTGAGGATTTTGTTGTCGAGATGGTGGAACGCTGCCGCCGGGGACGGGATGTGGTGCATCAACGCCTGGGCGGCATGGAACGCATCAACCTGGCGGCGCCGAAGGCGGCGTTTTACGCCTTCCCCGAGATCATCGGCCTGGAAGATGATCTGGAGTTCGCCAAGAAGCTGGTACGCGAACACCGGGTTGGCCTGGCGCCCGGATCCGCCTTCGGCCCCGGCAATGAAGGCTATCTGCGCCTCTGTTTCGCGAAATCCGAAGAACAGCTTTCAGACGCCATGGACCGCATCGAGGCCGGGCTTAACACCTTGTAGAACCGTCGATTGCCGTATCTTCCGCGCCTGATTTCCCGGCGCGGTGGACCTTGCTGGCCAACCTGATACCATTGCCCACAACCTGAAATGCCGGCGGATCAACAGCGCCGGGGATACCGCTGTATGCGATGGTATCGAAGGGAGGAGGCGATGAGCATGGAAGCCGGACAGGCGGCGGAACCGGTCTGCGATGCGGTAACCCTGGATGTGCTGCTGGGCGCCCTGCGCGCGACGCAAGGCGAGATGGAAGCCCTGATCGAGCGGACGGCGATGTCGCCCTTTATCCGCGAGAAGAAGGACTTCTTCGTCGCCCTGTTCGACCCTGACGGCGACCTGATCGTCGGCGCCTACCGGCCCAGCGCCGGCGATCCCGTGCGTCCCATATTTGAGCATTACCCGCGCCAGACCATGCGGCCCGGCGATCTGTATTGGTACAATGACTGTTATGGCTCGCTCGGCTCCGTCTCCCATTCGCCGGACCAGGTTTTCCTGGCGCCGGTCTTTTCCGACGGCGCGTTGCTTGGCTTCGCGCAAAGCTGGGCCCATTTCGCCGATATCGGCGGCATGCGGCCCGGTTCGATCTCGCCGGATTGTGTCGACATCTTTCAAGAAGGCATCATCGTCCCGCCGGTGCGCCTGGCCCGTGAAGGCGAGGTCAATGAAGAGCTGTTGCGGACGTTCTTCCGCAATTCACGCTTTCCCGAACTGATCAAGGGCGATACCCGCGCCTGCCTCGCCGCACTGCGGCTGGGAGAGCGCCGGATCATCGAATTGGCCGAACGTTTTCGGGCCGAGGTCGTCGCCGACGGCTTTCGGCAGCTGATCGCGCGCTCCGAACGCGCCGCCAAGGCGCGGCTGCGGGCGATTATTCCGCCGGGCGAATATCACTTCTCCGACGAGATTGAGCAGGATGGCCAGGGCAACGGACCTTTCCGCATCGTCATGGACCTGCGCGTCGACGAGGACAAGGTGGTGCTGGATTTCACCGACAGCGACGACCAGGCGCCCGGCCCGATCAATTATCTGCTCAACCCTGCGGTGCCGCGCGCCATGCTGGGAATGTATCTGTTGGCCGGCGATCCGACCCTGCCCCTGAACACCGGCGCCGGCCGGGTCGTTGACGAGATCATCCTGCGCGACGGCAGCCTGTTGCAACCGCGCTGGCCCGCCCCCCTGGGACAGCGGGGCCTGACCATGATGCGGCTCATCAGCGCCACCATGGGCATGGTCAATGCGGCGGGCGGCGAGTCCACGGCGGCCAATTGTCCCTATGTCATATATTTTGCCCGCGGCCTGGATCCCGACGGTGTCCCGTTCCTGCTGACCGACGGTGTCGGCGTCGGCTATGGCGCCCGCCCCTTCGCCGACGGCATCGACGCCGTCTATTACATCGCGCAGGAGAATTACCCTGTCGAGTTGATGGAACATACCTTTCCCGTTCGTCTGCGCAGCTATGGCATCAACCGCGATTCAGGCGGGCCGGGCCGCTGGCGGGGCGGCTGTGGCGTGGTGCGGGAGATCGAGATTCTGGCGGAAACGGCAACGATCGCCATCAGGATCGATGGCGCCAGCAGCCCGGCCTGGGGCGTTGGTGGCGGCATCAACGGCGGCAGCGGGCGGGCCATGGTCAATCCGGGGCGGCCGGATGAAAGGGCGCTGGATCCGCTGAGCGACGGCAACGAGCTAAAACGGGGCGATCTGCTTCGGTTGGAGACCGGCGGCGGCGGCGGCTGGGGGCACCCCTTCGACCGGGAGACCGAACGGGTCTTGGCCGATGTGCGTGGCGGCTTCGTCAGCCAAGCCGTGGCGGAAGAGCATTACGGCGTGCTCCTAACTTCCGACGGACTGGTGGTGGACGAGGCCGCGACGCAAAGCTTTCGGGCCGGCAACCGGCCGGCCGTCGATGGCCTGTTTCACCGCCACACCTATCGGGACCAACTGACATGAACGCCCCGGCGGACGGCAAACTAATGCGTTACGCGGTTGCGGTCGATACCGGCGGTACCTTTACCGACGTCAGCCTGTTCGACCGGCAGACAGGCCGGAACTGGACCGCCAAGGCACCATCGACGCCCGACGATCCCTCGGTGGGCTTCATGGATGGCATCGGCCAGGCGCTGGCGCAGGCGGAACTGACGCCCGGCGATCTGGCACAGGTTTTTCACGGCACCACGGTGGCCACCAACCTGATCCTTGAAGGCAAGGGCGCCAAGGTTGCCCTGGTGACCACGGCCGGCTTCAAGCATGTGCTGGAAATCGGCCGCCAGGATATTCCGCGCAAGGTCAATTTGTTCGCCTGGGTGAAGCCGAAACGCCCCGTGCCGCCCGAGCAGGTTTTCGAAGTCCCGGAACGTCTCGACCTCGACGGCGCTGTTTTGCAGGCGCTGGACGAAGACGCGGTGCGCGAAATCGCCCGGGAACTCCGCGCGCAAGACATCCAGGCCGTGGCGGTATGTTTTCTCCATAGTTTTACCGAACCGAAACACGAACAGCGGGCCCGAGCGATCATCCTCGAGGAACACCCCGATGCGCTGGTCTCCCTGTCGTCCGAGGTATTGCGGGTCTTTCGCGAATACGAACGCAGCATGGCTACCGCCTTGAATGTCTACGTGATGCAGGCGGTGACTCAGTATGTTGCGAACCTGCAGCAGCGGCTGGCCGATACGGGAACGGCGGCACCGCTGTTGATCATGAAATCCAATGGCGGCGTGGTCAGCGCATCGGAGGTCCAGCGGGTACCGGCCCATACCGCCTTGTCCGGGCCCGCCGCCGGCGTGGTCGGCGCCCGCTTCGTTGGCGGGGCAGCCGGCTACAAAGACGTCATCGGCATCGATATCGGCGGCACCTCGGCGGATATCTGCCTGGTCAAGGACGGCCAGTACACGGTCAGCGGCAATGGCCGGGTGGGTGAATGGCCGCTGTCCTTTCCCATGCTGGACATCCACACCGTGGGCACCGGTGGCGGCTCCATCGCCAGGGTGACCAAAGATGGCGCCCTGACGGTGGGTCCGGCCAGCGCCGGCGCCGTGCCGGGGCCGGCCTGCTATGGCCGTGGCGGCGGCGATGCGACGGTGACGGATGCGCATTTGCTGTTGGGGCATATTCCGCCCTACCTGCTGGGCGGCGACATGCAGCTTGATGTCGAGGCGGCGCGCCGGGCCATGGCGGAACATGTCGCCCAGCCAATGGGATTGGATGTCGAGGCCGCGGCGCGTGGCGTCATCGCGATCAGCAACAACGACATGGTCGGCGCAATCCGGGTCATTTCGATCGAACGCGGCCATGATCCCCGGGACTTCGCACTGGTCGTCTTCGGCGGCGCCGGTCCCCTGCATGGCGTCGCCCTGGCGGAGTTGCTGGGCGCCCGCACCGTTATCATCCCGCCGCATCCCGGCGTGCTTTCGGCCCTGGGCCTTCTGGTTTCGCAATTGCGGTCGGACTACGACCGAACCTGCCTGCAGGCGCCGCCCGACTACAACGTGGCGCAGATCGCCGCTACTTTTGGCGAGCTGGAGGCAGAGGCGGAAGCCTGGTTCGAACGGGAAAACGTGCCCCCCTCGGCGCGCAAGCTGAGCCGCTTCGCCAGCCTGCGGTATCGCCATCAGGGTTTTGAGCTTAGGCTGCCCTGGGCCGGCGGAGCGGTCGATGGCGGAACGGTCGATGCCACGTTGGAAGCCTTCCATCTGCTGCATGAGCAGCTTTATACCTTCGCGCAACGGGATACGCCGGTGGAGATCGTTACCCTGCACATGGTAGCGGAAGGCCACTTCGATCAGATCGAACCGGCTGAATGGCCGTCTGGCGGATCATTGTCGGAGGCGGTGATCGATCATCTGCCGGTCAGCCTGGCGGGCGGGCGCCAGGAAGTGCCGGTCTACGACCGTATGAAGCTGGGGGCCGGGACGCAGTTTTCCGGGCCGGGCCTCGTTGTCCAACTGGATTCGACGACACTGATACCCGAAGGCCACGAGGTAAGCTGCGACCGCTTCGGCAATCTGATTGTTGCCGTCGGCCCGCCCGACCAGCGACCCTAGCGATTGGGCGGTGTGCCGCTGCCGTAGACCGCTAAATTGCCTTCACCGTCCTTCAGCCCCTTTGGGCCGTCCGGGTCGGGCGGCGTCGCAATATTATAGGCCGGCATGGCCCCGCCCTGGTTGGCGCGGATCGCCGCGGTAACCGGGCTCTCGAAGGTTTCACCGATGGCCATGGCCGCCTTGCGGCCCGGGGGTTGGGGGCTGAGGTCATTGGGCACGGGCATCGCGGCAGCGGGATAATAGGCCATCTTTTGTTTCGCCGGATCGATCCTGTTCTCCAGGTTCAGATCGCGCTGGCTGATGCCCTTGACCGGCTCGACACAGACACCATCCAGCACCTCCATGTCGAACCACCATTTCTTGGCCGGATTGCGCCGGCCCTTGCCCAGATAATCGTCGAGCCAGACCGCGATGGGCACCAGCAGCGGCTTCAGCCAACGGGCGTTGATGCCGCACCAACTGGCCAGACGTTCCAACAGCGGCCCATCAGCGGTGACGACCTTGTTCAAGGGGCAGGTCTTCATGCAGCGGCCGCAGGCCGAACCCTTGGCGTTGGTCAGACGGTAGCGGGCGCAACGCTCGGCATCGGGCTTCCAGGTTTCATAGCCGTTGAACATGATCTTATCGCCCCACGAGATCGCATCGCAGGGACATTCGCGGGCGCATTTATGGCAATGATCGCAAAAATACTGCAGGCCGAAATCCACCGGCTTGTCGGCTTCCAGCGGCATGTCCGTGGTCATGACCACGGATTTGGAGCGTGGACCGACAAAGGGGTTCAACACCAACTCGCCGATCCGGGACAATTCGCCCAAGCCGGCCCACAGCACCAGGGGAATGTGGGGCAGGTCGCTGTCCACATTGGTCTGCGAGTGCGCCGGGAAGCCCAACTGGCGCAGGGTATCGGCCATGACGCCGGCGATCTCGGCCCCGCGCAGATAGGCCCGCATGGACTGTGAACCGGAAATCCAGTCATCGCCCGAGGCCCCTTCCATGGTCTCAAATTCCTGATCGATCAGCATGACCACGGCGTATTTGTGATAGGGGGTAATCTCCTCCCCCTTGCTGCCGTGGGAGAACCAGGCGTAGTCGGGAATTTCACAGATGCCCGTCAGATCGGCGCCCAGCAGATAGGACAATGATTTGAGCGCCCGGGCATTGGCGGCGGGATCGCCATAATCTTCCGGCCTGGCATCCGTCGCCGTTTCGCCGCCCTGGATCGGCACCATGGCCCGCATCGACGCCATCATACCCGCCGTATGGGGCTGTTTGAAAGCGAAGCGGTTACGCTCGCGCAGGGCCTTCTGGCCCAGATCACCGCGCGCAGCCCGCTCGAAAAATGCAGCCCGTTTGGAGATTCGCGGCACTTCGTCATCCAGGATCAAGGTGGTGGGCCGCTCGACCCGCTTCACGGTCTCCATGGGGTAGGCGCCGAGATGGGTGGCGCGTGCGGCCCGGCGTTTGCGTTCCCGCCCCGATGTCGCACCGTTTTGTCCAAACCAATAGCCAAGGCCCGGCGCATCCACTGCCGATTTGGCCAATGGCCGGTCCAGTGCCAGTTCGTACGTGGTCGACACCACGGCGACGGAAAAGCCGTTCTTGATGAAGGGATTGCGCAGGGTTTCGCCGTCCCGCACGGCCAGGCCCGCCAGCACCGCCAGGCGATCCGGGTCCAACGCACCGGCGCCAACCACATGGGCGGCGGCTGGAAAGCCCATTTTCT
>CAZVYX010000081.1:0-17921 GCA_964631725.1 uncultured Rhodospirillaceae bacterium | reverse complement strand
CTGTTGTTGGACGAGGTCGCGGCACATTTGGATAGCGAACGGCGGGAAGCCTTGTTCGCGGAGATATTGGCCCTTGGGGGCCAGGCTTGGTTAAGCGGTACCGACCGTAACCTGTTCGAGCCGCTGTCCGGACAGGCACAATTCGTGGCGGTGGACCGTGGGCAAGCAAAACTTGAAGGGTAGGTTGCGTTGAGCGATCCGGTATTCGAAGAACCAGACAATATCCCCGGCGAAGATGGCGCCGACTACGATGCCTCGTCAATCAAAGTGCTGCGCGGCCTGGACGCGGTGCGCAAACGTCCTGGCATGTACATTGGCGACACCGACGACGGCTCCGGCCTGCATCATATGATTTACGAGGCCGTGGACAATGCCATCGACGAGGCCCTGGCCGGCCACGCCGACAAGGTCGAGGTGGTTTTGAATCCCGAAGGCTCGGCCACGATCAGCGACAACGGGCGCGGCGTACCGACGGAAATTCATGATGAAGAAGGCGTCTCGGCGGCCGAGGTCATCATGACCGAGCTGCATGCGGGCGGTAAGTTCGACCAGAACTCCTACAAGGTCTCGGGCGGCCTGCACGGTGTCGGCATCTCTGTCGTCAATGCCCTGTCATCGACCCTGGAACTGCGTATCTGGCGCGGCGGGGAAGAGCATTACATGTGCTTCCGCGATGGCGAGCCGGAGGCGCCCCTGGCGGTGGTGGCGGAGGCTGGCGATCGGACGGGAACGGAAGTCACTTTCGTGCCGTCGACTGAAACCTTCACCAAGACGGAGTTCGACTATGGCACCCTGACGCACCGTTTGCGGGAGCTGGCCTTTCTGAATTCCGGTGTGCTTGTGGTGCTGCGCGACGAACGCGGTGTCGAGGCCAAGGAGGATGTCTTTCAGTTTGAAGGTGGCATCAGCGCATTCGTCGAATATCTCGACCGCAACAAATCGGCGGTGCATGACCCGGCCATCGCCATTCAGGCGGACCGCGACGGCATCCGCGTCGATTGCGCCCTGCAATGGAACGACAGCTATCACGAAAATGTCCTTTGCTATACCAACAACATTCCCCAGCGTGACGGCGGCACGCATCTGGCCGGCTTCCGCGCCGCCTTGACCCGAACCGTCAATAGCTACGCCAATTCGTCAGGTATCGCGAAAAAGGAAAAGGTCTCGCTTAGCGGCGATGACGCGCGCGAGGGTTTGACCTGTATTCTTTCCGTGCAGGTGCCGGATCCGAAATTCAGCTCGCAAACCAAGGACAAACTGGTCTCGTCCGAGGTGCGGCCGGTGGTCGAAAGCCTGCTGTCGGAAAAGCTGACGCAATGGTTCGAGGAGCATCCCGCCGACGCCAAGAAAATTGTCGGCAAGGCGGTCGATGCCGCCATCGCCCGGGAGGCGGCGCGCAAGGCCAGGGATCTGACCCGGCGCAAGGGAGCGTTGGATATATCCTCTCTGCCAGGCAAGCTGGCCGATTGTCAGGAGCGCGACCCGGCCAAATCCGAATTGTTCCTGGTCGAGGGCGACAGCGCCGGCGGCTCGGCCAAGCAGGGCCGGGCCCGGGCCAACCAGGCGGTGCTGCCCCTGCGCGGCAAGATCCTGAATGTGGAGCGGGCCCGGTTCGATAAGATGCTGTCATCGACTGAAATCGGCACCCTGATCACCGCCATGGGCACCGGTATCGGCCGGGATGATTTTGATATCGAAAAACTGCGCTATCACAAGATCATCATCATGACCGACGCCGACGTGGACGGGGCCCATATCCGCACCCTGCTGTTGACCTTCTTCTATCGACAGATGCCCCAGATCGTCGAACGCGGGCACCTCTATATCGCGCAACCGCCGTTGTACAAGGTCTGGCGCGGCAGTTCGGGCGCGGGCCGTTATCTAAAGGACGACCGTGACCTGGAGGATTATCTGATCGATGAGGGGTTGAAGGACGCGGTTCTGACCCTGCACAACGGCGACCAGCGCGCCGGCCCGGATCTCCGCGCCCTGGTTGACGATGCCCGCCGCGCGGCGGCGCTGCTGGAGGCCATCGGCCGGCGCTATAATCAGAGAATCGTGGAGCAGGCGGCGATCCTGGGCGTTTTGAATCCGGATGTGATCGCCGATGCGGAACAGGCGGGTCAGGTTGCCCATTATCTCGCGTCCCGCATGGACGGTCTGGAGGCCGAGGAAGAACGCGGCTGGAGCGGCACGGCGGCGGCCGATGGCGGCTATGCGCTGGAACGAAGCACCCGCGGCGTCGCGGAGACCCACGTCATCGATGCAACCTTGATCCGCAGCGGAGAATCCCGGCAATTGGACGCCATGGCCAAGGAGCTGCAGGAAAATTACGAACGTCCGGCAACCTTGACCCGCAAGGATGATAGCGTCCGCATCGCCGGGCCGATGGACCTGCTGGCCACGGTATTGAAGCTGGGGCAAAAGGGCCTGTCCGTGCAGCGCTACAAGGGCCTGGGTGAAATGAATCCAGAGCAGTTGTGGGAAACCACCCTGGACCCGGATGCCCGCACCCTGTTGCAGGTTCAGGTCAAGGAACTGGACGACGCGGACGAGGTTTTCTCGACCCTGATGGGCGATGTCGTGGAGCCGCGCCGGGAATTCATCCAATCCAACGCCCTGAACGTGGTCAACCTGGATATCTAGACTGTGAACAAGACTGCCGCCGCGAAATCTGGGGGCGGGAAGAAAAAGAAGGCACCAAAACCGTCCGGCCGCGGCTGGGCCGCAACCCTGCTCTATTGGTTGATCGTCATGGCGGTTTGGGGCCTGATCGCCGTCATGGGGGTGATTGTCTGGTACGCCTATGACCTGCCCCCGGTGGACAAACTATCGGCGATCCAGCGCAAACCGTCCCTGACCCTGCTGGACTACAAGGGCCGGCAAATCGCCCGCTTCGGCGATGTCTATGGCGAGCCGGTGCAGGCCAGCCGATTGCCCAGGCATCTGCCCCAGGCCGTCGTTGCCACGGAAGATCGGCGTTTTTACAGCCATTTCGGCGTCGACCCCATCGGCCTGGCGCGGGCCATGGTGACCAATCTGTTCGCCGGGCGCATCGTGCAGGGCGGCAGCACGATCAGCCAGCAGTTGGCCAAGAACGTCTTCCTGACCCACCAGCGTACCTTGAAGCGCAAGGTTCAGGAATTTCTGCTGGCCCTATGGTTGGAAGCCAATTTCTCCAAGGATCAGATCCTGACCCTGTATCTGAACCGGGTCTATCTCGGCGCCGGCGCCTATGGCGTCGACGCCGCCGCCCGGCGCTATTTTTCCAAACCGGCGGCAAAGGTCAATCTGGCGGAAGCTGCCATGCTGGCCGGCCTGTTGAAGGCGCCCTCGCGCCTGGCGCCGACCAGCAATCTGAAGGCGGCGCGGAATCGGGCGGCTGTGGTGCTGAACAACATGGTCGCCGCCGGTTATATCGACGAGGGACAGGCCAAGGCCGCCAAGGTGCGGCCGGCCGGTCTGCGTCGAGGAAGGGCGAAGGCTTCGGCGCAATCGGCGCGCTATTTCGCCGATTGGGTGATGGACCGTCTGACCGACTACCTGGGCCCGACCGAGCGTAATCTGGTCATCAAGACCACCCTGAACCGGGATATCCAGATAGCAGCCGAGACCGCCATGCAGCGCATTGCCGGCGAAGCCGCGCGCAAGAAGAAGATCGGCCAGGGCGCCCTGCTGGCGATGACGCCGAACGGCGCGGTGCGGGCCATGGTAGGCGGCAAGGACTACGGCAAAAGCCAATATAACCGCGCCACCCAGGCCCACCGGCAGCCCGGTTCCGCCTTCAAGCCGGTGGTCTTTCTGGCCGGCCTCGAAGCCGGCATCCGCCCCGACACGAAATTCACCGACAAGCCCATTACCGTCGGCGGCTGGTCGCCGAAGAACTATGCCGGCAAGTATCGCGGCCGCATCAGCTACACCGATGCGCTGGCCTATTCCTCCAATTCCGTCGCCGTACAGGTCCAGGAAAAAGCCGGCCGCGAGAATGTCGCGGCCACGGCCCGCCGCCTGGGCCTGGGTTCGGCCAACCCCCGCCACCCGT
The DNA here is from genome assembly GCA_964631725.1 of uncultured Rhodospirillaceae bacterium. Classification (GTDB taxonomy): domain Bacteria; phylum Pseudomonadota; class Alphaproteobacteria. Next base: position 13,879 of record CAZVYX010000081.1, on the reverse strand, counting down.
CAATGGCCCTTGGTGCCGGGGAGACCAGCCTGCTGCGGCTGACGGCGGCCTATGCGGCCTTCGCCAACCAGGGTCATGGGGTCCTGCCCCACGGCATCCTGGAAATCCGCGACGGCCAGGGCAATCTGCTTTATCGCCGCCGTGGTTCCGGCGGCGGCGAGGTCGCTCGGCCCTGGCACATAGCGGAATTGAACCGGATGCTGGCCCACACCATCAGTCAAGGCACCGGCCGGAACGCCAGAATTGGCCGTCCCGCCGCCGGCAAAACGGGCACCAGCCAGGACTACCGGGATGCCTGGTTCCTGGGCTACACCAATCAACTGGTCGCCGGCGTCTGGCTGGGCAATGACAATGGTTCGCCCATGGCCAGGGTCACCGGCGGCGGCACGCCGGCCCGGCTATGGCGGGATTTCATGAAGGCCGCGCACCGGGGCCAAGCGGCGATAGCCCTGGGACGCCCAGGCCGCAAGCCGCCTACAAGGCCATCGGGCAATCTATTGGACCGACTGTGGCGCAGCCTCGGGTCCAGCAGCGATACTCAGCCCGGCAATGGCGGGGACCTGGACAATCCCGAGGACCGGGAGGGGCAGTAACGAGGACTGGTAATCCTGGCGTGCGCCGGGAAACCGCAACTGCTAGAAACACCTGACAAACCATAAGGGTGGAACATGACCATCGACAGTTTCGACTACATCATCGTCGGCGCCGGCACCGCCGGCTGCGTCCTCGCCAACCGGCTTTCCGCCGATCCGAAAACCTCGGTGCTGCTGTTGGAGGCGGGGGGCAAGGACAATTACCATTGGATCCACATTCCCGTCGGCTATCTCTATACCCTGGGCAATCCGCGAACTGATTGGTGCTACAAGACCGAGGTCGAGGCGGGCCTGAACGGCCGCGCCATCGACTATGCCCGCGGCAAGGTGCTGGGCGGCTGTTCCTCGATCAATGGCATGATCTACATGCGCGGCCAGTCCCGCGACTATGAGCAATGGCGGCAGATGGGCAACGTCGGCTGGTCCTGGGATGACGTACTGCCCTACTTCCGCAAAACCGAGGACTATTACGCCGGTGCCGATGACATGCATGGCGCGGGCGGTGAGTGGCGGGTCGAGGAGCAGCGCCTGTCGTGGGAAATTCTGGCGGCCTTTCGCGAGGCGGCAGCCGAAGTCGGCATTCCCAATACCAATGACTTCAACCGTGGCGATAACGAGGGCTGCGGCTATTTTCAGGTCAACCAGCGGCGCGGCCGGCGTTGGAGCGCGGCGACGGCCTTTCTCAAGCCCGCCATGCAGCGGCCCAACCTGAAGATCATGACCCATGCCCAGGCAAGCCGGATCATAGTCGAAGACAAACGCGCCACGGGGCTGGAGTTCCGCCACGAGGGCCAGGCGGTCCAGGCCAACGCGAATTGCTCCGTGGTTCTCTCGGGCGGCTCCGTCACCTCGCCGCAATTGTTGGAACTGTCAGGCATCGGCCAGGGCGCCTTGCTGCAACAGCATGGCATCGCGGTAAATCATGAACTGCCCGGCGTGGGTGAGAATTTGCAGGACCATTTGCAGGTCCGCCTGGTTTACAAGGTCGGCAATACCCGAACCCTGAATTTGCGCGCCAACAGCCTGATCGGGAAGGCCGCCATGGGTATCGAATACGCCCTGTTCCGCACCGGCCCGTTGACCATGTCGCCCAGTCAGCTTGGCGCCTTCGCGAAGAGTGATCCGGGCAAGGAAACCGCCAATATCCAATACCACATCCAGCCCCTCAGCACTGACAAGCTGGGCGAGGATTTGCACCCCTTCGAGGCCTTTACCGCCTCGGTCTGCAATCTACGGCCGGAAAGCCGGGGCAGCATTCACATCGCCTCGTCCGATCCCTTGGTGCAGCCGTCCATCCGGCCGAACTATCTTAGCGCCGAGGCCGACCGTACCGTTGCCGCCGATGCCATTCGCCTGACCCGCCGAATCTGTGCCGCCGACGCCCTGGCGCCATTCAGTCCGGAGGAATTCCGCCCGGGACCGGAGGTGGGCGATAGTGATGAAGACCTGGCCAAGGCGGCCGGCGATCTGGCGACGACCATTTTTCACCCTGTCAGCACCTGCCGCATGGGTAATGACAACCTGGCCGTGGTCGATGACCGTTTGCGGGTGCACGGCATCGCCGGCCTGCGCGTCGTCGACGCCTCGATCATGCCGACGATCACATCGGGCAATACCAATTCCCCGGTCGTGATGATCGCGGAAAAGGCTTCGGAAATGATCATTCAGGACGACCGTTAAGATGTTATTGCACATCATCAAAGCCATGCTTTGTCTTGACGTTATCGCCCCGCGCCGTAAGCTGCGCCACCATGCTTAGCCTGCCGAAAATACTGCTGCTGCTGGCCGTCGTCGCCGTCGTGGCCCTGGTCTCCAAGTCCTTTCGCGGCCGGTCCGGGAAGTCCGACGACGGCGAAGAGACGGCGGGGAAGAATGAAGCGGTGGATTTAAGCCAATGCACGGTTTGCGGCAATTTCGTGGCCCCGGACAGCCGTGGTTGCGAGCGCGCCGATTGCCCGTTGGCGAATTGAGGCAACAGCCATTGCCAAGGTGCGAAGCGGCGATTAGGTTGCGCCAAACCCGAAGCCAAACTCAAACCCACGGGTCAAGCCAGATTTACTGTTTCACGGATTAGTCATCGTCATGACCGGCACGCCGCAATTCAACACCAAGACTTTTCAAGGTCTGATCCAGGCCCTGCAGCATTATTGGTCGGAGCAGGGCTGTGTCATTCTGCAGCCCTATGACATGGAAGTGGGCGCCGGCACCTTCCATTGGGCCACCACCTTGCGCTCCCTGGGCAGCAAGAGCTGGAACGCGGCCTATGTGCAGCCGTCACGCCGGCCCACCGACGGGCGCTATGGCGAAAATCCGAATCGCCTGCAGCACTACTATCAATTTCAGGTCATCATGAAGCCGTCGCCGCCCGATTTGCAGGCGCTTTATCTGGGCAGCCTGGAGGCGATCGGGCTGGACGCCTCGAACCACGACATCCGCTTTGTCGAGGATGACTGGGAAAGCCCGACCCTGGGCGCCTGGGGCCTGGGCTGGGAAGTCTGGTGCGACGGCATGGAAGTAAGCCAGTTCACCTATTTCCAGCAGGTCGGCGGCTTCGACTGCAACCCGGTTTCGGGCGAGCTGACCTATGGTTTGGAACGCCTGGCCATGTATGTCCAGGGCGTCGAACATTTTCAGCAACTGGCCTGGAACGAGCCGGGCACGGAGCGATCGAAAACCTATGCCGACGTCTATCTGGCGGCGGAACAACAATTCTCGTCCTACAATTTCGATCACGCCAATACGGAGATGCTGTTCCGGCATTTCGCCGACGCCGAGGCCGAATGCGCCGCCCTGGTCGGGGCGGAACTGCCGCTGCCAGCCTATGACCAGTGCATCAGGGCCTCGCATCTGTTCAATCTTTTGGATGCGCGCGGCGTGATCTCGGTGACCGAGCGGGCCGCCTACATCGGCCGGGTGCGGGAGCTGGCCAAGGCCTGCGCCACGGCCTATTTACGGGCCGAGGGCGAATTGACCCCCGAAGACGCTGTCGAGGGGGCAGCCTGAAATGGCGGAATTGTTGCTGGAGTTATTCGGGGAGGAAATTCCCGCTCGCATGCAGGCACGGGCGGCGGACGATCTGAAGCGGCTGGTCCGGGCCGGCCTGGAAAGCGCGGAGCTACCCGTCGAAGCGGTCGAAGCCCATGTCACGCCGCGGCGCCTGATCCTGCATATCACCGGCTTGCCCCTGGCCCAGCCGGATGTGCGGGAGGAAAAACGCGGCCCCAAGGTCGATGCCCCGGAAAAGGCCATCGAGGGATTCCTGCGCGGCAATGGCGTCAGCCGTGATCAGTGCGAGGAACGTGATCTGCCAAAAGGCAGGTTTCTGTTCGCCATTGTCGAGCGCCAGGGCCGGCCCACGGGCGATGTGCTGGCCGAAATTCTGCCCAGCTCCCTGACCGACCTGCCCTGGCCGAAGTCCATGCGCTGGGGCACGGGAAACACCCGTTGGGTGCGCCCATTGCATTCGATCATTGCATTGTTCGATGGCGCGGTGGTGCCGCTGTCGTTTGCCGGCATCGAGAGCGGCGATCAGACCCAGGGCCATCGCTTTCACGCCCCCGAAACCATAACGGTCGCGGATTTCGCCGACTATCGGGAGAAGCTGGCGGCGGCAAATGTCGTGATCGACGCCGCCGAGAGGCGCCGGCGTATCGCCGACGGTGCCGGGCAATTGGCCCAGGCGGCCGGCCTGGAACTGGTGGCGGACGACGGTCTGGTAGCGGAGATCGCCGGCCTGGTGGAATGGCCGGTGCCGATGCTGGGCAACTTCGACCGTCGTTTCCTCGACGTCCCGGCGGAGGTCCTGGTGACCACCATGAAGGTGAACCAGAAGTATCTCTCCCTGCGCGATGGTGACGGCAACCTGGCGGCCAATTTCATCACCGTGGCGAATTTGCAGGCCCAGGATGGCGGCAAGCAGATCATCGCCGGCAATGAGTACGTTTTAACCGCCCGTCTGGCGGACGCGGAATTCTTTTGGACCCAGGACAAAAAGAAAAGCCTTGAAAGCCGCCTGCCGGCGCTGGACGACATGGTCTTTCACGCCAAGCTGGGCAGTGTGCGCGAGAAAGTCGGGCGCCTGGAAAAACTGGCGGCCGCACTGGCACGCTTCGTGCCCGGCGCGGATGGGGAAAAAGCCGGCCGCGCGGCGCATCTATGCAAGGCCGATCTGGTCAGCGATATGGTCTATGAGTTCCCCGAGGTGCAGGGCGTGATGGGCCGCTACTATGCCTTGAACGATGGCGAGGGCGAGGACGTCGCCGATGCGATCCTGCAGCATTATTCCCCAGCCGGGCCGTCGGACGATTGCCCCACGGCGCCGACCGCGGTCTGCCTCGCTCTGGCGGACAAGCTGGATATTCTGGTTGGTTTTTGGGCCATTGACGAGAAACCCACGGGCTCCCGCGACCCCTTTGCCCTGCGCCGCTCCGCCCTGGGCGTGATCCGCATGGTGCTGGAGAACCGCCTGCGCCTGCCGCTGCGGGCGGCCTTCGCCGTGGCCATGGACGGCTATGTGCTGGATACTGCGCCGGACGGCAGCCTGCTGGATTTCTTCGCCGACCGCCTGAAGGTGCATTTGCGCGGACAAGGCGTGCGCCATGATCTTATCCAAGCGGTTTTCGCCTTGGGTGGCGAGGACGACCTGGTCCGACTGATCGCCCGGGTGGAAGCCCTTGACGGTTTTCTGGGTAGCGAGGACGGTGCCAACCTGCTGGTGGCCTACCGCCGCGCCGCCAACATCCTGCGCATTGAGGAAAAGAAGGATGGCGTGGCCCATGACGGCGCCGTCGATGCTTCCCTGTTGCAACAGACGGAGGAAACCGCCTTGTCCAGCGCGCTGGCCCAGGCGGTGGAACAAATCGATGGCGCCCTGGCCGATGAAGATTTCGCCCGGGCCATGACCGCCATGGCCGCGCTGCGGCAACCGGTCGATCAATTCTTTGACGCGGTAACGGTTAATACTGACGAGAGCGCCTTGCGCGACAATCGTTTGCGGTTGTTATCGGGAATCCGCGCCACCTTGCACAAGGTTGCTGATTTCAGCGAGATTGAAGGCTAGTCCGAATGGCCCCGGAAGGCATCTTATGACGAAATGGGTTTACAGTTTTGGCGATGGCCAGGCCGAGGGCGGCGCGGGAGACAAGAACCTGCTGGGCGGCAAGGGCGCCAATCTGGCCGAGATGTCGGGTTTGGGACTGCCGGTGCCGCCCGGCTTTACCCTGACTACGGAGGTCTGTACCGCCTATTACGAAAATGATGAAGCCTACCCGGCCGAATTGCGGGATCAGGTCGAAACCGCCATGGGGTCGGTCGAACAGATCGTCGGTGCTACGTTCGGCGACACCGACAATCCGTTGCTGGTTTCCGTCCGCTCGGGCGCCCGCGCCTCCATGCCCGGCATGATGGATACGGTGCTTAATCTGGGCCTGAACGACGACACGGTGCAGGCCCTGGCCCGGCACAGCGGCAACGAACGTTTCGCCTGGGACAGCTATCGCCGCTTCATTCAGATGTATTCCGATGTGGTTCTCGGCATCGACCATTATCACTTCGAAGGCCTGCTGGAAGACCTGAAGGAAGACAAGGGTTTGCGCCTTGATACCGATCTGAGCGCCGACGATCTGCGCCAATTGGTGGGTCAATTCAAGGACCAGGTTGAAAGCACCCTGGGCGAGGCCTTTCCCCAGGACGTGAACGACCAGCTATGGGGTGCCGTCGGCGCGGTGTTCGGTTCCTGGCAGAACGCCCGCGCCGTCACCTATCGCCGCCTGCACGACATTCCGGCCTCGTGGGGCACGGCGGTCAATATCCAGGCCATGGTATTCGGCAACATGGGCGAGGATTCCGCCACCGGCGTCGCCTTTACCCGCGACCCATCGACCGGCGAGCGGCGCTTTTTCGGCGAATATCTGATCAACGCCCAGGGCGAGGACGTGGTCGCCGGGATCCGCACGCCGCAACATTTGACCCTCGCCACGCGCGAGAATGCCAAGGATGACAAGCCGTCCCTGCAGGAGGTCATGCCAGAGGTCTTTGCCGAGCTGGAGGCGATCTATCAACGTCTCGAAGCCCATTATCGGGACATGCAGGATATCGAGTTTACGGTGCAGCGTGGCAATCTGTACATGCTGCAAACCAGATCGGGCAAGCGCACCGCCGAGGCGGCGATCAGGATCGCCGTGGAAATGGTCAACGAAGGCCTGTTGAGCCGGGAAGAGGCGGTTCAGCGTGTACCGCCCGATAGCCTTGATCAATTGCTGCATCCGACCCTGGATCCCGACGCCGACCGTCAGGTCATTACCCACGGTCTGCCGGCCTCGCCCGGCGCGGCCACGGGCAAAGTGGCGTTCTCCGCCGATCAGGCCGAAAGCCTGGCCGCCCAGGGCGAGGATATTCTGTTGGTGCGGATCGAGACCTCACCGGAGGACATTCACGGCATGCACGCCGCACGCGGTATTCTGACTTCACGCGGCGGCATGACCAGCCATGCGGCCGTCGTGGCGCGCGGCATGGGCCGGCCCTGTGTCTCCGGTGCCGGGCAGTTGCGTATCGACTATCAGACCCAGACCATGCGGGTTGGCGACATTACGGTCGCGGCCGGCGACGTCATCACCATCGATGGCGGCAGCGGCGAGGTAATGGTGGGCGAAGTTGCGACGATACAGCCCAAGCTGTCGGGTGACTTCGGCACTCTGATGGGCTGGGCCGATGAAATTCGGCAGCTCGGCATCCGCACGAATGCGGAAACTCCGGCCGAAGCAAAGGCGGCAATCGAATTCGGCGCCGAGGGTATCGGTTTGTGCCGGACGGAACATATGTTCTTTGACGCCGACCGCATCTTGGCGGTGCGCGAGATGATCCTGGCCGAAGACCTGGCGGGCCGGCAGGCCGCGCTTGGTAAAATTCTACCCATGCAACGGCAGGATTTCGTGGATCTGTTTACAATCATGACCGGCCTGCCGGTGACGATCAGGCTGCTCGATCCGCCGTTGCATGAATTCCTGCCAAAATCCGACGCCGAATTGGCGCAACTGGCAAACGTCACGGGGTCCACGGCCGAAGATTTGCGCTTTCGGGCCAATCAACTGCATGAATACAATCCCATGCTGGGCCATCGCGGCTGCCGTTTGGGCATTTCCTATCCGGAAATCTACGAAATGCAGGCCCGGGCCATTTTCGAGGCTGCCGCCTTCGTCAGTGCGGAGCAGGGCAAGACCGTGGTTCCGGAAGTGATGATCCCGCTGATCGCCAGCAAGGCGGAGTTTACCTTCCTGCAGGCGCGCATCGCGGCGGTGGCCGATCTGGTCGCGGCGGAGCAGGGACATGACCTGGAGTATTTGATCGGCACCATGATCGAGCTACCGCGCGCCGCCCTGCGCGCGGGAGAGATTGCCGAAGGCGCGGAGTTCTTCTCGTTCGGCACCAACGATCTGACCCAGACGGTATTCGGCATCAGCCGGGATGATTCAGCCGGTTTCCTGGAAGATTATCACGACAAGGGTATTCTGGACGGCGACCCGTTCGCGACCCTGGACATCGACGGTGTCGGCGAGATGGTCGCGCTGGCGTCTGAGCGGGGACGAAAATCCCGGCCTGATCTGAAATTGGGCATTTGCGGCGAACACGGCGGCGACCCGGCCTCGATCGCATTTTGCCAATCCATCGGACTGGACTATGTCTCCTGCTCACCCTTCCGGGTGCCCATAGCACGGCTGGCTGCCGCACAGGCAGCGGTGAAGAACATCAAATAGGGATTTCGGACAGTCATTTCGCCGGTGCACACGCGGCAAAAATACGGAAGTCTTCACTGGCGATATGCAGCGCCGGCTAGTCGTACTGAATGGTGCCGGTAAATTCGTAACCGATGCCGCGGATCGACTTGATCAGATTTTCCTTGCTGTCATCGGTCTCCAGTTTGCGCCGCAAACGGCCAACCAAGACATCGATATTCCGGCTGTTGCTTTGCATATCGTAGCCCAACGCCTCCCGGTGCAGGGCTTCACGCGCCACGGTCTCGCCAGCATTGTCGATCAGGGTCTGTAGCAGCCGGGATTCTCCCGCCGTCAGGACCGTGTCGTTTCCTGCCGGATCGGTCAGACGTTGAAAGGCGCTCTCGAACCGCCAGCCATCGAAGTGCGCCACGCCGCCACCCGTTCCCGGCTTGGCGCTGCGCACCTCCTTGGTGCGGCGCAATACGCTGCGGATGCGCGCCAGCAGTTCACGTGACTTGAACGGTTTGGCGACATAGTCATCGGCACCGACCTCCAGGCCGACAACCATGTCGACCGAAGTACCCTTGCCCGTTAGCATTACGATGCCCGCATCGGTTTTTTCGCGCAGCACCTTGGCCAAATTCAAGCCATCCTCGTCAGGTAACTGCAAATCGAGTATGACGAGGTCCACTTCCTCCCGCTCGATTAACGCGCGCATCTCGGCGCCATTACCCGCGTCCAAGACTTCAAAGCCTTCCGGTTCAAGGTGTTCGCGCAGCACCAGACGCATATCGGGATCATCATCGACAATCAGAATTCGTCCCAGCATCACATGTCTCGTACGATTAATGTTGCAATTTAGTTCTCCCAGCGAACCAGGACCTCGGAACATGCGGCGGCAGGTTAACGCATTTTTTCAAATGTTACAAATGCCTGCGATAACAAGTTCAATAAGACTCGCAATCCGAAACGCGGCTAATGACATTAGGGAATTATGTTACATAATAGTTTCAATTGAAAACATTGCCGCCTGCATGAGGGAATAGCCGTCAACTGGACGGCAGCTAGCCGTCCTGTCCAGCGAGGGCGCGGGCAAAATCCTCGGCAGCGAAGGGCTGCAAGTCATCAACGCCTTCGCCAATACCAATGTAATGCACCGGCAGCGCGAATCGTTCAGCCATGGCGACCAGAACACCGCCGCGCGCCGTACCATCCAATTTGGTCATGGCCAGACCGGTTACATCGCAAACCTCGGCAAACACTTCCACCTGCCGCAAGGCATTCTGTCCCGTCGTGGCATCCAGCACCAGAAGGCAGTCATGCGGCGCGTCCGGGTCCAATTTCGCCAGCACCCGCACGACCTTAGCCAGTTCGTCCATCAAATCTGCCTTGTTCTGCAGGCGGCCGGCAGTATCCACCAGTAAAACGTCCGCATTTTGGCTCTGGGCCTGCTGCAATCCTTCATAGGCCACCGCCGCCGGGTCGGCGCCGACATCGCGGCGCACCACGGTTGCTCCCGTCCGCTGGCCCCAAATTTCCAATTGCTCAATCGCCGCGGCGCGAAAAGTATCCCCGGCGGCAAGGACCACCGACTTGCCTTCGGCGGCCAAGCTATGGGCGATCTTGCCTATAGTGGTGGTCTTACCGGTACCGTTGACGCCGACCACCAATATGACATGCGGTCGCCTGGCGACATCAATGACCAGCGGTTTTGCCACGGGTTCCAATATCTCGGTCACGACCCCCGCCAAGGCCGCCGTGATCTCATCCTCGCTGACTTCCTTGTCGAAGCGGTCGGCGGCCAGCCTGCCGCTGACCCGCGCGGCGACCGCTGGGCCCAGGTCGGCGGCGATCAGAAGATCTTCCAGCTCTTCCAAGGCGGCGGCATCCAGCTTGCGTTTGGTGAAAACCGCCGTCACGCCGGAGGTAAAGTTACCCGCCGTACGGCTGAGGCCCGCCCTGAGGCGGGAGAACAAACCGGTCTTGCCTTCGCTCATGCGGCCAGCCGTCCGATCAGGTGTTCCGGGGCGGCGCCGACAATATCCACCGTCACGATGCCGTGGTCAGGCGGCGTGCCGGGCTGGCCCGACTGATCCAGTTGAATCAAGGCAAACTGTTCGCTGCGCCCTTGTCCAGGCCGTTCGACCAGCATGCGGCTGGTGCCGCCAATCTGCCGGGCCAGGAATGCGGCCAGGGCTGCCGCGCCCTTTTCACGCAACAGGGCGGCGCGGCGGCGCCGTTCATCACCGGGCACTTGGGGCATGCGCGCGGCGGGCGTGCCGGGCCGTTCGGAATAGGGAAAAACGTGCAGATAGGTCAGGCCGCAGTCATCGATCAGGGCCAGGGAGTTTTCAAACTGCGCCTCCGTCTCCGTTGGGAAACCCGCGATCAGATCGGCGCCGAACACCATCTCGGGCCGGCCGGCGGTAAGGCGCTGACATAGCTCGACCGCCTGGGCCCGGCCGTGACGCCGGGCCATGCGCTTCAAAATCAAATCATCGCCGGCCTGCAGGCTGAGGTGAAGATGCGGCATGATCCGTTCCTCGCCCAACAGCAGACGCTCAAGCTCGGGATCAATTTCCACCGCATCCAGGGAGGACAGGCGCAAACGGGGCAAATCCGGCACCGCCCGCAACAGCCGGCGCAACAACTGCCCAAGACCGGGCCGGCCCGGCAGATCACCGCCATAGGCGGTAATGTCAACGCCGGTCAGAACAACTTCGCTGTAGCCGTTGTCGACCAGCGCCTGGACCTGCCGCACGATCGCACCCATGGGTACCGAGCGCGAGGGTCCACGGGCGAACGGAATGACACAAAAGGTGCAGCGGTGGTCACAGCCCTGCTGGACCTGAACAAACGCCCGGCTGCGGCCATCGAAGCCGGGCACCAGATGGCCGGCCAATTGCTCGACGGACATGATGTCGTCAACCAGAATCTTACCTTCCACCGGGGCGACAAAGCTGGCGCCCCGCAGCTTTTCCCTGTTGCCGAGAACGCGGTCGACCTCGTCCATGGCGGCAAAGGCGTCCGGGTCCAGTTGCGCCGCGCACCCGGCAACCACGATGGTGGCATCGGGTTGCTGCCGGCGCGCCTTGCGGATAGCCTGCCGGGTCTGACGCACTGCTTCGGCGGTAACGGCACAGGTGTTGATGATGACTGCATCGCGCAGACCGGCATCCCAGGCTGCCTCGCGCATCACCTCGGCCTCATAGGCGTTCAGGCGGCAGCCAAAATTGATGATCCTGTTGGCATCTTGATCGTTCATGCGACAGACCGTGGCCGTGACCGCCGCGCATCCAACATGTTCGCGTCCAGAATGCCGGAAAAGGCGGTCGCCACGGGACCCGACATCAGGACATGGCCATCCTCGGCCCGCCATTCGATAATCAATTCGCCGCCGTCCAGGGTCAACCGCGCCCGGCGCGCGCACTTGCCCCGGCGATGGGCCGCGACCAGGGCCGCACAAGCGCCCGAGCCGCAAGCCAGGGTCAGCCCGGCGCCACGCTCCCACACGCGCAGACGGAATTCATCCGCGCCCAGCATCTGGACAAAGCCGATATTGGCCCGCTCCGGAAACATGGCGTGGTTTTCCAAAATAGGCCCCACGGCGGGAATATCCACGGCATCCATGTCATCGACGAAGAAAACCGCATGGGGATTGCCCATGCCGACGGCACACGGCGCCGACAACAAGGGGCCATTTTCGGGTTCCAGGCTCAAATCCAGCCGCAAACTATCCATTTCCGCTGCCAGTGGAATATCCCGCCAATCCAGATAGGCGGGACCCATATCGACCTGGATCCAGTCATCATCGGCCATTTGGCTGTGCAACAGGCCGGCAACGGTCTCGATAACCGCATGATTTTGGCCGTTTTCCGCAAAAATCAGGCTGGCTACACAGCGCGTGGCGTTGCCGCAGGCCTGTGCCTCGCTGCCGTCCGGGTTGTGAATACGCATGAAGACGTCGCCCTGGCCGGATGGCTCAAGCGAGATAACCTGGTCACAGCCCACGCCAGTGCGCCGATCAGCCAGGGCGCGTGCCAGGACCGCGTCCATGCGCAAGGACAGGTGGCGCAGATCGAGGACGACAAAGTCGTTTCCCGCGCCATGCATTTTCAAGAAAGGTTGTCCTGTCATCCCGGTCATAGGGCGGATATAGGCAATTCCCGGCGTCCCGTCCAGGACGCAATATTTACCAATTCACCAGCAAAGTTAACGATTTGTTAACTCTTTCGCCGGATAAGGGCCGTAGTTTGAGGGCACCCGAAAAAAATCAACGCAAAAAAACTGCGGAAGTCCAGGGTGTAGATGAAAATACGGCGCTTATTCTTCCACATTAACGATCTCGGCCAACTCAGACGCTTGGAAAGCTTGGACCGGCATGGTGCCGGCCATGCCGAGGCGCGCCATGGCTGTAGCTGTTAAATCATCAAAATGCGAACTTTCGGACGCGCCTGACGATGTCGCGGCCCTGCTGGCGCATTGGCAAAATCTGTGCGGTACGCGAAAACAACCGGCCCGGCGCGAAATCGATCCGGTACAACTTCGGCCATATTTGGGATTTCTTTGTATCCTTGATGTTTCCGACCAGCCGGAGGATTTCGTTTTTCGCCTGTTCGGGACCGGCATCGCCGACTTCATGGACAGGGACCTGACCGGGCGCAGTGTCCGCGATTTTCAGCCGGCCGAGCTTGGCGAACGAATTTTCGAGCAGTTCAGGGACGTTGTAGCGGCCGGCAGGCCCGCGCTGTACCGCGTCGAGGTGAGCCGGGACAAACCGCCGCGAACGTCGGCTTCCTACCGCTTGCTTCTGCCCCTGTCCAATGATGGCACGGCCATCAACCACGTTCTCACCTATACCCGCTTCGACGCCATGCCGCCGGATTTCTGGTCCCGGATCGACCTCTCGTAGCTCTATCAAGACGCGCAACGGATCGCCGGCTGGCTGATCCCAAACGGATCCATTTTCCGCACTCCCCATTTCACGAACCCATCGCGGCAGTGATAAGCTGGTGTCCTAGCAAACAAGGAGAGAGCCATGAGCGCGGAAGCAACAATGAAGAACCTGGGCATCGAACTACCGAATGCGCCTACACCCATGGGCAGCTACGTGGGCGCGGTGCGCACGGGCAATCTGGTCTACATATCCGGCCAGGGGCCGCGCAACCCAGACGGCAGCTCAATCACGGGCAAGGTAGGCACCGACGGCATGAGCATAGAGGATGCCCAGGCGGCGGCCCGTCAGGTCGGCCTGAATTCGCTGGCCACACTGCGGGCCGAAATCGGTGATCTGGATAAAGTAAAGCGGATCGTCAAGGTTCTCGGCATGGTCAACGCGACACCGGACTTCAAGGAGCATCCTAAAGTCATCAACGGCTTCTCCGATCTGATGTTCGAAGTCTTCGGCGAGGCCGGCCGCCATGCACGCTCCGCCGTCGGCATGAGTTCCCTGCCGTTCCAAATTCCGGTAGAGGTGGAAATGATCGTTGAGCTGGTCTAGGACGTTTTAGATAGCGGCCGAACCGCCCGCTCCCCCTCCCGGCCACCCAATGAGTATGATCCCGTGGGTGGCCG
>CAZVYX010000080.1:0-18751 GCA_964631725.1 uncultured Rhodospirillaceae bacterium | reverse complement strand
GAAATTTCATTGAAATCGTTACCAATTAGTTAAGATATGCCCCTCTCAAATTAACAAGTTGTTAATAATAACTGCCTGTTTGCCCAACTAGAGCAGTTCCGGGCGGCGGTATGGATAGGGTCCGGACGATTACAGACGTTGCGTGCGCCGGTCGGCGGTCATGGACGCTTGAAAAACCATCATGGTATGGTAAGTCCCTGATTCTCTCTTGAAGTTTTGCGTGAGAGCATGGACTTGACCGCGGCCAATCGGCCGGAACAAGAGGCCGGCGCGACATCGCCCCAACTCAGTCATCGGCTGATGTTGCGGCTGTTGCGCGATTACATCCGCCCGCATGCGGGACGGCTGATCTGGGCCGCTGTCTTCATGGCCCTGGTCGCCGCCACGACCGGCCTGAACGCCTGGTTGCTGGAGCCGGCCATCGACAAGGTTTTTGTCGAACAGGTTCCAGGCATGCTGATCCTGGTACCCCTGGTTCTCGTCGCCGTGGCCTGTTTACGGGGTATCTCGACCTATCTGCAAAGCATCCTGATGCATGGCGTCGGCCAGCGCATCATCGCCGAAACCCAGGTTAAGATGTACCGCCATCTGATCAGCGCCGATCTGGCCTATTTGCATTCGATCCATTCCGGCAAATTGCTGTCCTCCTTCCTGTATGACGCCAATCTGCTGCGCGACGCCGTCGGCCGGGCCGTCACGGGTATCGCCAAGGATGCCCTGACGGCCGTCGCCCTGGCCGTCGTGATGTTCGTGCAGGATTGGCAACTGGCGCTGATCGTGGTGCTGATCTTTCCCCTGGTCGGTGTCGCCATCCGCAAACTGGGCAAGCGCATGCGCAAGGCCTCCACCGCGACCCAGGAGGAAACCGGAAAGCTGGCCAGTCAGCTTAGCGAAACCCTGGATGGGGTCCGCCTGGTCAAGGCCTATGGCATGGAGGAAGGCGAGACCGAGCGGATCCGCGCCCGGATCGAGCGCCGCCTGAAGGAAATCATGCGCGGCATCCGCACCCGCTCAGCCGCCACGCCCCTGACCGAGGCTCTGGGCGGCGTGGCGGTGGCCTTGGCGATTTTTTATGGCGGCTGGCGGGCCCAGGAAGGCGTCCTCTCCCTGGGCGAGTTCATGTCGTTTCTGGCCGCCCTGTTGATGGCCTACCAACCGCTGAAGGGGCTGGCCAGCCTGAACACCGCGTTGCAGGAAGGCCTGGCGGCGGCGCAGCGGATATTCGCCATTCTCGATGTCGCCCCGACGATTGTCGAAGCCCCCGAGGCCAAGGCACTGGCAGTGGATCAGGGCGCCATTGCCTACCGGGATGTGCATTTTTCCTATGACGGCAAGACCGCCGCCCTGCACGGCATCGATATTGATGTCCCGGCGGGCAGCACCGTTGCCCTGGTCGGGCCATCCGGTTCGGGCAAGACGACGTTGATGAACCTGCTGCCGCGGTTTTACGATCCCGACAGCGGGCGGGTGGAAATTGACGGCCAGGACATCCGGGACGTCACGATCGCCGGGCTGCGCGCCGCGACGGCCCTGGTCAGCCAGGATATTACCCTGTTCGATGACACGGTGGCCGCGAACATCGCCTATGGAAGGCCCGGCGCCTCGGAAACGGCAATCGCCGCCGCCGCGCGGGCCGCCGCGGCCGATGATTTCATCACCGCGCTGCCGCAAGGCTACGACACCATGGTCGGAGAAAACGGCGTCCGCCTTTCGGGCGGGCAGCGCCAACGCATCGCCATCGCCCGGGCCATGTTGAAGGATGCGCCGATCCTGCTGCTGGACGAGGCGACCTCGGCCCTGGACAGCGAGGCCGAGCGCGAGGTGCAATCGGCCTTGGAAGCCCTGAAGGTGGGCCGGACCACCCTGGTTATCGCCCATCGCCTCTCCACCGTCATGGCCGCCGATAACATCTATGTACTCGACGCCGGCCAGGTGGTGGAGAGCGGCGATCATGGGGCGCTCTTGGCGCGAAACGGCACCTACGCCCGGCTCTATAAACTGCAGTTCGCCGAACACGGAGGGGACCAGGAGGGAGGCAATATTTCCGAAGACAGTGTCTCCGCGCGGCTTGGGAGCTGACCCTGGTGGCCCTGGGGAAACGCTTTATCGGCAGCGAAATCGGCCGGAACATCGTCGGTTTCGTGGCGGCACAATATGTTCGCCTGGTATTCTGGACAACCAGATGGCAAGTGGTGAACGGGCAGGTTCTGTCCGATTTGTTGGCGGATGGCCAGGGCGTCATCACCATAACCTGGCACAGCCGGTTGATGATGGTTCCGATTGCCTGGCCCGGCCCGAAGCAGTTGTACCTGTTAGCCTCCCGCCACGGAGACGGCGAGTTGATTGCGCGGGCAATGACCCATTTCGGCATGATCATGGTGCGCGGCTCAACCCAGCGGGCCGGGCGTGATCGGGACAAGGGCGGTACCGCCGCCATGCGGCAGATGCTGGCACTGTTGAAGGCCGGTCATTCCATTGGTCTGACGCCCGACGGACCAAGGGGGCCCGCCATGCGGCTGAGCGAAGGCGTGATCGCCCTGGCGCGGCTATCCGGTGCGCCGATTATCCCCGTCACTGTCTGTACTGGCCGCTATCATGCCTTCGGCAGTTGGGACAGGTTTCGTTTCGCCCTGCCCTTTTCGCGCGGCGCCATGGTCTTTGGCGAACCCATCACGATCGATCGCCAGATCGATGAGCACGCAAATGAGGCCGCCCGCCGCCATGTCGAAACGGCGCTTTGTGCCGTGACGGAACAAGCCGACCGTCTGGTTGGAATAGCGCCATGAGCCATACGATTTACCGCTGGATCACTGTCCTGCTGGGACCGGCCGTTACCTGGCACCTGCGCCGCCGGCTGCGCCGGGGCAAGGAGGATCCGGTCAGATTCGAGGAACGCCTGGGCCAGCCGGGGCGGCCCCGCCCGGCGGGCCGCCTGATCTGGGTACATGGCGCATCGGTGGGCGAGATGATCTCGATCCTGCCCTTGGTCGAGCGGCTGTTGCATCGGGACGCCAGTCTACATGCCTTGCTGACCTCGGGCACCGTGACCTCGGCCCGCATCATGGCCGATCGCCTGCCGGGGCGGGCCATTCACCAGTATGTGCCCGTCGATCTGCCGTCGAACACCGCCAGGTTTCTCGAACACTGGCGGCCCGATCTGGCACTGTGGGTGGAATCCGAGCTTTGGCCCAATCTGATTCATCAGACCAGGGCGCGCGGTGTGCCCATGGCCCTGGTCAATGCCCGCATGTCGGAAAAGTCGTTTCGCCGTTGGCGGCGCCTTCCGTTCTTCATCAAGCCGTTGTTGCAGTCGTTCCAATTCTGTATTGCGCAAAGTGCTCCCGACGCCGGCCGGCTGGCCACCCTGGGGGTTCAATCCGTCAGCTTTCACGGCAATCTAAAGGCCGCGTCGCCGCCACTAACAGTGGATCCACGTGATCTGCACGTGCTGAAGACCGCGATCAGCCGACGGCCCGTCTGGTTGGCGGCTTCGACCCATCCGGGCGAAGAGGCCATGGTGGCGGCGGTGCACCAAAAAATATCGAAGCACTTTTCCGGTTTGCTGACCATCGTGGTGCCGCGCCATGCCGATCGCGGCGGCGAGATCGCGGCCGAGTTGGAAGGGCGCGGACTGCATGTCGCCCGGCGCAGTCTGGAACAGCCGATTAGCGGCGAAACGGATATCTACCTGGGCGACAGCATGGGGGAAATGGGGCTCTACTACCGTTTGGCGCCGATTGTTTTCATTGGCGGCTCCCTGATCGAACATGGCGGCCAAAACCCGTTAGAGGCGGCGCGGTTGGACTCCGCCGTGCTGTTCGGGCCCCATATGTTCAATTTCACGGAGCAGACCGCCGCCATGATCGAGGCCGGCGGCGCGGTGCAGGTTGACGGCGGCGATGCCCTGGCCGATCAAGTTGAAATTCTGCTGCATGACGGACAGGAAACCGGACGCCGGGCCAAGGCCGCCGCCGTTGCGGCGGATGACGGCCAGGATGTCGTAGCAGCGGTGTTGCGGCAACTGGCACCTGTGTTGCCCGAGCAGGGGTCCGATCGTGCACGCGCCTGATTTTTGGTCCCGCGATGGTGTTCTGGCGCGGGCGCTGCAGCCGGTGGCCTGCCTATATGGCGCAGCCGGGCGCCTGCGTTGGGCCATGGCGAGGCCTTGGCGGGCCGGCGTGCCAGTGGTTTGCATCGGCAACCTGGTAGCCGGCGGCGCCGGTAAGACACCCACGGCGCTGGCGGTGGGACGCGCCCTGGTCCAGCGCGGCATCGCGGCGCATTTCTTGAGCCGGGGTCACGGCGGCCGCCTCGCCGGCCCGGTCCGTGTCGATCCAACGGTGCATGGGGCATCGGACGTGGGTGATGAACCGCTGTTGCTGGCCGCCGCCGGACCGGCCTGGATCGCCCGCGACCGGGTGGCCGGGGCCCGCGCCGCCATCGCCGGCGGGGCCCAGGCGATCATCATGGATGACGGCTTTCAAAATCCCCAGTTGGCCAAGGATATTTCCCTGCTGGTGATCGACGGTGCCTATGGCCTGGGCAATGGCCGCATACATCCCGCCGGGCCCTTGCGCGAAGCCGCCGAAACCGGTTTGGCGCGGGCCGATGACGTGGTGCTGTTGCAGTCGGGGGAAACGCCCGCCCCCCTCCCGGCCCTGAGCCGGCCGCCCTTGACGGCGCGCCTGATCCCCGCGCCCGATACCCTGGCGCTGCGGGGCGCCCGGGTCGTGGCCTTTGCCGGCATCGGCCGGCCGCAACGCTTTTTTCATACCGTGCGGGAGTTGGGCGCGGAGCTGGTGGGACAGCAGACCTTTCCCGACCATCATCCCTACGACGACGATGAGGTATGGAAGCTTGTCGAACACGCCCAAAGTCTGGATGCCCGGGCGGTAACAACCGCCAAGGATGCGGCAAGGCTGTCGCCGGAAGTTCGCGCCATGGTCACCGTGATCGATGTTACCCTGGAATTTGACAGCCCCGATGACCTGAACGAGCTGCTGGACCGTCTTCTTGATCGTGCCGCCGGGAACCAGGCACCATGAAACATCCCATACGCTACCGTCTTGAGCTTTACTTGGCCCGTCTGCTCTGGACCCTGTTCGCGGCCCTGCCGGTGGCGGCGGCCTCGAACCTGGGCGGGGTTCTGGGCGGACTGTTGGGGCGCCTGCCGGCCCTTGCGCGCCGGGCGGAAGCAAACTTGTCCCTGGCCATGCCGGAGTTGCGGCCCGAGGAACGCGCCGGCATCATCGCCGGTGTCTGGCAAAATCTTGGCCGCACCGTGGCCGAACTGCCACATCTGGAGGCGTTCACCTTGACCGACGGCGCGCCCGGTCCGGGACAGGTCCAGGTGGTGGGGGCGGAAACCCTGACCGCGCATATCGGCGAGGATGGCGGCAAAGCGGCATTGCTGTTCGGCGGCCATCTCGCCAATTGGGAGTTGATGAATACGGTTACGGCCAAGCTGGGCCATCCCGTGCATGCGGTCTACCGCGCCGCCAACAATCCCCTGATCGACGCCTGGCTGCGGCAGTTCCGCAAGGGGTCGGCGTTGAGCGCCCTGGCCAAGGGGCAGACCGCGGCGCGCGGCATCCTTGCCGCGCTGAAGCGCGGTGAACCCGTGGGCATGCTGGTGGATCAGAAAATGAACGACGGCATCGCCGTGCCGTTCTTTGGCCGGCCCGCCATGACCGCGCCGGCCCTCGCGCAGCTGGCGTTGCGTCAGGATCTTCCGGTTCTGCCGGTGCGCTGCGAACGTCTGGAAGGCGCTTCCTTTCGCGTGACGTTTCTCGACCCGCTGCCCTACCGCAAGAACGGCGACCACGGCGAAGACGTCGCCGCCATGATGGGACAGGTCAACCAGATGCTGGAGGACTGGATCAGGGCCAGGCCCGAACAATGGCTGTGGCCGCATCATCGCTGGCCATCCTAAAAAAAGGATGCAGCCCCTATTTCGGCATGGGGCCCAATAGAAGTGCCGGATCCAGGCGCTGTTGAAACCAATTCAGGCGCCAGTCCAGATGTGGCCCCGTGGCCCGTCCCGTCGCGCCCAGGGTACCGATTTGCTGGCCCCGGCGGACGAACTGGCCGGTCTTTACCGTAACGCTGTGCAAATGGGAATAGACCGAGGTCAGGCCATGGCCATGATCCAGCATCACCGTGCCGCCGGTGTAATACAAATCAGCCTCGGCCAGCGCCACCTTGCCATCAGTGGAGGCGTGCACCGGACTGCCCGTCTTGGCGGCAATATCCAGGCCATAGTGGGGCCGCCGCGGCTTGCCGTTTAGCACGCGCTGGCTGCCGTAGACGCCGCTGATCCGGCCCTTCAGGGGCCAGGCAAAGCCGCTATCGAACCATGGCGTGGGGCTATCGAGGCGGCGCACGGCGGCGATGCCCTTGTTCTCGCGGCGAATGCGGGCCAGAACCTTCTTCGGCGGCGTGACCATTTTAGGCGGCAGGCCATCGATGCGCTGAACCTTGTATTTTCTGGCCTTGATCTTCAGGGTTTGGCTTTGCCGCTTACCCTTCGGAGCCCGCCAATACAATTGCGCCGTACGGGGGAAATCGCGGCCAAAGCCGATGATAAACGTACCGTCCGGGCCGATCCGCACCGTCCGGCCATCAAACTCCACCTTTGTTCCCGGCACGACATGGCCATGCACCAAACCGCCCTGAACAAAATCGCCGGTCAAAATCGGCGCTTCGGCGAATGCCGGCAGGGACCAGATGATCAGCAGTACTGGCAGCCAGCGGCGGATCAAAACAGCGAACCTTGATTGCCCGGATCGGATTTTGCCTTGGCCTTCTTCCCTGCCTTGGCCGGTGCGGGCTTGGCCGTCGCCGGACTGTCGGCAACGTCGTCGTCAACGGTGACCGCCACCTCGCCGTCACGAAAACGGACCGCGAGCGGGCTCCCCGGACCGGCCTCCGCCGCCGCCATGACAACGCCGCCGTCGCGATGGCGCACCATTGCGTAGCCGCGCTCCAGCACCCTCTCGAAACTGAGACTGTCGAGCAATTTGCCCTGTGCGCCCAGGCGCAGCCGGTGCTCGTTGAGGCGGCCTTGGATTGCCCGGAGCATCCGTCCGTCAAGATCCCGCAGGCCACGGCCGCCGCCTTCAATGGCCTCCAGCACCAGGCGCGGCCGCAGCCGCGCCGCAATGGCGGTCAGGGCGTTGCGCTTTTCCGCGCCAAAAGTCAACAGGGCCCGATGCAGCCGGTCCGCCCCCTCGTCAAGGCGCTGCCGGGCCAGGGCCAGCAGCTCCCGGGGGCCGCGCAGGCCACGGCTCAGGCCGTCCAGGTCACGGCGCCGTTCCGCCAGCAAGCGTTGCGCCGCGAGGCCGAGGCGGCGGTCGAGATCCTGATTGCCCGCCACCAATTCCGCGCGTACCGGCACGGCGATTTCCGCCGCCGCCGTCGGTGTCGGCGCCCGGCGGTCCGAGACGAAGTCGATCAGTGTGGTATCCGTTTCATGGCCGACGGCGGAAATCAGAGGTATTTCACTTTCCGCCGCCGCCCTGGCCACGACCTCCTCGTTGAAGGCCCACAGATCCTCAATGGAGCCGCCGCCACGGGCCACGATCAACAGATCCGGGCGCGGTATCGCCGAACTTTCGTCCAGGGCGTTGAAGCCGTGAATGGCGGCGGCGACCTGTTCCGCCGCGCCCTTGCCTTGGACCAGAACCGGCCAGATCAGCACGCGCGAGGGGAAACGGTCGCGCAGGCGGTGCAGGATGTCGCGAATCACCGCGCCGGTGGGAGAGGTCACGACGCCGATGACCCGCGGCAGATAGGGCAGGGATTTTTTGCGTTCCTCGGCGAACAGGCCTTCGGCCGAAAGTTTCTGGCGCCGCTCCTCCAACAGCGCCATCAGGGCGCCGACACCGGCCGGCTCCATCGCTTCCACCACCAACTGATAGCGGGAGCGCGGCGCATAGGTGGAGAGCTTGCCTGTACAGATTACTTCCAGGCCATCTTCAGGCTTAAAGCGCAGTTTTCCTGCGGTGCCGCGCCAAACCACGCTGTCGATCACGGCCCGGTCGTCCTTCAGGGAGAAATACAAATGGCCCGAACGCGCCGCCAGGAAGCCAGAAACCTCGCCCCGGATGCGGACATAGCCGAAATTATCCTCTACCGTCCGTTTTACCGCGGCGGCGATTTCGGAAACCGAATATTCCGGCAAATTGGGGGCGCCGCCACTGTCCCCGCCAGTTATTTGGTCGCTCATCCGTTCAAAATCCAGATCATCTGCTGCCGCGCTTGCCCGGCTATGATACAAGGGGCCCCCGAAGAGTAAACGTTATTGCGTAAGATAAAGAGGTTTGGCGGTATGCATGTTCTGGTCATTGGCGCGGGCGGGCGGGAGCACGCGCTTTGTTGGGGGGTGGCCCGTTCGCCACTGGCGACCCGGTTAAGCTGTGCGCCCGGCAACGGCGGCATCGCCCAGCTCGCCGAATGCGTCGACATAGCGGTCGATGATTTCGACGGCATCGTTGCCTACTGTCGCGATCAGTCGGTGGATTTCGTCATTGTCGGCCCCGAAGGCCCCTTGGTGGATGGCCTGGTCGACCGCCTGGACAGCGAGAAAATACTGGCCTTTGGCCCCAGCGCGCGGGCCGCCATACTGGAAGGCTCGAAAGTTTTCACCAAGAACCTGTGCAAGCGCCACAATATCCCGACGGCGGCCTTCGAACGCTTTTCCGATCTTGCCCAGGCCAAGGAATATATCCAGGACCGCGGCGCGCCCATCGTCGTAAAGGCCGATGGCCTGGCGGCGGGCAAGGGCGCCATCGTCTGCGAAACCACGGAAGACGCCCTGGCGGCGGCGGAAGACATCCTGGGCGGCCAGTTCGGTGAGGCCGGCAATGAAATCGTCGTGGAACAGTTCATGGTCGGCGAGGAAGCCAGCTTTTTTGCCCTGTGCGACGGCCGCAATGCGCTGCCGCTGGCCACGGCCCAGGATCACAAGGCGGTGTTCGATGGCGACAAGGGCCCCAACACGGGCGGCATGGGCGCCTATTCCCCGGCTCCGGTGATGACCGACGAGATGTGCCAGAAGACCATGGAGCGGATTATCCTTCCCACCATGCGGGCCATGGAGCAGGACGGACGGCCCTTCAAGGGGGTGCTGTATGCCGGCCTGATGATCACGGAGCGGGGTCCGCAATTGATCGAATACAACGTGCGCTTCGGCGATCCGGAATGCCAGGTTCTGCTGGCCCGCTGGCAAAGCGATCCGCTCGCGGCTCTGATCGCCGCCGCCAAGGGGCAGCTGGCCGGCTATGAAGTGGACTGGTCCGAGCGGGCGGCGATTACCGTGGTCATGGCGGCCCAGGGCTATCCCGGCGACTACGCCAAGGGCACGGAAATCCGGAACATTGCCGGCGCCGAGGCCATTGCCGGCGTCTCCGTTCTGCATGCGGGTACCAAACTGGACGGTGGCCGCATGCTGGCCAACGGCGGCCGGGTTTTGGGCGTGACGGCCCAGGGACGGGATATTCGAACCGCGCGGGAGCGGGCCTATCAGGGCGTCGCGGCGATCGACTGGCCGGAAGGCTTTTGCCGTAGCGACATTGGTTGGCGCGCGGTCGAGCGGGAGGAGCAGCAGGAAAGCGAAGCGTAGGAGACAACATGGTGGATCGCGCGGCGGAGACCAGGGCCACATGGCTGGCCATCCTGGAAAAGTTCAAGCACGATCCCGATCATGCCGCCGATGGGGAGATGTGGTCGCCGCGCCTGGACGGCGCCAGCCGGGACGAACTGATCGCCATCCAGAACGAGAAGCTCGCCGCCGTCACGCCGTTCCTGTACGAGAACAGCCAGTTTTACCGCCAACGGTTCGACCGCCTGGGGCTCGCGCCGACGGATATCGCCGGCGTCGATGATCTGGCGAAATGGCCGGTGGTGGATAAATCCGAGATGACCCTGGATGTAGAGGCCAACCCGCCGTACGGCCATTACACCACCCTGCCGGACGAGATTTGGCGCCGCCGGGGCTGGATGCTGTTTTCAACTTCCGGCACCACGGGTACGCCGCGCATTTTCCGCTATTCCCAGATCGACCGGGAATATTGGGCCTGGTCGAACGCCCGGGCCATGCATGCCATGGGCTTCACACCAGCCGACACGGTATTCATGATGACCGGCTATGGCCCGCATGTCTTTGCCTGGGGCGCGCAGATGGGCCTGGCCAAGATGGGCATCGGCATCATTCCCGGCGGTGGCATGGACGGCGCCATGCGGGCCGGCATCGTCGATAGATTCAAGCCAACCATTCTATGCTGCACGCCGTCATACGCCCTGTATCTGGGCCGGGTCATGCAGGACATGGGCCTTGATCCCGCCGCGACAGCCGTCTCCAAACTGTTCTGTGGCGGTGAACCGGCCCTTGCCATCGCGCCGACGCGGGAGAAACTGCAAGATCTGTGGGGCGCCAAATTGGTCGAGTTCTACGGCTGCACCGAGGTTGCGCCCCATGCCGGCGGCTATAGCTGCGCCGCCGGCGGCCAAAATGGCGGGGAGCAATTTCTGCATTTGATGGAAGACGTGCAGGTCTGGGAAACCGTGGAGCCGGAGACCATGAAGCCGGTGCCGCCGGGTCAGCGCGGCCTGTCGGTCTGCAGCAATCTGAATTCGGAAAGCTCGCCGCAACTGCGGTTCCTGGTGGGCGATTTCACCACCCTGAACCACGACACCTGCGCCTGTGGCCGCAGCCACGCCCGCGCCATGGGCTGCTTCGCGGGCCGGGCCGATGATCTGATCAACCTGCGCGGCATCAAGTTCTTCCCGACCCAGATCGAAAAAGCCGTGCGCGCCATTCCGGGACTGGGCGACGAGTTCCAGATCGTCCTCTCAAGCCGGGAGAGCGACGGCATGGACGTGATGAAGGTGGTGGTGGAGCATCCCGAACATGGTGCGGCTTCAAGTCTGGCCGAACAGGTCACCGCCGCCGTCCGATTGGAAATCGAAGTCCGCGCGGATATCGAGATTGTCGCGCCCAATACCCTGCCGAAGACCGAATTCAAGGCCAAGCGGGTGACCGACGAGCGGGACAAGGGATAGTCGCGCGCATCCGAGGCAATCCGGTCACCCAACGGGCCCCACGACCACCCGGCAGCCGAAATCTGGCACCCAAAATTGGTCAAAAATCACAAAATTCAGCCAATCATAATTCAATTATCGGTCGGTCGACCGACCTATTTTTGCGTATTCATGTGTTCGAACAAGGCAATATCTGGCAAAAAGTGGAGGGCGCTCGTTTGGTTCGGATCGGCTCGCTTGATCAGAAGAGCCCATTCGTCGGTCGCCGCGATGTGCCGTCCCTGATTGCCCGGCCCCTACTTCAGGGCCCGCTGCAAGACCCGCACCATGTGCACCGCGTCCCGTCCGCTGCCGTGCTTGATCTGCTGCCGACACGAAGTGCCGTTGGCAATCAGGGTTGTCGCCGCGTCCGCGTCACGAACGGCGGGCAGCAATGCCGCCTCGGCCATGGCCATGGCGGTGTCATAGGTCTCCGCCCCGTAGCCGAAAGCGCCGGCCATGCCGCAACAGCTTGATTGCACGGTCTCGGCATCCGTGCCGGGCATCAGGGCGAGCCCCGTGGTCATGGCCCCCATGGTCTGATGCGCTTTTTGATGGCAATGGCCATGCAACAGAATTTCGCCGGAGGCCGCCAGATCAAGCTCCAGGCGGCCCGCCTCATGTTCCGCCGCCAGATATTCTTCCAACAGCATGGCCTTGCCGGCCAGGGCCTGGGATTGGTCGCCGGGCAGCACCGCCAGCAGTTCGTCGCGCAGGGTCAGAAGGCAGGACGGTTCCAGGCCCAGGACGGGCAGGCCGCGGGCAACGAACGGCGCAAGTGCGGCAACGGTGCGTGACATTTCCGCCCGCGCCTGATCGACGAGGCCGGCCGCGAGGAAGGTGCGGCCGCAACACAGGCCGCGATCACTATCCAGGGCCTGGGCGATATGCACCCGCCGGCCCGCCGCCACCAGCACATCGATGGCCGCCGTCAGGTTCTCCCCCTCGAACGCTCTGTTGAAGGTATCGGCGAACAGCACCACTTCCGGGCCGTCCATGGGACCATGGGCATTCTGTTCCGGCTGGAACCTGTCCCGGCGCCATTTCGGCAACGGCCGCCTGGCGGTGAAGCCAAACAGCTTTTCGCTCAACCAGGCCAGGCCCGGTATCTGATCGCGCAGGTTCAAAACCGGCGCCAGGCGCGCGGCCCAGGGCGCGTAACGTGGCAGATAGGCGACCAGGCGGTCATGCCAGGAAATACCGGACCGTTTGGCGCGCTGGTACTGCACCTCGACCTTCATGGCCGCCATGTCCACGCCCACGGGGCATTCCCGTTTGCAGCCCTTGCAGCCGACACACAGTGACATGGCGTCGGCCATGGCGTCCGAATGCAGGGCATCCGGGCCGAGCTGTCCCGACAGGCCCAGGCGGAGGAGATTGGCGCGACCCCGGGTCAAATGCGCCTCGTCCCCCGTAACCTTGAAGGAGGGGCACATCACGCCGGCCAAGCTCAAACTGCGACAGGCGCCGTTGTTGTTGCACATCTCCGCCGCGCCGGCGAGGCCGCCCCAGGCGGACCAGTCCAGGCCGGTTTCCAGAGGCGGTGTCGTATAGCCCGGCTTGAAGCGGAACAGGCGGCGGTCGTCCATTTTCGGCGGATCGACGATCTTGCCCGGATTGAACAGGCCTGTGGGGTCGAGGAGGTTCTTCACCTCGGCGAAATTATCCACCATGCGCTGGCCGAACATGGGCAGGTGGAATTCGGACCGGACCAGGCCATCGCCGTGTTCGCCGCTATGGCTGCCCTTGTACTCGCGCACCATTTCGAAGGCTTCCTCGGCCATGGCGCGCATTTGCTTGGCGCCGGCCTCTTCCTTCAGGTTGACCACGGGGCGCACGTGCAATGTGCCGACGGAGGCATGGGCATACCAGGTGCCCTCGGTGCCGTGCTTGTGGAAGACCTTTGTCAGGCGGTCGGTATAGTCGGCCAGATCCTCCAGACGCACGGCACAATCTTCGATAAAGCTGATCGGCTTGCCGTCGCCCTTCATGGACATCATGATGTTGAGGCCCGATTTGCGCACCTCCCAGACCGCCGATTGGAAGCCGGGGTCCGTTGCCTCGACCACGCTGTCGGGGAAACCCAGATCGGCCATCAATTCCACCAGTTGCGCCAGCTTGCGCCGTTGCTCGACCCCATCCTCGCCGGCGAATTCGACCAGCAGCAGCGCCGCCGGCGCGCCACGGACGAAGCGTTCCACCGTGGGGCGAAAAATTTCGATCTCCCGCGCCAGGTCGATCATTGTGCGGTCGACCAGTTCCACCGCCGCCGGTCCCAGCGCAACGATATGCCGGGTCGCATCCATGGCGGCATAAAAGTTCGGGAAATGACAGATACCCAAGGCCTTGTTGGCGGGGATCGGGGCGAGATCCAGTTCGATGGCGGTGGAAAACGCCAGGGTGCCTTCCGATCCCACCAGCAGATGGGCCAGGTTTTCCGAACCGATGCCGGGCACCAGGGCATCAATGTTGTAGCCGCCCACCCGGCGCTGCACGACGCTTTCATGCAGGTCGGGAAAACGGGCGGTGATCTCGTCCGCTTCCCGCCGGCCCAGGTCCAACAGCGGCGTGGCGATATCCCGAAATCGGCTCGGGATATCGGCGGCCTGGAAATCATCGGGCAACTGGCCGAAATGCAATTTCGCGCCATCGGCCAATATGGCATCGATAGCGCGCACGTTTTCCACCATGCGGCCATAGCGGATGGAGCGGGCGCCGCAGGAATTGTTGCCGGTCATGCCGCCGATGGTGGCCCGTGACGAGGTCGAGACATCGACGGGAAAATACAAACCGTGCGGCTTTAGATAGGCGTTCAATTGATCCAGCACCAGGCCGGGCTGCACCGTGACCCGGCGATTTTCCACATCCAGGGCGATGACGCCGGCGAAATGTTTCGAGACGTCCAGCACCAGGGCCTCGCCCACGGTCTGGCCGCATTGCGAGGTGCCGCCGCCACGGGGCAGAATGGGGATGCGCTCGTCGCCGGCAATCTGGATGGCGCGGACGATGTCCTGCTCGGTCTCGGGCACGACCACGCCGATGGGTTCGATCTGATAGATCGAGGCGTCGGTGGAATAGCGGCCGCGGGAGGCGCCGTCGAACAGCA
Organism: uncultured Rhodospirillaceae bacterium; assembly: GCA_964631725.1. Lineage (GTDB taxonomy): Bacteria > Pseudomonadota > Alphaproteobacteria. The sequence goes on along the minus strand of CAZVYX010000080.1, from coordinate 4,566 downwards.
CCTCGCCTTGCAGCTCCCGGCCCAGGCGGGCGGCAAGGGCGCTATCGCCGATACGGCCGGTACCGGTGTAGGCTGGGCCGGTAAAGGCCGGCCCCCCGCCGGTCGGGGTCTTCGGCGGGCCGGTCTCGGATGGATTGGCGCTCATCTCCGGTTCCCCGGCTGCGATTGGTAACGGCTAGGCATGGCGGCAACTTATCGTTTGACCAGGGGCGGTACAAGCGGCCACAACACTTTCATGGCCCTCGCCAACATGCTATCACCCGGCCACCAGCGCCTTGGGCGCCCGTAGCTCAGCTGGATAGAGCACTTGATTCCTAATCAAGGGGTCGCAGGTTCGAGTCCTGCCGGGCGCACCATAATTTCTGCTACTTTTTGATACTCTTGTTTCACCGGTTTGTCGTTGAGTGACCTATAAGTGACCGCGAGGGCCTGTTTGACGGCTTTGTGGACCCCACCACCAGAAAAGGCTTCTCGCCCCTCTGTGCACCGCTCAGGCCCGGCAAACACAGTTCCTTGATGCCAGGAGCGTGCGGGAATTCCCTATTTAAGAAACAGTTTCAAATTTCGCTGGATGTATTTTCAGGATATACGCCCGCGCGCCCGAGGGTGGGGGTGGGTCGGCCCCTTCTACTGGATGCCGTCGTTTCCAGCCATTATTCGGGCCTGGCTGGTAACTTAGAGGTCACTCGCCATAATATGCATGGTCAGGAATGGCGGATAACTGCCGCTCAATTGTGTGCGACACGGTGATGACGTATCACATGGTCAGCAAAACCGCCAAATATCAGCAGCTACCGACAGGCAATATTCGCCAATCCGCAATTTTCAAAAACCGCATGGAACAAGGGCTTGGATGCATCCATTCTTGCCCCTGCTCTCACCCCTGCAATGCTTACCCAGCAAATGCCACGATGACTGCTGTCACCCTATGCCTATTGCCCTGCCCATGGTTGTCACGGCTGTGTCAGGCTGTCACGCGCACCTGTAGCGCTGTCTGGTGGCTCTCTGTCTGTGTGTGGGGTTGCTTAGCGGGTGTGATGCTGTCCGCCAAATATTGTCGACGCCCTATTGCAGCATGGCACCTGGCGCTTCGATCATCGTCTTTTCGAGGGCTTCCTTCATTACCGGGCGTAGTTGGCTGTCTGCGGCCATTGCCTTGGCTAGGGTAGCTGCTAGATCGTAGTCACCCAAGACAGCGGCGACCAGACTTTCCTCGTCCATTTCCTCGGTTTCGTCGATGTGGACGTCTTTGAACATGGCGAGGGTTTTGCCCAGCAATTCCATGGCTCTTACTCTGGCGCCGTCGGCAATGTCCTTACTCTGTGCCGACTCAAGCAACATGCCGATAATCTTGTCAGCTGTCACTCCATGGCCCGCCAAAGCATCCTTACCAAGTTCGGCTATGCGCGAAATTATCTTAGGGTTCTTAATATTCTCGTGGGCTTGAACGTGCGCGCTGGATTCAGAATATCCGGCAATAATAGCCGCCGCTGTCCCGCTGTCCGCACCGCTCGCCATGGCCTGGCAGAAGCGTTCCTGCCTCGGTGTTAGCTTACCTTCTGATGCCTGTTTCGCCATGGTTTTCAGTCCGCTTCAGAGCCTGGGTATCAAGCCTGCCAATTCACATATTTTCTGTGTTTAAATATGCCATTTTTGGCGGAAAAGTGCAAGTCCGAGTTTGCCATGTGCGAAGAACAGGGTGGCCAAATTCAGGTTTTCTGCAGCGGCCCTTACAGCCGGCGATACCTGGACGCATCGCATAGTACAGACGTTGCCAGCATCCGTGTTTCGTTATGGTTCTGATCGGCAACGATAACCGCGTGGGGCGGCTGAGCAGTGGGCTTTACTAGGTGCTCGACGACCCAGACCCGTCCCGGTGGGCCAACCTTCTCCAGCCGATCGCCGGCCTGAAGCGCAACCTTTTGAACTGAGCGGAGCATTCTATTGTCCCCGTTGGGCGGTACTCGTCGTGCAATTGCTTATCTTAACGACACTGAGCCACATCAGGCAAAGGCGTTTGCATCATACAAACACCTTCCGGGACGGGCCGGCGCGCATCGGAGAATGAAACGAGCCTGTTTGGTCCATATAAAAGAGATAGAAACTATCTCTTTTGCCGGGCCCTTTTTCCCCCTCCCGCGCTCATGTTCAGGGTAAATCATCGCCACGGCCATCGCATCACCTCATTAAGAGGCCTCCTCGCGGGCGGCGATATTGTGTTATTCTTGTTGCAATATGGAGTGCTGAATGCCCTGCCGTTACACAATTAACCCCGAAGCACGGGTCGTTTCTGCCGAATATTATGGCACCCTGGAGCTTGCTGACGTCCGGAAAAATCAGTCTGAAATGCGGGCTGATCCCGGTTTTGATCCGTCATTCAATTATCTCGTTGACCTGCGTGGAGTACAAACCATGGGCTTGTCATCGATGGATATGCAGACAGCCTCGCAGGAATCGTTCTTCAACGATAACATCAAAGTAGCCGTAGTGGCGGCTACGGACCTCCACTTTGGTATGAGCCGTGTATTTGAAATGTCCCATGACAAAAGAGAAAAGACGGTCAAAGTTTTTAGGGACGCGGACGATGCCCGTCGCTGGATCGGGCTCGACGTAGACTGACCGAAACTTTCGGTGCTTATGTGGAAAGGGTTTTCCGAGCGTCTAATCCGGTATTACCATGCGTGGTATTACCGGAAACCAATTTCGAAATGACTTGCTGCGACACGCCCAGTTGCGCCGCTATTTGTTCCTGCGTCTGCCCTTCCTCTTTCAATGCGAGGCGGCGCTCTTCTTGATGCCCATATCAGCGAGCGTCGGCAACGCCATCGTGCCGTTCGATAGCGTTGCCGCAGCGCCCAAATTCTTGTCCATTTCCTTGAGAAGCTGACCGGCCCGTCGCTCGGCTCGAAGTTTCATTTCAGCCGCGAGCTCATCATCCCTGTGTTTAACTGGGCAAGCGGATTGCCCTGTTCGGCTGCTGCCCGGAACAGCCTGGCCGCCTCATCATGGTCTTGCGCCACGCCTCGGCCTTCCTGATACATCAAGCCAAGGTTAACCTGAGCGTCAGCGTACCCTTGCTCTGCCGCTTTGCTGTACCACCGCGCGGCTTCCGTGGCGTCCTGCTCCACGCCGTGGCCTTCATCATACATTGACCCCAAGCAGAATTGTGAACGGCTGGCACCTTGATCTGCTGCACGGCGGAATAGCTCTATCGCCTTCGCCGGATCTTCCGCCACTCCCAGGCCTCGAAGATACATATCGCCCAGGTTATGCAGTGACGGCCTAAAGTCCTGGTCGGCAGCCATCTGAAACCACTTAGCGGCTTCTCCGTGGTCCCGCTCGACGCCATCGCCCTCATCGTACATGACACCAAGGTTATGTTGTGCTTTTGCCAGGCCCTGATCTGCGGCCATGCGGCACCACTTCGCCGCTGCTGCAATATCCCTGGGGACGCCTTCACCCTGGCGGTACAGCTTCGCCAGGCTCAGTTGGGCGCTGGCATCGCCTTGCTCCGCCAATGCCGCGATAATCCCGGTCGCCATGTCCATGTTATTCACCCCCGCCGTTCCCGCAGCCGCGCATCAATGCCGCCGTCATTCTCGGCAATGCGCATTATGCCGTGCCTTTCGGCTTCTGGCGCTTGATGTAACGCTGAAGGATTTCGCGGGCCAATTCCGTGGGCAATTTTTCTTGCTCTTCGGCAATTTCTCGAAGTCGTTCCAGATCATTCTTCTCAAGACGGAAGGAGAATTGAGCGGATTCAGCATATTTTCTTGGGCGGCCCATAGTGACAACATATTGTATTTCAAAATTCGTTCAAGTTGGGCTTGTTTTGAAATGCAAAATAGGTAAGTATTGAATTGCAAAACGGCTGATGCAGGTGTTCGAGCACCCACACCAGCCTAACCGAAAACCCAGTTCCAGGAGAACCAGGTCATGGCTAACACCCATTCTACCCTATCCCACGAACATGTTGTATCCCGCCGCACCGCCATCAAGAGCGCTGCATCCGGCGCCGCTGCCATAACAGTCGGAGCAGTGGTGACAAGCGCGGCCCTGCCAGCCGTGGCTAACCAGACGGTTGACCCGATCCTTGCGCTCTGGGTGGAGCGGGAGCGCATTCTAGACGAATCCATGCGGCTCTGTGAATTGTGTGGTGACGCGTTTGACGCGCTGCCGGATTGGGCCCGTGGCAACCAGTTCAAGATGTTCATTGGCGATTTCGAGCGGGAATGTCCCAACGGCAAAATCATTGCCCACGGCCTCAATAAGTACCTGACATCCGCCGAGAACGTTCGACTGAAGCTGGCCATCCTTATTCCGCCTCCAAACCCGCCAGAAGACGAAGACGTGGCCGTGAAGCGGCAATGTGAGGAGGAGCTGGCTGAACTGTTTCGGTACCATGAAAACCGCTGGAAGCAGGCCAGGGCCGAGTATCAGCGGCTTGATGAGCAGCACAGCAAGATTCTGGACGACCTATCCGAATGTGAAGAGCGCATCACGACCACGGCGGCAACCACTCCGCAGGGTGCCATCATCAAGTTGCGGCTGTTGGAAATGTATATC
>CAZVYX010000079.1:0-19159 GCA_964631725.1 uncultured Rhodospirillaceae bacterium | reverse complement strand
GCGACTTCCGATATCCACACATTTCTCGCTTGCGATCAGCAGCCGGTCCATACATTGGGTCATGTCTGGACGGCTCCCTTTTGGCAAGATCCAGTTTGATGTTGATGCGCCGCGCCGACTTCAGCAGATATTTCCAAATCAAGCCCGGCAATGACCACGGCCTGGCGTTGTGGTCATTGCCCTCAATCCGATGGCGGATCACCAATCGGTGTCACTATTTGCCGGTGCTGACCGTTTAGAGCGGCTCGTAATTGCCGGCGGCGTGGCCGTCGCGTAGGGCGAATTTCTGGATCTTGCCAGAGCCGGTCAACGGGAACTCGTTGACGGAGAACCAGACCGCGGGCGTTTTTTGCGCCGCCAGATGTTCCCGGCAATGGCCGCGCAGGGCCATTGGGTCGACTTCGCAGCCGGCTTCGGGGCGTACGAAACCGGCGACGATCTCGCCCCATTTGTCATCGGGCAGGCCGACCACGGCGACTTCCGCCACGCTGTCATGTTCCGCCAGGACGTTTTCGATCTCGGCCGGGAACAGGTTTTCGCCGCCCCGGATGATCATCTCCTTGACACGGCCGGTGACGCGCACATAGCCGCGCGCGTCCATGGCGCCCAGATCGCCGCTGTGCAGCCAGCCCTCGGCATCGATGGTTTCCGCCGTGGCTTCCGGGTTGCCGTTGTATTCGATCATGTTGCAATAGCCCCGGACACAGATCTCGCCGACGGTGTCGATGGGCACAACCTTGTTCTCCTCGACACTGCGGATGGAAATGCCGGTTTGCGGCATCGGCTGGCCGACGTTGTTGCAGATATCGTCGATGTCGTCGTCGTGGAAATGCTGGGTCACCACGGGCGAAACCTCGGTCTGGCCATAGACGGTTTCGAAATCGCAGCCAAAGGCGTCGCGCACCCGACGGACAAGTTCCGGCGCTACCATGGCGCCGCCCGAGATCGCCATTCTGATCGAGGACATATCCCGCGGTTCCTGCTCCAACGCCTCCAACAGCGCCACCAGCATGGTTGGCACGCCGATCAGGGCGCCCACGCCCTCGGCCTCGACCTGGCGCAATACCGCCGCTGGCTCAAAAACCTTGAACAGCAGCATGCGCGATGTGGTTTGCAGACAGCCCAGCGCTGCCGCGCCACAGCCGGAGGTATGGAACATTGGCATGAAGTTGGACCAGGTCATGCCTTGGGCAATCCTGCCCCGGGCGAAAACCAGGCGGGCATTGTTGGTCAGGCCGCGGTGATGCAGCACCGCGCCCTTGGGAAAGCCCGTGGTGCCGGAGGTATATTGGATTTGCGCCGGATCGTCGGGGGTGACTTCGGGCAGCACTGCTGGCCGTTCGCCATGGCGGAACATTGCCGCCGTATCGTCCATATCGACGATTTCGCGAATGGCGTCCAGTCCCTCGCAGGCCTGCACCGCGATCTCCGCCATGGGATTGCCGCGATAGCTTTCCACCGCGAACAGCCCGACGGAATCCGATTGCTCCAGCACATAGCGCAGTTCCTGCGGCTGATAGCCTGGGTTGGCGGTGACCAGGGTCAGGCCGGCCAGGGCGCAGGCATATTCCATCAACAGCCATTCGGGAATGTTCGGGGCCCAGACCGTCACCCGCTCGCCCGGCGCATAGCGGGTTGCAAGGGCAAGTGCGAGGCGTTCGCTATCCGCCAGCAGCTCGCCGTAGCTCCAGGCGCGGGCGGTCTCGCCCTCCATGGTGATCTCGAGCAGGGCCGGCGCGGTTGGATTGGCTGCTGCCACCTCGCGCAACAGGCCGCCGACCGTTGTCTCCAGGATGGTGTCGTTATCCTGGGGCGGAACCAGGGATTCCGTCAATTGCAGCTGATACATGGCGCGCTCCCAAATTTCATTTCGGCCAAATCTAAATCGAAGGCATGGATCAGCCAAACGAAAAACGGCGGCCCCAGGGACCGCCGCTTTCCAGTTCTTTTCAGGCTGCCGTCAGGCGGCGGCCCGGCGGTTGACCAGATTTTCGAAATCTTCGATCAGTTGTGCGGTGATGGCGCCCGGCTTGAAGCGGTAGTCATCAATCACCCCCACCGGTGTGACCTCGGCCGCCGTGCCGGTCAATAGGCATTCCGTGGCGTTTGCCATTTCCTCCGGCATGATAACCCGTTCGATGATCTCGTAGCCGCGCGCCTTGGCAAGTTCGATTACGGTGCGTCGGGTGATGCCGTCCAGGAAGCAATCCGGGATCGGCGTATGCAGCTTGCCGTCGATCACGAAGAAAATATTCGCGCCGGTGCTTTCGGCAATCTGGCCGCGCCAATCCAGCATCAGGGCGTCATCATAGCCTTCCGCCTCTGCCGCGTGCTTGGACAAGGTGCAGATCATGTACAGGCCGGCCGCCTTGGAATGCACCGGCGCGGTGCGGGGATCGGGCCGGCGCCATTTCGTGGTTTTCAGCTTGATGCCGACGGTGCGTGCCTCCGGATCAAAATAGGAGGGCCATTGCCAGACGGCGATCGCCAGATTGATGCGGTTGGCCTGGGCCGAAACACCCATCATCTCCGAGCCACGCCAGGCCACGGGCCGGACATAGCCATCAACGATGTTGTTCTTCAGCACGGTTTCCCGGCAGGCGGCGTTGATCTCGTCGGCGCTGTAGGGGATCTCGAAATCCAACAGCTCGGCGGAGTTCAATAGCCGGTCGGTGTGTTCCTCCAGCTTGAAGATTTCGCCGCCGTAAACCCGTTCGCCCTCGAATACGGAGGAGGCGTAATGCAGGCCATGGGTCAATACATGGGCCTGGGCATCTTCCCACGGCATCATTTCGCCGTTGTACCAGATGCTGCCCTCTAGTTTATCGTATGAGATCGTAGCCATGATCGAGGCCTCCCAGGTTACTTTTGCGACTGAATATTTCACGTTTGATGGTGTAAACGTAACATCTAGAAAATATATGTCAATAGTACTGACCAAAAAAATGTCAGCAACATTGACGCATCTCGTGTAGCATGCCGCCATGTCCGATGTTCTTACAGATCCAGCGGCCGAGGCCAGTCAGGCGGGCGATGCGCGGAGAGACATTGACCCGGCGCTGGCTCAACTTGATGATGAGCAGCTGATCCAGGCGATTGAAATGTTGTTCTATGCCTATCGGGATTTCACCTCTGATCCGGACGAGATACTGAAAGCTTACGGTTTTGGCCGGGCGCATCATCGGGCGGTGCATTTCATCGGCCGCAATCCGGGTATGACGGTGGCCGAACTGCTGGCCATCCTGAAGGTTACCAAGCAGAGTCTCAGCCGCGTCTTGAGCCAACTGGTGGCGGAGGAATATGTCCGTCAGGTGAAGGGCAGCCGGGATCGGCGGCAGCGTTTGCTGTATCTGACCGAAAAAGGCGAAACCCTGTTTGCCAGATTGTCCGGGCCGCAAAAGGCCCGATTTGCCAGGGCTTTCCGCAACGCCGGGGCCGACGCTGTGGCTGGATATCGCAAAGTGCTGGCGGATATGCTGAACGCGGACGAACGCGTAGCGGTCTTGAAAGCGGTGGAGCGGTCCTGAGGCGGCGACCATGAACGACAGCGCGAGCCATATTTTGGTTGTCGATGATGATGATCGGCTGCGTGATCTGTTGCGGCGCTACCTAGGCGAATACGGTTTTCGCGTTTCCACCGCCTCCAGTGCGGCCGAGGCGCGGGCCGCGCTTTCGGGCCTGGATTTCGATCTCTTGGTGCTGGACCTGATGATGCCTGGTGAAACCGGGCTGGAGTTGACCGAGGATTTGCGCCGGGGCAACAATTCGGCCAAGGCGCTGCCGATCCTTCTGCTGACTGCCATGGGCGCGGCCGAGGACCGTATTGCCGGGCTGGAGGTCGGCGCCGATGATTATCTCGCCAAGCCGTTCGAGCCCCGGGAACTGGTTCTGAGGATTGAAGCCATCCTGCGCCGTGGCGGGCCGAAGGCGGAGGAGGTCGCCCAGGTCAGCTTTGGCGCCTGCAGTTTCGATATCGAGCGGGGTGAACTGCTGCGCGACGGCGAGACGGTGCGCCTGACCTCCGGCGAGATCGAGTTGCTGCGCCTGTTCGCGCGCAGCCCCGGCGTCACCGTCGGCCGGGCCGAATTATTGGCGCAATCCGATGTCGGCAATGTGCGTGCGGTTGATGTGCAGATCACCCGTCTGCGCCGCAAGATCGAAGATGACCCGAAGGAGCCGCGCCATCTGTGCACGGTGTGGGGGCAGGGCTATGTCTTCTGGCTGGACTGACCCCGTGGCCGATGGGGCAGGGGGGGCGCCATGCTGAAGCGGATGCTGCCACGCAGCCTGTTTGGCCGGGCTATTATCATCGTGGTCACGCCGGTGGTCTTGTTGCAGGTCGTCGCGGCGGTGGTGTTCTATGACCGTCACCTGGATACGGTCACCCGGCGCCTGGCCCGCAGCGTGGCCGGCGATATTGGTTTTGTCGCTGCCGCGCTGACCCGGAACAAGGACGAGATCGCGCGCTTTCACATTCTGCAATCGGCAAATTCCAGGCTGAATTTGAGCTTCAGCTTGATCCCGGACCAGCGATTGAAGGCGGGGCCCTTGCCCAGCCCCAATGCGCCGCTGGAGGCGCTGCTGATCCGCACCATCGACCGGGGGCTGGAGCTGGCCTTTACCATTCGCAACCGACCTGAGTTGAAAAACTATCTGATCCAGGTGGCGTTCGAGGATGGCGTGCTGCGGGTGCTGGTGCCGCACAACCGGATAACCTCGGCCACCTTGGAAGTGCTGATCCTTTGGATCGTCGGCTCCTCGATGCTGTTGCTGGCCATCGCGATTGTCTTTCTGCGCAATCAGGTGCGCCCCATCCTGCGCCTGGCCGATGCCGCCGACCGCTTCGGGCGCGGCCAGGGGGTGGAGGATTTCAAGCCCTCGGGCGCGGTGGAGGTTCGCCGCGCCGGCGATGCCTTTCTGCGCATGCGCGAACGCATCGAACGTCACCTACGCCAGCGGACCGAAATGCTGGCCGGCGTCAGCCACGACCTGCGCACGCCCCTGACCCGGCTGAAGCTGGAGCTGGCGATGTTGAAGGATACCCCGGCGGCGGAGGCCATGCAGGCGGACGTGAACGAAATGGACGGCATGATCGAAGGCTATCTGGCCTTCGCCCGGGGTGCCGCCGGCGAACGGGCCGTGGACATGGATGTGAACGCCATTCTGCAGGAGGCGATCGGCGATGCCCGCCGCAACGGTATCGAGGTGGCCTTTACCGCCGGCGGTGACCTAACCGGCCGCCTGCGGCCCTTGAGCCTGAAGCGCTGCATCGCCAACCTGTTGGGCAATGCCCAGCGTTATGCCGAAACCTGCGCCGTGGCCGCCCGGCGCGACGGTGATATGATCGAGATTACCGTGGACGATGACGGCCCCGGCATCCCCGAAGACGAGCGCGAGGCTGCCTTCCGCCCCTTCTACCGCCTGGAAAACTCCCGCAACCAGGGAACGGGCGGCGTCGGCCTCGGCCTCGCTATCACCCGCGATACGGTGCGAAACCAAGGCGGCGATGTGGTCCTGGACGCAGCGCCCCAGGGGGGGCTAAGGGCGGTTATCCGGTTGCCGGCTTAGCCTAAACCTCCAACGCGATGCCATCACGGCCAGGGTCGGCGCCGCCGTCCCATTGGCGTTTACCGTGCCGTGGCAGGCGGATGCCGTGGACGCCGGCGAAGACGTAAGAGAAGGGGTTGCGTTCGATGGGATAGCCGCGGCTCTCCAAATCCCGGGTCACGAAATGCGGGATGCGGTTGGAGACGTCGATGGTGTTGCTGTTCGCGGTAAAACGCGGTGCGGCGACGGCTTCCAGCATGGTCATGTCGAAATCCATCACGTTTAGGATCGCCTGCAAGACACCCATGGTGATGAAGGTGCCGCCCGGCGCGCCGATGACCACATAAGGATCGTCGCCCTTGAAGACGATGGTCGGGCACATGGCGGTGAAGCGGCGTTTGCCGGGGCCGATGGAATGGGGCATGCCGGGGCGCGGATCGAAGGCGCCCATGCAGCCGTTGTACATAAAGCCCATGCCTTTGGTGACCACGCCCGAGGGCATGCCCAGCGAATGGGTCATGGAGACGCAATTGCCCGCCTCATCCACCACGGTGACATGGGTGGTGTCCTTGGATTCTTCCGGCGCGCCAAAACGGATTACATTAGCTTTCTCGCCGGAGCGGATCATGTCGGCGTAGCGGCCCGCCTGTTGCCGGTCGATGAAGTCCTTGATGGGCACATCATCAAAGGCCGGATCGCCCATCTTGTTGTCCTTGTCGATGGTGGCGTACTTCATCGCCTCGGCGACGATGGCGATGTAATCGGCACTGTTGTGGGTCATGGACCCTAGGTCGAAATGCTCCAGGATGTTCAGCATTTCCAGAATCATGACGCCCCCCGAGGGCGGGTGGCCGCAGGAAACCCTGTCGCCCCGATATTCGCCCCAAATCGGTTCGGCCCGGATGGTCTTGTAGTTCCTCAGATCGTCCAGGCCTAAAAGGCCGTTGTGGGCCGCCATGTCGGCAACGATTTCCTCGGCGATTTCGCCGGAATAGAAAATCTCGGCGCCACCGTCACGAATGCGTTCCAAGGTTTGCTTCATGCCGGGATTTTTCACCCGCGCGCCGACGGGATAGGTATTGCCGTCTTCGTCACAGTAGATCTCTTTGGTGGCGGGGATTTCGCGCAGCTTGTCGCCTACCGACATCCGCCCCATGACGTTGGCCGCACTCCAGAACTCGTCCACATGGGGGCGGATCACGAAGCCATCATCGGCATGGTCGATGGCGGGCTGAATAATGTCCTTCCATTCGAAGGTGCCGTATTCGGCGACCGCCTCGTAATAGGCCTTCAGGCTACCCGGCGTCATGATGCTCTCGTAGCCGCATTCATTGGCCCGGTTGTGCAGGATAAAGCCGAAGCCGTCCCGAGCCTGGGCCTTGATCTGATCCTGCCACATGGTCTCGGTCGCGGCACCCGGCGCCGTGGTATGGAAATCAATGAAGCCATGATGGCCCTTGCCCGGCAGATATAGTTGCATGGTGCCGAAACCGGCGATGCCGCACATCATGGGGTCAACCACGGTCTGCACCAGGGCGCAGGTCATGGCCGCGTCGACCGCGTTGCCGCCCCGTTTCAGGGCCATGGCGCCGGCCTCCACCGCTTCGGGTTGCGGCGCGCATACCATGCCTTTGGTCATGACGGACTCCTGTTTGTCTGGTTCCTGTCTTCGATGTGGCCGGTCAGGGTAGATCGGCCAACGCTGGTAATTCATAGCAGTAGGTTGGACCGTCGGGCAAACGTTCGCCAAGTTCCCGGGCGAAGCGGTGACCGCTCCACGTCGCCGCTGCGATGGTGCCGGGGGCCAGAGCGTCGCCAATCCGGGTCAGCCGCCGAATGCCCGCCTCTGCCATAGCCTCTTGATCCGTCGTTAGTTCGCGATAGAGCGCATTATTGGGTTCCCGCGCGGTCACCAGGACCACGCTGGTACAGTCAAGTTCGCGCCGCCGCCCCGTATGGACGCAGGCGATCTCGACGCGGGCCCGGTCAATTGCTGAAAGCTCATGGCCGCCGACGATGACGATGCCAGATTCCAGCAAGCGCTTTTGAATGTAGTCCTTTTCCAGGGTGAAAGCCGTCCAGGCCGAGGCCGCCGCGGCCGGCGTGACCAGGGTGACGTGATGTCCCTGGGCGCACAGTTTTTCGGCGACCACGCCGCCCATATAGTAATGGTCGTCATCGAACACGACCACCGGACCGTCGATTGACGCATCAGCCATAACGTCGTCGGGCGTGAAGATAGTGCCGGCCTCCAGGCCGGGAATGGCGGTGGCATGGGTGCGGCCGGTGCCGTCCCGGCGCCAAGTGGAACCGGTGGCCAGAGCGACCAGGGAACAACCGGTTTCCAGCACGTTTGCCGCCGTCATTGCGCTGTCGCGATAGATGCCCACGTTGGGCAGTTGGTTGACCTGGCCGAGGCGATAGTCGCGCACCCGGCCCCACGCGGACAGTCCGGGCAGGCGGCTTTCACCATTCACCCGACCGCCCAATTCCGTGCCCGCCTCGGCCAACATCACGTCATAGCCACGTCGGCCAAGGGACATGGCCGCTTCCAGGCCGGCTGGTCCCGCGCCAACCACCAGTACGCTATCGTCGGTATCCTTCGACGGGATCCGTTCGGGGTGCCAGCCGCGCCGCCATTCCTCGCCCATGGTTGGGTTCTGCGTACAACGGATCGGCGCCCACAGCATATCGGAGGAGACGCAAATGTTGCAGCCGATGCATTCGCGAATGTCGTCCAGCCGCCCCTCCTGTATCTTCTTCGGCAGGAAGGGATCGGCGATCGATGGCCGCGCCGCGCCAATCATATCCAGCACGCCTTTTCTGATCAGCGAAACCATATGGTCGGGCGAGGTATAGCGCCCCACGCCTACCACCGGCTTGGAGGTATGCTCTTTGGCGAAGCTGAAAAATGGTTCCTGGAAGCCTTCCTCGGAGAAGCGCGAGGTTTGCGAGTCGTGCTCCCATTCGCTGACGTTCAGGTCCCAAAGGTCGGGCAATTCGCCGATCATATCCAACACACCCCGGCCTTCCCGTTCCCAGGTGATGCCGGCGTTACCGCGTAGTTCGTCAACAGCGAAACGAACGGCGATGCCGCAGTCGTCGCCGGCCTCTTCCCTGCTGTCCTCGATCAGTTCCCGCAACAGCCGAGTGCGGTTTTCCAGGCTGCCGCCATATTCATCCACGCGCCGATTGGTGAATGGCGAAAGGAAGTGCATGGCCAGTGATAGACCATGGCCGGCATAGACAACGATGATGTCGAACCCGGCGGCCTTGGCGCGGCGCACGGCGGCGCGGTGCCAGCGCCGGTAGTCGGCGATGTCCGACTTGTCCATCTCGCGGGCATGTGACGGTATCAGGCCATACCCCGGTGTCCCGCTGGGCGCCAACTGGATTTCGCGGGAGGTCGCGTTGTAGGCGTGATAGCCCATGTGGGTCAACTCAATACCCGCCAGGCCGCCATGGGCATGCACCTGCCCGGTCATGCGGGCCAGAGTTGGGATATCGCGGTCGTCCCACAGGCGGATTTCCCGCGTGGTTTCGCTGGTTGGATGGATATCGCATTGCTCCGTGCAGACCACCGCCCAGCCGCCCTCCGCCTTGATGCCGCGCATCACGGCCATGGCGGTAGGATGGTTGCGCCCCATGCCGTTGCAATGGGGCACCTGGTAAAAGCGGTTGCGCGCCGTCACCGGGCCGATCGTTACCGGCTCGAACAGGACATCGTAGCGGCCGGTGGTTGCCGTGGCATTGGTCATTTCGGCCTCCATTGGATCGGTGCCGGGTCTAGCCGCTTTTGTCGCGAAGCGACGACCCTGGTGCCGATCATATCGATTCCGCCGGCCATGGGAATAGGCTGGGCGGGTGTGCCTATTTTTCCGGTATCAGGCCTCTGGGGCTGAACCGTAGCACCAACAGCAGGATCAAGCCCATGGTCATCAGACGCATATGGGCCGCGCTGTCGAGCAGATGCTTGCGCAAGCCGCTGCCCTCATCCAGGCCGGCGGTCAGCAGATCCATCAGCCACAGGCCCATGGGTTCCGCCTCGATCCAGAAGAACCAGATCACGAAGCCACCCAGCACCGAACCCCAATTGTTGCCCGATCCGCCGACGATCACCATGACCCAGATGATGAAGGTAAAGCGCAGCGGCTGATACGATGCCGGCGTGAACTGCCCATCCAGGGTGGTCAACATGGCGCCGGCGATGCCAATCACGGCGGAGCCCAGGACAAAGACCTGCAGATGCCGGCCCTTGATATTCTTGCCCATGGCGGCGGCGGAGACTTCGTTGTCGCGAATGGCCCGCATCATCCGGCCCCAGGGCGAATTAAGGGCCCGCTGGGACAGCCAGAGCACGACCAGCAGCACGGCGGCAAACAGCGCGCCATAGCTCAACTTGACGAAAATCGAGGAAAACTCCACCGCCGTGGCGCCGAACCGTTCGGCCCATTCCTGAAACCAGACCGCTTGTTGCAGATCAACCTCGTAGGGCACCGGTCGGGGCAGGCCGGAGACGTTCTTGACGCCCCGTGTCAGCCAGTCCTCGTTCTTCAGCATGGCGACGATAATCTCGGAGATGCCCAAGGTGGCGATGGCGAGATAGTCGGAGCGCAGACCCAGGGCGATCTTGCCGATAATCCAGGCGGCGCCGGCAGCCAATATGCCGCCGACCAGCCAGGAAAACAGGATCGGCAGGCCCAGGCCGCCCAGGAAGCCGGTCTTGGCCGGCTCCACCGCCTCGATCGCCTCGACCGCCGGGTCAAAAAACATTCGCGTCAGGAAATAGCCGGCAACGATGATGACCACCAAGGCCAGCCGCCGGGGACCGCGCGCCGTAATGCGTTTGGCGGCGAACACGGCTGAAAATATGGTCGCAAGGGATACGACCCCGGCGATGGCAATGCCGCCGCCGCCCACCTGCCAGGCCGCCGTAACGGGCGGTACGGACATCAATACGCCGGCGACGCCACCGAGGGCGGCGAAGCCCATGACACCCACATTGAACAGGCCGGCATAGCCCCACTGGATATTGACGCCCAGGGACATCACGGCGGAGATCAGGCACAAATTCAGGATCGCCAGGGCCAGGGACCAGCTTTGGATCAGACCGACCGCCGCCAGCGCGGCGAACATGGCCAGGAACATCAGGATCGGGCGCAAATTGCTGTTGTTGTTGCCGTTGCCGTTCATGTCGCTTTGCCCCCGAATATGCCGGTTGGGCGCAACAGCAATACCAGCACCAGAATAACGAAGGAGACGGCGAATTTGTAATCGGTGGACAATAGCTGCGTCAGACCCTCGGGCGCCCAGTCAGTGGGCAGGGTGTAATAGAGAAACTTCTTGTAGGCATAGGTGACGGTGACTTCGGAAAAGGCGATGATGAAGCCGCCCGCAATGGCGCCCAGGGGGTTGCCCAGGCCGCCGACGATGGCCGAGGCGAAGATCGGCAGCAGCAATTGGAAATAGGTGAAGGGCTTGAAGCTCTTGTCCAGGCCATAAAGCACGCCGGCGATGGTCGCCAGGGCGGCGGTGATGGTCCAGGTGATCAGCACCACCCGTTCGGGGTTGATACCCGACAGCAGCGCCAGATCCTCGTTATCGGAATAGGCGCGCATGGATTTGCCGGCGCGGGTGCGGTTGAGGAACCAGAACAGCACGGCGACGACGATGACCGCCGTCAGAACCGTCAGGCCCTGCGAAGTCTTGAAGGCGATGCCCTCGCTCAACCCGGTCATGCGCTTGAATTCCCGCGCCTTCATGATGAAGCGGTCGCCGTCGGCGAAGCGTTGATCGTCCGGCCCGATAATAAACCGCACCAGGCCGTTCATCACGAACATCACCCCGACCGAGGCAATCAGAAAGACCACCGGCGCCACCTTTTGCCGCCGGTAAAAACGATAGACCCACCGGTCGGTCAGCAGCAGCAGCACGACGGTGCCTAGAACACCGAAAGGCAGGGCCAGCAGCGCCGTGGGCAACGGGCTGATCGACACGCCCCAGGCCTGCAAGGCCCAGGTCACCAGCACCGTGATCATGGTGCCGAATGCCATGGTGTCGCCGTGGGCGAAGTTGGAAAAGCGCAAAATGCCAAAAACCAGGGTGACGCCAAGGGCGCCAATGGCCAGTTGGCTGCCATAGGCCATGCCGGGGACGATGACGAAATTCGACAACAGGATCAGCGCATTCAGGATACCGTCGATCGGACTAGCCCCCCAAAAACGCCTTGCGGACTTCCGGATTGGCCATCAGGGCGGCCCCGGTGTCGGTATAGCGGTTGCGCCCCTGGACCAGGACATAGCCCTTGTCCGCGATATTCAAGGCCTGGCGGGCATTCTGTTCCACCATCAGGATGGCGATGCCGCTTTTGGCGACCTCGATGATCCGGTCGAACAACTCGTCCATGACAATGGGCGAGACGCCGGCGGTTGGCTCGTCCAGCATCAGGACTTTTGGCTGGGTCATCAGGGCCCGGCCGACGGCGACCTGTTGGCGTTGACCTCCCGATAGCTCACCGGCCGGCTGGCGGCGCTTTTCCTTCAGGATGGGGAAAAGCTCGAACACCTGCTCCAGGGTGGTGGAAAAATCATCCCGGCGGATAAAGGCGCCCATCTCGAGATTTTCCTCCACCGTCATGGAGGTGAAGACATTCTGGTTCTGCGGCACGAAGCCCATGCCCTTGCCGACCCGGGCCTGGGGTGACAGTGCGGTAATATCCTCGCCATCCAGATGCACCGAACCTTGGTGCATGTTCAGCATGCCGAAAACCGCCTTCATGGCCGTGGATTTGCCGGCGCCGTTGGGGCCGACGATAACCGCGATCTCGCCCTGTTCAACGCCGATGGTGCAGTCGTGCAGGATATCGGCGCCGCCGTAGCCACCGGTCATGTTATCGCCGCTCAGGTAGCTCACGATACCGGCTCCTGCTGCGTTGCGGGCTTGTTCTTCAGGCCGGTGCCGAGATAGGCCTCGATCACCTGTTCGTTGGCCTTGACCTCTTCGATCGTGCCTTCGGTAAGGACCGCGCCTTCCGCCATGACGATCACTGGATCGCACAGGCGGGAGATAAAATCCATGTCGTGTTCGATCATGCAGAAGGTATAGCCGCGCTCCTTTTGCAGGCGCAGAATGGCATCGCCCAGGGTATTGAGCAGGGTGCGGTTGACGCCGGCGCCGACCTCGTCAAGAAAGACGATCTTGGCATCCACCATCATGGTGCGGCCCAATTCCAACAGCTTCTTTTGTCCACCGGAAAGATTCCCAGCCAACTCATCGGCGACCTGGGTGATTTCGAGAAATTCGATGACTTCCTCGGCCTTGGCGCGGACCCGCTCTTCCTCCAACCGCACCTGGGCCGGGCGCAGCCAGGTATCGAGCAGCCGTTCGCCCATCTGATTGGACGGCACCATCATCAGGTTTTCCCGCACCGTCAGGGTGCTGAATTCCTGGGCAATCTGAAAGGTGCGCAGCATGCCCTTGGCAAACAATTCGTGGGGCAGCAGGCCGGTAATATCGGCGCCGTCGAGATAAACCTTGCCCGATGTGGGTTTGTGCAGACCGGCGATGACATTGAATAGGGTGGTTTTGCCGGCACCGTTGGGACCGATCAGGCCGGTAATGCGGCCGCCTTCAATCGATAAAGATACCCCGTCGACGGCATGGATACCGCCGAAATGCATATGCAGGTCTTCGACCTCGATCATGCGATCTGGAAAGAGTGGGAAACGGCCCGGCACGTCGGACCGAACCGTTTCCCATTACTCATTTCACACTCATTTCATACGCGAAGCATGCGGACCTAGCGGAACCGCGCGGTCGTGTTCTTGCCACCGGAGACCAGGATCTCGCGGTAGTTGCCGGCGCTCTCGCCGGGGCCGATCAGCTCGACCGCCGAGGCGCCGACATAGTCAACATCACCGCCACCGGCGATGATTTTCAGGCCCTTGGCCAGCTCACCGGGATAGATCTTGGTGCCCGGTGCATTGGCGACGCCCAGGATCTTATCCTTGAACATCTTGCTCTGAGAAGACTTGGCGGCCTGCATGGCGAGCATGATCAAGGCGGCGGCGTCATAGGACTCGGACGCGAAAGGCCCGGCCTTGAAACCGGCGGCCTTGGCCATTTCGCCGAACTTCGCGGCGCCCGGGCTGTCGGTGCCAGGCACCGTGCCGTAGGAGCCGTTCAGGTCGGCACCGATGGCCAGCGGCAGGCTGTCGCCGATCATGCCGTCGGGCAGAACGAAGGTCTCGAACGCGCCGGTATCAAGGGCGGCTTGAATAATGCCCTTGCCGCCTTGATCGAGATAACC
Source organism: uncultured Rhodospirillaceae bacterium (assembly GCA_964631725.1). Taxonomy (GTDB): domain Bacteria; phylum Pseudomonadota; class Alphaproteobacteria. Next base: position 5,304 of record CAZVYX010000079.1, on the reverse strand, counting down.
CGCGACGATCAGCACATCGCCACCGGCGGCGGCCAATGCCCCGACTTCCGCCGTGTAGTCGGCCTTGCCGTCTTCATGGGCGGCGGAAATGGTGATCTTGCCGCCGGCCTTTTCGAAGTTGGTCCTGATGCTGTTGGCCAGACCCTTGCCATAGTCATTGTTGGTGTAGGTCAAGGCAGCCGACTTCACGCCCTTGTCCTTCAGGACCGCCGTCAGGACCTGACCCTGGCGGGCATCCGACGGCGCGGTGCGGAAGAACAGGCCGTTGTCCTTGATGGTGGACAGTGCCGGCGAGGTTGCCGAAGGCGAAACCATGACAATACCGTTGGCCAGGGCCACGTTCTGCAACATGGCCGTGGTCACGCCGGAGCAATCGCCGCCAACAATGGCGTTGATCTTGTCGGAGGTGACCAGACGTTCGGTCGCCGCCGTGGCGGCGGCGCTGTCCGTACAGGTGGTATCGCCACGTACCGGCGTCACCGTGCTGCCGCCCAACAGGGCGCCGCTGCTGCTGACTTCCTTGATTGCCAGTTCGGCGCCCGCGGCCATATCAGGCGTCAGGGATTCAATGGGTCCCGTGTAGCCCAGGATCACGCCCAGCTTGATATTTTCGGCACTGACGGCCGTGCTGACGAGCGCAGCCACCGCCGTCGCGACAAGTAGTTTCTTCATTTTCTCTCTCCCCGTTTGGGTTTTGACTGGAAGTAATTGGTCTTCCGTTCGATTGACTTTTTTACAGTCCGCCACCTGCTCCGTTCGATATCTCCAGGGCCGGTGGCGGATGAATGGCGTTGTCACGCCTCTTACTGCATTTTTAGTCCAAAACACGGCCCATTTAAAACAGATAAGATTGATTGACATGGCTATCATGCGAGCCGAATGAAACTGCGAAATGGGAGGAGGGGCGGTCATGATTAGGGCGGAGGACATTGTTGGCACCTGGATGTTGGTTGCGCGCGGCGCCAGCGAAAGCCACAGGGCCGCGCTGGAGGAACGCTACGGCACGCAATCCGAGGGCGTGGTTATTCTTTCTGCCGATGGCTGGATGTGTGCCGCCCTTGGCCGAGGTAACCGGGAACGCTTGCCAGGCGATCCGGAATGGCACGCCGATGCGCCCGACGCCGACCGTCTGGCCGCCTTTGACAGCTATGTCTCCTACGCCGGGCGCTGGCGGATCGAGGATGGCCGCGTTATCACCAAAGTGGAATTCGCCTTGAACCCAAGCTGGGTTGGCGGCGAACAGGTTCGCGATGTTGAAATGCTGGACGACGGCACGCTTCGATTGGTCGTGACCCGCACCTGGCCCGATGGCGAAAAGGTCAGCGTCTGGGTCGATTGGCGCCGGGCCGACTAAAACAGACGGCCGCCGTTGGCGACCTTGCGGTTGGGCTCAACCAGGACAACACCGCCGGCGTCATCGGGAAAACCAAGAACCAGGATTTCCGACATGAATTTGCCGATCTGCTTGGCGGGAAAATTGATCACGGCGGCAACCTGTTTGCCCACCAATTCATCTAATGTGTAGTGCGACGTGACCTGGGCGGAGGTCTTGCGCTCGCCAATCTCCGGCCCGAAATCCACGTACAGTTTATAGGATGGGTTACGCGCTTCTGGATAAGGCTCGGCCCGAACGATAGTACCGACGCGGATATCCACCTTCATGAAGTCGTCGAAACTGATCTCACTCATGTCTCTTCGGCGCCCGTATCATCTTCGTCCCCGCGCCTGAAGCGTTGCGGGCCGCGCCTGAGGCTGTCCAGGACACTGTCGACCCGGCCCAAGGCTTTGTCCAGCGTTGCCATGGTGTGCGCCAGGTCCTCACCCTCGTCACGCAGCCAGACCCGCAGCACGCTCAGATAAACCAGGCCCAGGCCCTTCAATTGCAGCGGCGCCAGCAGGCCCCACGGCTGAATGCGGGCCGCTTCCAGCATCCATTGCAGGGACCGGCGCATCGGCCCGGCGGCCAGACAGGCCATGGCCGGCGGATCACGGGGCAGATCACGGGCGACTGCCCGGAGGCCGTCGCGATAGGGCGCCAGGGCATCCAGGCGGCGCATGATCACATCGAACAAGCGGTCACGGACCGGTTCAGCGGCAATGTCAGGATCGCTGCCTTGCAGGACGGCGTCGTCGGCAAGGCGGATCAGGCCGGCCAGAATGGCTGTCTTGGAACCGAATTCACGACGCAGATCGGCAAGGCTCAAGCCCGCTTCATCGGCGATATCGGCCATGGTGGTATCTTGCCAGCCTTGCACCGCGGCCAGCTTCATGGCTGCTGCAACCGCATTACCCCTGATGTTTTCCGCAGGGTCCTTCCCGGCTTTTTTGGCCGTCTTGGCCTTTTTTGTCGTTTTCTTCGCCGCCATGATGATCCCCTTTCAACGGCACCATTTTACCGTTCTTGCCGGCCTCACCGCAAGCTGATGCGAATTGCCTATCGCCGTTGGGGTCCGGTGGGACTATGCTGCCGCCGCCAAAGCAAGAATTGTAGATTGGGAGTCCCGAGCATGCAGATACCGGCCGAGCGGCTAATTAATCTTGCCCGGACCATATTTCAACGTGCCGGCGCCGAAGATGCGGCGGCGGCCCAGGTCGCGGAAAAATTGATCGAGGCCAACCTGTTCGGTCATGACAGTCATGGTGTCGGTATGGTGCCGGCCTATGTCCTGGGCATTGAGCAGAAGGAGCTGAAACCGGGCGGCGGTCTTTCCGTGGAACTTGACCGGGGTTCGTTTCTGCTGGTCGATGGGAATGCCGACTTTGGTCAGGTCATCGCCAAGGCGGCCATGGAACTGGCGATTGAGCGGGCCAAGCAACTTGGTGTCGTGGTGCTGGGCTTGAAGAACTCGTACCATATTGGCCGGGTTGGGGCTTGGGCCGAGATGGGCGCGGCGGCGGGCTTTATCGCGATCCATTATGTAAATGTGCTGTCCCGCACCTCCGCAGTGGCGCCCTTTGGCGGTTCAGATTCGCGTTTTTCCACCAACCCCTATTGCACCGCCCTGCCGGCGGGGCCTGGCGCCGATCCCATCGTTTTGGACATGGCCACCAGCCGTGTTGCCGTGGGCAAGGTCCGCGTGGCCCACAACAAGGGCGAAATGATGATGCCCGATGCGCTGATCGACAGTGCCGGCAATCCCACCACCGACCCGGGCGTCATGTACTCGGAACCGAAGGGCGCCTTGCGCTCCATGGGGTTGCACAAGGGTTATGGCCTGGCGGTGATTTGCGAGGCACTGGCCGGCGCCTTCACCGGCGGCGGCGTTTTCGGCAGCGAGGGCGTACCCCAGGGCCGCATCGTCAACAACATGCTGGCGATCCTGATTGATCCGGGCGCCTTTGGCCAACGCGCGGCATTTGATGCCGAGGTGCAGGAATTCACGGCCTGGGTGAAGGCATCTCCGCCCGCGCCTGGCGTGGATGAAGTGATGGTGCCGGGCGATCCGGAACGCAAATCCAAGGTCGAGCGCCTGGCCAACGGCATTCCCATCGACGATACGACATTCGAGGAATTGCTGACGGCGGGTGAGGCGGTCGGTCTGGATCGGGGCGAAGCCTTGCGCATCGTCGGCAATTGAACCCGTACCTGAAATCGCACGGCAATATGGCGCGCTGGTTGTCTGATCTGCGCACCGTCGGTGCATTCCTGACGATCCTGCCTGTCGGTTCGCGCGTTGATGACCGGGCTGTTCTTACGCGCGGCGATCTAGCCGCCGCTTCGTGGTGTTTCCCCGTCGTCGGATTGATCGTCGGCGGTTTGGCCGGGTTGAGTTATGCCCTGGCCGTATGGTTTGGCTTCGGCCCATGGCTGGCCGCGACGCTTTGCGTGGCGGTGTCCGTGCTGCTGTGTGGTGCCATGCATGAAGATGGCCTGGGTGATTTTGCCGACGGCATGGGTGGTACCAGCCGGGAGCGCCGGTTGGCGATCATGCGGGACAGTCAGGCCGGTAACTTTGCCCTTGTGGCTTTGTTGCTGGTGTTCGCGGCCCGGATCGGCGTGCTCGCCGCCATCGCCGCGCCAGAAGCGGTCCTTGCCGCGCTATTGACGGCGGCGGCGGTCTCGCGCACGGCCATGGTGGTCGTCATGCACCTCTTGCCGGCAGCGCGCGATGATGGCCTGGGCGCCGATGCCGGCCGGCCGGGAGGGACCATCACCCTGGCCGCTGTCGCGATTGCGGCGGTGGTTGCTCTTGTCGATGTAGGTTTCTTGCCCGGTCTGTACGGCCTTGCCGGTGCGGCCGTCTGCGCGGGCGCGGTCGCCGCAACCGCGAAAAGACGCTTGGGCGGACAGACGGGCGATGTTCTGGGCGCGGTGCAGTTGGTTGCCGAGCTTGGTTGTCTGTTGCTGCTCAGCCTGGTTGTTTGAAGAAATATGGCGACTTCGCGCTACGAGGGGCTGTGACCGGTTGCGCTTCTAGATGAAGGGCAAATGCTCCGGCGCCAGGGAGAGGTAGTCCGTTAATAGACGGTTCTTCGCATCGGCGACGCAATGGTGCTGGCAAATCTGTGCCGGGTTGATCGCGGCGAGGTTCTGCTTGTTCTCCGCTGAATACCAGAAGTCCTGAAAGCTTTGCGCCGAGATGTCACCCAGGGTGCCGCTTTCGGTGTAGGCCTTGTCCTGGCAGGTGTAGATCTTGCAGTCGGCCCCGATCACCGTCAGCATTTGGGCAAAGGGGCAACTGTCGTAGGGCTTGGAGAAATCGATTTCCATGCTGTGGTAATGGTCGACCACGTGGAAATTGGCGTCGTCCAGTGACTTCGCCTCTTCAATCTGGGCCCGGACGATGTCCTTGAACTTGTCGTGATAGAGATTATTTTCCTCGCCCGTATTGGCGATGATGCAGGGCGAAATCTTGGCATGCGCCACGCCGGTATCCTTCAGCCGACGGCAGAGTTCCAGAATGTGGGGCGCATTGCGCTCATCCACGATGATCGAACCGCCGAGCACGCAGTTGGAGCCGCGGGCGGAAAATGCCGTCAGGTTATCCATCACCTCTTCGAACGTATCCTCACCGACCGAGCGGTATTTGGCGTACGAAGGCCCGTCCCAACCATCGATCGAGACCCGCAGCCAGGTGCCATGGGCCGCCAGGGCATCGGCCACCTTGCCTTTCAGGCGGGAGCCGTTGCTCAGGGATGCGATCTTGATGCCGCCGGCCGCCAGGCGGTCCACGGTCTCGGCGAAATAGGGGTAGATCAGCGGCTCGCCACCGCCGGAAAAGGTCACCGCCTTCACGCCCATTTCGATAAGATCGTCGACGATCTCCATCATCTTGTCCCTGGGAATGCGGTCGCGCACCACCA
>CAZVYX010000078.1:0-19237 GCA_964631725.1 uncultured Rhodospirillaceae bacterium | reverse complement strand
TACATGGTCATGGACAGGGATTGCTCGGTCGGCAGCATGATCTTCATCAACTGCCGGCGCAGCAGCGGCTTATTGATGATGATTTCCTCGAAAGCGCTGCGGTTGTGGGCTACTTCCATGGCCTCGTTCAGGGCCCGGCGCATCATCGCGGCGGCGCGGGCGCCGTGGGAGAGGCGGGACAGCGCCACTTGATCCATCATCATCTTCAGGCCGCGGTTCTTACCCGTGCCGACCTCGCCCAAGGCATAGGCCACGGCGCCGTCGAACACGATCTCGCCCGACGCCATGGACCGGCTGCCCAGCTTATCCTTCAGGCGGATGATCCGGTATTTGTTGCGCTTGCCGTTGTCCAGGGTGCGCGGCATGGCGAACAGGGCAATGCCGTTGTTGCCTTCCGGTGCGCCCTTTGGGCGGGCCAGCAGCATGGCGACATCGCCATCGGCGCAGGAACAGAACCATTTTTCACCGTACAGGCGCCATTGGCCATCCTCGAAGCGGGCTTCAAGATTGATGTTGGAGACGTCGGAGCCGCCGGTGCGTTCGGTCATGAACTGGGCGCCCTTGAGGATCTCGTTCTTGTCCAGGCTGACCAGACGGTCGAACAGTTTTTCCTTGAGCGCGTCGTCGCCGTGCAGGCCGATCATGGTGGCGGTGGTTTCCGTCGCCGAGATCGGGCAGAGCTGGGAAAATTCCGATTGGCCAAACAGATACTGAAAAACAAATTTGGCGCCATGGGGAATCTTGTCATTCCAGCCGAACATGCCGGGCTTGTGCACCATGCGGTGGAAGCCGAATTGGTGGAAGGCGACGTCTTCCATGTTGCGGTAGGCGGGGTGAAACTCCAGCCGGTCCTCGAACTGGCCGCGCGGGCCGCGGTCATGCAGGATCGGCGTGTGCCGGTCGGCCAGGCGCGACCAGTCATCAATCTCGTTGCCGGCCAGTCCACCCAGTTCGCGAAAATGCGGCGTCAGATGCGCCCGCAGATCATCGGGCAGATAGATCTTGATGACATCCTGCAAACTCTTGTCGATATCGAAGAAATTCTTGCCGTTGCAATCTGGCGCAACCCATTCATCAAGTTCCGTGTTGTCGGCAAACATGTGATTGCTCAGGATATTCATATCGATGCTCCTTCTCGGCGTTGCAGGCGCGGCGGGCGTGCGCACGATCGCACCATGGCGATGAATGGGTTGCCCGGCAAACGAAAATTTGACACTGTTCAGGTGAGTTTTTCTCACTCTACCTTGAGACTGAGCCATGCGCCATCTACCCACCATGTCCGCTCTGAAGGCGTTCGAGGCCGCCGGCCGACACGCGAGCTTTCTGGATGCCGCCATTGAATTAAACCTAACTCCTGGGGCCATCAGCAGGCAGATCCGCAATTTGGAGGAGTTTCTGGGCAAAAAACTGTTTGAGCGCCGGCACAAACAAGTGCACCTGACGGCCTTGGGGCGGGATTATCTGGCGGAAATCAAAGGACCACTTGGACGCCTGGCCGAAGCTTCCCAACACATCAGGGAACTGGATCAAAACTCAACCATATCGATCTGTGCCTATCCCACATTCGCGATCCGCTGGCTGATCCCGCGCTGGGGTGCCTTATATGACCGCCATCCCAATATCGACATTCGCCTGACCACATCATTGAACGTGGCTGAATTCGGCAACACTGACTATGACCTCACCATTCAGGTCCAGCGCGACGACGTTGCGGTGAGCGGCTTTAGCGTGGAAAAGCTCCTCGATGTCGAAACTTTTCCCGTCTGTGCGCCGGCCCTGGCGGAAACGCTCCAGCAGCCCCAAGATTTAGCTGGGCAAACCCTGCTGCACGCGGCGCCCAGATTGACCGATTGGCAACAGTGGATGGATTTCGCGGGCGTGGATCAGGTTGACGCCGACGGTGGCCTCAGGTTTGAAAGTTCCAACCTCGCCATCCATGCCGCGATTGAGGGGCTTGGCGTCGCCATCGGCTTGGAGGCTTTGATCCAGGACGAATTGGCCAGCGGGCAATTGGTCCGTCCCTTTGACATCAATCGTCGTTCGAACCACCCCTTCCAACTGGTTTATCCGTCGGCAAAGGCCTCGGACCCATTGCTTCGGTCGATCATGGATTGGCTGCATGAGGAAGCGGACAAGATGCGAACGGCCAATATACGGCCGCCCATTGATTGATCCATGGTTTTTTGCGGCACTGATCCGGCGCGTCGACCTATCCAGGGCGCCATTTGGTAATACTTTGTTTACCATATCTATCGAGAATACTCGCAGAATCACGGTTTAACGACAGTAGGTCAGCAAGCAGTGGCTACGGGAATTGGCTTAATGCCAAGCGCAAGAGAACAGCGATCCGCCGCGGACCAGAAAAGTCCGCTGCATGAAATTGCGGGCGAGATCGACGGCGGCCCTAAAGGCAGGCACGGTGGCGAAAGCGAAATCGTCAAACTTCGACGGCGCGTCGCGGAACTGGAGACCGCGCTGGAGCGTGCCCGCGATCCGGTAGCGCCGAGTTATCTAAAAAACGCACTAGGTAAATATCTCGAGGCCTGCCCGATCGGTATCGCCATCCTTTCCGAGGACGATGGGCGCCGCCTGTTCGCCAATTCCGCCCTGGTAACGATGCTGGGATCGGGCACGCGGGAAGATTTGCTGCACTCGGATTTAGCGGAAACCTGGGTCGATCGATCCCAGCTATCGAAGGCCTGGTCGCAACTACAGCAAACAAAGATACTGGTGAATTTCGAGGCCGAGCGGGTGCGCAGGGACGGCTCCCGCTGGTGGGTCCTGATGAATGGCCAGGCGATCACTTTCGAGGGCAGGGCTGGTGTAATTGTCTGGCACATCGACATCACCGACCGCAAGGAAGCCGAGGAAGCCAGGCGGGAATCCGAAAGTCGCTTCAGGGAAGCGGTGGAGAGCCTTTCCGACGCCTTCGCCCTGTTCGACCCAGACGACAGGCTGATCTTCTGCAACCGCATGTTCCGGGAATTGAACCCCGAACTCGCCGCGAATATCCGCCCGGGCATGACTTTCGAGGACATGGTGCGGGACAACATCAAGCATGGCCGCATCGTCGAGGCGCAGGGCTGCGAAGAGGAATTCGTGCGCGAACGCATGGCCCAGCACCGCGAACCGTCCGACGAGCCCATCCTCTCGCATCGGGCCGATGGGCGATGGTTGCTGTTAAGGGAAAAACGGGCGCCCGACGGCGCGACCTATCTGGTCAACACGGACATCACCGAACTAAAGGTCCGCGAAGACGCGTTACGCACGGAAAAGGAGAACGCCGAGCGGGCCAACGGATCGAAGTCACAATTTCTGGCGACCATGAGCCATGAATTGCGCACACCCTTGAACGCAATCATCGGTTTTTCCGATATTCTGCGCGCTGAAATGTTCGGCGCCATCGGCGATCCGCGTTACCGGGATTATTCGGAAGATATACATTCCAGCGGCGAGCATCTTCTCGACCTGATTAATGACGTGCTTGATCTATCACGCATCGAAGCGGGACAGTACGAGCTGAACTTCGGCGAGGTTGATATTGCCCATCTCGTCGGGTCGTCCTGCGACGTCTTGAGGGAAGCGGCCAAGAAAAAGGGCTTGCGCTTTGAAAGCTCGATCTTTGGCGCCTTGCCCGTCATTCGGGCCGATACGCGGGCGACACGGCAAATTCTGCTCAACCTGCTCTCCAACGCGGTCAAGTTCACGCCGGCCGGCGGCGAGGTACATGTGCGCGCCGCGCTGGACGGCCAGGGCGGTGTTTGCATAACGGTCGGCGATACGGGCGTGGGTATCGCCCCGGAAGATCTGCAAGCGATCCTTTTGCCGTTCACACAGGTTGCCAGTGACGGAATAGCCAGTGAGGGCGGCACGGGACTGGGCCTCTCCATCGTGGATTCCCTGGTCGAATTGCAAGGCGGCATCCTGGAAATCGATAGCGCGGTCGGGGCAGGAACCCGGGTCACCGTACGTTTCCCAAGTTCCTGCGTGCTTGAAGATCAAGCTTTGACCGCCTGAAAATCCTTTAGCTCTTCTGCAATGACCTCTTGAACTGCCTCGGATCACGCACCGCACCGTGGGCCGCGCTGCGAGCCAGCAGAGCATAGGATTCCAAGGCCCGGCTAACCGTGCGTTCACGCATGGTGGGCAGCCAGGCGTCATCACTGCGGGCCTCCATGGCGGCTTGCCGGCGGGCCATTTCGTCGTCCTCGATGTTAAGCGCAATGGAACGGTTGGGAATATCAACGGTGATCTGATCACCTTCCTCGACCAGGGCGATGGGACCGCCTTCCGCCGCTTCGGGCGAGACATGACCGATCGACAGCCCGGACGTGGCGCCGGAAAAGCGCCCATCGGTAATCAGGGCGCATTTCTCGGCCAGGCCCATGGATTTCATTAATCCGGTGACCCGCAGCATCTCCTGCATGCCGGGGCCGCCCTTCGGGCCTTCGTAGCGGATCACCACCACATGGCCCGGCTGGATCTGTCCGGTGCGGATGCCGGCGGCGGCCTTGTTCTCGCTCTCGAAGATGATCGCCGGTCCGGTGAAGCTCAACATATCCCGGGGCACGCCGGCGCTTTTGACAATGCAGCCGTCGGCGGCCAGATTGCCATACAGCACCGCCAGGCCGCCATCAGCGCTATGGGCGTGCGCCACATCGCGGATGCAGCCGGCCTCCCGGTCGCGGTCGAGATCGTCGTAATAGCTGTCCTGGCTGAAGGCCACGATGGAGCGGATGCGGCCCGGCGCGGCGCGGTAGAAATCCTGCACATCCTCGTTGTTGGTTTGCCCGATATCCCACATCGCCAGGGTATCGGCCAGGCTGTCACCCAAAATATTGCGCACATCCAGATGCAGCAGATCCTCCCGCGCCAATTCGCCCATGATCGCCATGATGCCGCCGGCCCGGTGTACATCCTCCATATGCACGTTCTGGACCGAGGGAGAGACCTTGCATAGATGCGGTACCTTTCGGGACAGACGGTCGATATCCGCCATGGTGAAGGGGACCTCGGCCTCGAACGCGGCCGCCAACAGATGCAGCACAGTGTTGGTGGATCCGCCCATGGCCATATCCACGGTCATGGCGTTCTCGAAGGCCGCGAACGTGGCCACGTTGCGCGGCAGGACGGCTTCCTCGTCCAGTTCATAATAGCGTTTGGTCAGCTCGACGATCTGCCGGCCCGCTTGCAGGAACAATTCGCCCCGGCGGGCGTGGGTTGCCACCAGGCTGCCGTTGCCCGGCAGGCCAAGGCCCAACGCCTCGACCAGGCAGTTCATGGAGTTGGCGGTAAACATGCCGGCGCAGGAGCCGCAAGTGGGGCAGGCAATTTCCTCCAGAGCCTGTTTTTCTTCTTCCGTCACGCCGGGCGTGGCGGACAGAACCATGGCGTCCACCCCGTCGACGATCATCTCCTTGCCACCGATCTTGATCTTGCCCGCCTCCATGGGCCCGCCGGAGACAAAAACGGTGGGAATATTCAGGCGCAGGGCCGCCATCAGCATGCCCGGCGTGATCTTGTCGCAGTTCGAGATGCAAACCAGGGCATCGGCGCAGTGGGCCTCGACCATGTATTCCACCGCATCGGCGATCAGTTCACGGGACGGCAGGCTGTAGAGCATGCCCTCGTGACCCATGGCAATGCCGTCATCGACGGCGATGGTGTTGAACTCCTTGGCCACACCACCGGCCTTGTAGACTTCGGCGCCGACCATCTGGCCAAGGTCCTTGAGGTGCACATGTCCCGGCACGAACTGGGTAAAGGAGTTTGCGATGGCGATGATCGGTTTTTCGAAATCGCCTTCATTGGTGCCCGTTGCCCGCCAGAGGGCGCGCGATGCCATGCGATTGGGACCTTGGGTGGTGCGGTAGGATCTGTATTGCGGCATGGCGGGCTCCTCAGGGAAGGGACGGATGCCGGGAGTATAAACAGCCATCGCCGGATCGGTCCATGCGTCAACGGCATATCCACAAACGGCAAAAGCCCGCGCCGAAATGGCGCGGGCCTTGCAATTCGGGTCGTGAAAGGCGTGCCGCCCTACAGGTATCCGTGTCCCGAGGAACCGCTGATCGGGCCAAGGCCAATGTCCCGGCGCAGATGGTCGTCCAAACTATCGAGTCTTGCCAGACGTTTCGCCGGAAACGCCCGCTTCGCGGCAGCGGCAACAACAGCCATGGCGTCCGAGATAATGGCAAACGGCTGGTGATGCTGGAGGTCAGCAATGTCGGTGTTGCGGAGAGCCGTCGCGCCGTTGGCGGAAATATCCTGCACCAATTGAGGTTCAATTTGCTTGTGAAAGGCCATGTTCTATCCTGACTTTGGTATGCGCGGGTCTTGCAGGGTATCCATGCCCGTGACTTGTAAGCTGCAATGCATATATTGAAATTGTTAACAAAAACAATATCTTGAAGGTTAATTTTGCCCGATTTTTTTGCAATGCAGCATTGCATTCAGGGCATGCCTCGGCGGCCGCAATGGCGCATTGCCATTATTGCTCCGGGGGCGGCATAATCGGCCTCATGACAAAGAAAACGGGCGCCCCGGGCGGCGCGGATGACAAGACGGAATGGGCGGCGCGACTGGCCAGTTTGCGGGCGGAATTGACAGTGCGCGGGCTGGACGGCTTCCTCATCCCCATGGCGGACCAGTATCAGAATGAATATGTGCCGGCCTCGGCCCGGCGCATCGCCTGGCTGACCGGGTTCACCGGTTCCGCCGGCATGGTGGTGGTCCTGCAGGACCGCGCCGCCGCCTTTACGGACGGACGCTACACCCTGCAAATCAATGAACAGGTGGACGGCGGGCTGTACGATCGTCTGCATATCACCGAGACACCGCCCACCGATTGGATCACGGCCAATCTTCCCGACAAGGGCAAGCTTGGTTACGACAGTTGGCTGTTTACCCAGGATGGCGTCGCCCGTTTCCGCAAAAGCGCGCAGGCGGCGGGCGGCGAACTGGTCGCGGTATCCGACAATCCCCTGGATGCCGTCTGGACGGACCGGCCCGATGAACCGATGACCCTGGTCGTGCCCCACGACATCGCCTTTGCCGGTGAAAGCTCGGCCGATAAGCGGCGGCGGCTGGCACAGGCCCTGGTCGAGGCGAAACGTGACGCGGCGGTGATTACGGCACCGGATTCCATTGCCTGGTTGTTGAATATTCGTGGCGGCGATGTGCCCCATTCGCCGCTGCCGCTGTCGCTGGCTATTCTGTACGGCGATGGCCAGGTGGATCTGTTCCTGGACCCCGAAAAGCGGGGCAGGGGCCCCAATCAGGATCTGGGCGATCATATGGGCAACGAAGTTTCCCTGCAGGCGCTGGAAGACTTTGCCCCGGCCCTGGATGCGCTAAAGGGCAAGGTTGTGCAGGCCGACCCGGGTCTGACCGCCAATTGGGTGTTTGAGCGTCTAGGGGCGGCGGACGCGGACATCGCCCCGGATACCGATCCCTGCCAATTGCCGAAAGCGATCAAGAACGAAGTTGAACTACAAGGCGCCCGCACCGCCCATGGCCGTGACGGCGTGGCCATGGCCCGGTTTCAGCACTGGCTGTCGGTATTTGCACCACAGGGTGAGTTGGATGAGCTGGCGGTCGAGGCGCAATTGGAGGAATATCGCAGCGATGGCGACCATTTTCGCGATCTGAGCTTCCCAACCATCACCGGTTCGGGGCCCAACGGCGCCATCGTGCATTACCGGGTCAGCGGCGAGAGCAACCGGAAACTGGGACGCGGTGAATTCTATCTGGTCGATTCCGGCGGCCAGTATTTGGACGGTACCACGGATATCACCCGCACCATCGCCATTGGCGAGGTCAGTGACGAGATGCGCGACCGTTTCACCCGTGTCCTGAAAGGCCACATCGCCATCGCCACGACCCGTTTCCCCGAAGGCACGACCGGGGCGCAACTGGATATTCTGGCCCGCCATGCCCTGTGGCAGGCGGGCCTGGATTTCGACCATGGCACCGGCCATGGCGTCGGCAGCTACCTGAATGTGCATGAGGGGCCCCATTCGATCTCGAAGCGGCAGCAAACTCAGGATTTGCGCCCCGGCATGGTGGTCTCGAACGAGCCGGGCTACTACAAGACGGGCGCCTATGGCATCCGGATAGAGAATTTGCTGGCCGTGCGCGAAGCCGATGTGCCGGGAGCGGAGCGGAAAATGCTCGAATTCGAAACCCTGACCCTGGCCCCCATCGACCGCAATGCCATGGCACCAGAGCTGTTAACGGAAGCAGAGAAATCCTGGATTAACGCCTATCACCAGCGGGTCTACGACGCCCTGTCGCCGAAGCTGGACGATCCCACCCGCGAGTGGCTGGACGAGGCGACGCGGCCTATTTAGCGCCACCGCCCAGGTCGCGCAAGTCCTGGGTCGCGGTTTGGATATGGTGATCCATGGCGGCGTTGGCGGCCTTGCCATTGCCTGACTTAATGGCGGCGAAGATCTCTTCATGTTGATGTAGCGAGGTGCGGGCCAGGGCCTCGGCGCGTTCCGGCGCCAGGGTCAGGCGTTCGCCGATCCAGGTCCGGATCTGGCCGCGGATAACGTCGATCAGACGGAACAAAATTTTGTTCTGGGTGGCGCGGGCAATTTCGAAGTGAAAATTGGCGTCATGGGCTTGAAATTCGGCCGGCTGTTGCAGGTTTTCCGCCATGGCCAGGACCGTCGCCTCGATCGCGGCCAGGTTTTCCGGCGTTGCGCGCAGGGCGGCCCAATAGGCGGCGTTGGTTTCCAGCATATGGCGGGTCTCGACCAGATCGTCCCGGCTCGACAGATCCGCCAGCAGACCCCATTCCAGCGGTTTCTGGTATTGTCCCGCTTCTGCGGCGACGAAGGTGCCGCTGCCGACCCGTCCTTCCAGCATGCCCATGGTGATCAGCGGTTTCAGGGCTTCCCTGACCGATGTTCGGCCAACCCCGAACCGTTTGCACAAATCCCGCTCCGAGGGCAACCGGTCGCCGGGCTTTAGAACACCGCTGGTAATCAGATCCCGCAACTGGGCGACGATGGTGTCCGACACCGTGGCCCGGTCGACCGGGCGGAAAGGATCCGTTTCCGGGCGCAAGATCTTTGATGACTCGTTCATGGCAACGTATTTTCCGTCAATAGCGCCTTTACAGCGCCCCATAAGCAATCTAAAATTGGTCTGACCATCTGGCCAATTGTGGCCCTAGCGGCCCGTAGCGTCAAGTCTCGATTGTTCAGAGTCCCGTTTGTTAACTTGTGGGAGAGCATGGATGTTGGATCCATTCGCCGATCTTGGAACGCGGATCGAACTGGTTTCGACCGACAAATATTTCCGTGACGTCTCCATCGGCCTCTACGCCCGGGAAGACGATGCGGGCTGGTGCTTCAGGGTGCGCAGTTTCGCCAGCTACGACGGCCTGGCCGACCGCATCGGCTACATTGTCAGCGCCATGTGCACCCTGGGCGGGATGGAGCCGGCGGGCGCGGCGGACAGCGTGCGTTTTCCCTGTGGCGGCGAACATCTGGTGGCGGTCCGACGGCTGTTCCTGCAGGCCTGCAAGGAGAAACCCGATAGCGCGCCGGATGCGCCCGTTCTTTCTCTGTGGGACAAGAAATCCGAGCTGAATGTTGCCGCCGCCGCCATGGGGCAGGGGGCGTATGAATTATCCGCCGACGGGGCCGAGGGGGCGGAACGGCGTTTGACCGCCCTGCGCAATGCCGTGGTCAAGCTGGCCGATGCCCAGGCGGACGAAATCGCCGGCAATCGTTTCAGTTTCGAATGCGGCATGGATCATGACGCTATGGTCGGCATGTTGTTGCAGACCGCGCCGAACGTACGCTCGGTCATGCGGGAGCAGGAAATGAATGCGGCCAGGGGCGTCCTCGCGGCGCCCGGAAGCCAGGAATAGGAAGGCTAGGAAATGGACAAACCGCAAAACATGACCAGCCGCGAACGGGTTATGGCGGCCCTGCGGGGCGAGCCGGTGGACCGCACCCCGGTCTGTTGCCCGACCTCCGTCGCGACGGTGGAGTTGATGGATCTGGTCGATGCGCCATTCCCCGATGCCAACCGGCAGGCCGAACCCATGGCCCGTCTGGCGGCCACGGCCCATACCATTCTTGGCTTTGACAGCGTCATGCCGGTGTTTTCCATCATTCAGGAATCCTCCGCCCTGGGCTGCAAGATGCAATGGGAAGGCAAGGACAACTGGCCCACGGTAAAGATGACCGATCCAATCTGGGACAAACCGGAAGATATCTATATTCCCAATGACTTGCTGGAGCATCCTGACATCGTTTGTGTGCTGGATGCGATCAAACTGCTGCGCCAGGACCTGGGCGAGGATGTAGCGATTATCGGCAAGACCATGGGCCCCTGGTCCATGGCTTATCACTGTTTCGGTGTGGAGAAGTTTCTGCTGCTGTCTCTGGACGACCCGGAGGCGACCAAGGAAATCCTGGAGCGGTTGAAGAAGGTCACGATCGATTTCGGCAATGCCCAGGTGGAAGCCGGTGTCGATGCCCTGACCCTGCCCGACCATGCCACCGGCGATCTGGTCAGCGGTGAATACTACGAACGCTATCTGCGTGATCTGCACACGGATTTCGCCGAGAAAATCCATTGTCCGCTGATCCTGCACATCTGCGGCCGCACCGTCGACCGCATGGGCTTTATCGCCGAGACCGGCATGGCCGCGTTCCATTACGATTCAAAGAACGGCCCGGAAGAATCCATGGCCACGGTGCACGGCGATATCGCCCTGGTGGGCAACATCAATAACCCGGAAACGCTGTTCTCCAAGACACCGGAAGATGTGAAGCGGGAGGTTTTCGCCAATCTCGACGCCGGCGTGCAGATGATCGGGCCCGAATGCGCCGTTCCCCTGCAGACCTCCATCGCCAATCTGCGCGCCATACCGGATGCGGTTAAGGAATGGCATTCTCTGCATTAGATCAGTGTATTAACGATGTATTCTAATCTGTTTTATTAGACTAGTGGATATCCAAGCATGGCTGAATTGAACGATATTGCGAACCAGACAATCAGGGATGAAATCGAGGAATTTCTCGAACGGCCCGAGGAGATCGAACGTTTCGTCAACCTATTCAGCCGCGCCAAGCCGGCCCTGCAGGAGATCGCGGCGGCGGTGATCGAAGGCGATGACGATGATGTCGATGCCATGACGGCGAAAGCCTTGGCGGACGGTATCGAGGCGCTTGAGATCATGGATGACGGCCTGATCGGCGGCATGGGCATCGTCGGCATCAAGTTTCGCGAAAATTTCGTCTTTGTCCCGGAAGTCCTTAGCTGCGCCCGCGCCATGCGCGCCGGCATGGCCCATATCGAACCGATCCTGTCCGCCTCCGGCATTGAAAAGCAGGGCACGGTGATCATGGGTACGGTCAAGGGCGACCTGCATGATATCGGCAAGAACCTGTGCATCATGATGCTGCGCGGTTCCGGCTTTGACGTCATCGACCTGGGCGTCGACGTGGCCGAGGACAGCTTCATCGACGCGGTGGAGGAAAGCGGCGCCAGGGTTCTCGGCATGTCCGCCCTGTTGACCACAACTCTTCCAAACATGGGCAAGACGATTGAGGCGATGATCGACGCCGATGTGCGCGACGATGTGCTGATCATGGTCGGCGGCGCGCCGGTGACCCAGGAATTCTCCGACGACATGGGTGCCGACGGCTATGGCCCGGATGCCCTGAGCTGCGTCGCCGTCGCCAAGGAACTGATGACCTCGGCGGCATAGGCTGACGTTCGACGCTAGAAAAGGTTGCCCGTGGCCGGTCCGAGCAAGAAAGACTACCAGCAGCGTCTGGATCAGATGACCGGGATCTTTGCCGAGATCCTGGGCAATGCCCAGGACAAGGTGACGAATCCGGCCGGCGGGCGCTGCCCCTATCGCTCCGCCAAGGACGTCTGCACGGCAAAATTCGGCTGCGCCAACCGCGATAACCCGAAAGACAGAGGCGCCGAACCCATTTGCGCCCACGACGGCACCATGGATTTCCGCGGCGCCTGGGAAACCCGGCCCGAAAGCTACCAAAAAACCAAGGAAAAGGTCGCCCGGGTGCGCCAGCAGGCAGCCGAGGCACGCAAAGACAACAATGACCGGGGTGATCGCAGTGACCGCCGCGCCGGTATGGCAGGCAAGCGCACCAAGACCACGACCCTGTTCGACCAAGCCGACGAACAGCACCTGCGCCTGGCCTCATCCTGCGGCCGTTATGGCGACTGCCACGAATGTATCGTGATCGTGAACCAGGGCGCCGAAGCCCTGGCGCCGCGCACCGAGTTCGAGGCTTTCCTTGGCGAAAACTACCGTTTGGCCTGCCAGGCGGAAATTTTCGATTCCGAGGCGGAGATCTCCTTCGAACCGCTGATCCGCGCGCCGCGTATCCTGGAGACGGGCCTGGAGAAAGCCATCGAACCGGCCCCCGCCATAACGCGGGACGGCGGCGATGTTCTGCGCGACGGCGAGGTGATCGACAAATACCGTGGCCATATTTACGGCCTGGCGGTTGACCTGGGCACCACCACGGTGGCGGCGCATCTGCTCGATTTGGAAACCGGGGCAAGCATCGCCACCGCTTCGTTCGAAAACCCGCAGCGTTTCGGTGGCAGCGATATCATGCACCGCATTTCCTACGATGGCGGGCCACACCAGGGGGAATTGCACAAGGCCGTCGTCAACGCCCTGAACCGGGAGATTGAGGCGCTGTGTCAGCGCTACAAATTCACCCGCCGGGAAATCTACGAAATCGTCGTCGCCGGCAATTCCACCATGCGGGATCTGTTCTTCAAGGGCGATGTGCAGCCGATCGGCCAAAGACCCTATAAATCTCCGGTCGAGCTGGCATTCCTGGACGGCAAACGGGACGACACGGCCCTGATGGTCGAGGCCCGGAAGCTGGGCCTGCGGGCGCATGCGAAATGCCGGGTTCATGGCCTGCCCCTGATCGCCAGCCATGTGGGCGGCGATGCGGCTGCCTCGCTTCTTGCCCTGGATATCGATCCCGATGCTGATGATATTGTCATGCTTGTTGACATGGGCACCAATACCGAAATCGTCCTGGCCGGGCAGGGGCGCCTGATGGTGGCCTCCAGCCCCGCCGGACCGGCGTTCGAGGGCGGCTTGGTGCGGCACGGCATGGCCAGCTATGAGGGCGCCATCGAGGCGGTCAGCGCTGATGGCGAGGACGGCTATGACCTGCGCACCATCGGCGATGTTCCACCCAGCGGCCTGTGCGGTTCGGGCCTGATCGATGTCCTGGCGGTACTGCGGGCGACGGGCCGGATGAACGAGAAGGGGGCCCTGGTGCGGGAGAAGGGCCAGCGCAACGCGGAAATCATCATCGCGCCGGAACAGGGCATCACCATCTCGGGCCAGGATATCAGCCATCTGGCCCAGGCCAAGGCGGCCTCGCACGCCGGGCAGACGATCCTAATGCGCCGCTTCGGCGTTGCGGCCGACAAGATCCAGCGGCTGTATCTGGCCGGCGGTTTCGCCTCGCACGTGGATTTCGACAATGCGGCCGCTATCGGGCTTTTGGCGCCGGTGCAACGGGACCGCATGGTCAAGGCGGGCAACACCGCATTATTGGGCGCCAGCGAGGCGCTGTTGAACCTGGGGCGGCGGCTACACCTTGCCCAGTTGGTGCGCCGGGCCGAACATGTGGAACTGGAAAGCGAGGCGGATTTCTTCGATGTTTTTGTCGAGGGCTGCCTTTTCAAACCGATGGCGAAAATCGGTGTAGATGAATAAGTGAGGAAACGGTTATGAAAATTGACGGCATGGAGCGGGAATTCATCGTTATTGGTGAGAATGTGCACACCACCCGGGTCTTGCTGAAGCGCAGCAAGCGGGTCACCACCGATGACGGCGGCGGCGATGTGATCAGCTACACCAGCCAGGGCGGCGAAACCCACGCCCTGCCCATTCCCGATGTCATCACGGCCTCGCAGGATTTCCAGGAAGGCCGGGTCAAGCACGTCAAGGCGGCCCTGCATCAGGGCATGTTCGGCACCGCCGATGCCGCCCGGGAAGGCTTGCAATATATTCAGGCCATCGTCGCGCGGCAGGAAGCCACGGGCGCCGATTTCCTCGACATCAACGTCGACGAAGTCTCCATGCGCACGGAGGAACAGATCGAGGCCATGCAATGGCTGACCGGCAAGGTGCAGGAGGCGGCATCCCGGCCCCTGGCGATCGATTCCTCCGATACCAGCGTGATTGCCGCCGGCCTGGCCGCCTATGATGGCCGCAACGGCCCGCCGATGCTCAATTCCGCTTCCATGGAACGTCCCGATGCCCTTGAACTGGCGGCGCAGTATAACGCCGCCGCCGTGGTCACCGCCGCCGGTACGTCCGCAATGCCCGAAGGTGCCGGCGAACGGGTCGCCAATGCCGCCACCATGATCGATGCGGCGGTGGAAAAAGGCATTCCCCTCAAAGACATCTATCTTGATCCGCTGGTTTTTCCGGTTTCCGTCGATCCTGAATACGGGCGCCATTGCCTGGATGCGGTGCGCGAAATCCGGCAGCGCTATGGCCCGGAAATCCATATCACGGGGGGCATTTCCAATGCCTCGTTCGGGGTACCGGGGCGCAAATTCATCAATGAAGCCTTCCTGCGGTTGATGGTCGAAGCAGGCGGCGACAGCGGCATCATCGACCCGGTGCAGAACGATCCCAACGCCGCGCTCGCGCCAGGTGAACCTTCACGTGCCATTGAACTGGCCATGGCCGTGGTTCTGGGGCAGGATCCCGATTGCCGGACTTATATCAAGGCCTGGCGCAAAATGGAGCTGGAATAAGAACGCTCCAAGAAATTACCCGGAGGAAGCGGCCCGTGCCGATTGCCGCAATAGTAAACTTGGTCGCACGCCTGAACAGGATCGGCATCCTGCCCGACGACGGGGCGGAGGTGCGGCTGCAAAAGAATCTGCTGGTCCAATCGACCTTCATGATGGCCACCGCCGCCATTCTGTGGGGCTGCATCTACATCTATTACGGGGAATTCCTGGCGGCCGCCATTCCCTTAAGCTATTCCGCGGCCTCCTTGGTTTCCATGGCGATCTTCGCGAAAGTGCGGCGCTATCATCTGTTCCGCGTCAGCCAATACAGCTTTGGTATTTCCCTGCCCGTGCTTCTGATGCTCACCCTGGGCGGCTTTATTCCTTCGTCAGGCGTGATCATCTGGTCCGTGGTGGCGCC
Organism: uncultured Rhodospirillaceae bacterium; assembly: GCA_964631725.1. GTDB lineage: Bacteria > Pseudomonadota > Alphaproteobacteria. Next base: position 4,032 of record CAZVYX010000078.1, on the reverse strand, counting down.
GCTATCGGCCCTGTTGTTCGCGGAACGGCGCCAGGCGGTCTATTGGCTGGCGGCCCTGATGGTCCTCGTGGTCGGCGCCGGCATCGCCGAGGCTTTTGGCTTCGTCGGCCGTTCCAACCTGCCGGAAATGGTGGTCAGGGTATTCTTCGTTCTCAACATCATTGGCGTGGGCAAGATAGCCTTTATTCTGATGTATTATTTTGTCGGTCAAAAGAACCAGGCCCTGGACCTTGTTGCCGTGGAACGGCGGAAATCCGACGAATTGCTGGCCAATATTCTGCCCGGACCGATCGCGCAACGGCTGAAATCACAGGACCGGCCGATCGCCGACGGCCTGGACGATGTGACTATATTGTTCGCGGATATCGTCGGTTTCACCCGGTTCGCGACACGGCGGAGCCCGGAGAAGGTCGTGTCGCTGCTTGACGAGGTGTTTTCCGAACTGGATGACCTGGCCGGCCGCCATGGCGTCGAAAAGATCAAGACCGTTGGCGACGCCTATATGGTAGCCGGCGGCATGCCGATGCCCGATCCACGCCACGCCCAACGGATCGCGGATTTTGCCCTGGACCTGCTGCAAACTCTTGCGAAAAAGGGTCATGGTGTGACCATGCGCATAGGTATTCATTCCGGGCCCGTGGTGGCGGGCGTGATCGGCAAAACCAAATATTCCTATGACGTCTGGGGCGATACGGTGAACGTCGCGGCGAAACTGGAGCAGGCGGGCCGGGCCGGCCATGTATTGATCTCGGCGGAGACCCGCGGCCACTTAGGCGACGAATACATCTGTGAGCCGCGGGACGCCATTGTGATCGCCGGGCACGAGCCCGTGGCGGTGTACGAGCTATTGGGTCGCAAGGATTGATTTTGCCGACCGCCTGGGCCATGTTGCGCGGGCCGCGCGTCGGCGCCAGGATTTGGGGGCGGTTAGCTCAGATGGTAGAGCGTCTCGTTTACACCGAGGATGTCGGCGGTTCGATCCCGTCACCGCCCACCAAAATCCATCAGCACCCTTAGAATGGCTGTTTTCCTACCAATTCGTTCGTTTTTTCGAGCACCTGTATATTATGACAATATTTGTCATAATATACATTATCGGATATTTTATGCCCTAAAGCCCGCATTGCGCCGGTGCGCGGAACGGCTATAGTCCCCTGCCATGACAGATGATTTTTCCGGCCTGCCACCCATGGCGCAACTGCTTGCCATCATGGCGAAACTGCGCGATCCCGATGGCGGCTGTGCCTGGGATCTGGAGCAGACCTTCGCCACCATCGCCCCCTACACGATCGAGGAAGCCTACGAGGTGGCCGACGCCATCGAACATTTGGGCGACGAACCGGGCGACATGGCGCACTTGCGGGACGAACTGGGTGATCTGCTGTTGCAGGTGGTGTTCCATGCCCAGATGGCCCAGGAACAGGACGCATTTGACTTCGACGCCGTGGCGCGGGCCATATCAGACAAGATGATCAAGCGCCACCCGCACGTCTTCGGCCCGGATCAATTTCGCGACGCCCAGTCGCAAACCATTGCCTGGGAGGAACAAAAAGCGATCGAGCGTTCCGAGCTGGCGGACGACCAGGAGCGGGACCCTTCCGCCCTGGACGGGGTGGCAACCGCCCTGCCCGCCCTTACCCGCGCCCTGAAACTACAGAAACGCGCCGCACGGGTTGGTTTCGATTGGCCCGACGCGGCCCCGGTGCTGGACAAGATCACGGAGGAAATGGCGGAATTAAAGGCCGAAATGGATGCGGGCGATGCCCCGGCCATGGCGGACGAGCTTGGCGATCTGCTGTTCAGCGTGGTCAATCTGGCGCGTCATCTCGATATTGATCCCGAAGCCGCGCTACGGGCCGGCAATGGCAAGTTCGAACGCCGCTTCCGCCATCTGGAGGCCGATCTTTCGGACCAAGGTATCGATCCGAAGGCACTCGATATAGAGCGCCTGGAGGAAGCCTGGACAGAGGCAAAAAATAGTGAAATTACATAGCGTTATAGATCGTTCCTAAGGCCGAACAAATTCTCCCGCAGGTCCCGCCAAGCGGTCTCGTCCACCGCCGCCAACAGGGGTGAATGGTGCATGATGACATTCAGGTCGTGGGCGCTACCGTCCAGGCGCGCGGCGTGGCCGCCCGCCTCCGCGAGCAGCATCAGCCCCGGCGCATGATCCCAAGGGTTGGTGCGCAGATAGACCGCATAGTGCAAACGCCCATTCAGCATCTGCTGGTATTCCAGCCCGGCGCAATGCAGAACCAATAGCGGGCCAACGTTCTCAAAATTCCGCGCCGCCGTGGCCGCCAGCTCCCGGTCATAGCCCGTCAAATGCAGACAGCCCGACAACCGGGCCAATTCGGGTCCCGGCCCCAGTTCCATGCGCCGGCCGTCGAGATAGGCCCCCCCGCCCTTCTCCGCCATGGCCATGACGTCATGCACCGGGTCGTAGATCCAGCCGCCGACAACCTCGCCGCCCACCACCAGGGCCACCATGGTGGCAAACAGGGGCACGCCGTGGGCGTAGTTTATCGTGCCGTCAATGGGATCGATGATCCAGCAGGCGCCCTCCCCGGCCTTTAGTGCCTCCAACAGGGCAGGGTTTCCCGCCACCGCCTCCTCCCCCACCATGACGCTGCCCGGCAGCAGCGCGCCCAGGGCCCGTTCCAGGGCCTTTTCGGTTTCCAGATCGGCGATGGTCACCAGATCGCCGGGGCTCTTTTCCGAGATTTCGTGGGCCGCAAGGCTTTGAAACCGGCTCAGGGCCTCGGCCCGGCTGACCTCCCTGATGGCATCGGCAACGGCGGCGGTATCCGGCAACTGGCGCAAGGCGTCATGTCCTCCCAACGAAAAAGGGGCCGCCAATCGGCAGCCCCTTCTCCGTACGCAAATACTTGTCGTGAAACAAGTTCTTACATCATGCCGCCCATGTCGGGCATGGCGGGCGCCGCGGCTTCATCGTCGGCGCTGTCGGCGACCATGACTTCCGTGGTGATCAGCAGGCCCGCGACCGAGGCCGCATCCTGCAACGCCGCGCGGACGACCTTGGTCGGATCGACGATACCGGCCTTGAACATGTCCACGTACTTCTCGGCCTGGGCGTCAAAGCCCCGGCTGGGGTCCTTGCCATCGGTCAGCTTGCCGGCGACGACGGCGCCATCGACGCCCGCATTCTCGACAATCTGGCGCAGGGGCGACTGCAGGGAACGGCGCACGATATCGACGCCGACCTGCTGGTCGTCATTGGCCGTCTTGACCTTCTTCAGGGACGAGGCAGCATACAACAGGGCGCAACCGCCGCCGCTGACGACGCCTTCCTCGACCGCGGCGCGGGTGGCGTTCAGGGCGTCATCGACGCGGTCCTTACGCTCCTTCACCTCGACCTCGGTGGCACCGCCGACCTTGATCACCGCAACACCGCCGGCCAGCTTGGCCAGACGCTCTTGCAGCTTCTCGCTGTCGTACTCGGAGGATGTTTCCTCGACCTGCGCCCGGATCTGGGTGCAACGGCCCTCGACATCGGCCTTCTTGCCGCTGCCGTCGACGATCGTGGTCTCTTCCTTGGTGATCGAAACCCGCTTGGCCCGGCCCAGCATCTCCGGCGTCACGCTTTCCAGCTTGATGCCCAGATCTTCCGAAATGACCTGGCCACCGGTCAGGATGGCAATGTCTTCCAGCATGGCTTTCCGACGGTCACCAAAGCCCGGCGCTTTGACGGCGGCAACTTTCAGGCCACCGCGCAGCTTGTTGACCACCAGGGTGGCCAGGGCTTCGCCTTCCACGTCCTCGGCGATGATCATCAGCGGCCGGCCGGACTGGGCCACGGTCTCGAGCACCGGCAGCATGGGCTGCAGGGAGGAGAGCTTGGCTTCGTGGAGCAGGATGTAGGGATCTTCCAGCTCGGTCGTCATCTTGTCCGCATTGGTGATGAAATACGGCGAAAGATAGCCACGGTCGAACTGCATGCCTTCAACGACGTCGAGCTCGGTATCCAGGCCCTTGGCCTCTTCAACCGTGATCACGCCTTCCTTGCCGACC
>CAZVYX010000077.1:0-20497 GCA_964631725.1 uncultured Rhodospirillaceae bacterium | reverse complement strand
CCGGCAGTTGGCTGTCGTCATACTGATCCGTATGGACGACCATTTCCGGCGGCAGGCGGGTTGAGGTAAAGCCGGGATGAGAGGGACGGCCCAGGCACATGCCGGCGACGGGAAAGACATAATCAGGCAGGTTGGTGATTTCGGCGATGCGGTCAATATGGTTTCTGACCACGGATATGGGGCAGCAGCCCAGACCGGCGGCCTCGGCCGCGGTAATGAAATTCTGCATCACCAGGGCGGTATCAACAGCGGCGTTGAGAAAGGCGTCCAGATGATCATTGGCAAACTCGCGGCCGCGAAGCTTGCACAAACCGCGGATTCGTCGGGAGTCGCCGCAAAACAGCAGAAACACCGGGCAAGTACCGATCCAGCCCATATCGGGCATCAATTCGGCGATGGCCTGGCGCTTATCAGGGGCCTGTATCCGGATAATGGCAATTTGTTGCAGATCGGACTTCCCCGGCGCCGAAAGGGCACAGGCGTACAACAGGTTCAGGGTCTCTTCAGCCACCGGCTCATCAAGAAAGCGGCGATGGGTGCGGTGCGAAAGCAAGGTCACCAGGGTATCCCGCCCCGGCCCTTCCGCTATCTCGGCCACGTCCATGGCCTTGCCAAATCGTTGTGCCGCAAGTTCCGCCAGTTCGCCCATGTTGTCCGCTCCTCCTCGATTTCACTTCAGCCCCATCATAAGGCATTTCTTCCGCTGTTGTGCTGTCTTGTCCTCCTGGGCGCCTGTGCGCCAAGGGTGCAGGAGTTTCAACCGGGCCTGATGGCGGCCAAGATTGAAGCCGGCAACTTCATGACCGAAGACGGCAAACCATTGCCCCTGAAGATCTGGCGGGCGCCGGGCACCGCCAAGGCGGTGCTGGTCGCCCTGCACGGTTTCAATATGTACAGCGCCTATTTCGATGAACCGGCGGCCTGGTGGGCGCAGCGGGGCGTTACCACCTATGCCTATGACCAGCGCGGCTTCGGTGCCGCGCCCGAGGCGCGAATTTGGGGCGGTGCGGCGGCAATGGCGGCGGATGTCAGGGCCTTCCTGCCCTTGCTGGCCCAGCGGCACCCCGGCCTGCCGATCTATCTGTTGGGCGACAGCATGGGCGCCGCTGTGGCGGTGCTGGCCATGACCGAGGCGCCGCCGCCTGGGGTCAAGGGCGTCATACTGGTAGCGCCAGCGCTGTGGGGCGGCAAATCCATGCATCCCATGCTGCGTTTTGGCCTGTGGTTGTCGGCGCACACCATGCCTTGGAACAAAGCCACGGGTAGCGGTTTGAAGCGCCGGGCCTCGGACAACATCCCCATGCTACGGGCCTTGGGTCGTGATCCGCTGGTCATTCGTCATACCCGGATCGATGCCGTCTATGGCGTAACCCTGTTGATGGGACAAGCCTATGACGCCGCGCCAGGCCTGATACCGCCGATCCTGGTGCTATATGGCAAACGGGACGAAATCGTCCCCGCGGCACCGGTGCGCCAGACCATCACCCGCCTGCCAAAACCGCCGAAATTCGCGCTTTATCCGGACGGCTGGCATATGCTGCTGCGCGATTTACAGGCAAAAGTAGTCTGGGCCGATATCGCCGCCTGGATCGAGGATCCCCATGCAGCCCTACCTTCCGGCACGCAACAGTAAGCGCTTGTTAACGCAGATGCGTTAACACCCGTACCAGGAAGTTCGAATTATGGGAGATCCCGACCATGACCCATTTTCTGGTAACCGAAGACAATGCCGACGGCCATCAGTTGGAAGACGTTCTGGCCATGGTACGAAGTGATTTGGTCAAACGGGCTGCGTTGATCGCCGACGACGACCGGCAGGAAGCCCGTAGTGTTTTGGCCAATGATATCAGCATCATGGCCATGCTGAGTGATTGCATCGCGCTGGCCGAGGAAAGCACGACCTTGCTGAACAGGGCCTTTGGTCCCAGCCGGGCGGGCCAGCCGCGAATTGGCGGCGGCAGCGGCTAAGATGCAAGATTAGGGCGCAACAAATATTGGCGGCGAACGCCAGCCATCGTAAACTGCCTTCAAGACGCCTAGGGGTTTTGGAGACTGTGTTTAGATTATGGCTGATTTCATCGAACAATTACGGGCCGTCGTTGGCGACAAGGGCCTGGTGCTGCATGAAGACCTGAAGAACCGTGCCGCCGGCTACCGCCATCCCGATGATACCCTGCAGGCCAAGGTTCTGGTCCGGCCCGCCAACACGGACGAAGTCTCCAAGGTACTCAAGCTTTGCAATGACGCCGGCCAGCCGGTGGTCAGCCAGGGCGGTCTGACCGGTCTGGTGGATGGCAATATCGCGGCGCCCAATGAATTGATCCTTTCCATGGAACGGATGCGCGAGATTGAAGAGCTTGATCCCGCCTCCGCCACCATGACGGTGCAGACCGGCATAACCCTGCAAACCGTGCAGGAAGCCGCCGAGGACGCCGGTTTTTTCTTTCCTCTCGATTTGGGCGGCCGCGGCAGCGCTACCTTGGGCGGCAATATATCCACCAACGCCGGCGGCAACCGGGTTGTCCGCTACGGCATGGCGCGGGATATGGTCCTGGGCCTCGAAGCAGTGCAGGCCGACGGCACGGTCCTAAGCTCCCTGGGCAAGATCATCAAGGACAACGCCGGCTATAACCTGAAGCATATGTTCATCGGCAGTGAAGGCACCCTGGGCGTCGTCACACGGCTGGTGCTGCGCCTGCGGCCCAAACCGGCCAGCCAGCAGACCGCATTTCTGGCCGTCGATGAGTTCGATAAGCTGCCCCGCTTGCTGAACTTCTGTAACGGCAGATCAGGCGGTACGATCTCGGCCTTCGAGGTTATGTGGCAGAACTTTTTCGAACTGGTCACCTCGCAGCCCGGCGCGGCGCAACCCCTGGCAAACGATTTTCCATTCTACGTCCTGACTGAAATGATCGGCGGTGACCCGGACAGCGACCAGGACCGCTTCGAGGCCATGTTGGGCGCGGCGATGGAGGAAGAGCTGCTGGTCGATGCGGTGATCGCCAAGTCCGAAGGCGAACGCCAGACAATGTGGGCCCTGCGCGACGATGTGCAAAGCCTGCGGACCTGGGGCCCGACGGTCGGTTTCGATGTGGGCCTGCCCATCGCCTCCATGCCGGACTATCTCGAAGAGATCGACCGGCCCATTCTGGCCGAGTTCCCGGACCGCAAGCGGGCCGTGTTCGGCCATCTGGGCGACGGCAACCTGCATATCTCCTACGCGGTCGGAGAGAACGGCGCCAACGTCAAGAAGCTGATCGACGATGCGGTCTATCTGCCACTGGCCAGCCGGGGCGGGACGGTTTCCGCGGAGCATGGCATTGGCCTGTCCAAGAAGGACTATCTGGAGGTCTCCCGCAGTCCGGCGGAAATTGCCTTGATGAAACAGTTGAAAGCGATGATGGACCCCAACAACATCCTCAACCCCGGCAAGATCTTTTCGTGAGCCACTATTCCCTGGCCAGCCTTGTCCGGCACGGGCTAACCGGCCATCGCGGCTGGAAGCCGGCCTGGCGCCATCCCGAGCCGCAGGCCAGCTATGACGCGGTCATTGTCGGCGGCGGCGGACACGGCCTGGCCAGCGCCTACTATCTGGCCAAGAACCACGGCCTGACCAACATCGCGGTGCTGGAAAAGGGCTGGCTGGGCGGCGGCAACACAGGCCGCAATACGACCATCGTCCGCTCGAACTATTTGCTGGACGCCAATGCGAAATTTTACGAACACGGCATGAAGCTGTGGGAGGGTCTGAGCCGGGATCTGAACTTCAATGTCATGTTCTCCCAGCGCGGCGTGCTCAATCTGGCGCACTCAAAGGGCCAGTTGGAAACTTTCCGCCGGCGCGGCAACGCCATGCGTCTGAACGGTATTGATGCGGAACTGTTGAACCGGGAACAGGCGGCTGAATTTGTGCCGGGCATGGATGTCGGCCGGAATGTCCGTTTTCCCGTCGAGGGCGGCCTGTTGCAGCGGCGCGGCGGTACCGCGCGTCATGACGCGGTGGCATGGGGTTATGCCCGCGGCGCTGATCGGCGGGGCGTCGATATCATCCAGAATTGCGAAGTGACCGGCATTCGCCGAGATGGCGACGGCGTCACGGGGGTGGAAACCAGCCGGGGCTTTATCGCCACGAAAAGGATCGGCCTGGCAGTGGCCGGGCATTCAACGCAACTGGCGGCCATGGCGGGAGTGCGCCTGCCTATCGAATCCCACGTCCTACAAGCGGTGGTCAGCGAACCGGTGAAACCGGTGCTGAATACGGTCGTCACCTTCGGCGCGGCACATCTGTACGTCAGCCAGTCGGACAAGGGCGAGCTGGTAATGGGCGGCGATATCGACGGCTACAACTCTTTTGCCCAGCGCGGCAATCTGCCGGTGATCGAGCATTTTACCGCCTGTCTGCTGGCGCTGTTCCCCCAATTCAGCCGCCTGCGTATCCTGCGCAACTGGGGCGGCATCATGGACATGACCATGGACGGCAGCCCGATCATCGGCACCACACCGGTGCCGGGGCTGTTCCTGAACGGCGGTTGGTGCTACGGCGGCTTCAAGGCGACGCCGGCATCGGGCTGGGTTTTCGCCCATACCATCGCGACCGGGCAGCCGCACGCCCTGAATGCCGATTTGAGCCTGGAGCGGTTCCATACCGGCCGGTTGCTGGATGAAAAGGGCGCCGGCCCCTATCCATGGCTGCATTGAGGATGCCCGGATGCTGTTGATCCCCTGCCCCCACTGCGGCCTTCGCGAGCAGACGGAATTTTCCTACGGCGGCGACGCCGGGGTGAGCCGGCCGGCGGCCCCCGAGGACGCCGACGATGCCACCTGGATCGAATATCTGTACCTGCGCGACAATCCCAAGGGCGAACACACCGAACTTTGGCAACACACGTTCGGCTGTCGGCAATGGGTTCGGGTGCGGCGCAATGTGGTCAGCCATGAAATCGTGGCGAAGGACGGATCGTGAGCCGGCGCCTTCCCACCGGCGGGGCGATCGACAGGGACCGGCCGCTAAGTTTCACCTTCGACGGCCGGTCTTATCAAGGCTACCACGGCGATACCCTGGCCTCCGCCCTGCTGGCCAACGGCGTGCGCACGGTGGGGCGCAGTTTCAAGTATCACCGTCCCCGGGGCATTTATGGCGCGGGCAGCGAGGATCCGTCCGCCCTGGTTCGCCTCGGTGATGGCGCCCGGGCCGAACCCAACAGCCGCGCCACCCAAATCGCCCTGTACGATGGTCTGGCGGCCCATAGCCAAAACAACTGGCCGTCCCTGCAATGGGACCTCTCCGCCGCCTTGGGTCTAATCTCGCGTTTTCTGCCCGCCGGCTTCTACTACAAGACCTTTATGTGGCCGGCGAAGTTCTGGCCCCACTACGAACACATGATCCGCCGCATGGCCGGCATGGGACAGGCGCCGGGGGACGCGGACCCGGACCGCTATGAAAAACGCCACGCCCATTGCGATGTATTGGTCATCGGCGGCGGCGCCGCCGCCAGAGAGGCCGCTAGAGAAGCGGCGGCCAAGGGCGACGACGTCTGGCTGGTGGATGAAGGCCGCCTGGATGATTTAGCCGATGTCACCGCAATGGGGCACACCACCGCCTTCGGCAAGTACGATGATCATTTATATGGCCTGGTGCAGCATACTGGTGAGCATCTCTCTAAAGACAATGCGCCCCGGCAAATCCTGTGGCTGCTGCGGGCCAAGCGGGTGGTGCTGGCCACGGGCGCCATCGAGCGGCCCCTGGTCTTTGCCAACAATGACCGACCTGGCATCATGCTGGCCACCGCCGCCGTCACCTACCTCGAAAAATATGCCGTACGGACGGGTGAGCGCGCGGTAATCTTCACCAACAACGACAGCGCCTACGAGGCCGCGCGTAGCCTGATTGCCGGCGGTATCGAAGTCGCGGCAATCATCGATCAACGCCACATGGACCAGCGGCGCAGAATTGAAGGCTGCGAAATTCTGTACAATCATGCGGTCATCGATACCGCCGGCAGGCATGGTTTGACGTCCGTTACCGTCGCGCCACTGGACGTCAACGGCGACGCGGTGCCCCAATCGGAACGGCGCATGGACTGCGATTTGTTGTGCCTTTCGGGCGGCTTCACGCCGAGCGTGCACCTCTATTCCCAGGCCGGCGGCAAGTTGGCCTTTCGCGACGATATTCAAGGTCTGGTGCCGGACGGCGAGGTCGCCGGCATGACGGTGGTCGGCACGGCGAACGGCGATGATATCGCCGCCACCCCGGCGCCGCTTGCGCTCAGCCACAACCGGCGCAAACAGTTCATCGATCTGCAGAACGACGTCACCGAGGCGGATGTGGAACTGGCGGCGCGGGAGGGCTACCATTCCGTCGAGCACCTGAAACGCTACACCACCCTGGGCATGGGCACCGACCAGGGCAAAACCGCGAACCTGAACGGCATCGCGGCCCTGGGCAGGGCGCTGGATAAGCCCATGGCCGATGTCGGCGTCACCACCTATCGCCCGCCCTATACCCCCGTCACCATCGGCACCCTTGCCGGGCGCGACGTGGGCGCTTTTCTGGCCCCGACCCGGCGCACACCGATGCAGGATTGGCACGAGGATAACGGCGCCGTGTTCGTGCCCGCCGGCGCCTGGCGGCGGCCGCACTACTATCCCCAGCCTGGCGAGAGCGCGATGGATGCGGTCAACCGGGAAGCCCTGACGGTGCGTCAGGGCGTCGGCATCGTCGATGTCTCCACCCTGGGCCGCATTGATCTGCATGGCCCGGACACGGCCGAATTCCTGAACCGGGTCTATATCAACGGCTTCAAGAGTTTGGCGGAGGGCATGTGCCGATATGGCGTCATGCTGCGCGACGACGGCATGATCTTCGATGACGGCACCGTCGCCCGCATGGGGCCGGAGCACTACATCATGACCACCACGACAGCCAATGCCGGTCCGGTCATGGCGCATCTTGAGTATTATCAACAACTCGTCTGGCCGGACTTGCGGGTCCACATGACCTCGATCACCGATCAATGGGCCGTCACGGCGGTGGCCGGGCCGCGTTCCCGCGAACTGCTGGACAACCTGGACAGCGATATCGAGTTCGCCAACCAGGCCCTGCCCTTCATGGGCTGGCGCGCCGGCCAGATCGGCGGCATCCCGGCGCAGGTTTACCGCATCAGCTTTTCCGGTGAACTGGCCTACGAAGTCGCGGTGCCGGCGGATCATGGCCAGGCCTGCTGGGAAATGCTGCTGGCGGCCGGCAAGGATTTGGACGTTATTCCATACGGCACCGAGGCGCTGACCACCCTGCGTGTGGAAAAAGGCCATTTCGTCATGGGGCCGGAGGCTGACGGCCGCGCCAGCGCCGAGGACATCGGCCTGGGCGCCATGCTGTCGAAGAAGAAGGATTTTATCGGCCGCCGCTCCCTGCGCCTGCCCGCCTTGGCGCCCGAGGGCCGCCTGAACCTGATCGGTCTGATGCCCCAGGACGGCAAGACAGCCATTCCCGCCGGCGCCATTCTTTTGGATGGCGCCATGGCGATGGCCGGGGCGGAGAAAGCCGGCCATGTGGCGACCGCCGTGTTCTCGCCAAACCTGGACAAACCCATCGCAACCGCCATGGTGAGCAATGGCCGCCAGCGCCATGGCGAAACCCTGTGGGCCCATTCACCCCTCGACGACCGGATTGTCGCGGTCGAGGTGGTGGACCCGATATTCATCGATCCAAAGGGGGAGCGCCTCCGTGCCTGATACCCCGCCCCGCCGCTCCGCCCTGGCCGGCGCCATGGGCAGTGAACTGATCCAGGAACGTACCGGCCTGTATATCAGGCGGCTTTACGAAGATGCCGCCGGCCTTGACCTGCCACGGGAGCCGAACCGTTCCACAGCTAATGACGGCCTGCATGCCCTGTGGCTGGCGCCGGGTGAATGGCTGCTGGTCAGCGAAGACAAGGATATCGAGATCGATGCCATGGCGAGCGACCTAAGCCATGGCCGCACGGCTTTTCGCATTGCCGCCGGCCCGGCCCGCGAGATCCTGGCCAAGGGCTGCCCGCTGGATCTGCGCGAGGGCGAAATTCAGCCCGGCCATTGCGGCCAGAGCGTTCTGTGCGGCGTCGGCGTCCTGGTGCATTATCTGGAAGACGGGGCGCACATGGATATATATGTACCCCGAAGCTATGGCCGCTTCATCCACGACTGGCTAAAGGACGCCGCGCTGTCGCTTACTCGTCTGGAATAGCGAACAGGTGCATGTCAGGAAAGCCTTCGTAACGGGGCAGGCCGTCGCCGCTGCTGTCGGCGGCATAGTCCGCCGTCTCGTCGGTGAAAATGCGCATCATCATATGCAGGCCGGTGGGTTGATCGAGGCTGCCGGCGGTGATGGTGATGGTATCGGCGCCGTCCCGGCGAAAAAACATCGTCGAACCGCAATTAGAGCAGAAGCCCCGCTCAACCTTTGCCGAGCTGCGGTACCAGCTCAGCGCGCCATCATCGTCCGAGATCGTCAGATCCGCCTGGCGGGCACCGGTGGCATGCCAGACGCTGCCCGTTATGCGCCGGCAGGTTTCGCAATGGCATTCAACCACCTGACGCACGGGTCCGGCAATCTCATACCGGACCCGCCCGCAGTGACATTTTCCCGTCAGCATGACCTCGCCGCTATTCCGCCGCGACGTTCCCGCCCAGCAGGGTCCCCACGTACCAGCCCTTGGTCTTCAGGTTGTTGAAGAACACGTCCTCGAAGCTGTCCGCGACCGAGCCGATAACCGCGTCATTTTGCAACAACGCCTCCGACCAGGCCTTAACCAGGGGAAAATCCTTCAACAGACCGGTCTGAACGAACTGATCCACCAGGGCAAAGCGTTGCAGAAACGGCGCGTAGGCCGCATCCACCAGGGAGATTTCAGACCCATTGAAGAATGGGCCCTCATTCCCGCGCTCGGCGGCGATGGCGTCTTCCAGCTTCTGCAGGAATTTCGGCGCGCCGGCCAATTTCTCGTCCAGCGCCTCCCGGTCCTTGGTGTAGTAGATGTTGATACCCTTGGAGAAGTCCGGCACGAAATCCGTCCAGGCCCGGTTGCGGGCCCGCTTGAAGGCATCTTCCGGATGGCACCGGGGCGGCACCACTTCATCGAGATATTCGCCGATGGCGTTGGACTCGAACAATGGTTCCCCATCCACTACCAACACCGGCACCTTGCCGTGGGGCGAGATTTCCAGGAACCAATCCGGCTTGTCGCTCAGGTCGATATGGGTGATGTCGAATTCAACATTTTTCGCACGCAAAAGAATCACGGCGCGCTGTACCCACGGTCAAGTGATCGAGCTGATCAGATGATATTTGCTGGCCATATCTGGCATCTCCACAAATTGGATGGCTTAACTGGTTCGACAATAGGGCCTGGACGATGGTCCGTCAAAGTCCGGCGGTGATCCGCCTACTCGCATTGATTCTAGTCCTGTCCACCTGTAGCATCCATACGTTGCGTTGAAGTGCTTTTGGGGCAGTGGTTTAAGCATCATGACAGTCAGCCAGGATCAGTCTATCGGAAAGGATGCGGGGCCAGCGGGTCAGCGGCGCCAGGTAACGGTTCTGTTCGCGGACATGGCCGGGTATACCGCCTTGGCGGAAAAGCTGGGTGAGGAAGAAACCTATCTATTGATGCAGCGCGTACACCGGGAATTGAGCGAGGCGGTGCACGAACACAGCGGCACGGTGCAGGAGATGACCGGGGACGGCATTATGGCACTTTTTGGCGCGCCCATAGCGGTGGAAGACGCGCCCCTGCGGGCCTGTCGCGCTGCCGTCGATCTACAAGCCCGCATGTCAGCCCTGGGCGGCGAGTTCAAGGCCAGGCATGGCGCCACACCGAAATTCCGCGTTGGCATCCACAGCGGCCCCTTGGTTGTTGGCGAGGTGGGCGATGGCCTGCAATCGGGCCGCACCGCTCTAGGCGACACGGTCAATCTCGCCTCCCGCATCGAGACGGCGGCGGAACCCGGCACCATTTTGTTGAGCGATGCCACCCATGCCCTGGTCGAAGGCTTCGTTGATTGCGAGAGCATTGGCGAACGGGAATTGAAGGGCAAATCGGAGGCGCAGAAGCTGTGGCGACTGGCCGGCATCCGCGAAGGTGTCACACGGTTTGATATTTCCAAGAGTCAGGGCCTGACCGACCTGGTGGGCCGGGACCGGGAACTGGATCAACTGCGGAGCCTGTGGCGGCAGGTAACCGAGGGTAGACAACGCACCGTCTCTATCATTGGAGAGCCGGGCATCGGTAAGTCGCGACTCAGTTTTGAATTTCGCGACAGCCTGGAAGATGAGCGCCTGTTCCTTCTGGAAGGCCATTGCGCCGCCGATACCAGGGAAACGCCTTTCGCGCCATTGCGGGAAATCGTCCGCCGCGCCTTCCGCCTGGAAGACAATGCCGCCGGAGCGATTGCGGCGCGACGGCTGGAACAGGGCTTGGAGTTGTTGAGTATTGATCCGAAAAAGTCCTTGCCCTATTTGATGAATCTTCTGGGTTATGCATTCGAGGGCGTGGATTTCGAGAAAATCGCAGGCGAGACATTGGGTATCCGGACTCGTGATGCGGTGCTCGAAATGTTGCGGGAACGCTGCAAGGTCTCCCCCACGGTTTTGATCGTCGAGGATTTGCAATGGGTGGACAAGGCCACGCAGTCATTACTGGCCCGCGTGATTGATGGCGAGGACGACTTGCCCCTGCTGACCATCATCACGGCCCGCACCGGATATCAGCCCACCTGGGCCGGAAAACCAGGCACGTCCGAATTGGAGTTGACACGGCTTTCAGCCAGCGGCACGGGAGCCTTGTTGCGAAGCCGCCTGCAAAGTGACGACCTGCCGGCGGCCTTAACCGAGCTGGTCGCAGAGAAATCCGACGGCAATCCTCTCTTTGCCGAGGAAATCATCGACTACCTGCAAAATGCCGGCGCGGTAAGTGGTGTTGGCGACAGTTTAGCCTTTGACGCGGCTCAGGACGGCGCAGCCTTGCCCGTTGCCATCGAAAACCTGCTGATGGACAAGGTCGACCGCCTGGATCCAGAATCACGCACGGTGCTGGAAACCGCCGCCGTAACCGGCGGGCGTTTTACCGCCGCGCAATTACTGGCGGCCACGGGCATGGGCGAGGCGACAATGGGCCATATCAAAACCCTTGTGGCCCAGGATCTAATCCGCGCGGAGCCTGGTGGCAGCATCCACACTTTTCGCCATGCCCTGACCCGCGACGCCATCTATGACAGCCTGCTCAGCGCCCGCCGGCAAGCCTTGCATCAAAGGATCGCCGAAGCCTTGGAGGGGCAAGCTGATTTTCAACAGGAAGATATGGCGGATACCCTAGCCTATCATTGGAATCGCAGTGCGGAACCCGGCCGGGCCGTGCAATATCTAGCCATTGCCGGCGAGAACGGACTGCGGATCTATTCCCTGGAAGAAGCGCAAAACCACCTGCAACAGGCCCTGGACATTATCGAGGCCAATCCGGGCTGCGTCGATGACACCGTGTTGGCGGATATTCTCTTGCACATGGCCCGTGCCTTGTATTTCCAGTTCGATTTCCGCGCCCTGATCGCCCTGGTCGAACCTTATTTGGAGCGGATCGAGGCCCTGGGCGATACCAGGCGGCTGTCGCGCTTCCTGTTCGAAACCGGTTATGCCCACGTCTTCGGCTGCCAGGCGGAAAAGGGCCGGGCCTTTTTGGACAGGGCCAGGGCCCTGGCCGAGGCGGATGATGATGAACTGGCCGTTGCCTACGCCGACATGGGCATCATGTGGCACCGCCTATATTGGGGCCGGCCAGGAGTGGCCCGCGACGACGCGCAACGCGAGGCCGGTGTGCGGATCGTCGAAGTGGGCCGTCGCCATGGCGACATCTGGCTGGCCTCCAAAGGGCAAATCGCCAATAGCATTGACTTCCTGTTTTGGGGCCATCCGGGCGAGTGCCGCGCCGGATTACTGGAATTGATGGCCATGAGCCGCGATACCAATGATCCCCGCCCGCGCAGCATGGCGCAATGGGCTTTGGCGTCGGCGGACGCCATGGCCGGCAACTACGCCGAGGCGATTGAGAAATCGGACGATGCCCTACGCATCTGCCTCAGCCCCGTCGATCGGCTTGCCACGGAGGCCTATAAGTCCGTAGCCATGGTGCTATCTGGGCAGGGCGGAGAGGGCGGGGCGCTAATCACCAGCAGGATGGCTGAGATGGAGGCCAAGTCGTTCTCCATGGTGGTACCGCCGGTCGATATGGCCATGGGCGTTGGCAAGGTCATGCAGGGTGAAATGGCCGAAGGCGTTCGGGCGGTGGAAGCCGCCCAAGCCCAGGGCGAGAATTGGGGCATGACCCATAGCACCGCCATGGGGAACTATTACCTCGGCAAAATCTATCAGCAGTTCGTAATGTCGGACGAAAGACCGCCCCTGTCGGTGATGCTGGCCAATCTTCCTTTCCTGCTGCGTACAATACCATTCGCCAAGGCCAAGGCGCGGCGCTACCTGCAAAACGCGTTGGAGGGCTATCGTGCCATCAATGCCCCGGCCGATATCGCCAGGTGCCATTATGATCTGGGCTTGTTGGATAGAGCGGCCAAACGCCCCGAACAGGCCGGCGATAATTTCCAACAGGCCCACGACATTGCCGCGTCGGTCGAAGCGAATAACATTGTTCGCGATGCCAGCGCAGCGATGGCGGACCTCGGCGCCTCCTAGAGCAACCCGCATTCAATTGAATGCGGATAAGTTGCTCTATTCTAAAGGTTTTAGCGCATGGGTTCGGGTTTGGTTAAACCCGACATGCGCTAAACCGGCAGCAGGGCGAAGATCTCGGTTTCGTGGTCATGGCCGCGCAGTGTAACCGTCCCCTCCGCTTCGGCTCTCAGATTCAGGGGTATTTCAAGGCCGGCAAGCAAGCCGCCGGACACCAAACAGTCACGGCCCATGTCCTTGGCCTGCTGTTCCAGGCGGGCGGCGGTGTTGGGGGTATCGCCGATGTGCACGATGGCGCGTTTGCTGTCGCCGCATTCGCCGACCACGACGGGGCCCAGGTGGAAGCCGGCCCAGAATTCAGGGCTGACACCGAACTTATCCTGGAAATACCCCGCCTTGTCCCGCAGTGCCTGGATTATGGCGCCATAGCAGCGCAGACATCGGCCATCCTTTAAACCGTCTGCTTCCGGCCAGGTGGCAACGATCTCGTCGCCGTTGTAGCTTAGGACCTCGCCGCCGTGCGCGACGATTTGCCGGTCCACATCGAAAAATACTTCCGCGATCAGCGCATGGGTCTTCTCATCGCCAAGGCGTTCCGCCGTGGCGGTGGAATCCTTGATATCGAGGAACATGTAGATCCGCCGCTCGTGGCGGGGATGGTGATAGCGCCCGGTAAACACCTTCCACATGGTGCCCGCGCCCAACAAGGGCCTGATCTGCATGAACAGCGCCACGGCCACGAACACCATGAAGGCGATCAGTACATCAAGCAGGAATTCCTGACCCAGATAGCTGCCGAGCGAGCCATGATCGCCATACAACAGGGCATAAACCCCGCGTTGCGCCAGCATGGCAAAGGCGATGATCACGGTCGAGGAGGCATCGATCACGATCCAGCCCATGACGAAGCTCATCCGGCGCAACTTGGCGCCCCGGTCGTCGTAGACGAAGAAAAACATGTAGAGGCCCAGGCAAAACCCGACAAAGCCTCCCGTCCGGGTCGAATGTTCCAACTCCATCCAAGTGAACGGCATAACGCCGCCGGCCATGCGCATTGCCGCATAAGCGAGGCCAAATACGGCGCCAAACAAGGTAACGATGGCAATCAACCGCCACTTTTCACGTATCCTATGATCCATGGCCATTCCCCGCCCCTGCCCCGTGACATGATACAATCAGCGAATCCAGTTCGCCCGATACAGCATATATAGGTACGAAAATTCCGGCGGGGATATTTGCTGGCGCGCGCCGGACACCGCGAAATCCTCAGCTTTCCGGTTTCGGACAGTACATATCGTACAGCACCTGAATAATGCGCCCGACGCCCGGATTGGCGATGGAATAGAACACCGAATGGCCGTCGCGGCGGCCCTCGACCAAACCGTCGCGGCGCAGCAGGCCCAATTGTTGCGACACCGTGGTTTGACGCAGCGCCAGGGTTTCGGACAGGTCACCCACCGCGCGTTCGCCATCGACAAGCTGGCAGAGGATCATCAGCCGGGTCTCGTTCGACAGGGCCTTCATCAGATGGGTGGCATCACCCGCGGCACCCTGCATCTCGCTTAGATCAATTTCCATCCCTTACCCTTTCGGTGCGCCGTTTGGCACGGCGCTCCAGGCAAATCCCCATTTCGAAACAATTCTGCCCTATCGGCCTTGTCAAAGATATATTTAGTATATACATACAAACATATCAATGTTCAAATGTTTGAACATAACAATATTAAGCTAAAGGAATCCGCCATGAATATCGACCGCCTCGTCATCGCCTTCGCCGGGACATTTATCGTTGCAAGCCTGGCGCTGGGCCATTTTGTCCACCCCGCCTTCCTGTTGTTCACGCTGTTCGTCGGGCTTAATCTGTTCCAGGCGGGGTTCACGGGCTTTTGCCCCCTGGCCAAGATCCTTGCCAAGTTTGGTCAAAAGCCGGGCCACGCCTTCAACTGATAGGAACGTCAAGATGAAAGCCGCGCTGCCGTATCTTCTATCCGCCGCAATCGCCGCCATCTCCCTTCCGACCAGGGCCGAGATAGTGGTGCAACCGGTCATGGTGGATGATCTGAAGGCGGTTTTCGGACAAGTGGCGTCCATCGATCAGACCCGGGCCCGCACCCGCATTGCCGGAACCCTGCGGCGGCTTTCCGTGGACGAGGGCGATCTGGTGCAGAAGGATCAGGTGTTGGCGGTTGTGGTGGACGAGAAACTCCGCCTTCAGGCCGCCGCCCTGGCGGCGCGCCTGAAATCCATCAATGCCCGCCGGGCGCTGGCGCGAACCAGCCTGAAACGCGCCGGCGATCTGCGGAAAAAGGGCGCGATCTCCCAGGCCAGGATGGATGAAGCACGGACCGACCTGGATGTGCTGCAACAGGAGGCCGCCGCCCTGATGGCTGAGCAGGAGTTGATCAGCCAGCGCGGCAAGGAGGGTGCCGTGCTGGCACCGGCCAGCGGCCGGGTTCTGCGCGTCACCAAGACCGCCGGTAGCGTTGTTGTAGCGGGCGAGGATATCGCCCTTATCGCGGCCTCCAGCTACGTTTTGCGTCTGCGTCTGCCCGAACGCCACGCCAAATTCGTCCGGATCGGCAACCCGGTCCAGGTCGGCGCCCGTGGCCTGGCCGCCGCACCCGATGCCGGCCGCACGGGCAAAATCCGCCAGATCTATCCTGAAATCCAGGACGGCCGGGTGGTGGCGGATGTCGAAGTACCGGACCTGGGCGATTTTTTCGTCGGCGAACGGGTGCGGGTCTGGCTATCCACGGGCAAGCGCGAAACCTATCTGGTGCCAATGGACTACGTCTCCGTCAACATGGGCATCTCCACCATCCACTTGGCGAATGGTACCGAGGTGGTGGTCCAGCCGGGCCTGCGCCGGGGCGGTCAGGTCGAGATCCTTTCGGGCCTGCGTCCCGGTGACCGCCTGGTGCGGCCATGAAACTTGGTATATCGGGCCATATCACACAGGCGTTTATTGCCTCGCCGCTGACGCCGCTGCTGTTACTGGCATCCCTGGCCCTGGGTGCCTTGGCGCTCTACATGCTGCCCCGGGAAGAGGAGCCGCAGATCAGCGTCCCCATGGTCGATATCATGGTCCGCGCCGACGGCCTCAGGGCGGAAGACGTGCTCGAACTGGTGACCGAGCCCCTGGAAGACATCGTTAAAAGTATCGACGGTGTCGAACATGTCTATTCGCAATCCTTCGACGACCAGGTCGCCATGGCGGTACGCTTCAAGGTAGGGCACGACGCCGATGCGGCGATCGTCCGGGTGCATAGCGAAATCCGCGGCAACATGAACCGTATCCCCCTGGGCATTCCCGAACCGCTGATCGTCGGTCGGGGAATCGAGGATGTCGCCGTTCTGGTGGTCACCCTGGCGGCCAAGCCCGGCAACCCGGCCCGCCTGACCGACACGGCCCTGTACAATCTAGCGGAAGAGCTACAGCACGAATTGACCCGGCAGTCGGACGTGGGCCTGACATATATCGTCGGCGGCCGCCCGGCGCAGATCCGGATCGAGCCGGACCCGGAACGTCTGGCCCTCGAAGGCATCACCCTGAACCAGTTGGTGGAGAAACTGGAAAATGCCAACCGCGCTTTTCTTTCCGGCACTGTGCGTCAATCGGGAAATATCATGCCAGTCATCGCCGGCGAAACCCTGCGCGGCAGCGCTGATGTGGAATTGCTGCTGCTGACCAGCCATGCCGGACGGCCCGTCTATCTGAAAGACGTCGCCAAGGTGGTGATCGACGGGCGTCCGGATGAACACAGGGTCTGGCATCTGACACCGGACAGGCGGGGCAAGCTGCGGGGCGAGTTGGCGGTCAGCCTGGCAATCGGCAAACGACCCGGAGCCAATGCGGTGGACATCACCGACGGCAGTATCGAACGTCTGGGGCGCATCGCGGAAAACAAGCTGCCGGCGGGCGTCGATCTGATCATCACGCGAAACTATGGCGACACCGCCAGGGACAAGGCCGATGAATTGCTGCTGCATCTGTTTTCGGCGACCGTCTCCATCGTCGTCCTGCTGACGCTGTTCCTGGGCTGGCGCGAGGGCATGGTGGTGATGTTCGTGGTCCCGACAACCATTCTGCTGACCTTCCTGGCCGCCTGGATGATGGGGTACACGATCAACCGGGTCAGCATGTTCGCCCTGATCTTCGCCATCGGCATTCTGGTCGATGACGCCATCGTTGTGGTCGAAAACATCGTCCGTCACTGGCGGGCCAGGGGTGGGGACAGCGCGCTTTCCGTCGCCATCAGGGCGGTGGCGGAAGTGGGCAATCCGACGATCATCGCCACCTTCACAATTATCACGGCCCTGCTGCCCATGATGTTCGTCTCGGGCTTGATGGGCCCCTATATGAGCCCCATTCCCGCCATCGCCTCCGCCGCCATGTTCCTTAGCCTGCTGATGGCCCTGACCGTCACGCCGTGGCTGATGATGAAGTTCCGCCGCGGCCTGAAAGAGGACGCCGAAGCGACGGCGGAAGAGCACGGCGGCATGCTGGGCCGGCTGTTCCTGATGGTTGGGCGTCCGCTGCTTGAGGGCCGGCGCCGTTCGGGCCTGTTTCTGACCTTCGTGGGCGTGGCGACCCTGGCCTCCCTGGTGTTGTTCTATTCCCAGGATGTGGTGGTCAAGCTGCTGCCCTTCGATGACAAGAGCGAGTTGCAGGTGGTCGTTGATCTGCCCGAAGGCGCGGCCCTGGAGGATACCGAGCGCGTACTGCGGGATGCCGCCAATGTCCTCGCCTCCCTGCCGGAGCTTTTGCACATACAGGCCTATGCCGGCAACGCCGCGCCGTTCAATTTCAACGGCCTGGTCCGCCACAGCTATTTGCGCGCGGCCCCGAACCTGGGGGAGCTGCAGCTCAACCTGGCCGTCAAGGACGACCGCGATCGCGCCAGTCATGCCATTGCCCTGGATGTGCGCCGGCGCCTGAACGGCCTTGAGATGCCGGCGGGAAGCAATATCAAGGTGATCGAAGTGCCGCCCGGACCGCCCGTTTTGGCGACCCTATTGGCGGAGATTTACGGCCCCGATGCGGAAACCCGGCGCGCCGTCGCCACCGAGCTTCGCGGTATCTTCGAAAGCATTGATTTCATCGTCGACGTCGACGATAGCTTCGGCACCCCGGGCAAGCGCCTGCGTCTGGCCATCGACCGGGAAAGCCTGGAGTTTCACCGGGTCGAGGAGGCGGAGCTTTACGACACCGTCGCCACCCTGTTGCGCGGCCGCAGCCTGGGCTATTCCCATCGCGGCGCCGGCACCGAGCCTATAGAGATCGCCGTCGGCCTGCCGAAATCGGCCCGCTATCTGAGCCGGCGGCTGCTGACGACACCGGTCCCGACGCGGGACGATAAGCTGGTGGAATTGGGCGAATTGGTGAAAGTCGGCTGGGATACCGCATCCTTCCCCATTTTCCGCCGGGACGGCAATCACGCCGAAATGGTTACGGCGGAGCTGGCGGGGCGTTTCGAGGCGCCGATTTATGGCATGCTGGCGGTCCAGGACGCCATCGACGGGCATGATTGGGGCGATCTGCCAAAGCCCGAAGTGGCCCTGCACGGCCAGCCCGCCGACGATGCAACGCCGGTGCTTCTGTGGGATGGGGAGTGGGAGATCACCTATGTCACCTTCCGCGACATGGGCGCCGCATTCATGGCCGCCATGGTGGGCATCTATCTGCTGGTGATCATCCAGTTCGGCGGCTTCAAGGTGCCGCTTTTGGTGCTGGTGCCCATTCCGCTGACCCTTGTTGGTATCGTCGCCGGGCACTGGCTGCTATCCGCGCCGTTCACGGCGACATCGATGATCGGCTTCATCGCCCTCGCCGGGATTATCGTGCGCAATTCAATTCTGCTGATCGACTTTATCCGCCAGCGGCGGGACCAGGGTGCGGCCCTGCGGGACGCCTTGCTGGCCGCCGGCGCCATTCGCTTCAAACCGATATTTCTAACCGCCGTGACGGCGATGATCGGCGCCGCCTTTATCCTGGCCGACCCCATATTCCAGGGCCTGGCCATATCCCTGCTGTTTGGATTGCTCTCTTCGACCCTGCTGACAGTGCTGGTAATTCCAGCGATCTATATAGTCATGCGGGATGACGGCGTGGCGGCGGGAGAGCGCTAAGCCCGCGCACCCTCCCGTTTCGCCTACTTTTCGTGGGACAGCACGATCGTGCCGGCTGTTGAAAGCATACCGCCCATGCCGTTGACCAGCGACATACTGGCACCCGGCACCTGACGGTCGCCGCATTCGCCGCGCTGCTGGCGCACCGCCTCGATGATGGGAAAGATGCCGTACATACCCGAATGGGTGTAAGACAGGCCGCCGCCGTTGGTATTGATGGGCAGGCTGCCGCCCGGCGTTGATTTGCCGTCCTCGAAAAATCCCACGCCCTCGCCCGGCTTACAGAAGCCCAAGGATTCCATCATGATCGGCGGACCGGAGGTAAAGGCGTCATAGAGCATGATGTGGTCAAAATCGCTATGGCTCACACCGGCCATTTCGAACGCCTTGTTGCCGGAAATCGTCGTCGCCCGGCTCATGGGCAGATCGCGCATATTGGTCACCAGGGTATGTTCGGCACCCTCGCCCGCGCCGCGCACATAGACCGGCTTCTTGGCACAGTCCTTGGCCCGGTCGGCCCGGGTCAGCACCACGGCGCCGCCGGCATCGGTCACCAGACAGATGTTCAGCAAGTTGAAGGGATAGAACATCGGCCGGGAGTCCAGCACATCCTGCACCGTGATCGGATCGCGGAACCTGGCTTTCGGGTTCAGGCCGGCCCAGGCCCGGGTCGAGACGGCGACATCGGCCCAGTTCTCCAACGTCGTGCCGTATTCATGCATGTGACGGGTGGTGATCATGCCGAAATAGGTCGGCGCGCCGCCAAAGCCATAGGGGCTTTCGAACTGCCCGACGAGGGAGGTATCGCGGGTCCGGGTCACGCCGGTGCCCGAGCGGCCACTCTCTCCGTGCGAAACCACGGCAACATCGCAAAGGCCATGGTGCAGCGCCAGCATGGCATGCCCGACCATTATGATGAAGGAACAGCCGCCCACCGTCGTGCCGTCCACATAGCGCGGTGTGATGCCCAGGGACTCGCCAAGGAGGACCGGCGAATGCTGACCGGCGGTGAAGACGCCGTCAATGTCGGAGATTTTCAGGCCCGCGTCGGCGATGGCATTGTGGATCGACTGCAAATGCAGGGTTAGCTGACTGACGTCAGGCAGGGTGCCGATTTCGTCGGATTCATCGACGCCGACGATGGCGACCGAATTCGATAATTCTTTCATTTCACGCTTCCATAAATAAATTCTGTTGAGGTGTCTGTTTCGCGCGGCCCGGTTCAACCCACCGGCTGAAAGAGCGCGATCGTGACCTCGTCATTCTGCTTTTCGTAGACCACTTCCACCGGCATATCGCATTTCACGACGCCTGGGTCGGCCTCGATATTGATCAGGTTCGACATCATGCGCGGACCTTCCTCAAGCTCTATCATCGCCAGGATATACGGCGCCTCGACCTTGAAGTTCGGATTGAGCGAACGGTAGGCGATTTCAAACGAATAAAGCTTGCCCTTGCCGCTGGCCTGGATCCAGCCGACGTTGCGGGATTGGCAGTGGGGACAAATTATGCGCGGAAAAAAGAACGCCTTGCCGCAATCATTGCATTGCGGAATCATCAGTTTTTCTTCCCGCAAGCCATCCCAATAAGGCTTGGCTTCCGGGGTCATGGGGGTTGGTAACGGCCGTTGCAGTTCCAAGGGACGTCCTTTCA
>CAZVYX010000076.1:0-20698 GCA_964631725.1 uncultured Rhodospirillaceae bacterium | reverse complement strand
CAGGCTCTGGTCGTGCCCCACGAAAACGTCGCCATCGCCATGGCGCATGGCTATGCCATGATCAAGCGCAAGCCCCTGGCGGTGATGCTGCATGTCAACGTGGGTACCTCCAACGCCATTTGCGGCCTGACCAACGCCTACCGCACCAACGTGCCGCTGTTGTTGCTGGCGGGACGCACGCCGTGGACGGAACATGCGCCCCTGTCCGCCGGCACGCGCAGCCGGCATATTCATTGGGCTCAGGAAATGTTCGATCAGGCCGGCATGCTGCGGGAGCTGGTCAAATGGGACTATGAGCTGCGCGCGCCGGGCGAGGTCGATGTGGTGCTGGACCGGGCCATCACCATCGCCGAATCCGATATCCCCGGTCCGGTCTATTTGTCCATTCCCCGCGAGGTGCTGGCCGCGCCGGCAATGCCGTCATCAGCGCCGCGCCGGGCCGCGCCAACCGGCGTCGCCCATCCCGATCCGGACCAGATCACCCACGCCGCCGGGATTCTGATGGCGGCGGAAAATCCCCTGATCATTACGGCGGACGTCGGCCGCTCGGTGCAGGCGGCCGGGCATCTGGCCGAGCTGGCGGAGCGTTACGCCATTCCCGTGATCACCCATGTGCCCCGCTATCTATGCCTGGGCAATGACCATCCCATGCATCTGGACTACGAGGCCTCGCCGCATTTGGCGAAGGCGGACGCGGTTTTGGTCCTGGATTGCGATGTGCCCTGGATACCGGCGACGGACCCGGTCTACCCCGATGCCAGGGTGATCCATCTGGCGCCTGATCCTTTGTTTAGCCGCTATCCCATACGCGGCTATCCCTCAAATCTGTCGATCGCGGCGGACGCGGCGGCGGCGCTGCCGCTGTTGGCGGAAGCCATGGCGGCAACCGATACAGACAAGATCGAGACCCGGCGGCAGACCGTGGCCGCGGCCCGCCAGGCCGTGCGCGACAAATGGCAGGGCATTCGCGACAATGCCCGCAGCGCCGAACCGATCCATCCGGCCTGGCTGGCGCAATGCGTCGGCGAACACCTTGGCGATGACACAATATTGGTGAATGAAATGGGCGTGGTGGCGCAACACGCGGGCATCAACCGCCCCGGCCGCTATTTCGGACCAAGCCCGGCGGGCGGCCTGGGCTGGGGCCTGGGCGCGGCCCTGGGCGCCAAGATGGCGGCACCCGATGACATGATCATCGCCACCATCGGTGATGGCTCCTACTTCTTCGGCAATCCCATGGCGGCGCACTATTGCGCCCGGGCCTATGACCTGCCGGTGTTGTTCATCGTCGTCAACAACCATGGCTGGGGCGCGGTACGCCGGGCGACAAAGGCCATGTACCCGGACGGCAAGGCCCTGGGCGGCAATGACATCCCGCTGTCGCGCCTGGACCCGGCCCCGGATTACGAGCAGATCGTCGCGGCCTGCGGCGGTTATGGGGAAAAAGTGACCGACCCCGACAAGCTGCAAGACGCCCTGGCCCGGGCCGTGAAAATGGTCCGCGAGGAACGGCGCCAGGTGCTGTTGAACGTGGTCGTCTCCGAAATCGTGTAAGGGAGTGAAACAATGAATGAAGCAAAGACAGTCCTGCCTTCCATGCGGGTTGACGGCAAGGTGGCCCTGGTCACCGGCGCGGGCCGGGGTATTGGCCGGGGCTGCGCCCTGGCCCTGGCCGAGGCGGGGGCGGAAGTGATCGCCGTGGCCCGCACAGGGGCGGAAGTGGAAAAGGTCGCGGCGGAAATCCAGGCCAAGGGCGGCAAGGCCCGCGCCATGGTCTGCGATGTCACCGATGAGGCCAATGTGGCGGACGTCATGGGCGGGTTGGAGCGCCTGGATATCCTGGTCAACAATGCCGGCACCAACGTGCCCGTTGGATTCCTGAAGGCCGACACAGAGACTTTGGATCTGATGATCAACCTGAATATCCGGGCCGCATTTCTGGTCGCACAAGCGGCTGGGCGGATTATGGACCGCCAGGGCGGCGGCGTGATCATCCATCTCTCCTCGACCTTCGGCAAAGTGGGCCGCCAGGGCGCATCGATTTATTCCGGCACCAAGCATTTCATCGAGGGGCTGACCAAATCCACCGCCGTCGAACTGGCGCCGAAGAACATCCGCGTCGTCGCCGTCGGCCCCACGGCCATCGAAACGCCGATGCTGGCGGAACGCCTGAAGGACCCGGCGGTGGCCGCCGATCTGCGCGGCAATATCCCGCTTGGCCGTCTGGGCCAGATCGAGGATGTGCTGGGCGCCGTGGTCTTCCTGGCCTCGCCGGCGGCATCCCTGATTACCGGCACCACGATCATGGTGGACGGCGGTTGGACGGCGCCGTAGCGACATGCATGATCGGGTTCTGATAGCCGGCGCCGGCCCGGTGGGTTTGAGCGCGGCGGCCTGCCTGACCCAGGCCGGCATTCCCGTGACAGTGTTCGAGGCCGAGGACGCCTTGCCGGAAAACCTGCGCGCCTCCACCTTTCATCCGCCCACGCTGGATATGCTGGCGCCGTTCGGTGCGACCCAGGGCTTGATCGATCAGGGACTGATAGCGCCGAAATTTCAGTTCCGCGACCGGGCCAACGGCTGTCTGGTGGAGTTCGATTTCGCCATTCTCAAGGACGATACGGCGCATCCGTTCCGGGTACAGTGCGAACAGTTCAAGCTGAATTTCCTGTTGCATGACTGGCTCCTGGCCCAGGGCGGCGCCGATATCCGCTTCGGCCATGCCTTGACCGGCGTGCGCCAGGACGATGACGGCGTCACGGCGGAGGTTCAAACACCGGATGGCGCAGAGGAAATATCCGGGCGTTGGCTGATCGGGGCGGAGGGCGCCAACAGCGTCGTGCGCCAGACCTTGGAGATCCCGTTCGAGGGCTTCACCTGGGATGAACGTTTCCTTGTGGTTTCGACGCCGTATGCGTTCGAAGAGGCGATGCCGGATCTGACCCTGGTGAATTATTTCGCCGACCCGGAGCAATGGTTCTTCCTGCTGAAGGTGCCCGGCCTGTGGCGGGCCATGTTCCCGACTAGGCCGGAAGAAACCGAGGACGAGATTTTCGATCCCGAGCGGATCGAGGCCCGCATGCAATGGGCCCATGCCACGGCGGAAACCTATGAACGCACCCACACCACGCTCTACCGGGTGCATCAACGGGTGGCGGAACGCTACCGCATGGGCCGGGTGTTCATCGCCGGCGATGCGGCCCATATCAACAACCCCCTGGGCGGCATGGGCATGAACGGCGGCATCCACGACGCCTTCAATCTGGCCGGAAAGATGGCCGCCGTCTGGCACGGAGAAACAGGCGATACTTTGCTGGATCTGTACGAAAAACAACGCCGGCCGATCGCGCTTGACTACGTCAACAGCCAAACCATCCGCAACAAACAGAACCTGGAAGCCAATACGCCCGAGACACAGCAGGCATTCCGCGACTTCCTGGCCGAGGTCAGCGCCGACCAACAGAAAACCCATGACTATCTGCTGCGCACCGCCATGATCGCGTCGCTACGTGCGGCGGAGAAGATTACTGATTGAGGGAGAGTGTTCTTGCCGACCGCAGGATTGATCGAAAGCTGCCTGAACGGTGATGTCGCCACCATTCCGGCCGCCGACGAGGCCGCCTGGTACCGGGCCTGGCATGACCAAGGCCTGGCCGCCCTGCCGCCTGTACGCTGCGCCTTGCAGGGCGGCATGTGCGCCGAGCGGCTGAGTTGGGTGTTCATTGCCGGCTATCAGGCTGCCATACGGTTTGTCTTCGCGGATGTGCCGAACCAGGGCTGGGCCGCCTATGCCGCGACCGAGGACAGGACGGATCCGGAGGCGCACCCACCGGCGCAACTGAGCATCAGCGGTACGGGGCTGGTCCTGGACGGCTATAAATCGTGGGTGGCGCAGTCCCGCCACCTGGATCATCTGCTGGTCACTGTTAACGAGACGGAACAATGCGTCCTGATCCCGGCCAGCCAGCCCGGTGTGCATTTGAGCCATCGCGAAGCGCCTGGCTTTCTGGCCGATTTGAGCCAGGGCTTCGCACGCTTCGAGGCTGTCCCGGTCGCGCCTGGCAATATCCACGGCATGGATAGGATGCGGGAGTTCGGCCGGCGGGAGCCCCGCTTCGTCCTGCTCGCCGGTGCCGGCTATCTGCTGGCGCATCTGGGCGATGATGATCCGGCTCTGCGACAGGAGCTGATTGCATTGGCCCTGGGCCTGGCAGTGATTTGTGAAAGCACCGAGATCGTGCCCAAGACCTTCGCCGCCCTGGACCGCGCCCTCCAGGACGCCATCGGCCGCTTTGCCGAAGTCGCGGATGTCACGACCCTGCCCGGCTGGAACACCGACCGCCGCCTGCTGTCCATGTACTCCGCCCGCATCCAGGAACGGGCCGCGCGGTAGAGCCGGGGCTGTGGCAAAACTGAACGCCAAGTTTGCCTTGCGGGCCACATCGAAAATTCGCAAGGCCTAGCCTTTATCGAAAATGCTCGCGCGCAGGGGCCTTGGATCGTCGAGGGAGAAAATCGGATCATCGTGATCCGCGCCAAAGGTGAAAAAATAGGGCGGCGTGCCCTGGAAATCATGGCGGCGCAGCGTATCGTAAAACTGCCGCGCGGCGTCTCCCGTAACCGGTCCGATCGTTTCAGGCAGGCCGAAGTGCGGCGTCAAATGCGCTGAGTAGACGCAGCCGGTCAGGCAATTCGGCCACGGATTGGCCATTCTGGGCATGACCTGACGCAAAATATCAAGGCTGGCGTCTTCCGGATCGGCGGCAACATGGTCGAGGGCAAAGTCAACCGGTCCCTGAAAGGCGCCGGCAATCGTGATCATGATATCGGCCGCTTCCCGCATGCGCTTGACCGCCTTGTGACTGTTGTAGCCGAGGGGGAAGGAATCATCGACAATCAGGGTGCCCGGCGCCAGGGCATCGATGTCGATGACTTCGGGGCCGGAGGTCGCCGATAGAATAAGGCTGACATTCGCGTACAGGTCGGCGGGCAGACTATCTTGCGCTTCGACGGTGATGATTTCGATATGCGAGGGTGGAATTTCGCCGTCCCGCGCCAGGTCCGCCTTGAGCTGCTCCAGATGGGATTTCTTCTTGCTGATATCGACCAGATAAATGTGCCGTGGCGCCGGCCGCGCCGCCATGAACCGGGCGATGCCTTCACCGATCGAGCCCAGGCCGACGAAGGCGACCCGCTCATCGATATAGCGCCGCCCGGCGAATTCCAGCAGACGGTCGATATTCAGTGCGAATGCGGCCACCACGCCCGCGTGCCCGGTGGTCAGTTGCAGCCCATTCAGGTCCGGGTTTGTCGCCGCGCGCGTCTGAACGGCGGCGGCGATGGTCCTGGCATAGTCGGTGGCGGCCGGGATCATACCGGTGAAGGAGACGCATTTGGCCCCCAGTGCCGCCGCCAGCTCCACGCCTTTCAGGGCGGCATCCAGACTGCGTTGCTTGTCCTTGAAGAGATCAACGTCGCTGACGGGTATGAGGATAAAGCCAACCTTGCCGAACTTGGAGCGCATCACATTGGAAAGATACGCTTCACCGCCCATGACGTGCTGGCAAATCCGGTTGGCGTCCGCCGCCGCTTCGGCGCGAAGGCCACTCGACGGTGTATGGGCGGGTACCGCCACCAAAGAGGCGGCATCAAGGCGGGGGCTCGACATTTATCGTTTCCAATCGGTTTGGCAACGGGCCGGTTCCATATCATTTGGAAATTTTTCTCGACCCGGCGCCAGTATCGCCAGACGGTCCGGTTCTGACCGCAACAATGGGTAGGGGGTGGCAGATCCGCTAATCGTGGATCGTTGCGATCGCCTGCCGTTTATGTTCGGTGCGAAGGTAAATCCCAATCAGCCGCTCGCTGGCTTCGGGATCTATGGCCTTGCCTTCCAGAAAATCATCGATCTGGTCGTAGCTGAGGCCAAGCGCCTCCTCGTCCGGCTTCGCGGGATTCAGGCTTTCCAGATCGGCCGTGGGCGCCTTGGTGATCAATTTTTCCGGCGCGCCCAACTTCGCGCCCAGCATCCGCACCTGACGTTTATTGAGGCCAAACAAAGGCACCAGGTCGCAGGCACCGTCGCCATGCTTGGTGTAGAACCCGGTGACATTTTCCGCCGAATGGTCGGTGCCGATGACCAGTCCGCCCAGCAGGCCGGCAATTTCGTATTGCGCCACCATGCGCATGCGCGCCTTGACATTGCCCTTGGCGAAGTCCTGCACGGACTCGCTCGGCGCGGGGATGTTCTCTTCCTGCAAGGCTTTCAGGGTCGATTGGTGGATCGCGTCCGTGCCGTCCTTGACATCGACGCAAACAGATATGCTGGGTTCGATAAATGCCAGTGCCGCCTGGGCATCGTCTTCGTCGGCCTGAACCGCATAGGGCAGGCGCACGGCGACAAAGCGATAGCCGCCGTCATCCCCGCCGTCATCATTCAGCTCGTTAACCGCCAATTGCGCCAAGCGTCCGCAGGTGCTGGAATCGATGCCGCCGCTGATACCGAGCACCAAATGGCGCAGGCCCGAACCCTTTATCATGGCCTTGATAAAATCGACCCGGCGGCGGATCTCGAAGTCGACGTCGATTTCGGGCAAGACTTTCATTTCAGCAACAATGCTATTTTGGTTCATGACGGCCAATTCTCCAGCTCACAAAAATCACCCCAAACGCCCCTGCCGGTATCATAGGTGACCCACGCCCCTGCAATCAACATGGCGAAAGCCCCGGCCCGCCGCAGAACTAGATTTCCGTCAAACGATGCGCGGCGGCGACGATATCCTTGAGTTTGGAGCCCGGCGGATAAACCTCGACGCCAAGGGCTTCCAATTCCCGTCTGGCCCAGGGCGCGACGGTGCCACCGGCGAAGATGGGCACCTCTGGCATTTGTTCGCGGATCATCGCGATGGTGCGTTTGACCACGTCGATGTGGCCGCAGATATTCAGACCCACCAGGTCCGGATTGCCGCTGAGGGCCGCCGCCGTGGTTTCCTCCGGCGTCGCCATGCCCAGCATCTGGATATCGAAGCCGGCGTCTTCCAGCGCACCGGTGACCAGCAAGGGACCGCGCCAGTGGCCGTCCAGGCCGGTCTTGGCGAACAGAACTTTTCGGGTATTTTTGAGATCGCTACTCATTACCTAATTTCCCATGGCCTTATATGGGCGTGGCCCAGTCGCCGTAGGCGGCGCGGAAGACGTCGCCGAACTCGCCGATCGTGATCTCGGCATCACAGGCTTCCAACATCGCCGGCATGATATTCCGCTCCGACCGGCAGGCAGCTTCAACGTCGGCCAAGGCCGCTGCGGCACGCTTGCCGTCACGCTCCGAGCGGACCGCCCGCAGGCGCTCGTGGGCCCGTTCCCATTCGCCGCCTTGGCCGCGAAAGCCATCCAGATCGTAGGGCGTGCCATCATCCTCGTACTTGGTGACGCCGACCAGTTCGGCCTCGCCGTTTTCCAAACGGTGGTGAAAATCGAGCTGGTTTTCCGCCGCCTTGCCGTGCAGCCAGCCGCTGTCCAGCGCACGCAGGAAGCCGCCTTGTTCCTGGATCTCGTCAAAGAAAGCCCAGGCCTTCTCCTCCACCTCCGCCGTCAGGTTTTCGACGAAATACGATCCCGCCAGCGGGTCCGCCACCGCCGGGACATTGGTTTCCTCCTGCAGGATCTGCTGAATGCGCAACGACATCTGGTGCGCATGTTCCGAGGGGATCGACAGCGCCTCGTCATAGCCCGAAACGCCAAGCGACTGCGTGCCGCCCAGGACCGAGGCCAGGGCCATCAGAGTGCCCCGGGCGATATTGTTCAGGGGCTGTTGATAGGTCATGGCGGAACCGGCGGTGACGATATGCAGGCGCAGGGCCTTGACCTTCGGATCGGTGATGCCATAGCGGCGGCTGACCAGGTCGTGCCACATCTTGCGCGCCGCGCGCAGCTTGGCGATCTCCTCGAAGAAATCCATGGCGACGCGGAAGTTCATGCCGCCCACCGCGCGCGCCGCTACTTCGACCGGGGTGTTGCCCCGGCGCTTGATCTCGTCGAGGTATTCGGTGGCGTTGGCCATCACCGCGCCCAGTTCCTGCCAGGCGTTCAGGCCCGTATCGGCGCCGTTGTAGCCGGCAACGGAGACCGGCACCCAGCGCTGCATATGCTCGGCGCAGAATTCGATGATGTCGCAATTGAACCGTAGGCCGGCATCGGTGGGGATTTGCTGTTTCGTCACGCAGCCCAGGTAGGTGAGGAAAAAATCGCTCTGCCCCGTACCGGGCAGGGTCGCCAAATCAAGACCGCGCCGCTTTGCCACCGTCCAATAACAGCCCAGGGCGAACGGTGCATGCTGGACCACGCCGCCGCCCGGGTGGCCGTAGGTCTTGGCCAGGTCGATGCCATCCAAGACGGTTTCATAGTCCCGGATGCTTTGGATCGCGGCGCCGGTTAGGCCCACGTCCTCCTTGCGCGCGATAACCTCCGGATGGTCCACGTTGTACAAATGGTCGGCGGTGTTGCGGTCATGCTCCATGATGAAGCCGGTCTCGCCATGTTCGAGCAGGAAGCGGATGCGCTCGCCTTCCTCCTCCGGACTGCCGAAACCGCTGAGCTGAAAAATGCGCCAGGGCTTGCCCCGGTACATCTCGCTATAGGCGCCGCGCATATAGGGCGCTGCACCCGGCGGGGCCAGCATGGCGTCACGGTGGCTGTCCGGGATATCATCCGGCCCATAGCTGCCTTTAAGCGGGATGTTCGAGACGGTGCGCCATTCTTTTCCAGATACGGACATTTTTTGGCCTCATGGGTTTCCTCAAGGCCAAGCCTAGCAAAAAAATGCCGTCCGAACAGGCTCTACTTACCCAGCCGCCTGGCCTCCTCATCCATCACCACCGCGACCCGGCCCAGGGAAAGGCGGCCCAGGACCACCGCCATGGCCTCCTGAAAATCCTCCAGGGCAAAGCTGTGGGAGACGCGCGGGTTCAGTTGCCCGGCCTCGAACCAGGCAAACATCTGCGCCATCAGGGCCTGCATCCGCGGGCCATATTCGTGGCGTACATCTTCCGGGCTCCAGCCGTAGTAGTAGCCCATGTTGAGGCCGCAGACGGAAACGTTCTTGACCAGCAGCAGATTGGCCGGGATTTGCTGGATATCGCCACCGGCGAAGCCCACCGGCATGATCCGCCCCTCCGGCGCGATGCAGCGCAGGGACTGCATGAAGACCTCGCCGCCCACCGGATCATAGATCGCGTTGGCGCCGCGGCCATTGGTGATCTCCAGCACGGCATCGCGAAACGGCCCTTCGCTGTAGTTGATCACATGATCGGCGCCATGGGTCTTGGCGATGGTGATCTTCTCGTCCGAGCCCACCGTGGCGATGACCCGGGCGCCAAGGATCTTGCCGATCTCGATCGCGGCAATGCCGACGCCCCCCGCCGCACCGTGCACCAGCAAGGTTTCGCCGGCCTGAACGTTGAGCAGATGCGGCCAGGTCAGGGCGGCGGCGGATGTGGCGTAGGAATTGGTGAAACAGATGGCGCGGTAAAATTCCAGGCTGTCGGGGATGGGGAAGGTATTAACCTCGTTCGCCATGGTCTCCCCGGCCAGGCCGCCCCAGTCCAGAACACAAGCCACCCGGTCGCCAACCTTGAAACGGGTAACCTTCGGGCCAATCTCGGCGACGATGCC
Source organism: uncultured Rhodospirillaceae bacterium (assembly GCA_964631725.1). GTDB lineage: Bacteria > Pseudomonadota > Alphaproteobacteria. The sequence goes on along the minus strand of CAZVYX010000076.1, from coordinate 11,029 downwards.
GACGGCCTCGGTGCCGGGCACGAAGGGCAGCGGCGGTTTGCGTTGATAGCGACCCGCGACCATCAGGGAGGTGGCGAAGCTGATGCCGGCGGCCTGGGTCCTGATGCGCAACTGCCCCGGCCCAATGGTTGGAACCGGACAGTCCTCGATCCGCAAATTCTGAAACTCGGTGTATTCCTTGACCAGGACACCACGCATCGTGCTTTCCCCCAATTCAATGTCTTGTGAAAACAGTTTATCAAATCGCTCAGGCGGCATAATCTTAGTGTCAGATCTCAGGATAGAAAGAGAAGACTGATGGCCAATGAGAAAATTCGCGTCGGCGTGATCGGTGCGGGCGGCAATACCACCAAGCTGCACATTCCCGGATTGCAGGCGCAGAACGGCGTCGAAATCGTCACCGTGGTTAACCGAAGCGACGCGTCCTCGCAACGGGTGGCGGACGAATTCGGCATACCGAATATTGCCGCCGATTGGCAGGCAGTCGTCGAGGATCCCGAAATCGATGCGGTTTGCATCGGCACCTGGCCCTACATGCATGCGCCCATGACCATCGCGGCGCTGGAGAATGACAAGCATGTGCTGTGCGAGGCGCGCATGGCGCTGAATTCAGGGCAGGGCCAGGACATGCTGGACGCGGCCCGCCGGGCGCCGCGCTGTGTCGCCCAGATCGTGCCGGCGCCGCATACCCTGGAATTCGATGCGACGATCATGGATATGATCGGCGAAGGTTATATCGGTGATCTGATTACCGTGGATGGACGGATCACCGCGGCCTGTAGTTTCCCCAACCCGTCCTCGCCCATTACCTGGCGCCAGGACCGGGATATGTCGGGCAACAACATCATGTCCATGGGTATCTGGTACGAGGCGATGATGCGCTGGGTCGGTCCCATGCGGACGGTTTTCGCGGCCGGTCAGGCGGTCGTCAGCCACCGCACCGACGACGCCGGGCATCGCCGGGCCATGACCATTCCCGATCACGTGGATATCATCGGGACCCTGGAACAGGGCGGCCAGATCCGCTTCAACGTCTCCACCGTGCTGGGCCATGCGCCGGCGGCGGTGGACGTCGGTATCTTCGGGACCGACGGAACGATCCGGCTGTATCAGGGCAACGGCGAGCCCATGACGTTGTTCGCCGGCAAGCGCGGCGACGATGGCCTGGCCGAGGTCAGTATCGAACCGGCCAAGAAAGGCGGCTGGCGCGTGGAGGAGGAGTTCATCAACGCCATTCGCGGTATCGAGGAAGTCAGCCACACCGATCTGACGACGGCGGTGAAGTATATGGAATGGACGGACGCGGTGACCCAGTCCCTGCGCACCGGTCAATCAATCGCCTTGCCGCTGATGTGATGATATTGCGGCGCGGCCGCGCCTACTCGAAATCGAGGCAATACATGATCATATCGACGTTCCGGCCGTCTGATGACATGGGCAGGGACAGAACGCTGTAGATTTTGTAGTCCTTCGGCGACCAGAGCATGGGCAGGCCGGTTTCAAAACTGGGCTTTCGGCTCTCCACCAAGGCGGCCGCGCGTTCCGTTGCATCCGCGGTACCATCGTTTTGGTCGTAGTAATCGCCCGTGCCATCGCGGCCGGTGGCATCGACCACCGCCGTGCCCACCAAGCGCACCCGATAGCGGCGGGGCGCCTCTTCCACATCGACCAGCACCAAGTGAGACAGGACATTCGGAAAATCCGCCGGGTCGAAATCAGCACGGGACGGTAGCGCGCCATGCTCGGCGAACGACAGGAACCATTGGTATACGGTCCGCTGACGGTCACTGCGAAAGTCCTTGGCTATAAGCGCGCCACTACCCGTCATCGGTTCAAGTGCCAAACATGTGCGAAGAAGCCCATCTTTTTTCACCGTACCCGGCTGATAGTAGCCGGAATATGAGCCTTATTGAATAAACAAAAAAGCAGCTTCCGGGATTTCAAGGTGCCGGCCAATAATCCGCCACTTCGGTTGCCAGCCATCGGGTCAGGGCGCCGTTGACCGCCACCGGTTTCTCCTGCGCCATCCAATGACCGCTATCAACGACCACCGTGGACAGGTTTGGACATAGACCCGGCATGGCTTTGGCCAGATCGGAATCGATACATTCGCAGGTGTAGTCGTAGCGCGCGGCCAGGAACAGCACGGGCATGTCCAGGCGGCCGCCGTTCCGGGCGGTCTTGGCATAAGCGGCATTGGCGGCATGGTTCATGTAGTAGGAATCGGCGCCGAAAAATCCGGTTCGGCTCATGGCGGCGGCATAGACGGACAGATCCTCCTCCGTCACCACGGCATCGTCATGGGGTACGTCGGGGGCGGTATTCTCCGGTCCGAACCAGCCGCCATTCTTGCGCACGAAGGCGGTGCGAGACGGTTTGCCCCGGCCTGCCGGATCGCCGCGGCGGAACAGCGCCTTGGCGGTATTGTATGGATTGGCCTCGAACCCGGCCGTGGCATGGGCGAAGTTCTCTTCGTAAAAGCGCATGTATTCCCATTGCCCGGCGGGGAATTCGTCGTCGGGATAGACCGACCGGTCGACAGTAGCGATGAGGCTGTCCAGGCCATGTTCCAAAATCCCATAGGGCACGCACAGACTGGCCACGGCGCGAACCCGGTCGGGGTGGTGGGAGGCGATATTCCAAACCACCGGCGAGCCCCAGTCATGGCCGATCCATACCGCCTGCCCGCGCCCCTGGGCATCCAGAAGTTCGATCATGTCGGCGACGATTTCGGCCTGGGCGTAGTCCTCGTGGCGTTGAGGCACCGACGACCGGCCATAGCCCCGCATGTCCGGCGCCAGACAGCGAAAGCCCATGGCGGCCATTGCCGGCAGTTGGTGCCGCCAGCTAATCGAGAGTTCCGGCCAGCCATGCACAAAGATCAGCAATGGTCCATCCTCGGGGCCGGCGGCGAGATAGAACGAGGTATGGCGATCGCTCCTGACAACATGCTCTGTAACGGTGGTCTGCATGGATTTTCCCCTATTCCCTGATGCGCTTCATTGCATGATGCCGGCGAAGCGTTCGCGGACCTGATCGGGCCCCAGCCCGAATTGTGCCGGGCCGTAGTCGTGCCGGCCCAGTCTGTGCTGCCGGTTCCGCTCCAGATAGACCGCCATGGCCTGGACGTCATCCGCGCCATGGGGATGATCCACGGCGGCCAGGATGCGCCGCGCCGTCGCCAGGGGGTCGGCCACAAGGTCGGTGTATTGGATGTCGATGAATTGTGCCGCCGCCGGGGCGGATCGGCGCGCCGCCAGAGCCCGCTCGCACCACAGCGCGAAAGTCTCCCGCTGATAGGCACCAATCGCCACCGGGTCCACGGCGTCACTATAGGTGCTGTGAAAGACCGCGAACAGGGAGGCGCCGGAAGCAACGGTTTCCACGATGTCCCGATGTAGGTGGATGATATGGGCATCTGGATAAACCCGCAAAAGCGCGGCCAGTTCCGCCATGTGGGCCGGCGCCTTCAACAACCAACGGCGGCTGGTATCCGCTCCCTGGATAATCTGCAAGGTTTCCCGATGGCGCTGATAGGCGCTGGTGAAATCCTGTTGCCGCAGCCAGGCGCCATAGGCGGGCATCCAGGCCGTCGCTGTCAAACCCCAGTTCAGGCCGTCCTTGCCCATGGCGACCACGCATTCCTCCGGCACCTCGGCTGACGAGCCATGCACCACCTGCTTCGTGGGGTTTAGGTTGTATTGGAAATCGTGCATGGCCTGAGCCCGGGCAATCAGTTCGGCGCGCTTCGCGGGATCGGTTTCCCCCGCCCCGAAAGGATTGCTCAATTCCCAATATTGCGGCGCCCGCAGACCCATCACCCGTGCCAGCATGCGGTGCAGCAACGTGGTCCCCGTACGCCAGCCGCCAATGATGACGATGGGCGGCGCGACGGAACGCCGGTCAATTTCAGGGTTGGCGGCAAGATGCGCCTTTTGCTTTTGCCCGCCCTTTGCCAATGCAGTGACCATGGCCGCTATGGTGCGTCGGCCCAGGGCGTTCAGCCGGCCTTCCCCATCGGCGGAAACCGCCAGACGGGCCAAGCCCTCGGGCAGTTCGGTTTCCGCCCTTTGCGCCAATGCCGCCGGATCAAGAGAAAACGGCGTTGGATCGGCCGCCATGGCCGCCTTCGCCTCGGCATATTGCCGGATGGCGCCTTCGGGCCGGGACGGCGCTTGCCAGACGCCGGGGTTCATGCCGACAGATCCGCCAGCTTGACGACGGTGGCGCTGGGCAGGTCCGGCTGCGTTTCCGGGCAGACCCAGCGCAGGGCGAACATGCCCGCCGCGCGCCCTTCCGTATCCAGCCAGTTCGGCAGACCTGGATCGCTGCCACCAATGATGAGGCGATAGTTGCCGCCGCTATCCGTGCTGATCTTGTCCCCCGTGAGGGAGACGGGGCGGTTGCGGTGGTCGAGGGAATTGAGGAAGCGGCTGTAGAGCACGATGTTCCAGAACTGCGACGGCGGCGCCACGCCGTCCAACACCAAGGCTTCGTCTCCCGCCAAATCCCAAGCGCCGCGCTGATACCAGATGTCGGAGGAGGTGAAGACCGCGCCGCCGAGCATTTCGGACCAGACGCGCACATGGTTGCCCCGGCTCAGCTCGTGCTCCGATGCGTGACGGATGGCGGAGGTCATGGATTTCATTTTCTGCCCGGCTCTTGTCAGACGGTTCGACAACAGGTCCGGGTCCAGCCCGAGGGGCGGCGCCTTCGGGTCGAGATTGACGATATCGAACCGGCTGGGCCGTTCATTGTAGACATCGTTGAAGAACTGCCGGATCCAGACGGTGCGCGCGTCATCGTCCAGGGGCAGCCAATTGCCATGGCCTGGGTTTTCGCCGCCCAGCATCAGTTCGAAATCGCCCGCGCCGTCGGTCTCCAGGTCCGCGCCATTGATGTTGGCGCAGATCTCGGTGTCGTGCCATTTCTCCTTGGCCCGATAGATCGCGATGGCGGTATAGGCCGCCGCGCCCAGGTTGCCGGACATCCGATAGCGCTGGGTGGAATCAAGCTCGAAGGTCCAGTATTTGCCGTCCGGATTGTCCATCAGGAACTTGTTGCTGGACAGGTTATGGGGCACCGGCTCGGGCCGGATACGGTCCATCTCCAGCTCTTCATGGGCCGCGCCCAAGGTCCGGGTCAGCACCTGGAAGCCGTCCGCCCGTTCCCCAGGCTCGAGATCCCTGGTTATTTGGTCCATGCGCTCCACGGCGGTCTGCAGCCCCGCGATGAAGGCGTCCCAGCCGGCTTTTACATCGGCATCCGTCATGGTCCTGCTCTAGGGCTTTCCGCCAACAGTCAACACGGCGGGCATGGGCAGGTCCGTCGTTGTGCCATTGTCGAAGGGTTTGCAGGCCTCGGTCATGGCGGCTGAAATCGCCGGCAGGTGGGCCGGGTCCTGGGCGCCAAGCAACGCACTTGTCCGGGCCGTGGCCTGGCGCAGGGTTTCCATCAAGACATCGGGCCTGGGCAGAGACCATGTCAGCATGATGTCGGTGCTGGCAATTTCCGTAAAGCCGATGCCCCCCAGTACGCTGGCACATTCCCCATGATCGGCAAAGCGGAAGACCGGCGTACCCTTGGGCAGATCCACCCGCACAGTGCCTTCCTGCGCGATCGCGGCCATCGCCATGCCAAGAGCACAATTGTCAGGTCCTTGCCAGGCTGTGAAGCCAAGGCGGCCGCCAGGTTTAAGGACTCGGAACGCCTCCGCCAGGGCCTTGTCAGCGTCGGGAAAATGCAGCACGCCGAAATTTATCGTCACCACATCGAAGTTGTCCGTCTCGAACGGCAGATCCTCGGCATCGCCCAGACGGAATGAAGCATTGGGAAAATTCGCCGTCGCCAATGCCTGCATATTCTCGGCCAGGTCAATGCCCGTTGCGGTAGCGCCCAGGGCGGCCGCGGCGCCGGCGGCATAACCGGGCCCGGAGGCGACATCGAGAACCTGACAACCGGTGTCAACAGCCGTCAGTTGCAGCAGCATCGGAACAATTTGCGTTGTCACAAGTTGCCAATGATCGTGATAACCGGCGGAAAGGCTGTTCCAGCCGTCATGCTCCAGCTTGCGGAAGGCTTCGTGGTCAAAACCATCGTCAGGCATCGTTCTCTCCCAAGTTTCCGCTTTGGCGAAACAGTTCGTGCAAACGGTTGCGTTGCAGCTTTTCCGTCGATGTTACAGGCAACTGTTTGGCGGCGGCGAAGACAAAATGATGCGGCACCTTATAAGCGGCCAGGGATTGCCGGCAAGATTGCCGCAAATCATCCTCGCTGGGCGATGCGCCGGGATGCAGGACGATGACGGCGCCGATGGCCTGGTCCAGGCGGGCATCGTCCAGGCCGGTGACAAAGACCGACTCGATCGCCGGATGGCTGCGCAGCACCGCCTCGATCTCCGCCGGGGCGATATTGATGCCGCCGCTTTTGATCAGTTCCTTGCGCCGGCCCTGGAACTGCACCCAGCCCTGTTCATCCAGCAGGCCCAGATCGCCGGTCAGGAAAAAGCCGTCCTCGGTCATCGCGGCCGCGGTGGTTTCCGGATCGTTCAAATAGCCGGGCATGACGTGGCCGCTGAGGGCGATCTCGCCCACCGCGCCGGGGGGCAGCGGCAGCCCGGTTTCGAGATCCAGGATACGCAGTTCAACGCCCCGCAAGGGCGCGCCGCTGGCGGCCAGGCGCCGTTCCAATGGCGCACGGGCATCGGTGACGGCGGAGTTGCCGTAGGCTTCCGTCAGGCCATAGACGTTGCAGATTTCCGCCGCGCCCAGGTCGACGATCATGCGCATCTGCTCCGGCGTGCCGATGGCGGCGCCGGTGCGCAGGCTGGTCAGGTCATGTTTGGCCCGGTCGGGATGTTCACTCAGGGCCAGGGCGATGTTCGGCGTGCCGTAGAACACCGTGCAGTGTTCCGCCTCGATCAGGCGCAGGGCCTCGCCGGCGTCGAAATGGTGCTGCAGGACCATCGTGCCGCCGTGGCTCAGCATGGCGAACAGGGCGTTGACGCAGCCGAAGGACCAGAACAGCGAGACCGCGAACCACAGCCTGTCGCCGGGGCCCAAATGCATGCGCTCGCCGATCTGCCACATATTGTCGATCAGGCCCCAATGCTGCAACGGCACGCCCTTGGGCCGGGCCGTGGAACCGGAGGTATAAAGGATACAGGCAACATCGTCCGGTTCGGCCGCACCCCAGATGCCGGCGGGGGCCCCTTCTCCCATGGCGGCCAGATCGGCGAACGCGGTGGCGCCGTCAGGCACCCGCTCGCCCAGCACCACCAGGCGGTTCAGGCTGGGCAGACCGCCAGGAATGACGTCGCGCATCTCGTCCAGTTCCGCCAGCACATCGCGGTCGCGAAACCGGTCGGCCAGGATCAGCGTCGTCACTTCGGCATGGTTCAATTGGTACGCCTGTTCCGGCGGGGTCAGCCAGGTGTTCAGCGCCACCGCCGTGGCGCCCAGGCCCAGGATGGCGAAATAGCCCGACAGCCATTCGGCCCGGTTGCCCATCAAGATCGCCACCCGGTCGCCGGGCCGCACGCCCAGGGCCCAGAGGCCGTTGGCGACGGTCCGGGATTCGGCCAGCAATTGGCCATAGGACCAACGGCGGCCGCCATCGACGATGCATTCGTGCTCCGGCTGCCGCGCCGCCATTTCCTCCAGCAGGGCCGGGGCGGTGCGGGCGGCGGGTTTATCCATCATTGGCCGGCAACCGCGGCAATGATGTCGAAGGGACGGTTATGGCGGAGCGTTTAACCACGCTTGACCTTATAGCCGGCCGCCTCCCGGTCCCAGGCGGCGGCGGAGAGGCCGCGGTCGCGCAGCTTGTTCTTTTGGATCTTCGCCGTCGGCGTGGTGGGGATTTCGTCGACATATTCGATATAGCGCGGCACCGCGAAATAGGGCATGCGCGGGGTGGCGTAGTCCAATAGATCCTCGGGCTTGGGCGCGGCCACGCCGTCTTCCAGGATCAGGCAGATCAGCACTTCGTCCTCGCCGCCTTCCTGGGCCGGGACGGCGACGGCGGCGGCTTCCTTGACCGCCCCATGATCCAGGAATACCGCCTCGACCTCGAACGAGGAGATATTCTCGCCGCGTCTTCGAATGGTGTCCTTGATGCGGTCGATGTACCAGACATAGCCGCGCTCATCCATGCGGCCGGCATCGCCGGTGTGGAACCAGAAATTGCGCCAGGTTTCCACCGTGCGGTCGTCCATGCCGTTATAGCCGGCCATGAAACAATAGGGCTCCTTGGGGCGGACCAGGATTTCGCCGACCTCGCCCGTGGGCACTTCCTCGTCGGTCTCGGGGTCGGCGATGATGACCTCGAAATACTCATCCCAGACCTTGCCGGAACAGCCGGCTTCATCGGGCGCGTCCACGGGCCGGGCCACGGGCAGGTTGACCTCGGTCATGCCGAAGATCTCGTTGAACTTGGGGATGGCGAAGCGGGTGCGCAGGACCTCCAGCGTCTCATCCGTCACCGGCACGGCGCAGACCATGCGCAGGTTGTTGTCCGTATCGGTGTTGTTGGCCGGCTGGCGCAGAACGAAATCGTTCATCACGCCGAGCAGATTGGTCAGGGTCGCCTTATGCGCACGAATATCGTCAATCCAGGTGGTGGCGCGGAACTGCTTGACCAGAACGGCGCTGCTGCCGGTGATCAGGGTGGCGAAGAACTGCATCAAAATGCCCTGGGCATGAAACAGCGGCATGGGGATGTAATAGATATCGTCCGGCGTCATGCCCAGATGCACCTGCATGCAATGGCCGAACAGATACAGATGACCGTGGGGCATCAACGCGCCCTTGGACGGCCCGGTGGTGCCGGAGGTGAACATGATCATGCCGATATCGCGGTAGGTAACCTCCACATCGATCTCGTCGGCGGGAGCATCCATGATCTCGTCGAAGCAACGAACCTCGATATTCTTGAAGCTAGGCAGATTGTCGGGGTCGTAGACATCGCCCGGCACATAGACCGTTCGCATGTCGGGAACCGTATCCTCGATCTCGGCCAGCCAGGGCAGGTATTCCGGCTCGAAAACGCCGATGCGCGCCTTGGTGTTGGTCAGCACATGGGTCAGGAAGGTGCCCTTGAGGGCGGTGTTGATCCCCACCAGAACCCCGCCGATGCGGCTGAGCCCGAACCAGGACCAGAGGTATTCGAGGCGGTTGTTCAGCATCACCGCCACATTGTCGCCGAAGCCGACACCAATGGCGGCATAGCCATTGCCGGCCCGGTTGGCCAGGGCGTGCGCTTCGCCATAGGTGTGCATATGCCCGGTCTCGAACTGGATCAGCGGTGCGTCGGGCCGCACCCGGGCCTGCTCCGCCAAGATCTTACCCACAACCCAACCAGATTTATCCGTCGCCATGCCGTGCCACTCCCTGAAGAACGCGTACCCCTATTTTGATAGCGTTCCTGGGCGGCGAAGGCAAATGCGTGGCCTTCAGGGCAGATTCAATTTGCGACAACCAAGATTGTGACCAAAAAATATTGCCGTTCAATATAATCCCTACAGTTTGCAATATCTCAAATCGAATTCATTTCAACGAAGTCCAAAACTTGTTCCAAATATTAGGATGGAGAGGCCAATTGCTGCGGCGATTATCAAGGCCGCCAATCCAACGGCGTGGATGCCACGGTGGCCTATCGAAAGTTCAGAATTTTTCAATAATTCACTCAAAATCTTTTGCATTTGGCTGCTGTCCATTCTTCTGAGGAACCTACCTATTAGATAACGCATTTCTCATCGGTCTTACTCATATCCATCTGGATTTGTATGGCAATCGGCGAAAAACGCTCAAAGCAGATGCGCAAACATATTTATCAAAGGGTTATGACCAAATGGTCGGGAAACTTGGACAAATCGGACATAATTGATCGCAAATTCTTGCCGCCAGCTCATGTCAAATATCTGCGCCTCAATTATACCGATTACTTGATGCTTCGCTCCGTAAGCTTTTTTCTTTAGGAAAAATTTGTCGCAGGTCTATTTAGACTCTCGCCCTACCGCATTTTCAAGCGGAGAAAATTGAGACAAGGGAGCGCTCTTCTGTGGACTTGCCCCAATTCAAAGCGCTCTCCATTTGCCATGGCCCCACCCGTCAACCTGTTGAACCATATTGGCAATATTTATCGAAAGAGCCATCGGCGAAAAACTATGAAGGCCGGCAACCTAAGAGCAATTTCAAAGGGTTAAACCCGATTCTCCGTCAGAATTTGGACAATTTCGCCATAATATTCGCTCGAATGCGCTCTCTCTCTTCTACTTCGATACGGTACAGGTAGCGCCAATCTAACCTCGTCATTGAGCGATATCGGGAACCGTACATCTTTATCGGCGCAATCGGCCAACCGAATTCTCGGAGGCTAGATTTCCAGACACGGTCTACATTCTTGATGTGACCATCACGAGAAAGACTGCTCGGAAACCAATATGGTGAACCTGGAACTCGAAATTGACCGAGATGGTAAATTTTTTCGAAGATATCGCAGAGATTACTGTCTATTAGATTCGAACTTGATTCCCAGTATTTTCTCTCGTCTGGGCCAAATGGATACCAGCGGTCTTCTATTATGTAGCTCCATTTCGCCGCCAGAACCCGAGAAAATGGAGCATAAAACTGCAGCCCGAGACGAATGCAATAGGACTGCGCCCAATCACTACCATCTGTCTCCAGTAATTCGAATAATGACTTGAAATCGTTCCGGCCCAATTCTTGGATAAATTCTTCTACCTTGCTAGCTGGCCGGTTCAGGAGTTCAGGTTCGTAACGCGGAATACGACGCCCAATTCTCGGTCCGCCTAACCCATCGATCTGCTGAAAGATCTGATACAATAAGCTTCTCAATGCGCGCGCATTTGAAGGGCTTAGAAATTCAGACTTCAATAAATCTCGAATGGCTGTTCCAGTGACCTGACTATTCTTTGTGTTTCTCAGATCTTCCGGAACATTATTGAAGAATATGTAGTTCATTCCGTGCCTATCCGGTTGACGCAGACACCCGCTACATCTAGTATCTG
>CAZVYX010000075.1:0-21069 GCA_964631725.1 uncultured Rhodospirillaceae bacterium | reverse complement strand
ATATTTTGTTCATATTGAATACAAACATGATGCAGGAGGAGCTATGTCCCGCACGACGACCATGACAGTCCGTGTCAGTGGCGCACTCAGTGATTTCGTCGCCGCTAATACCGGAGAGGATGGAGCCTACGAGAATGTCAGCGAATACATCCGCGATTTGATTCGGCGCGACAAGGAACGGACCGAGACGGAGGCTTTCAACCGGTTGAAGGCCGAACTGACCCGTGCATTCGCAGCACAGGAGGAGACGTACGAAGTGCTTACGGCGACCGAGGTAATCACCCGGAACCGGGGTTGATCCTGTGCCCGCCGTTCGCATCCAGGAAGCGGCCTCCCATCGCCTCGACGACATCTACCGCTACACACGCGACAGATGGGGAGATGATCAGGCCGAGAAATACATCACGGGCCTGTTCGCCGCCTTCGACAAGATCGCGACCCACGGCGTCATGTCGAAACCCATCCCGGCCGAGTTTGGCGTTGAGGGGTTCTTCTTTCGGCACGAACACCATTTTGTCTATTGGCGCCCGCTCTCGAATGGCGACATCGGGATTGTTACGATCCTGCACGAACGCATGCACCAGATCGACCGCTTCGGGGATGACTTCGGGCATGGTTGAGTGGCTACCCGGTTGGCGACCAGATCGTCAAACTGTCGCATCATGTGGCGGGAAATTGGAGAAGGTTAAACCCCAGTTCCCGCCCCTCCGCCATTTGTCCCACGGTCCTTGGCGCCGTTCGCTACGCTCCGGTTTTGGCGGGATAAGACCCAATCGATCCTATACGCGCCCGCTCAGGCGGATTTGCCGGCGGCTTCGGCTTCCTTGATCAGGATCGGTACGCTGTCGGTAATGGTATGCACGCCGATCGCCGTGATCAGTTGCAACACCTCCATTAGTTCTTCCTTTGTCGCGCCGTGGCCAATGGCGTTCCTGATATGCTGGCGCAGGCCGGGTTCGTAGAGGTGGGTGGTGGCGCCATCAATGGCGATATAGACGAACTCCTTCACCTTCGGCTCCAACGGCCCGATGAGCCAGGGGACGGACGAGATGTTCATGTAGGCTTCGAAAAATTCCGGACTGTGCTGCAGCAGGCCATCCAGAAACGGCGCCCAATAGCCCCGGTTTTCCGTGAAGGCCGCCTTCAGCGCGATCTGCCGGTCATCAAGGGGTGCTTCCTCCAATTTTCCCGCCGCCGCCAGTTCTTCCAGCAGGATCGGCACACCGACGGTGCAGGAATGGATGCCCAGGGAGGCGGTCAGTTGCAGCACTTCGAATATTTCCTCCACGGTGGCGCCGTGGCGCAGGGCGTTTTGCATATGTATGCGGGTGCCGGCGTTGTAGAGATGGGTGGTCGAGGCATCGGCGGCGATATACATGAACTCCTTGACCTTGGGCGCCAGCACGCCGTGCTTCCACGGTACCGAAGAGAGCTCGGTATAGGCCTCGAAATAGTCGGGACTAAGGCCAAGGATCTGATCCATGATCTTGGCCCAATAGCCCCGGGCCTTGACGAAGGCGTCCTTGATCGCCTGTTGGCGTTGGCTCAGATCGGTCATCGTGGTCTCCCTCTCTCTTGCGCCTGACAAATTCGCCTTTCCTAAACCGAAACCGGCGGCTCGGTTTCGCTGAAGCGGGCTTCGTAGTCCTGGTCCGACAGGGCGACGAGCTTTTGATAGATCGCCGTCGGGTAATGCATCTGCGGTTTCGCCGGGTCCGGGGCGGGCTGTGGCACCGGCGCCGCGGGCGCCTCGTACGGTTCGGGTGATCGATAGGCCGCCAGTTCGTCCGTCGATATATCGCACAACTCGACGACCTCCGGATCGATCCAGGCGTTTGGATCTATAGCCTCGCGGGAGGTCGAGATCTCAAGGCTCAAATCCTCGGGCCCGGCGAAATAGATCGATTTGCAAAAGCCGTGATCCATGGGCCCGAAGATGTTGACGCCATGGCTGCGCACCCGGTCCCGCATGGCCAGCAGTTCCTCATCGCTGTCGACGCGCAGGGCCAGATGCTGCATGGTCCCGCCGGCACAGGGCAAGCCTGGATTTCCCGCATGGGTCTGGCCGATGCGGCGTTCGATCCTGCCGATATCCGGGGTTTGGACGAAGGCCACGGCGCTGTTGTCGTTCAGGCGCAGGAAACCGTGCAACGCGCCCTTGACGCCGTGCATCCAATAGAGCGCCACCAGTTCCATGCCCAGGACTTGCGAGAAAAAGGCGATCTGCCCCTTGATGTCGGCGGTGGTGATGGCCAGGTGGTGAACGCCGTTGGCCCGGTTCATGATAGCCTCCCCCGATAGTGCGCGCGCCGGTGGCGCCGATGACGCTATGATACGGGGCAAAGCGTAATCGGAACAGAGGGTAGCGGGACAATGGAAATCTGGACGACGGGCGCGGCCTCCCCGCGCGGCATCATGAAACTGGCGCGGGAGGTGGAGGAAAAAGGCTGGGATGGCCTGGCGGTGGTGGATTCGCAAAATCTGTCCGGCGACCCCTATGTGTCCCTGGCCATGGCGGCGACGGTGACCGAGCGCCTTGGCCTTGGCACCGCCGTAACCAATTCCGTGACCCGGCAGGCGGCGGCCACCGCCACGGCGATTGCCAGCGTGCAGCGGGTTTCGGCGGGGCGCGCGGTGCTGGGCATTGGCCGGGGCGACTCGGCCCTGGCTCATCTCGGTCGGGCGCCGGGCCGGGTCGGCCATTTCGAAACCTATGTGCGCCATTTGCAGACCTATCTGCGGGGCGAGGCGGTACCTTTCGACGAGGTCGACATCCCGCTCGATATCGCGCCGGCCATGTCGGAGCTGCATCTGGCCGACGCGCCCAAGAACAGCCGCATCGCCTGGATGGCGGGGACGCAAAAGGTCCCGGTGGAGGTCGCGGCGACCGGGCCCCGGGTGATCGGCATCGGCGCCTGTCTGGCGGAGCGGGTGATGTTCACCCTGGGGGCGGATCTGGACCGCCTGGCCTGGGGTATCGAGACGGCACGGGCGGCGCGCCAGGACGCCGGGCTGGAGCCCGACGGCGTGGCCTATGGCGCCTATATCAACCTGGCCTGTCACGATGACATCACCGCCGCCCGCAATCTGGTGCGCGGCGGCCTGACCACCTTCGCCCGTTTCAATGTCATGCATGGCCGCACCATGGGCCCCTGGTCGGAGACGGCGAAGGCCGCCCTGCATACCCTGGTCGAGGCCTATGACATGAACAAGCATACCCAGGGCGATTCAAGCCAGGCCGGCACCCTGACCGATGATTTCATCGATCACTTCGCCATTGTCGGCAAGCCGGAGGTTTGTCTTGAACGCCTGCGCGGCCTGGCCGGCATGGGCCTGGACAAGGTCATCATCGGCGGCCGTCTGGGCACCTCGGGCGATGCCAACGCGGCCCGCTCCCTGGCGCTGCTGGAACAGGAGGTGATGCCGGCATTGCGGGGTTGAGCCGGGGCTGAGTTGGGCGCGCGCCTTTGGGCTATCGTTTTTCCAGCAGGAACACGCCCTGCTCGCCAAACAGATTGGCCCGGCCCGGCGCCCCGCCAATGGGGCTGGCATTGCCCTTGCGGTCGAGGGTCAGGCCCTGTTCGATATTCAGCTTCATCTCCTCGCACAGCTTCACGAAATCGAGGATCGTGCAGAGATGAATATTGGCGGTGTCATACCAGGGCACCGGCAGGTCGGATGTCACGGGCATGCGGCCGCGCAACAACAAATCCCAGCGCACCCGCCAATAGCCGAAGTTGGGAAACGAGACGATGGCCTGGCTGCCGATGCGCAGCATCTGCTCCAGCACAAGCCGGGGATAATGCAACACCTGCAGGCTCTGGCTCAGGATCACCACATCAAAAGCGCCGTCGGGATAGTCCACCAGATCGGTGTCGGCGTCTCCCTGCACCACGGACAAACCCCGGCCGACGGAGGCATTGACGCCGTCCTGGCTCAATTCCATGCCGCGGCCGTCGATATTCCGCTCGCCCTGCAGGAAATGCAAAAGATCGCCGTCGCCGCAGCCGATATCCAGGACCCGCGCGCCAGGCAACACCATATGGGCCAGGACCGGAAAATCCGGGCGGAAGACAACCCGGCGTTCATGTTGGGGCTTTCCCGTGCGACCCGAACGCCGCTCCGCGATTTCGGTCATGTTCAGGCCAGGCCCCGACGCATCGCCGCCGCCCGCAGGAAACCGCCCAGGGTGGTGAACATTTCCGGCTCATCCAACAGAAACGCGTCATGTCCCTTGTCGCTTTCCACTTCGACGAAGGATACCCGGGCCGCGGCGGCATTCAGGGCCCGCACAACGGCCTTGTTCTCCGCCGTCGGGTACAGCCAATCGGAGGTGAAGGAGACGATGCAGTATTCGATTCTGGTTTCGCGGAAAGCATTCGCCAGAACGCCGCCGTACTCCGCCGCCAGATCAAAGTAATCCATGGCCCGGGTGATATAGAGATAGGAATTGGCGTCAAAGCGGTCGACGAACGACGAGCCCTGATGGCGCAGATAGCTTTCGACCTGGAAATCCGCGTCAAAGCCGAACGAAACTTCGGATCTGTCCTGCAAATTTCGGTCGAACTTGTTCTGCAAGGCCGCTTCCGAAAGATACGTGATATGCGCCGCCATGCGGGCCACGGCGAGACCCCGCCGCGGTACCACGCCATGGGCATAGTAGTCGCCGCCATGCCAGTTCGGATCGGCCATGATGGCCTGCCGGCCGACTTCGTGAAAACCGATGTTCTGCGCCGAATGCCGCGCCGCCGTGGCGATGGGGGCGGCGATGTAAACCTGTTCGGGATAGTTGGCGGCCCATTGCAACACCTGCATGCCGCCCATGGAACCACCGGTGACACAAAAAAGCTGCTTGATGCCCAGGCCGTCGACCAACCGTTTCTGCGCCCGCACCATGTCGGCGATGGTGATCACGGGGAAGTCCAGGCCGAATGGCTTGCCCGTCGACGGGTCGGTATCCTTGGGTCCGGTGGTGCCCATGCAACCGCCCAGGACATTGCTGCAGATCACGAAATAGCGGTTGGTATCCAGGGTCTTGCCGGGTCCGACCATGGTCTCCCACCAGCCCGGCCGTTTCGTGACCGGGTTCTGACCGGCGAGAATATGATCGCCGGTCAAGGCATGGCACACCAGGATGGCGTTGGATTTATCCTGGTTCAAGGTACCCAAGGTCTGATAGGCGATGGTTACGGGCGCCAGCGTGCGGCCCGAATCCAGGGTCAGGGGATGCGCCTCGTCAATGGTATAAATGTGCTCAAGGGCGGTCGGCGCGGACGGTTCATCGCCGGTCGAGCCGCCGTCCATCGGTGTCTTGAAAGACCCCTTTGGCGCATCGCCTATTGTCGTCATGTTCTTGGGTAAATCCATGTTGTTGCTTGGGTACTAGGCAGGGGCCCTTGCGCTGTCAATGTAATCTTTGCGAAAATTTGCCGTCTCTTGGACTTGCCCCTGATAGAACGGGAGTGTATCACCGCCATCCGGACCCACCATCCAATGCGACTGCCCTTGGCTAGGATCAAATGATGCCGAAGAGTACCCCAGACCTGGATGATTTACGGCGCCAGATCGACCAGATCGACGCGGACCTGCATGACAAGATTGTGCAGCGGATCGCCTTGATCGATCAGATCGCCCAGGCAAAACAGTTGCAGGGCAACGAGGCCTCCGCCATGCGGCCCAACCGTGAAGCGGAAGTGGTGCGCAAATTGGCGGGACGGCACCAGGGTCAATTACAAACAGCGACCGTGATCCGGATCTGGCGCGAGCTGATCAACGGCGCCACCGCGCTGCAGGGACCATTGAGCATCGCGGTCTGCGCGCCGGCGCGTTCGGTGGGCTATTGGGACATGGCGCGCAACCATTTCGGCTCTTCCGCGCCGATGACGCTGCACACCTCGCCGTCGGTGGTGCTGCGCATGGTTGACGACGAGCCCGGCGCCATCGGCTTGCTGCCGTTTCCCCAAAGCGGTGAGGAAAACCCCTGGTGGCCGGCACTGGCATCGCAGGCAAATGATCAGGCCGGACCAAGGGTAATCTGGCGGTTGCCATTTTTTGCCTCGCCCACGGGCCGGTTCGAGCAATTGGAAGCCTTGGCCGTGGCCAAGTTGACGCCGGAAGCCAGTGGCCAGGACGCCACTCTTGTCATGGTCGAAACCGATCAGGACGTGTCGCTTGCGCGGGTTGTCGACGAATTGGGAAAATGCGGTTTAGCGGCCCATCCCCTTGCAGTGCACGAACAGGCGCCGACCGACCTTCGCCTGCAATTGATTGAACTGGATGGTTTGGTCGGTCATGAAGACCCGGCCATGGCCGCCTTCCACGAAAAAATGGGCGAAGGGTTGTCGCGCGTGGCAATCCTGGGCGCCTATCCAAAAACCCTGGCGGCGGACCAGGGGGAGACAACGGCATGACCATACCAACACCCAATCAAGGCATTCTGGATATCACACCCTATATCGGCGGCGATGCCTCGGTCGAGGGCCTGGCCCGCGTCGTTAAACTGTCGTCCAACGAAGCGGCGACGGGCGCTTCGCCCAAGGCCATCACGGCCTATCGCGCGGCGGCGGATGAACTGCACCGTTATCCCGAAGGCAGTGCCGCCGATCTGCGGGCCGGATTGGCGGAAATGTATGGCCTGGACGTCAATGGTTTGATCTGCGGCAACGGTTCCGATGAAATCATCAGCCACCTGATCCATTCCTACGCCGGCCCGGGCGACGAGGTGGTTTATTCCGAGCACGGCTTTCTGATGTATCCCCTGGGCGCCATGGCGTCGGGCGCGACGCCGGTGAAGGCGGCGGAAACCGATTTCACCGCCACCGTCGACGGCATTTTCGCGGTCGTTACGGAACGGACCAAGATGGTCTTTCTGGCCAATCCCAACAATCCCACCGGCACCTATTTGCCCAATGGCGAAATCGAGCGCCTGCGCGCGGGCCTGCCCGATGACGTGATGCTGGTGATCGACAGTGCCTATGCCGAGTTCGTCTCGCGCAACGACTACGCGCCGGGGATCGAGATGGTCGAGGCCCATGACAACGTGGTCATGACCCGGACCTTTTCCAAGATCTATGGCCTGGCCGGCCTGCGCTTGGGCTGGGCCTATTGCCCGGAAGAAATCGCTCTGGTCTATCACCGGGTGCGCGGGCCCTTCAACGTAAACTCGGCGGCCCAGGCGGCCGGTCTGGCGGCGCTGCACGATGTCGCCCATACGGATGCGGCGCGGGCCCACAATGACCGCGAGCTGGCCCTGTTGCACGAAGAATGCGGTCGCCTCGGCCTGCCCTGCATCCCCTCGGTCGGCAATTTTCTGACCATTGATTTTGGCGCCGACGGGCCCGCCGCCGAGGCACAGGAATTTCTCCGCGCCAGGGGCATTCTGCCGCGCGCTATCGCGGCTTACGGTCTGGGCTCGTACCTGCGCTTTACCGTCGGCCTGGAAGAGGAAAACAGGCTGGCGATCGCGGCACTGGAAGAGTTCTTGAGCACGGCCGATGGCGCCTGAAGTCGAAAAACAGCCGAAGCCACCGCGGTTCGAGCGTCTGGCCCTGATCGGCGTTGGCCTGATCGGCTCCTCCATTGCCCGGGCCACCCTGCGGGCCGATCTGGCGGCCAGCATTGTCGGTTGCGCCCGAACCGCCAAAACCAGGGACAAGGCCTTGGAGCTGGGCATCGTCGATGCCATGTACGAGGATCCGGCGGATGCCGTCGCCGGCGCCGATCTGGTCATCGTCTGCTCCCATCTCGGCAGCTATGCCGCTGTCGGCAAGGCCATGGCGGCAAGCCTGGCGCCCGGCGCCATTGTTACGGACGTGGGCTCGGTCAAGGGCTGCGTGGCCCGCGATCTGGGTCCCCATATTCCCGATGGCGTGCACCTGGTGCCGGGACATCCTGTTTCGGGCAGCGAAAAATCAGGCCCCGAGGCCGGTTTTGAAACGCTGTTCGACGACCGCTGGTGGATTTTGACGCCCGGCGAAGACGCCGACGACGGCGCCGTGAACCGGCTGGCGGCCTATGTTCAGGCCCTGGGCAGCCGGGTTGAGATCATGGCGGCGGAGCGTCATGACCTGGTTCTGGCCATTACCTCGCATCTGCCGCATCTGATCGCCTACAACATCGTCAGCACGGCGGATGACATGGAAACCGTCACCCAGGGCGAAGTGGTGAAATACTCCGCCGGCGGGTTTCGGGACTTTACCCGCATCGCCGCCTCCGACCCCGAATTCTGGCGCGACGTCTTCCTCAACAACCGTGACGCCGTATTGGAGACCCTGGGCCGGTTCACCGAGGATTTGATTGCCCTGCAACGGGCGATCCGCTGGGGCCAGGGCGACAACCTTTTGCAGGTTTTCAGTCAGTCCCGCGATATCCGCCAGCGCATTATTCAGGCCGGCCAGGATACCGAGGCGCCTGATTTCGGCCGCCGGGCGGAGCCGGCTTCGAAGCCGGAATAGCCAAACCTCAATCCCTTATGATGGGCGCCAGCCGGGCGATGGCCGCCGGGCCCAGGAACAGCTTGCCGTCCTGCAGCCGCACCGGAACCGAGAGAACCCCGCCCGCCGCCGCCGCCAGAAGGCCCAGTACGGCGCGCGCCGGCAACAGGGCCTTTTCATCCATGGCGCCGTTGACAACAGCAAGCTTGAGCAGTTCGTCGTGGCCCTTGATCCGCGCCGTCAGGGCGCCGATGGCCCGCATCCGGTCGTCCAGGGCCAGGCTGCCGGAGGCGGTGATTTCAATATCGCCCCATTGCAGATGCAATGTGTTGATTTCCAACGTACCGCCATCATCGCGCCATCGCGCGAGTCCACCCTCGGCGGCGATGCTTTGCAGGCCGGTCACCGTGGTTTGCAAATCCAGCAACTTCGCGGCCCGGGGCAGGCCGGCCAAATTCAGCCGCCGCGCGCCTTCAAGGATGTCAATCGCCTCGCCAAGCAGGGCCAGATCGAAAGCATCGGTATGCTCCGGATTGGGCCGTCCGTGCAGTTGCAGGCGCTTCGCCCGCAGGGTGGCCGCACCTTCGTAAAACAGCTCCATATCATTGATATCGAGGGACAGCCGCGCCACGCCGCCCCCCACGCCACCTTCAGGGCCGGTCTCCAGGCTGGCCAGGGCCCTGCTGTTGTTCAAGGTCAGCTTGTGCCGCTTGCCCTTTCGTAGCACCGTGAACAGGTGAGGGCTGGAAAGATCAAGCAGAACATGGCGCGGCTGCCAGGGATGGCCCACGGCCTTGATCTGGTCCGTTTCCCAGCTCAGGCCGCCGGACCCGCCGCGCAGATCGAGGCGCGATTGCGTCAGATCCGCCTGAATGCGGAAGGGGAAGCCGCTGATATCCAGGTCCTGATAGGCCCATGCCCGCGAAGGCGTGCTTTCGCTGGCACGGCGTTCGATTTCCGTGCGCGCCTGTCCGGACGCGTAGAACCAAAAGCCGCTCCAGGCCGCCATTACGGCGACAACGGCCCCAACCAAAATATAATAGCGCATGGCGCTCCTATACCTGACTTCCCCAACAACGCAACATGTTATAAGTCAGACTTCAAATTGTACCAGGCGCCTCACCGTGAACACCTTTCCGCAAGATTACACCATACCCGATCTTACCCTGCCCCCCGGCGATCTTTGGGTCTTTGGCTATGGTTCGGTCATGTGGCGGCCCGGTTTCGAACATCTTGATCGCCGGGCCGGGCGGGTGCACGGCTATCACCGCTCCCTATGCGTCTGGTCCTGGGTGCACCGGGGGACGCAGACACGGCCCGGCCTGGTGCTGGGTCTGGATATCGGCGGCTCCTGTCATGGCATCGCCTATCGTATCGCCGCCGACGACAAGGCGGCGGTCGCCGATTATCTGTACCGCCGTGAATTGGTGACCGACGGCTACGAGGCCATTCTGCATCGGGTCTATCTGGATGGCGGCGCGGTCAATGCCCTGACCTTCCGTGCCAACCGGCGGCATCCGCAATATGCCGGCAAGCTCGACCATGGCGCGGCGGCGGAGACGGTGCGCCGGGCCCAAGGGGTCTCCGGCGCCAATCCCGACTATGTCGCCAGCGCCGTTAAGGAGCTACAGGCCATGGGCATCGACGACCATGCCCTGCACCGCATCAACGCCCTGGTGCGGGGCGAATAAGGTCTATTCCGTGCCGAATTCCTTGGCGTGCAACCAGGCGCCAAGCTCGCCCGTGGTGCCGTTCTTGTTCCAGGCCGCCAGCATTGCGGGGGCCGCTTCGGCCGCTTTCTTCCAGATTTCCGGGCCGCCGGTATTGGTTGCCAGTTCCAGGCGATGTCCGTTGGGATCGAAGCAATAGATCGACTTGAACAGGCTGTGATCGATCGGCCCGATGACATCGACGCCGTGGGATTCGATCCGCGCCTTCGCCGCCAGCAACGTATCCATATCAGGCACAGCGAAGGCGATATGCTGCACCCATTCCGGCGTATTGGGATCCTTGCCTTGTTCCGGTGAGTTCGGCAGTTCGAAGAACGCCAGATAGCTGCCCGGCCCGATCTCGAAAAAAATATGCATGTAGGGATCCGGCTCCTTTGTGGAGGGCACCTGATCCTCGGAAATCGCCATGACATAATCCATGCCGATGACGTTGGTGTAGAAATCAACGGTTTCTTGCGAATTCTTGCAGCGGTAGGCGACGTGATGCAGGCCGGTCGTCACGGACATGTTTGCTCCCCCATTTTGCGTCGATTGTTGTTATCACTCTAGCAATTCGGGGCCGTGGGTGCGAGGTTCAATGCCGCGACTGCGCGTAGCGAACCATTCAGGTGCGGCCCATGATCGTCGATTGTCATGTCAACCTTTGGAACCCGGAGCATTTCACGCCGCTTTATGCCGAACAGATGCGCCGCGTGCGCTCGGACGGCGATTACGGACTGAAAGCGGATGCCGAAACCGTTTATGCCGCGATGGCCGATGTCGACAGGGCGGTCATCTTTTCGCCGCGCTATCGCGATAGTGCCGGGGTTGACGGAGACGATGCCGCGGTGGCGGACGCCGTCGCGCGATATCCGGACAAGTTCGTCGGTTTCGCCTACGTGGACCCGCGCCAGGCCGACTGTCTGGAGCAGTTGCGCCACAGTATAGAGACCTTGGGCCTGAAGGGCGTGAAGTATGGCCCGATCTACAACGGCGTCGCCCTGTCGGACCCGCGCATGACGCCGGTCTATGACTATTGCCAGGCCAACGATCTGCCCCTGACCTTGCACATGGGGACGACATTTGCCGAGAACGCGCCGGTGGACCTAGGTCGGGCCCTGCACGTGGACCCGGTGGCGGCGCGCTTTCCGGAGCTCAAGATCATCTGCGCCCATATGGGCCATCCCTGGTACGAGGATTGCATAACCGTGGTGCGCAAACGACCCAATGTCTATTGCGAGATCGCGGCGATCTTTTACCGGCCCTGGCAATTTTGGAACATTCTGATCTCGGCCGAGGAATACTCCATCACCGACAAGATATTCTTCGGCACCGATTTCCCATTTTCCCAGGTCGGCGAAAGCCTGGCCGGTCTGGCCAATGTCAATGACGTGGTCGGGAAAAGCGGCCTGCCCCGAGTGTCGGAGGAAACCATCCAGCGTATCAGGCATGCCAATCCGTTCGAACATTGGTGGCACGGCCCCGGCCCGATTTAGTCTTCAGATCGCCAGGGTACCGCCGTTCAGTTTCAGCCAGGCTTGCTGCGCACGATAGTTGGGCATCAGGTCTTCGACGATGCGCCAGAAATTCTTCGAATGGTTATGCTCGACAAGGTGCGCCACCTCGTGCGCGGCGACGTAATCCACCACCCCCGCGGGCGCTATGATCAGCCGCCAATTGAAGGAAAGTTCACCACGGCTGCTGCAACTGCCCCAGCGCCGTTTGTAGGTTTTCACCTTGACCGCGCTCGCATTGACATCAATACGCCGGCCGAAGCGTTCGCTCCTGATCCGGAATTCCTCCAATGCGGACTGGCGGTAGAGCTCATGCAGACGCTCCCTGACCTTGGTCCGCCTTGCCTCGCCGCACAGACGGGCCGGCAGGGTGACGATCAGCTGCCGCCCGACGATTTCCGCCGGCCAGGGAGCGCCGTCAATGATCTTCAATTGATGATCCTCGCCAAGATAGCGGTAGATCTCGCCGTCCACATAGAATCTCTCGGCCGCCTTGGGACGGGCGGCCTGCTCGTTCAGCTTTTTCCGGATCCAGGGGCTGTGCTTGTCCACCAGGTCCGTGATCTGCCGCTGCGGCGTACGGGCCGGCACCATGACCTGGACATGGCCATCCCGGATTTGCAGGCATAATGTCTTGCGCCGGGTCGAGCGTTTCACTTCAAAATCGAAATCGAAATTTTGGGCAGTCGTCATGGCAACCTGCGTGGCGGCGAATCGCAATATAGGCTACACCATCATCATGTTGTCTTTGTAGGAGGATCGAGACCATGAGCAAGCCGAAGGTACGCACCGGCATCGTTGGCGCCGGCTTTGCCGCCAGTTTTCATATCGAGGCGGCCCGGCGGGTCCATGGCGCCGATGTCGACGTGATTGGCGTCCAGGCAAGAACAAGCGAAAGCACGCAAAGCTTCGCCAAGAAGCATGGCATCGAGGCCTTCACGGAGCTTGATCCCCTGTTGGACCGGGTCGACGTGCTGCACGTCTGCATTCCGCCCGCCCTGCATGAGCCGGTGGCCATAAAGGCGTTGGAGCGCGGTATCTTTGCCATCGTGGAGAAGCCCTTGACCGGCTACTTTGGTGATGGCGCGGCGGATTTCGACGGCCGCGAAGCTTCCATGACCGACGCCCGCACCGGCGCCCTGGCCAGCATCGAACTCATGCGCGCGGCCGAGGCGGCTTCGAAAGCCCGGATTCTATACGCCGAAAACTGGGTCTATGCCCCGACCATCCAGAAGGAGCGGGAGATTCTGGAAAAGACCAAAGGTCAGATCCTGTGGATGCATGGGGAAGAAGCCCATTCAGGCTCGCACGCGCCGAGCTACGGCCATTGGGACCAGGCCGGCGGCGGCGCCCTGCTGGGCAAGGGCTGTCACCCGCTTACGGCGGCGCTGTATTTGAAAAAGGTCGAAGGGCGGGCCCGTTTCGGAAAATCGATCCGCCCCGCCACGGTCACCGCGCGGGCCCACGCCCTGACCCAGCTTCCCGACTTCGTCGATACCGGCCACATCCGCGCCGACTATGTGGATATCGAGGATTTCGGTTTGATCCACGTCACCTTTCAGGACGGCACGATCGCGACCGTGTTCGCCTCCGACATCGTGCTGGGCGGCGTGCATAACTGGTTGGAAGTCTGCGCCGGCAACCACCGGACGATCTGCAATCTCAATCCCTCGAACCAGATGCAGACCTATAACCCGGTGGAGAGCCAGTTCGACGATGTCTATGTGGTGGAGAAGATCGGCACCAAACAGGGCTGGGCCCTAACGGCGCCGGACGAGGATCATTCCCACGGCTTCCCTCAGGAGATTGAGGCGTTCTATCGTTCAGCGGCCCACGGTGATGACGTGGAAAGTGACAGCGAGCTGGCCGCCGATACCATCGCCACCATTTACAGCGGCTATGTTTCCGCCGCCAATGGCGGCGCGGAAGAGCCGGTAACCCTACTTTGATTAGAGGCAAGGAAATCAGATCATGATCATGCACAACAGCCTGGCCGGCAAACTCAACGCCGGCGCGGCCACGATGGGCACCCATTTCCTGTCGTCCGATCCGGACATCCCGGAAATCATCGGCGATACGGGGCTGTTCGACTACGGTGAGTACTGCGCCGAATACTCTGCCTTTGATATGCAGACGCTCTATCACCTGGCCCGCGCCGGCCAATGCGCCGACCTGCCACTGATGTTGAAACCGGATCAGGAGAGCCAGGGTTTTTGGACCCAGGCGGCCCTGGGCGCTGGTTTCAAGGCGGTTCTGTTCACCGATATCCGCACGGTCGAGGATGTGGTCGAATGTCACCGCATCATTGCCGCTGATAATCCCGACAAGGGCGGCCATATGGGGGTGAAGCTGCGCCGCCCGGCCCTGACCGGCTATCAACCCGACAACTACCTGGATGATCTGAACGCCTTTGTCTTCACGATCATGATCGAAAAGAACGTCGCCCTGGACAATATCGACGCCATTCTTGAAGCGGCCAAGGACAAGGGCGTTGCGATGACCCAATGGGGCCCGGCGGATTTCGGCTTCTCCCGTGGCGAGCCCGGCCTGATGCATACCGATGGGATCCGCCCGTTCGAGGAACAGGTGATCCGGAAATCCATCGAATACGGCGTACCACCGCGCATCGAGATTGGCGAGGTGGAGCAGGCCAAGCGTTACATAGATCTCGGCGTTCGCCATTTCTGCATCGGCTGGGACCGCTTTATTCTACAGGCCGGTCTGACCCGCATCGGCGAAGGCATGCGCAAACTGCTGGAAACGGTCTAGCTCTCGTACGGATCCTCGACCTTGGGCCAGAACGGCGTTTCCAATTTCGTGAAGGGGATCGTCGCCATGTCCATGTTCAAGGTGCCGGGGGAGGAGGCGTAGATCACCTCCGCCGCGATGGGGGCGAAGCCCGCGTGGAAGTGCTGCGAGGATTTCGGAATAACGATTCGCAGGCTGGCTAGATCGATACCGAATTGAGCAAAAGCGTCCGGATGAAAGGTCTGGCCGCGAATGGTATTCAGGACCAGGTTGACGTTGCCCGCCGCCTGTAGCCAGACCGCATCGCCCATCTGCTGTGTCACCGGGCCAAAGGGCTGGGTGGCGTTTTCGATGATGCCTTTGACCGTTATGTCCAGGTCCACCGGAGCGCCGGATTCGCGGCAGCATTTGCCGCCAATACGCAGATTCAAACGCGCGCCGACGCCGGCTTCCTTGCAGAGGCGGATGGCGAGGGGATCCCAGTACAGACCGGAAATATTGTCAGTCAGCCCTTGCGCCAAAATTTCCTGCAACAGAAAGGTAGAATCCGATGGCGCACCGCCGCCGGCGTTGTCCGCCACATCCGCCACGACCACCGGCCCCGCCGTTGCTGCCGCGGCCTGCGCAAGCGCCTCTCTGTAGTCGGTCATCACCGGCGCGGTTTCATGGCGCAGTTGCCAAATCTCCTCTCCCAACTGCCGGGCCAGTGCCGCCGCTTTTTCCCCGTCACCATTCGTGATGACCAGCATGCGGGCGGTGACGCAGGGCACATCGCCCCAGGGAAAACCATGCGCGAACGAAATTGACAATATGCCCTCCTTGCCCTCCAACGCCTGCATGCGGGCTACAAAGGCCTTCATGGGCTCCACCGGCGTGCGCCAGGTGCTGATCATGCGGCAATCATGCACCGCCATCGTGGGCGTAACCGCGCCCCGCTTGGCATCGCGGCACAGCGTATAGAGTTCCCGGGCCCGTTCCCCGGTGTCGATATGGGGATATTCCTTGTAGGTGATCAGGGCATCCGCCGCCGCGCACATCTCCGGCGTGACGGAGCAGTGCAGATCAAGCTCTCCACCGATCACCGCGTCTGTTCCGGCGACCTCCCGGCAGCGGCGCAACAGGTCGCCTTCGCAATCATCATAGCCATCGGCAACCATGGCGCCATGCATGTTCAGCAAGACAATATCGACGGGCAGCGCGGCCTGGAGATCCCGCAGGATCTCGTCGCGCAGGGCTTCATAGACCGCGCGCACCGTAATGCCGGCCGGCTGTGCGAAGGTGGCCAGGCTTTCCACCACCGCGCCGCCGTCGGCCTCCGCCATCTCGCGCCAGACAATCAGGGGTGCCGTATGCAGGTCCGCCGGCGCCTTCGTCGCATCGCCGCGATGAAACATGGTTTCCTGGAAATTCGCCATGCCCGTGGGGATCGGCGAAAAGGTATTGGTTTCCGTGCCCAGGCAGGCGATGAAGACTTTCATTTCAGCTATTTCCGTTTTGCGCCGCAAACCGCGACGGCGATAGATCGGCGGCGGCGACACCGAACGCCTGCAAATCGTCGGGGACGTCCTGACCGGATGCCAGGGCGGCGGATACCCGTCCCATGGATGGGGCGGTCTGGATGCCATAGCCGCCCTGTCCCGCCAGCCAGAAAAAACCTTCGATCTTCGGATCGAACCCGACCACTGGCGTCTTGTCGGCAACGAAAGACCGCAGGCCGGCCCAACTGCGGATAATGCGGCGAATTTCCAAGGTCGTCGCCTGTTGCAGCCGATCCACGGCAATGGCGATATCCAGCTCCTCGGGCTGAACGTCGCAGGGTTCCATGGGCGTTTCGTCCGCCGGCGAGCCCATCAGCGCGCCGCTTTCAGGCCGGGCGTAAAATTCCTCGTCGCTGTCAATCAGGGCCGGCCAGTCGGCGAAGCTGTGTTCGGCGGGACCATCGAACAGAATGGCGGTGCGCCGTTTCGGTACCAGGCCGACGGGACGAGCGCCGGCAAGCCCGGCGACCATATCGCACCAGGCACCGGCGGCGTTGATCACCACCTTGGCCTCGAACTGTTCCTGCCCGGCATGGATGCGCCAGGCGCCGCCCATAGGTTCCAGTTTCTCGACCCCCGCGTTCGGCCGCAGTTCCGTGCCGTTGTGGCGGGCGCCGCGCAGAAAGCCCTGATGCAGGGCGTTCACATCCATATCCATGGCGTCCGCTTCAAGAACGCCGGCGGCGGCGTAGCCCGGGCGTACCACCGGCACCCGTTCCCGAACCTCGGCCTCGGTCAGCCGCTGCATGGTGTCCACATGTTCCGAGGCGGAGGTGTAGACTTCGTCCAGCGCCGCCAACTGGTCTTTCCGGCCGATGAACATGACGCCACGGGGGGTTAGTATAGGTGTATCGGTAAATCCTTCGGGCGGTTCCATCAGAAACTTGCGTCCCGACGAGGTCAGGGCGCGGATTGGCGCATTGCCGTAGGCTTCCGTATACAGCGCGGCGGAACGGCCCGTGGTGTGATAGCCGGGCTGAGATTCCATTTCCAACAACAGCACGCGGCCTTCCCCGGCTAGGAAATAGGCGACGGAGGCGCCCGCCATGCCGGCACCAATAATGGCGAAATCAAAGGTTCCAGCCTGGGTCACGAATTTCCTGCCTTCCATGCATTAAGGGCACCCGCCGGGTGATCGAACGCAGCATGATTTCCTGCGCTGGGCAACGCAACAGGTTTTCCGATCCCGAGATGGTTTTTCCCCCGGGCGGCTTGACGGCAGCACGGAGACAGGGTCAGGATTCACTTCCTTTCACGAAGCGGGTTTGACCATGCGGCTCATTACGGCACTTGAAAAATTCCGACAGCGGGTCAGCCCTGAAATCGTCACCGTGCGGGGCCGGCGGTGGAAGATGATCGATACGGGCGGCCCAGGGCCCGTGTTGGTGATGCTGCCGGGTACCTTGGGGAATGCCGACATTTTCTTTCACCAGATACAGAAACTGGGCAGGCGCCTGCGCATTGTTGCTCTCGCACCGCCGTTGATCGCGGATGTGGATGTCATGGCCGACGACCTGGCCCGCCTGCTCAATCGTCTCGACGTTGCGCGGGCCAGCGTTCTGGGCACGTCTTTTGGCGGCTTCCTGGCCCAGACCTTCGCCGAACGGCACCCGGACCTGATCGAGACCTTGTT
This sequence comes from uncultured Rhodospirillaceae bacterium, assembly GCA_964631725.1. Lineage (GTDB taxonomy): Bacteria > Pseudomonadota > Alphaproteobacteria. The sequence continues at coordinate 3,495 of CAZVYX010000075.1, read as the reverse complement.
CATCGCCAACTCGCTTTGCGACACGGGGGCTCTGCGCCCGGCGTTCCCGGATCCGGCGGAGCTTCTCCGCACCCCGCCCAGGGCTCTGGCGGCTAACATTTCGGCCCAGATGGACAATTGGGACGAACCGGAAAGGATCTTCAACGAAACCAAGGAATTGCTGCGCCATGAGCTGGTGCGACACCTGCCCCCGCAGGCGCCGAAGCTGCGCCTGGCCGCGATCTTCCTGCGGCCCCGCCCGCCTGTTCCGGCCGTGCCGGATAGCCAAATCGTCATCATCGATTGCCAGGACGATCCGTTGATCCCCGCCAAGGTCCGCGACGAAGTGTGCGCCCGCTACCCCAAGGCGGAACATCACCGGCTGCCCACCGGCCGCCACTTCCCCTATCTCACCCGCGCCGCCGCCTACAACGACATTCTGCAAAAACGTCTGTTGCGCTGACCGGCCCTTTTTTAAAGGGCGCTCTTGACTTTCGCGGCGTGGGCATATATTTAAACAATAAGTTAAATGTTTAAATGAAAATCTGAGATGATCAATGGTCGGTTATGATGAGCAACAGTTGGACAAGACCTTTGCCGCCCTGGCGGATCCGACACGGCGGGCGATTGTCCAGCGTTTGGCCAAGGGCGATGCCTCGGTCAATGAATTGGCGGAACCGTTCGAGATGTCCCTGCCGGCGGTATCGCGGCATCTGAAGGTTCTGGAGGGCGCGGGCCTGCTGCAGCGCCGTCGTGAAGGCAAATACCGGCCCTGCCGGCTGGACGGACGGGCCCTGATGCAGGCCGCCGGTTGGATCAATACCTATCGCCAGTTCTGGGGCGATCAGTTTGATCGCTTGGCCGATTTTCTAGAACAAACCGGGGATAATTCCGTAGACGATACGAAATCTGAAAACATGGGGAAGGATGACAATCATGAATAGTGTCACAAACGCGGCGGTCACCGACGACGGCGGCTTTGTATTGGAAATGCGGCGGACCTTTCAGGCCGAACGCGAACGGGTGTTCGAGGCGTTCACCCGACCGGACGCATTGAGCCAATGGTGGGGTCCGGCCGGGGTCAGCGCCCCACGGGTGGAATTGGACCTGCGCCATGGCGGCAGCTTCGAAATCGATATGCACCATGACAGCGGCAATGTGCATTACCTCAGCGGCGTCTATGAGGAGATCACCCCGCACGACCGCCTGGTCTTCTCCTGGGCATGGGGCCAGGGCGAGGACAAGGGACCGGCCACCCATGTGACCCTGGAGTTCCACGACGTGGCGGAAGGCACCGAGATTGTTCTGACCCATCGGGGGTTCGCCACGGAAGAAGGCCAACACCAGCATGGCAGCGGCTGGGGCGGCTGTTTCGAGTGTCTCGATATCTATCTCAAGCAATAAATCAGGGGAGCCGAAACAATGTCAGACATCATTCTTTACGGTGATCCACGCAGCACCTATTTCCGCACCGCCCGCATCGCGGCGGAGGAAAAGGGCGTTAGCTACAACATGGTCGCAACCACGGAGGCGGGCCGTGACTACGGCGAAATTCATCCCTACGGCAAGATCCCGGCCATGGCCCATGGCGAAGTCACGGTCTATGAAACCGCGGGCATCGTGACGTATATAGATGAAGCATTCGATGGACCCGCCCTGGTGCCCGCGCGCGCGCTGGAGAAGGCGTTGACCTGGCAATGGGTCAGCGCGGTGAATGACTATTTCTACCCGACCATGATCCGGGACTATGTGCTGCAGTACGTCTTCCCGAAAGGATCCGACGGTACACCGGACATGGCGGCGATACAGGCCGCGCTGCCGGAGGTGAAGCATCACGTCATGGTGCTTGATGCCGCCCTGGCCGACCATGACTTCGTGGCGGGCGACCACTTTACCATCGCCGATATGTTCATCTGCCCGATCATGACCTATCTCGGCCGTATGCCGGAAGCCTCGGAAATCTTTGCTGACTGCAGGAACATTGGCCGCGCCGGGGAAGCGGTCATGGCGCGGCCGAGCTATCAAAGCACCATGCCGCCCATGGCGGACGCGGCCGAATGACAACCGTTACCATCATGGCCTAGACTACCAGGGGCGCGACTTCCTTCATGAAGTGTTCCATGTTCTCGATGGTTTTACTGGCCGGCGGGCTGCGGAAGTCGAACACCACCTCCTCCACGCCCATGGCTTCGTAGGTGCGGATATCCTCGGCGATGCGTTCCGGCTCGCCGGTGAACAACAGGCGTTCATGGCCCTCGGGGACGCGGCCCGGATCATAGGACGGCGCCTTGAAGCAGATGAACAGGTCATCAAAGTTCCGGCCTTCGGCTTCGGTCATCTGTTTCAACTCATCAAGCAGCCCCTGGAATTCCTCCGGTGGCAGGGGCGAGGCCGAGGTCGCGCCGACCGGCTGCCAGCCATCGCCGTATTTCGCCACGCGCCGCAACGCCGGGCGGCTATGGCCGCCGATCCAGATCGGCGGATGCGGGTTCTGCACCGGTTGCGGCTGGCAGTGCAGGGCCTTGAAGGAATAGAATTCACCGTCGTGGGAGACCGGGTCCTCGGTCCAGCATTTCTTGAAAATCTCCAGATATTCGTTGCTGGCGGCGCCGCGCTTGTCGAAGTCCGGTGCGTCGAGGGCCTCGAATTCCTCCCGCATCCAACCGACGCCGACGCCGACCGTGACGCGGCCCTTGGACAAAACATCGATCGTCGCGAGTATTTTTGCCGTCACCAGCGGATTGCGGTGCGGCAGGATCATTACCGAGGTTACCAGACGGGAAGTCTCGGTGATGCCGGCGATGAAGGACATCAGGGTCAACTGCTCCATGGCATCGCCGACGCCGGGGAAGCCGCCGCCGACAGTGTAGGGATAGGACGAGGCAACCTCGATCGGAAAGACGATATGGTCGCCGATGACGGTCGTGGCATAGCCCAGATCCTCGCCGGCCCGCGCTATCGCCGAGATATCGTCAGGGTTGCCCAGGGGTCCCCGGGTCGGCAGGTAATATCCATAGCGCATGTCGTCCTCTCCTCCTGCTTCTGTCTTCTCTGGCGGCCGTGCCGTACTGAATGCCCTGGCCCTAAATCTGCGGCGGCACCGGCGTGAGGACCGGCTTGCCATCGAAGTGGGCCCGCAGATTATCGTAGACCAGATCCGCCATGGCCTGGCGGGTCTCGGCCGTGGACGAGGCAATATGCGGCGTTAGCACCACGTTCTCCATCGCCAACAGCTCCGCCGGGACTTCCGGCTCGCCATCGAAAACATCCAGCGCCGCGCCGGCGATGCGGCCCGCCCCCAGGGCCGCGACCAGGGCCGGTTGATCGATAATCGTGCCCCGGGCGGCGTTGATCAGAAAACCTTCCGGGCCCAAGGCATCCAGCACCGCCCCATCGACAAGTCCGCGCGTGGCCTCGCCGCCCTCGCAGGCCACCAGCAGGATATCACTGGCCGTCGCCAGTTGTAAATCCCGGAGCAATAGTGGTCCACGGAAGCGATCAGATAATCTGATTGTC
>CAZVYX010000074.1:0-21952 GCA_964631725.1 uncultured Rhodospirillaceae bacterium | reverse complement strand
CGAAATCGCCCCAGGAATATCACGATGCCGCCGGCGTCGACGAGGGCATGACCGGGGTTTCCACCCGCTTCGCCTTCAAGGTGTTGTCGGAAACCTTCAATCACGATATCGAGGAGGTCGCGGCCGATCCGGTGCATTTGATGTATGTCCTGGAACAGGCCGTCAAGCGCGAGCAGTACGGCGAGGAAATCGAGAAGAATTATCTGGAATTCATCAAGGCCGAACTGGCACCGCGCTATGCCGAATTCATCGGCAACGAGATCCAGAAGGCCTATTTGGAATCATACACCGAATACGGCCAGAACCTCTTTGACCGCTATATCGCCTATGCCGATGCCTGGATCGAGGAGCAGGACTTCAAGGATCCCGATACCGGCCAGATATTTGACCGGGAAATTCTGGAAACCGAATTGTCGAAGATCGAGAAGCCGGCCGGCGTCGCGAATTCAAAGGACTTCCGCAACGAAGTGGTGAAGTTTGCTCTGCGCCACCGGGCCAACAACGATGGCCGCAACCCGTCCTGGACCTCGTATGAAAAACTGCGCGAGGTGATCGAAAAACGCATGTTCGGTCAGGTCGAGGATCTGCTGCCGGTGATCAGCTTCGGCTCGAAGAAGGACAGCGACAGCGATCGCAAGCACGGCGAGTTCGTCGAACGGCTGGAGGAGCGGGGCTATACCCAGCGTCAGGTCCGCCGTCTCGTGGAATGGTATATGCGGGTGAATAAAGCCGGGTAGGGAATTGAAAATGGCCATGCACCATTTCATCGACCGACGGCAAAATCCCGGTGATCGCAGTCTGGGCAACCGGCAACGTTTCATTCGCCGGGCCCGGGCCCAGATCAAGGATGCCCTGAACAAATCGATCCACGATCGAAAGATGGGCGATGTCGCCAATGGCGAGGATCTGTCCATACCGTCCAAGGGTATTGCCGAACCACGCCTGCGCGGCAGCACCACGGAAGGGCACAGGGGCCGGGTCTTGCCGGGCAACAAGGAATTCGTTACCGGCGATCAGATCAAGAAGCCCGAAAAGGGCGGCAAGGGCGCGGGTAAGGAAGGCTCGGCCGACGGCGAGAGCGAGGACGAGTTCAACTTCACCCTTAGCCGGGATGAATTTCTGGAGCTGTTCTTCGAAGATCTGGAACTGCCCGATCTGATCAAGACGGATCTGCGCGAAACCAACTCTGTTGTCTATCAGCGGGCCGGGTTCGCCCGCGAGGGCACACCGGCCAACCTGGACGTCATGCGGACCATGCGCAATTCCCTGGGCCGGCGCATTGCCCTTAACCGCCCCGATATGGATGCGGTGGCGTTGCTTGAGGAAGAGATCGAGGCGCTGGAAGACTGCACCGAGCCGACGGCGGAAGACCGCGGCCGCCTCGATGCCTTGTATGAGGAATTGGAAAACCTGCAACGGCGGCAAAAGATCGTCGCCTATATCGATCCGGTCGATGTGCGCTTCCGCCAGCGCAAGCCGGTGCCGCAGCCCAATACCCAGGCGGTGATGTTCTGTCTGATGGATGTCTCGGGCTCCATGGGAGAGCGAGAGAAGGACCTGGCCAAGCGTTTCTTCGTGCTCCTGCATCTGTTCCTCAAGCGCCGCTATGAACGGATCGAGTTGGTCTTCATCCGCCACACGCACGAGGCGCAGGAGGTCGACGAGGAAACCTTCTTTTACAGCCGGCAGAGCGGCGGCACCGTGGTTTCCACCGCCCTGTCGAAGATGATGGAGGTGGTGCGCGACCGCTATCCCACCGACAAATGGAATATTTATGCCGCCCAGGCCTCGGACGGTGAGAATTTCTCGGGTGACAGCAAAACCTGTTCGCAGCTTCTGGCCGAGGAAGTCATTCCGGTCTGTCAGTACTATGCCTATGTGGAAATTCTTGACGAGCGCGAGTTCGAGCTGTTCGGCAATCCCGAGGCCGGCGCCGCGCTGTGGCGCTCCTATCGGGAAGTGGCGGCGGAACGGGAGAATTTCGCCATGAAGCGGGTGACCAAACCGGCCGATATCTATCCCGTTTTCCGCGAATTGTTCCTGCGCCAGGGCGAGAAGGCCTGAGATGTCAAACGCGGCTGAAACCGAAACCGATACTTCCGAACTGCTTTTCGATGATGTGGATTGGAGCTTCAAATCCCTGTCGCGGACCTATGACGCGATCGAGCGGGTGGCGTTGGACGATCTGGGCTTGAACGTCTATCCCAACCAGGTGGAAATCATTTCCACGGAACAGATGCTGGATGCCTATTCTTCCTTCGGCATGCCCCTGATGTACCGCCATTGGTCGTTCGGCAAGCATTTCGCCCGCGATGAGAAATCCTACCGCCAGGGCCACAGCGGCCTGGCCTATGAAATCGTCATCAATGCCAATCCCTGCATCAGCTATAATCTTGAAGACAACACCATGCCGCTGCAGGCGCTGGTCATGGCGCATGCGGCCTTCGGCCATAATCACTTTTTCAAGAACAATTACCTGTTTCGCCAATGGACCGATGCGGACGGCGTGCTGGACTATTTCCAATACGCCAAGAAATTCATCGCCGGGGCCGAGGAACGCCACGGCATCGAAGCGGTGGAGGCGGTGCTCGATGCCGCCCATGCGATCATGGACCAGGGCGTTTTCCGCTACCGCCGGGCGCCGGAATTGACCACGGAACAGCGCCAGGCCCGCAAGCGCGAGATCGAGGAATACCGCGAACGCACCTTCAACGACCTATGGCGTACCGTGCCCGACAAGGAAGGGGCGGAGGAAGCGACGGAGGCCGAGAAGGAAAAGCTGGCGCGGCGCAAGCAGTTGCATCTGCCGGAAGAAAACCTGCTGTTCTTCCTGGAGCTCAACAGCCCCATTCTGGAAGGGTGGCAGCGGGAAATCTTGGCGATCGTGCGCAACGTGGCGCAGTATTTCTATCCCCAGCGCCAGACCAAGGTGATGAACGAGGGCTGCGCCACCTTCACGCACCATTACATCATGAACGCCCTCTACGACCGTGGCCAGATCAGCGAGGGGGCGATGCTGGAAATTCTGCATTCCCACTCCAACGTCCTGTTCCAGCCGGATTTCGATGACCCGCGCTTTAGCGGCATCAACCCATACGCCCTGGGTTTCGCCATGATGTGCGATATCCGCCGCATCTGTACCGAACCCACCGACGAGGACAGGGAGTGGTTTCCGGAATTGGCCGGCTGCGAGGATTGGCGCGGCGCCCTGCGCCATGCCTGGGCCAACTATCGTGATGAAAGCTTCATCCGGCAATACCTTAGCCCGCATCTGATGCGGCGGATGAAGCTGTTCGACCTGACCGATAATGCCGAGGACAGCCACTACACCGTTGCCGCCATTCATGACGAGCAGGGCTATCGCCAGGTCCGCGATGCCTTGGCCAATAACCACGATCCGGCCCATATCGATGCCGATATCCAGGTAGTTGATGCGGACCTGCGCGGCGACCGCCAGCTCATTTTGGAACACAGCGTGCGCAAGGGCGTCGGCCTGGCCGAGGACAGCCGGAGCGAGGTCTTGAAGCACATCCGCTCCCTATGGGGTTACGAGGTCACCCTGTCCGGCGTCGATCACGACAACGGCAAACAGCTCTACCGTACCTCGACCATCGAGGCGGAAGAAGAGCAATAGAACTGGCCACTTTTTTTCATTTTCTACTCGGCAATACTCTATCATTTGGTCATGGCTGAGTTATTCGTAAATTTTGAAAGCCGGCCCTTGATGCCCTTGCTCGAAGAGATGCTGCTTTATTGGCGGGGACTGGGCAAGGATGGGCGTTTGCCGGGGCGCCAGGATCTCGAACCCGCCAAAATCACCAATATTCTGCCATGGATGCTGATCCTCGACGTGGTGCCCAGTGGTGGGGAATACCGTTTCAAGTTCCGTCTGTTCGGTACCGGCCTGGTGGAGCGGGCCGGACGTGAGTTGACCGGGCTATGGTTCGAAGAGGCTTTTCCAGAGGATGAGCAGCAGGCCTATTTTGTCGAAGGCGTCAACCGCGTGGTCAGGGAGAAGCAGCCCATTGGCTTCTATGGCCATTCGATGATCGAGGACCGCAAACACCTGCGCGTGGTCGGCCTGATATTACCGCTGGCGGATGATGGCGAAACCGTGGATCGGATTATCAGTGTCAACCTGCGTCAGGAGGTCGACGGCGAATGATTCTCGTCAGGCCCTAGGCAGCCGCGTACATGGCGTCCGACAGCTTGTCCTGCAAACTGCGCAGATCAAACGGTTTCATCAGCACTTCCATGTTTCCGATGCCGCTGGCCCGTGCCCGCTCCGCCGCGCCGATATAGCCGGTCATCACGATAATGGGCATGTCGATGCCGTCGGCGCGCATGCAATTGATCAGGTCGATGCCGTTGCCGGCGGGCAGATTGACGTCAATCAGCCCTGCATCGGCCCCTAGCGAACGGACTTCGTCCATATCCGCCGGCGCATGGTCGTACCATGCACATTTCCAGCCGCAGCGTTCGAAATGCAGCCGTATCGACTCGTAAAGCACGGAATCATCTTCAACAACGAGTATCGTCCTTGGCGCATGGGAATCTTGGGACACGGTTCCACCCCTCTGGTTACCAGACGTTGCCGTATAGGATTATGGCAAATATTGGTAAAGGGGAGGTAAACCCGGAATTGTCCGGATCGGCGCCCGCTAGAAACCTTGAAAAACCATGTCCAGGGCATTCGTGACATCGGCGAAATCCTTTGACAGGTTCGCGACCGGGTTCCTTAGAATGGAGAGGGGAACGGAAGCCAGAAATTGCGTCACCATAACCACTTCCGTCCCTTCAATGGCAAATAGCGGATTGAGACGATGGGCCGGCATTGGCGCCGTATCAGTGGGAAATAGCGGTACCACGACCCGTGTGTTCAAATCATCCAGCAGATCGGCCTGGACATCCAGCAGATAGCCGGGGCCGTCGGGGTTGGGGTAGACATCGTACTTAGGCATTAAATTACGGGGCCATCAAAACCGGCGGTATCGGTCAAGCGGCAGTCCGTGGGTTTCAACCCATTGATTGGAGCTTTCCAGGGCGGATGAATTCTCCGCTTTCCAGAGGTCGCTTTTGGCGTTGGCGATTTCCTGGCGCAATCCAGCTTCCGCGGCTCTAGAGAGGTTGATCTTCAACGCCCGTGCCTCGGCCAGGAGGGTCTTGTCCAGGGTTAGATTGGTTGGCTTCCTGAGCGGCTTTTCATGGGACATGATATCCTCCACGCATTGTTATAAGCATAAAACATGCGCATGTTAATGTACATACACAATGACGGGCTCCCACAAAATGAGGCATCCGGCACCTGCAACGGCGTTGAAATCCGAAAATTCAATCCCACAATTGCGAGACAACCGGGCGGGCCGGTGCCCGCCCGGTCGACGCTGCCTCAGCTTGCCTTTTCGTACGGCGCGGCGACCCTTGGCGCTTCATTCATGAGGGTTGTGGGGACGTCACGCAGCAGATCATCGACGGTGAACATGCCGTCACCGCCGATATGCAGCGCTTTGCGTTCCTCGCCGTAGTAGTAGCTGTGGATGCGGTTCCGCTCCACATGGAAGACGTGGCCGTTCACGTCCCAGGCGTCATCGGTACAGAGATAGCCGACCATGGGGGCGATGTATTCCGGGCCGCGCGGGCGCGAGGCGCGGTCGAATTCCGCCTGGCTGATCAGGCCGTCCTTCAGCTTCCGGGCCCGGTTGGCGATGACGGCGTCGTTGATGGTCATCCGCGTATCGGCGGAGGGACAGATGGAATTGCAGGTGATGCCGTAGCGGCTGGTTTCCTTGGCGATGGAGCGGGTCAGGCCGATGATGCCGGCCTTGGCGGCGCTGTAATTGCATTGCCCGACCGAGCCCTTGAAGGCGTCGGAGGAAAAATTGATGATGCGGCCGGTGCCGGCGCCGCGCATATGCTTGATGGCGTGGTGGCACATGTTCCAATGGCCCTTCAGGTGCACGTCGATGACCAGATCGAAGTCCTCTTCGGTCATGTTCCAGATCATGCGCTCGCGCAGCAGGCCGGCGGAATTGACGATGATGTCGATCTTGCCATGATCGTCGACGACCTTTTGGATCATGCGGCCGGTCGCGGTGTAGTCGGCGACGGAGTCCATGTTGGCCTCGGCCTTGCCGCCATCGGAAATGATCTGGGCTACGACTTCCTCGGCCGGGGTTTCCTCGATCTCCTCGCCGCCACGGCCGACGCCGGGATCATTGACCGTGACGATCGCGCCTTCCTTGGCCAGCAGATACGCGACTTCCATGCCGATGCCGCGCCCGGCGCCGGTGACGATGGCGGTTTTTCCGTCCAAATGCATTTTGCTCTCCTACAATTTCCCAATTAGCCAACAGATTTTCCGAACCTGCTGTATTATGGCGCTAATCGTAGCTCCGGGGAGGAAAAATGAACGCCGACGACAATATTGCCACGCCAGGGGGTGTGGATATCACCACCCTGGCCACCATGCAGGGGGCGCTGTGCTCGATCACGGACGAGATGAGCCAGGTGGTGGTGCGCACGGCGCGTTCGCCGGTGTTCAAGCTGGCCAAGGACTTTTCCTGTACGCTGTGTGATTGGCAGTCCCGGCAGATGATCCAGGGTGATGCTGAATTGCCGGTGCATGTGGGCTCCATCCCCTTCGTTTGCCGTGCCGTGGCGGAGGCTTATGAAGGCAATATCGCGCCCGGCGATACGTTTCTTTGCAACGACCCGGCCTTCGGCGGCCTGCACCTGAACGATGTGGCCCTGTTGCGGCCGGTCTTTGTTGATGATGAGTTGCTGTTCTGGGCCGTGATCCGGGCCCATTGGCTCGATCTTGGCGGGCCATCGCCGGCCGATCTGCGCCGGGCCCAATCGGACAGCTATGGCGAGGGCATCCGCATTCCGCCCCTGAAGATCATCGCCGCCGGTGAGCCGTGTGACGACGTCATGCGGCTTTATTTCAACAACATCCGCTTCCCTCAGCAGCAGCACAGCGACATGTTGGCGATGATCGCGGCGGCGGAGATCGCCGGCCGACGTCTGCGGCTGATGGCGGAAAAATACGGCATCGATGTCACTCGGGCCGGGATCGAGGCTTTGTACGACATGACCGAACGGCGGGTGCGCAAGGCGATCAGCGAGCTGCCCGATGGCACGAGCGAGGGCGAATCCTGGCTCTCGGCCCGGGTGGGCGATGACCATAAGAAGATCGCCGCGACGGTGACTGTGAAGGGCGATGAGATGGCCATCGTTCTCTCGTCACCGGAACAGCTACGCGAGGTGCGCAATTCGCCATTTGGCGCGACCCATGCCGCGGCCGGCCATGCGGTGACCATCGCCCTGGGCCTCCAGCCGCCCTTCAACGATGGCCTGTATCGTGCCCTTGAGATCGACCATGGGCCGCTTGGCACCATTACCAATGCCCAGGTTCCTCCCGCGCCCACGTTGGGCTGCACGACGCAGCCGTTTTGCGAGATTGTCGATTCCGTCCGCCATGCCCTCTCCAAGATTATCCCGGACGCGCGCCAGACCGCCGGCTGGGGCCCGGCGGCCAGTATCGTGCTGGCCGGCATTCATCCCGAAACCGGGGAGTTCTATGGTCATTTCCATCCCAACGGCGGCAGCTCGGGCGGCGGCGGCGCGGCGTATGGCGCCGACGGCTGGTCCGGCGTCGGCTCGGAGAACTCCGGCGGCGCTGTTCTGAAAGAGCCCGTGGAACTGTTGGAGTACGAGATGCCGTTTCTGGTCAGCCGTTTGGAATACCGCACGGATTCGGGCGGCGCCGGGCGCTGGCGCGGCGGCCTGGCCGTGGATACGGAGTGGGAGCCCATCGGTCACGAACAGACCGCGCGCTTTCACGGCACCATCGATACTTTCCCGGCCTTGAGCGTGCAGGGTGCGAAATCGGCGCTGCTGGAGCCGAAACTGGGCCAGCGCAATGCCATCGACCCGGATGGCGGCGTGCGCAGATCCGGCGGCGCCTCCCGCCTGCATTCCGCCAAGGGCGGCCGCCTCGAAATGTGTCCACCGGGCGGCGGCGGCGTTGGCGATCCCTTCGCCCGCGATCCGCAAGCGGTGCGCCACGATGTCATCAACGGCTATGTCTCCATTCGCGGCGCGGCCCTGGACTACGGCGTGGTGATCGAGCCTGGTAGCCAGCAAATCAACGAAACCGAAACAGCAAAGTTGCGTACACGATGAGCCACCGGTTGGGTATTGATATCGGTGGTACCTTCACCGATTTTGTTCTGTTGTCGGAAAGCGGCGATCTGCGGATCGCCAAGGTTTCGTCCGATCCCGAGGATCTGGCGGCGGTCATTGACGAGGGGCTGGGGCATCTGGCGGCGGAGGGCGAGGTCGATATCGCCGGGCTGCTGGCCGATATCGATCTGGTCGTGCATGGCACCACGATCGCCACCAATGCCCTGATCCAGGGCCGGCTGGCCAAGACCGGCATGCTGTGCACTGCCGGGTTCCGCGATATTCTGGAATTGCGCGAAGGCCTGAAGGAGCGGCGCTACGACTATATTCAGCCGCCGCCCGTGCCGTTGGTGCCGCGTCATCTGCGCCTGCCCATTGATGAACGGATCAACAAGGACGGCGCCATTCTGCAGTCCCTGGACGAGGATCAGGTGCGCGCGGCGGCGGCGGTCTTTCGCGACAATGATGTGGAGGCGGTGGCGGTCTGTCTGTTGTGGTCCATCGTCAATCCAGCGCATGAGGAACGGATCAGGGCGCTGTTGGCGGAGGAACTGCCAGGCCTGCCGGTCTTTCTATCCTCGGCCGTTTCGCCGCAATTGCGCGAATATCCGCGCTTCAGCACGACGGCGCTGTGTGCCGCCCTGGCGGGCCGGCTGCACGGCTATATCGGCCGTCTGGAAGACAACTTAACGGACGCGGGTTTTCATAAGGCGATACGCTATATCCAGTGCAACGGTGGTACGACCTCTGCCGCCGGCCTACGTGAGCGCCCGGTTCTGGCCCTGGATTCAGGCCCGGCGGCGGGCCCGGCGGCGGGGCGGTTTTTTGGCCGGCTGTTCGATATCGACAACATCATCACCCTGGACATGGGCGGGACTTCCCTGGATGTCAGTTTGGTGCATCAGGGCCAGATCGATACCGCCAAGAATGTCGATGTGCACCGCTACCGCGTTGCCGTGCCCATGGTCAATGTGCGCACCCTCGGTGCCGGCGGCGGCTCCATCGCCTGGATCGACGATAGCGGCCTGTTGCATGTGGGCCCGCAAAGCGCCGAGGCTTGGCCGGGGCCGGCCTGTTATGGCCGGGGCGGAGAGGCGGCGACGGTGACGGATGCCAATGTGGCGCTGGGCTATTTCTCCGACCGACAGTTGCTTGGCGGCGCCATGGCGATCGACGGCGCGCGCGCGCGGGACGCCATTTCGAACACCATTGGCGAGCCGCTCGGTGTTGAGGGCTTGGAAGCGGCCTATGCCATCTACACCCTGGTGAATGAAAACATGGCCAACGCGGTACGCCAGATTTCCACCGAACAGGGCCATGATCTGCGCGATTTTGCCTTCGTCTGCGGCGGCGGATGCAGTGGCGCCCATGCCGCGCGCATAGCCGAAAGCCTTGGTGTCAGCCGGATCATCGTGCCCCGGGTGGCCTCGTTACTATGTTCCTTCGGTGCCGTGATCGCCGATGTCCGCCATGACTACAGCCGCAACCATGCGGCCCACTTCGGACAATGCGACGGCGCGGCGATCAATGCCCAGTTCGAGGAGATGATGGCCTCGGCCCGCGCCGATCTGGCATCGGAAGGCTTCGCGCCCGAGCAGATGCGCCTGCTGCGTACCATGGATGTGCGCTACCTGGGCGAGCTGGGGGTTTTGACCCTGACTTTGCCCGAGGATGAGCGGCTTGCCAGCGGCATGGCGGCGATGGAGACCCTGTTCGACCGGGAGCACGAGCGCGCGTTTACCTTCGCCGATCCGGACTGCGAGCGGGAACTGATGGGTTTGGGGGTTATTGCCTACGGCCAGCGGCAGACGCCGTTGTCCCGCATCGCCATGCCGGCGTTGGGTGATCAGGCGCCGGAAGCGGCGATCAGCGATAATCGGCGCGTCAGTTTCGCGCCGGGGCAGATGCAGACGGTGGCGGTTTATGACGGCGCCGCAATTGCCATTGACGGCGAGATCAAGGGACCGGCGGTGATTGAAGAGGCAACAACAACGATCCTGGTGCCGCCGGGCTGGCAGGTGCGCCTGGATGAGAGCCAGGCCTGGTTTATGTGGCGTCCAGGGACAGATTGACCAGATCGAGAATGCCGTCGTTGTTTTCGAAGCGGCCCCAATCCGATTGATGCTGGGAGTTCGGCGCGTAGTCGGTTTCGCACAGCCAGCCATGCTCGAAAAACAGATCCCACATATCCTGGTGCAGTTCCGCGCCATGGGTTGCCAGGTGGATACGCTTGACCTTTCTGTTGATCGCATCCATGGCGCCGGGCAGGACTTCCCGTTCGCCGCCCTGGATATCCACGTCCATCAAGTCGACGCATTCCAGGGGCTGCAGGATATCCCGTAGCGGCATGGAGGAAACGAAGCCAAAATCAAAATGCCGAATGCCATCGGCAACCGAATAAGGTTGCTGCACGCCACAGCGCCCCTCAAGCAGCAGATTTTGCAGCACCTGGGCCGGGGAAATGTCGCCCTGCAAATTGGCGACCAGTTGCTTTACATCTTCATCCGCCGCGATGCCGTTGCCGTAAAAGCCTTCTCCCAGCATGAAGACGCGGGGCCTGTTGTCGATCCCGACCAGGGCGTTGATCAGCCAATGAACTTCGGGATCAATGCCGTTGGTCCGCATATGCTGCTGGGCCCATTGAAAATGTGTCGGCTCGGCCTCCACCACCACGAAATGGCAGGGCAAGGGGTTGTGGCGTTGCAGGGCGGCATGGGCATCGACGGTGCGCGCGGCATAGCCGCCGCCCAGCTCGATCATGGTGAACTGGTTCCTGGCCGCCGCGACAGCCTTGTGGACCGCGGCCTGCTCGAAAAAAATCTCGCCATCGTCAAAACAAGGCGCCGCCGTGTTGTTGGCACGGCCGTTGACCGGCAACAGATGATTGGACGGCGCGTAATCGGCCACGAAGGCCAATTCGGTCATCACGCCCAGGAAATTGGGGAAACAACCCTTGGGCACGTCACCTTGCCACGGTTCGGTTCCGGCGAAGGCGCGCACCGTTTCTTCAAGCGTGTCCATGTTTTCCCCACATTGCGCGGTACATCTATCCTAGATATTTGATTATGATTAATGTCGCCTTAAGGCGGCTACGGTTGGAATATTTTGGTTTGGAAAAATGGCAGAGAAATTCGACGCAATTATCATTGGTGCCGGGGTTATTGGCGCCTCGGTTGGTCTGGAACTGGCCCGGCGGGGCTGGCGCAGCCTGAACGTGGATCGTCTGCCGGCGGCCGGCTATGGCTCTACCTCCGCCTCCTGCGCCATCATCCGCAGCCATTACTCGACGCTGGATGGCACCGCCCTGGCATTCGAGGGCTATCAGTACTGGCGCCATTGGGCCGAGCATCTGGGCGTGGAGGACGAGCGCGGCCTGGCCCGGTTCGAGGAAGTCGGCTGCGCGGTCATGAAAACGCCGGGCAACGGCTATTTGAAGTCGATCTGCGAGAATTTGGACACTTTGGGCATCCTTTACGAGGATTGGGACAACGAAACCCTGCGCCAGCGTCTGCCGATCTATGATCTGCGCAGCTTCGCACCGGCCAAGCTGCCGGACGATCCTGGGTTCGGCGAGGCCACGGGGCCGGCGATCGCAGGGGCCGCGTTCATGCCCCAGGCGGGCTATATCTCCGATCCGCAATTGGCGACCCACAATATTCAGGTGGCGGCGGAAGCCGCCGGGGCAAGCTTCCGATTCAACGCGGATGTCAAGGAAATCCGCCGTGCGGAAGGCAAGGTATGCGGCATCACACTGGCCAATGGCGACGAGATCGACGCGCCGGTGGTGGTCAATGTGGCGGGACCCCATTCGGCCAAAATCAATGAAATGGCCGGTGTGGCTCAGGCCATGAAAATCAAGACCCGGGCCCTGCGCCAGGAGGTGGTGCATCTGCCTTCACCGGACGGCTTCGACTATATGACCCGCGGTCCCGTGGCCTCTGACAACGATATCGCATGCTACAGCCGGCCGGAGGTCGGCAACCATATTCTGTTCGGCAGCGAGGATCCCGAATGCGATGCCAGGGAATGGGTCGACCCCGACGACTACAACACCGAGTTTACGGCGCAATGGCAGACCCAGGCGCTGCGCGCGGGCCAACGGGTGCCGGAATTAAGGATCCCCAGCCAGGCGGCGGGTGTGGTCTCTCTTTACGACGTCACCGATGACTGGATTCCCATCTATGACTGCTCCGATCTGCCGGGCTTCTTCATGGCGATCGGAACTTCGGGCAACCAGTTCAAGAATGCTCCGGTCGCCGGTGCGATGATGGCGGAGCTGATTTCCCGCTGCCAGGATGGCCATGACCATGATGGCGATCCGGTTTGCTTCGACTACCTCTATACCAAGCGCCAGGCCAATATCGGCTTCTTCTCGCGCAATCGGGAGATTAACCCGAACAGCAGCTTCACGGTTCTGGGCTAGGGCGTATTGGGGCTCCCCGGCGGCGTATGGGGTAGGTTTGTGCCTGAAGCCGAAAGGGCTGGAGGTCGAGCAGGTATCCACATCACATGACGGCCGTGCCCCAGGCGCAACCCGATGCACAGTGGGCAATGTTGCTAAAGTGTTAACGCCATTTCTAAAAAGTAGGAATTTGTTAATGGGTATGCGCGACCATGACTGACGGGGCGACTTGGTGATGGAGTTCTTGTATTGCCACGTATCAATCAGAACGCACTTGGAAAACGGCTGACCGCGCACCGGCAGTTCCTAAATGGGGTAAACGGCGGGCGGCGCCTGATTCTGCAGTTGCATGATGCCGCCGATCTGGTCTTTGCCAAGCGCAACATTTCCTGGGCCGAGTTGGTCGGCACCGATTTGCGCCGTTGCGTTTTCTTCCAGTCTTCGATGGTCGGTATTTCGCTTTTTGGTGCCAATCTTGAAGGTGCCGACCTGCGTGGCGCCGATCTTGCCAAGAGCGATCTGCGGGGCATCAGCCTGCGCCATGCCAATCTGGAGGGCGCCAACCTGGCCGAAGCCGATATCCGGGACGGCCGCTTGTTCGTGCAAAGCGAAAAGGGCGGCTATCATTCCATCGGCGACGGCGTCAGCCGTATTGACGATGCGGTGCTGTGCCGGGCCAATCTACGGGGCGCCAAGATAGCCGCCGCGATTGGACCGCGCACGGATTTGAGTGGCGCCAATCTGCGCCGCGCCAACCTGGCGCGGGCCAATTTGGCGGAATCCGATCTCAGCGGCGCGGATTTAAGCGGCGCCGACCTCACCGGCGCGGATTTGAGCGGCTGTGTCATGAACGGCGCGGTTTTGCTTGGCGCGACCATGGATGGCACCATTTTCAGCGGTGCCGATATGACGGCGTCGTTGTTCAAAAGGTCGGACCTGGAGGAGGAGCAGCTAAGCGATGCCAAGATCGCGCCATCGTTGGCCGAAATCGGCGGCACCATTGCCGATATCCTGCGCGAACATTCCGTCTGGGTCCGCACCTTGGGCAGCAACGGCGCGCAGGCGGATATGAGCGGCATCGATTTGACGGGGATTTCCTTGCGCGGTGTCGAACTGTCGGCGGTGAAAATGCAGCGCGCCACCCTGACCGGGGTTGAAATGACCGGCTGCAGCCTGTCCATGGCGCAATTGGACGGTGCCTTGATGCGCAGCGTCAAATGCAGTGAATCGGACTTGCGCGGTGCCCAGTTGGCCGGCGCGAACCTGACGAATGCCAATTTGAGCCGGGCACGGATGTCACGCATGCGTATTGCGACCGGCGTCGAGGCGGAATGGCCGACCAATCTGGCGGGCGCGGATCTGCGCGGCGCCAATCTCAGGGCAGCCGACTTGCGCCATGCCAATCTCGAGGGCGCCTCGCTGCAAAAGGCGGATTTACGCGATGCCAACCTGAAAGATGCCATTCTGCTCGATACCAATCTGACGGAGACCGATTTTCGCGGCGCCAACCTGAACGATGCCGACTTACGCGGCTCCACTGGTTTCAAGCAGTAGCTGCCGAGCGCGATTACAGCCCAAGCGGCGGCGCGCGGCGCTGGACGGGGCAGGGCCTTGGGCGTATACAGGGCGCGCTCTTCATGGCCGGAGGATGATTCCCCTCCGATCGATCGTTGAGCCGGCAATTCTCAAACCAAATTGCCAATTCCCGACTGAAGCAAAGCAAACCAGAGATGCGCCGCCATGTACGATCTGCGTTGGATTCGCGAAAACCCCGAAGCCTTTGACGCCGCCATGAGCGCCCGTGGCGTGGCGCCCCAGGCGGCCGGGATTCTGGCCAGGGATGAAGAGGCCCGGGCCAACCGCACGAAGTTGCAGGATATGCAGAACCGCCGAAACGCCCTATCGAAACAGATCGGCGCCGCGAAGTCGAAGGGCGAGGATGCCGACAGCCTGATCGCCGAGGTCGGTGATCTGAAAGGCGCCCTGCAAAGCGGCGAGGAGACCGAGCGGGAGCTGTCGCAAGGCCTGCGAGATACCTTATCCGGCCTGCCCAATCGGCCGGAGGCGGATGTCCCCGTGGGTGCCGATGAAGACGCCAATATCGAAGTCCGGCGCCACGGAACACCCCCCGTTTTCGATTTCGAGCCAAAAGAGCATTTTGAAATCGGCGAGGCGCTTGGTTTGATGGATTTCGAGGCCGCCTCGAAGCTATCGGGTTCGCGCTTTGTCGTCCTGCGCGGCGCCCTGGCGCGCCTGGAGCGGGCGCTATCGGCCTTCATGCTGGATATTCATAGCGAGGAATTCGGCTATAGCGAAACCTCGGTGCCGTTATTGGTGCGCGAGCACACGGCTTTTGGCACCGGCAATCTGCCGAAGTTCGAAGAAGATCTGTTCAAGACCACGGATGGATTTTACCTGATCCCCACGGCCGAAATGGTCCTGACCAATCTGGTCCGTGACGGCGTGCTGGGAGAGGACGAGCTGCCCCTACGGTATATCGCGCATACGCCCTGTTTCCGTTCGGAAGCCGGCGCGGCGGGGCGCGATACCCGCGGCATGCTGCGCCAGCATCAATTCTACAAGGTTGAGATGGTTTCGATCAGCCATCCCGATCAATCGGCGGAGGAGCTGGAACGCATGACCGGCTGTGCCGAGGCGATCCTGCAACGTCTGGGCATACCCTATCGGGCGATGCTGTTGAGCAGTGGCGACATGGGCTTTTCGGCCCAGAAAACCTACGACCTGGAAGGCTGGATGCCGGGCCAGGATAACTACCGCGAGATTTCATCCTGCTCCAACTGCGGTGATTTTCAGGCCCGGCGCATGGGCGCGCGGTTCAAGCCGAAACAGGGCAAGGGGACAAATTTCGTCCATACATTGAACGGTTCCGGCCTGGCGGTCGGGCGCACCCTGATCGCGGTGATGGAGAATTATCAACTGGCCGACGGTGGCTTTGCCATACCCGAGGCCCTACAGCCCTACATGGGCGGAATGACGAGGATCGGCTGAACATGGCCAAGAAACCGGCCGGGAAAACGGCCCCCAAGAAGGCCCCGAAACGAGCCAATCTACGGCGTAAGCGTATCCTGCTAACCAACGATGACGGCATCAACGCGCCCGGCATGAAGGTATTGCAACGTATCGCCAAGGCGCTGTCGGACGATATCTGGGTGGTGGCGCCCGAGACCGAGCACAGCGGCGCGGGCCATTCGCTGACCCTGACCGACCCCTTGCGCCTGCGCAAGATTTCGGCCCGGAAGTTCGCCGTCCAGGGCACGCCGACGGACTGCGTCATGATGGCGATGAACCAGGTCATGGTCGACAAGCGTCCCGATCTGCTGCTCTCCGGTGTGAACCGGGGCGCCAACATGGGCGAGGACGTAACCTATTCCGGCACCATTGCCGCCGCCATGGAAGGCACCCTCGTGGGCGTGCCCTCCATCGCCCTCAGCCAATCCTTCGCCAACCGCGTGGTGATGCACTGGCCAACGGCGGAGAAACACGCCGGCGATATTATCCGCCGTCTGGTGGCGCTTGGCTGGCACAAGGATGTGTTGATGAATGTCAACTTCCCCGATGTGCTGCCCGGCGATGTCAAGGGCGTCGAGGTTTGCCGCCAGGGCCGGCGGGATTTCACGGCCCTGAATATTGAAGAGCGTATCGATGCCCGCGAAAGGCCCTACTATTGGATCGGCTTTCGGCCCATTCAGGGTGCGCCCAAGGCCGGTACCGATCTTGCGGTGACCGAGGCGGGGCGCATCGCCATTACACCGCTGCATCTGGACCTGACCGAAAACAAGGCCCTAAAGCAGCTTAGGGCAGCTTTCGAGGGATGAGCTACGAGGCGAACAAGATCCGCCTCATCATGGAACTGCGCCGGCAGGGCATTACCGACAAGCATGTTCTGGGCGCCTTGGAGCGGGTGCCGCGGGAAATGTTCGTGCCCGAGGCGATGCGTTCGGAAGCTTACGAAAACATGCCCTTGCCGATCTCCCAGGGGCAGACCATTAGCCAGCCCTTTATCGTTGCCTATATGACCCAGGCCCTGCGCCTGGGCGAGCGTGACCGGGTGCTGGAGATCGGCACCGGCTCGGGCTATCAGGCCGCCGTCCTGGCAAGACTATGCCGGCGTGTCTGCACGATTGAGCGCTACCGGTCTTTGTTGGCGCAGGCGGAAGCCTGTTTCGAGGCGCTGAAACTGCACAATATCACCACCCGTCTGGGCGATGGCGCCAAGGGGTGGCCCGAACTGGCCCCGTTTGCCCGCATTATGGTGACCGCCGCCGCGATGACCATGCCCGCCACCCTGGCCGATCAATTGGACGAGGGCGGTATCATGGTGCTGCCCGTGGGTCCGGCCGGCGATCAGACCCTGATGCGGGTGACCCGGCACGGTGACAGCTTTCACGAGGAGACATTGCTGGGTGTGCGCTTCGTGCCCCTTGTCGAAGGCATGCCCCAAGGACGACAATAGGCACGGCAATAGGGCCGACAATAGCGAAGGCACGATTTAGTAGATTGGGAGACGCGTTATGGAATTCGATTTGATGGCGAGGGCCTCGACCTGGGAGAATTCGGTCGATTTGGCGAAGCAGCTCCAGGACGCCGGATTTTCCGGCATTCTGATGACGGAGGGCAGCCAGGTGCCCTGGGCCTCGATTGCGGTCGCCGCCATGGCGGCGCCGAAACTAGCGTTCTCCACCGGTATTGCTGTCGCCTTTCCCCGCAGCCCCATGGTGTCGGCCCAGGTCGCCTGGGAAATGGCGGCCAATACCAAGGGCCGTTTCCGCCTTGGGCTGGGCAGTCAGGTCAAGGCGCATGTGACGCGGCGCTATGCTTCCGTCTTTGACCGCCCGGCACCGCAGATGAAGGATTATCTGCAAGCCGTCCGCGCCTGCCTGAAAGCTTTCCGCCGGGAAGGGCCCCTGCAACACGATGGTCCCTACTACCAACTCAGCCTGTTGCCGGAGAACTGGACCCCGGCGCGCCATGATTATGAAGATATCAAGCTCGATATCTCCGCCGTCGGGCCGTATATGACCAAGGTCGCGGGCGAACTGGCCGATGGCGTGCATGTGCATCCGATGCATTCCATGCCCTACATCCAGAACCGTCTGTTGCCTAATCTGGCCGAAGGCGCCGCGCGCGCGGGCCGTGATCCGGGCGATATCGATCTGATCGTCCCGGTCTTCGCCATCGCCGGCGACAGTCCGGAAGAGCGCGATTGGGGCGTGCTGCGGGCCAAGACGCAGATCGGCTTCTATGGTGCCACGCCGAACTACTCCTTCCAGTTCGACGATTTGGGTTACGAGGGCATGCGCGAACAGTTGCGGGATCATATGAGAGCCGGCGACAATGATGCGATTGTCGCTCTGATCAGCGACGAAATTCTCGATCATTTCGCCCTTGTCGCCCGTTGGGATGACATGGCGGACAAGCTGATCGCCCGTTACCGGGGCACCGCGTCACGGGTGGTGATGTATCTGGCCGAGGAATCGATCCGCCAGAATCCCGACAATCTGGGTAGATGGAGCGAAATCGCCCGCGCCGTCCGGGCCGCATAGGCGTTTGCCGTGAGGGGCGGCGAGGAGTATCTTGCCGCCATGTTGGGCAACTTGGCAAAATCGGTATTGTGGCTGGCCCCGCTGTTTCTGGTTATCGCCTGCGGTCGGCCTATACCGGCACCCGTGCTCCAGGGCGGCGGCACCGCTGATAGGGCAAGGCCGGCGCCGCGGCCGGCAGCGGCTGTGCCGTTGTCTGGAAACTACACGGTGGCGGCGGACGAAACCCTTTATGCCATTGCCCGAAAATCCGGCGTCAATCTGCGCGACCTGATCGCGGCCAATAATCTGCGCCCGCCCTATCGCTTGCTAAAGGGCCAGCGGCTGGAAATTCCCAACATCCGCTATCACCGCGTGGCGGCGGGGGAGACGCTGTATTCCATTTCCCGGCAATACCGGGTCTCGGTCTATGACCTGGCGCGGCGCAACCGGGTGCCGCCGCCCTATAGAATTCGCCCCGGTCAACGCCTGCGCCTGCCCATCTCGGAAAGCCCGACGGTCAAGGTGGCCGGTATCTCCGGTGGTGGTGCGCGGGAAAATACGACATCAGCCAATATCGTGCCGAACGCCATTCCCAAGCCCGGCTGGAAGCCGAAGAAGGGCCAAATAGCGGCCACGACGCGTGCAAAGGCGCATCGGGCCGTGCCCAGAACGGCGCCCGTCACCACGAAACCACCGGCGCGGGCGTCGAGCCGCTTTGCCTGGCCCGTGCGCGGCCGGGTGATCTCCCGTTTTGGCGTCAAACCGAACGGGCTGCACAACGACGGCATCAATATCGCTGTCAAGCGCGGCACCGCGGTGCGGGCGGCGGAAAATGGCGTCGTGGTCTATGCCGGCAACGAATTGCGGGGTTTTGGCAATTTGTTGCTGGTGCGCCACAAGGGCGGTTGGCTGACCGCCTACGGCCATAACCAATCCCTGACGGTGAAGGTTGGCGACGTGGTGCGTCAGGGGCAACGGATCGCCCGCTCCGGCAGCACGGGCAATATCTCCCGGCCGCAACTGCATTTCGAAATCCGCAAGGGCCGCCGGGCGGTCAACCCGGCCCGTTATCTGGCGACGCGGCAGGCAGGGATAAAGCTGCCGCCTACTCGATCCTGACGCCAAGGCGTCCGGCCAGATCCTGGATGAACTGCCAGGCCACCCGGCCGTTGCGGGCGCCCCGGGTCACCGACCATTCGATGGCTTGAGCGCGTAGATCTTCGTCGCTGATTTTCAGGCCGTAGTGTTGGCAATAGCCCTGCAGCATGATGATGAAGTCGTCCTGGCTGCAATTATGAAAGCCGAGCCATAGGCCGAAACGGTCGGAGAGAGATACTTTTTCTTCCGTCGCTTCCGAGGGATTTATCGATGTTGAACGTTCATTCTCCATCATGTCGCGCGGCATCAGATGGCGGCGGTTCGAAGTGGCGTAAAAGATCACATTGCTGGGGCGGCCTTCGATACCGCCTTCCAATATCGCCTTCAGCGATTTGTATGCCGCATCGTCGTGGTCAAACGACAGGTCATCACAAAACAATATGTAGCGATGCGCGCTGTCGCGCATCAAGGTCAGCAGTTGCGGCAGGGAGGGGATGTCCTCGCGATGGATTTCCACCAGTTTCAATGCGCCGGGTTTGTCCTGAACGATGGCGCCGTGCAGGGCCTTCACCAGGCTGCTCTTGCCGGTGCCGCGCGCGCCCCATAGCAGGGCATTGTTGGCCGGCAAGCCTTCGGTAAAGCGGCGGGTGTTCTCCGCCAGGATATCGCATTGGCTCTCGATGCCCTGCAACAAGTGCAGATCAATGCGGCTGACCCTGGTGATGGGCCTTAATTGGCCTTCATCGGCGTGCCAGACAAAGGCGTCGGCACTGCTCAGATCGATGCTCTCAATCTTGGCTGGCGCCAACCGATCCAGGGCATCGGCGATGCGGCCCAAAAGCGGCGCAAGTTCTGAGCTATCGAGGGACTTGGAGTGGGGCATGAGGTTCCCTTGGAACAAATGGCGTCGGACGGCGGGGAACCTAATCCTGGCGGCGCGGGCGGTCAACGCTCAGTTTGTCGCACTATGGCGGGTAGGTTTTTCGTTTAGGGCGCGCCTCCATCCCGAATCCATCGTAGACTAAGGCGGTACCGCGACCGATCGCAGAGGCAGCGTCTTGTCACATTCCATTGCCACCCCGGCCAAGATCCCCGTCAATATCGTTGCCAAGCCCATCGGTCCCTTGTGCAACCTGTCCTGCGATTACTGCTTTTACCTGGAAAAGACGGGGATGTATCCCGACAGATCCGATTTCCGCATGAGCGACGAGGTGCTGGAAACCTATGTGCGACGGCAGATCGAGGCGCAACCGGGGCCGGAGATCCAGTTCATGTGGCAGGGCGGCGAGCCGACCCTGATGGGACTGGACTTTTTCGAACGGGCCGTCGCCTTGCAACAGCGCTACCTGCCGCCTGGCCGGCGGATTGCCAATGCCCTGCAAACGAACGGTTTGTCGTTCAACGACGATTGGGGCCGTTTCCTGCACGACAACGGCTTCCTGGTGGGCCTGAGCCTGGACGGCCCGGCTCACCTGCACGACGCCTACCGCTGGGATCACATGCACCGGCCGACCCATGCCCGCGTATTGCGCAGCCTGGAGACCCTGTTGCGCCACGGCGTCGACGTGAATGCCATGGCCACCGTAAACGCGGCCAATGTGCATCATCCGCTTGAGGTATACCGCCACCTGAAGGGCCTGGGCCTGCGCTTCATGCAGTTTATTCCCATCGTCGAGCGGGTGCGGGCGGACGGCAGCCTGGCCGGGCCGCCGGAGTTGTCAGCCGTCTCCGATGAAGATTGCCGGCCGGCCCATTTCTGCGCCGAGCCCGGACAGTATGGCGATTTCATGTGCGCCATTTTCGATGAGTGGCTGGCCCGGGATGTCAGCCGGATTTTCGTGCAGATGTTCGACGTTATTCTGGCCGCTACCATGGGCGAGTCCCCTGGCCTGTGCCTGTTCGCCGAGACCTGCGGCGCCAATCTGGCGATGGAGAGCAACGGCGATCTCTATGCCTGCGACCACTACGTCTATCCGCAATACCGCCTGGGCAACATCGCCGACGGCAGCCTCGACGACCTGCTCAGAACACCAGAGCAGCAGCATTTCGGCCAAGCTAAAAAGAGCGCCCTGCCACGGCAATGCCGCGACTGTGAAGACCTACCCCTATGTCATGGCGGCTGCCCGAAGCACCGGTTCCTGACGACCAGGGACGGTGAGGGGGGCTTGAACCACCTGTGCCAGGGCTATCGGCGGATCTATCGCCACACCCGCCCCGCCATAGCGCGCATGGCCGAACTTGTCCGTCAGGGCCGCCCGGCCGTCGGCATCATGACAACGCCCGGTCAGGGAAGAAGCAAGCCCGGCCGCAACGACCCCTGTCCCTGCGGCAGTGGCAAGAAGTTCAAGAAATGCTGCGCCTTACGTTAATAGTATTTTGGAATATCAACAGACTGCTTTCACGGTGACTGCTCAAAAACCCGAACACAGCCACAGGTGCTAGACAGCAAATACTACTTTTTGACCTGCAATTGTGCCGATGCCAAGCATTGGCCCTTATGGTCAATCACAAACCCAAACACAGTTCCTCTTGCGTGAACTGTACGACTTGACGCCTCCTGTCGAGCTCGCGGGCCAATGGAGTGACTTTTGTCGATCGGCTGAAAATAGAATGTATGATCGTACTGGCGATCGTGTCTGCGGGTCATCATGATGAAGTCCCGCAATGCCGGCGCACCTATCGTACCGTACCAGAAGTCATTGACAAGCGAAGTAAAGTTCGCTCC
>CAZVYX010000073.1:0-22266 GCA_964631725.1 uncultured Rhodospirillaceae bacterium | reverse complement strand
GAACTGGTCGCCAATCTGGCCGAGGGCCAGGTGCTGGAAGGCGTCGTCAAGAACATCACCGATTATGGCGCATTTGTTGATTTGGGCGGTATCGATGGTCTGTTGCACGTCACCGACATGGCCTGGCGCCGCATCAACCACCCATCCGAGGCCCTGACCATCGGCGAGACCGTCAAGGTCCAGGTGATCAAGGTGAATGCGGAAACCCAGCGCATCAGCCTTGGCATGAAACAACTGCTGGCCGACCCCTGGGACGGCATCCAGGCGAAGTACCCGCTGCAGGCGAGGTTTACCGGCCGGGTCACCAACATCACCGACTACGGCGCATTTGTTGAGCTGGAGCCAGGCGTGGAAGGCCTGGTGCATGTCTCGGAAATGAGCTGGACCAAGAAGAACGTGCATCCTGGCAAGATCGTTTCCACCTCGCAGCAGGTTGAAGTGATGGTGCTGGATGTGGATCCCGAACGGCGCCGGGTCAGCCTCGGTCTCAAGCAATGCATGGATAACCCCTGGGAAGAGTTCATCGCGGCTCATCCGGTGGGCAGCCAGGTCGAGGGCGAGGTCAAGAACATCACTGAGTTCGGTCTGTTCATCGGCCTCAGCTTCGAACTGGACGGCATGGTCCACATGTCCGACATCGATTGGAACAAGGGCGGCGAGGAAGCCATGGCCGCCTTCAACAAGGGCGACATGGTCAAGGCCAAGGTGCTGGACATCGATATCTCGAAGGAACGCATCAGCCTTGGCATTAAGCAGTTGAGCAGTGATCCCTTCGCCGAGGCCGAAACCATGAAGCGCGGCAATGTGGTGACCTGCACCGTCGCCGCGATCCTGGATCGCGGTATCGAGGTCACGGTCGGCGATGGCCTGCGCGGCTTTATCCGCCGGGCCGATCTGTCGCGGGACCGTTCGGAACAAAAGCCCGAGCGTTTCGCGGTTGGCGACAAGCTGGACGCGCAAATTACCTCGATCGAAAAGAATACCCGCCGCCTGGCCCTGTCCATCAAGGCGCGGGAGATCAAGGAAGAGAAAGAGGCCGTGCAGCAATATGGCTCTTCGGACTCCGGCGCTTCTCTGGGCGATATCCTTGGCCCAGCCATGGGCCGGGCCCGGGAACTGGCCAACGCCGAGGATGAGGACGATGATGATGATGCCGAGCCTGATTACGGCGACACCCCGGCGCCGGTGATCGACGCCGCCGAGGAAGAAGCGCAAGCCTCTCCGGAAGCCGAAGCCGAAGTCGAAGCTGATGTTGCGGCGGAGGCGGATGCGGCGGAAGAAGCTGCTCCGGAAGCGGAAGCATCCGAAGCGGCCGAGCCCGAGGCAGAAGCCGAGCCCGAAGTTGAAGCCGAAGTCGAAGCAGAGCCCGAAGCTGAAGCAGAGGGCGACGACGACGGCAAGGCCGATAGCTGAGACAACGCCCTCCGGATTAGACCGGGGGGCGGACGCCTCGGCATTAAGGGAGTAGCGGGAGCCGCATGGACGCCGACGCCATATTGGACCGCAGGCGCCTGAAGCGGCGCCTGAACTTCTGGCGGCTGACCGCCGCCCTGGCGGTGATGGCGCTGATTGCCCTGGGCGTCGGAAAATACTATTCCCACGGTGAAAGCCATATCGCCCGACTGAGCATCAGCGGTTTCATATCCGAAGATGTGGAACGCGGCGAAGCGATCGATAAACTGGTGAAGCGGAAGGACGTGCGGGCGGTTATTGTCCGCATCAACTCTCCTGGCGGCACGACCACGGGGTCCGAACAGATCTATCACGCCCTGCGGCGGGTGGCGGCGGCAAAGCCCGTGGTGGCGGTAATCGGCACAATTGGCACCTCGGGCGGCTATATCGTTGCCATTGCCGCCGATCATATTGTCGCCATGGAGACCTCGTTGACCGGCTCCATCGGTGTGTTGTTCCAAACCGCGGAATTCACCGGCCTGATGGATAAGTTGGGCATCAAGCCCTTCTCCCTGAAAAGTTCCCCGCTGAAGGGTCAACCGTCGCCGGTTGAACCGATCACGGAAGAGGTGCGCCAGGCCCTCCAGGTTCTGCTGGAAGACAGCTATGACTGGTTTGCCGGGCTGGTGCGGGAGCGTCGCAAATTCGATGCGGCGGAATTGCAGCAGGCTGCCGATGGCCGGGTATTCAGCGGCCGGCAGGCCGTGGAACTGCGTCTGGTCGATGCCCTGGGCGGCGAGCCGGCGGCGCGCCGTTGGTTGAAGGACAGCCACGGCATTTCCTTGGACCTGCCCGTCACCGATGTGCGCTGGGGCGAGGAGGCCGGTCTTCTTGCCCGAACGCTTGACACGGTGGGCGGAAAACTGTTTAAAAATGAACGACTTACCCTTGACGGGCTGTTGTCGGTTTGGCAACCTTAAGGGGTGAGCCAGTATCCCGCTGAAGATTCTGCTGGAATTCTCATGGGAATGACAGCGGGGATTCGCTTGGATGTTCGCGCATATCGCTGCTCCGAAGCGGTCAAGTGGGTCACCTGGAATGCAGGAAGATTGAGCCGAAGATGATAAAATCTGAATTGATCGCCCGTCTTGCGGAGCAAAATCCCCACCTCTACCAGCGCGATGTGGAACGCATCGTGACAACGGTGTTTGATGAAATCACGGATGCCTTGCGCCGTGGCGACAGGGTTGAATTGCGCGGTTTCGGGGCCTTTTCGGTAAAGCGGCGGCCGGCACGCATTGGCCGCAACCCACGCACCGGTGAGTCAGTCGCGGTGGCGGAAAAATTCGTACCCTTTTTCAAGACCGGCAAGGAACTGCGCGAACGCCTGAACGTACCGGGCGCCGGGCAGGATGCGGATGCGGATACCGGCGTGGGCGTGGGCTCGGCGCCGCAATCCCCGGAATCCGGTGACTGATTTCGGCCAATAGTTAGGCAGGTTCCCTGGTGAGATTTCTACTCTGGCTGCTGCTATTACCCCTGATATTGATATTCGTGGCCTTTGCGGTCGCCAACCGCCATGGGGTTACGCTTTCGCTTGATCCGACGCCCCTGTCCATTGAGGCGCCGCTCTACGGCTTGGTATTTGCCGGCATTTTCATTGGCTTGATCACCGGCGGTTTGATCGCCTGGATCCGGGGCGGCAGGACGCGGCGGCTGTTGCGTGAAGAGCAGCGGACGGTTCGGCGGTTGGAGGGCGAATTGCATAAGGCCGGTGATATTGGAGCCACCGTGGAACAAGCGGCGTTGCCGGAAGACGAGGCCAAGGTAGTGGTCAAGGCGGCCTGAGTCGTCCGAAGGTGTGACCGGGGCGCAACTGGTGATACGGAATTCGTGACCGTGGGGTAGGACAAAGCCTTTTCGCCTTGCTATAAACCGCGCCATGGAGACTTCGCCTGAAAACGCCCCAGTGACGGCCAAGATCTGCGGCCTGAACGACCGATCCACCATGGATGCGGCCGTGGCCAATGGCGCCGCCTACGTCGGCCTGAATTTTTATCCGCCCTCGCCCCGCGCGGTGACGCCGGCCCAGGCTCGGGACTTGTGCGCGCACGTACCCCGGACAGTTAAGAAGGTCGGTCTGTTTGTCGATCCCGATGATCAGTTGTTGCGGGAGGTGCTGGCTCAGGTACCCCTGGACTTGATCCAATTGCACGGCAGCGAAAGTCCGGCGCGGGTGCGCGAGATCAAGGCCCTGACGAATTTACCGGTGTTGAAGGCCATCAAGGTCGCCAATGGGGCCGATCTGGATGCGGCAAGTGCCTTCGATGGCGTCGCGGACATGCTGTTGTTCGATGCCAAGGCGCCGAAGGATCTCGCCGATGCCCTGCCGGGCGGCAATGGCCTGGTGTTTGATTGGAATCTGCTGACCGGGCGGCGCTGGCAACGG
Organism: uncultured Rhodospirillaceae bacterium; assembly: GCA_964631725.1. Taxonomy (GTDB): domain Bacteria; phylum Pseudomonadota; class Alphaproteobacteria. Next base: position 18,425 of record CAZVYX010000073.1, on the reverse strand, counting down.
CCCTGGATGCTGTCTGGCGGCCTGGATGCCGGCAATGTAGCCCAGGCGGTGAGCATCGCCGGGGCCCATGCGGTTGATGTATCCTCGGGTGTCGAGCACCGCCCCGGAGCAAAAGATCCGGCCGCGATCAAAGCTTTTCTTGACGCGGTCAAGGCCCTCTGACATAGCATCGGTTTAACATGTCCAAGCTGAATTCCTATAGAACCGGGCCCGATGCGGCTGGCCGTTTCGGTATTCACGGCGGCCGTTTCGCGGCTGAAACCCTGATGCCCCTGATCCTTGACCTGGAAGAGGCGTATCGTGCCGCCAAGGCCGATCCCAGTTTTCGCGAGGAGCTGGATTACTATCTGGCGCAATATGCCGGCCGGCCCAGCCCGCTGTATTTTGCCGAACGCCTGACCGAGCATTTCGGCGGTGCCAAGATCTATTTCAAGCGTGATGAGCTGAACCATACGGGCAGCCACAAGATCAATAACTGCCTGGGCCAGATCCTGCTGGCCAAACGCATGGGCAAGACCCGCATCATCGCCGAAACCGGCGCCGGCCAGCACGGTGTGGCCTCGGCCACGGTGTCGGCCCTGTTCGGCCTGCCTTGCACGGTCTATATGGGCGAGGTCGATGTGGAACGGCAACAGCCGAATGTTTTCCGCATGAAACTACTGGGCGCCGAGGTAGAACCGGTCAGTTCCGGCTCCCGCACCCTGAAGGACGCCCTGAACGAGGCCATGCGCGACTGGGTCACCAACGTGGCCGATACTTTTTACATCATCGGCACCGTGGCCGGGCCCCATCCCTACCCCGAATTGGTGCGCGATTTCCAATCGGTGATCGGCGACGAGGCCAAGGCGCAAATTCTGGAGGCGGAAGGTCGCCTGCCCGATACCCTTGTGGCATGTATCGGCGGCGGCTCCAACGCCATGGGTCTGTTTCATCCCTTTCTGGATGACGACGGCGTCGAAATTATCGGCGTCGAAGCCGCCGGCGACGGCATCGAGACCGGCCGCCATGCCGCTTCCATCACCGGTGGGCGCCCCGGTGTCCTGCACGGCAACCGTACCTATCTGCTGCAGGACGAGGACGGCCAGATCACTGAGGCGCATTCCATCTCGGCCGGCCTGGACTACCCCGGTATCGGCCCGGAGCATGCCTGGCTGAACGACGTCGACAGGGTCGAATACACGGCCGCGACCGATGCCGAGGCGTTGGCCGCATTCCAGTTGTGCAGCAAGCTCGAAGGCATTATTCCGGCCCTGGAGCCATCCCATGCCCTGGCCCATGTCGCCAAGATCGCGCCGGATCTGCCAAAGGACCATATCATTGTCATGAATATGTGCGGCCGCGGCGACAAGGACATCTTCACCGTCGCCGAGATGCTGGGGGTCACGATATGACGACCGGCACGGCCCGGATCGAGGCGCGCTTCGCCAAACTGCGGGACGAAGGCCGCGCCGCCCTGGTAACCTATATCATGTCCGGCGATCCGGATTTGGCGACATCGGCCAGGATCATCGCCGGGCTGCCGTCGGCGGGGGCCGATATCATCGAACTGGGCATGGCCTTCACCGATCCCATGGCCGATGGCCCGTCAATCCAGGTCGCCGGCCTGCGCGCCCTAAAGGCCGGTATCACGTTAAGGAAAACCCTAGCCATGGTGGCGGATTTCCGCGCCCAGGATACGGATACACCCATCGTTCTCATGGGCTATTACAATCCCATCCATGCCTTTGGCGTGCCGGAGTTTTTGGCGGCGGCCAAGGCTGCCGGCATCGACGGCCTGATCATCGTTGATCTGCCGCCCGAGGAGGACGAAGAGCTGTGCCTGCCGGCCCTGGAAGCCGGGCTCAGCTTCATTCGCCTGGCCACGCCGACCACCGATGATAAGCGCCTGCCGGCGGTATTGGCGAATACCTCCGGCTTTGTCTATTACGTCTCCTACGCCGGTATTACGGGCGCGGGTTCGGCGGATGCTGACACGGTCGCAATGGCCGTGGCCCGCATCCAAAAGCATACCGATCTGCCCATCGCCGTGGGCTTCGGCATCCGCACCCCGGATCAGGCCAGGGGCATTGCCGCCGTTGCCGACGGCGCCGTGGTTGGCACGGCGTTTATCGACGCCCTGCGCGACAGTCTTGATGACACCGGCGCGGCGACGGACACGACGGTCGATGCGGTGCTGGATCTGACCCGCGAATTGGCGGCGGGTGTGGCCGGCGCCAGGAAGGACGCCAGGTCATGAATTGGCTCAGCAATTTTGTCCGGCCGAAAATTCAGGCCCTGGTGCGCAAGCGTGAAGTGCCGGACAATCTGTGGACCAAATGCCCCAATTGCGGCCAGATGATCCATCACAAGGAAATCAAGCAGCGCCAGTTCGTCTGCCAGCATTGCGATCATCATCTCCGGGTCGGCCCCGACGACCGCTTCCCCCATCTGTTCGATGACGGCGAATTCACCGTGATCGAACTGCCGGAAGTATTGACCGACCCGCTGAAATTCCGCGATGAAAAACGCTACACCGAGCGCCTGAAGGACTCCCAGGGCAAGACCGGGCAGAAAGACGCCGTCGTGGTGGCGCATGGTAATCTGGGTGGGCACAGCGCCGTTATCGCGGTGCAGAATTTTTCCTTCATGGGCGGTTCCCTAGGCCAGGGCGCGGCGGAGGCGATTATCGCCGCCGCCAAGCTGGCGGTGTTGCAGGATGCGCCGCTGATCATTTTCGCCGCCGCCGGCGGCGCCCGCATGCAGGAAGGCATCCTGTCGTTGATGCAACTGCCCCGCACGACCATCGCCGTGCAGTTGTTGCAGGAAGCCGGCCAGCCCTATATTTCGGTGATGACGGACCCGACGACGGGCGGCGTTACCGCCAGCTATGCCATGTTGGGCGATATTGCGATTTCCGAACCCGGCGCATTGATCGGTTTTGCCGGGCCCCGGGTGATCGAAAACACGATCCGCGAACGCCTGCCCGAGGGCTTCCAACGGGCCGAATATCTGTTGGAGCACGGCATGCTGGACATGGTGGTGCATCGCCACGAAATGCGGGAAACCCTGATACGGATCGTCGAACTGCTTGGCAACCGGCCCCCGGCGGCCGATGTTATCAGTCTGCCGGTGCCGGATTTGGATATTCCCCTGCCCGCCGACCCTAATCGGGGAGGTGACAGCAGTGAACCTGGCGGCGCGTCCTGAGGCGACCGACGCTGTTTCGGGATCGACGCCGTGTGAGGCGATCCTGAGACGGCTGATCGGCCTGCATCCGAAATTGATCGACCTTTCACTGGGACGTTTGCAGCGCCTGCTGGATAAGCTGGGGCATAGCGAAACCCGGCTGCCGCCGGTGGTGCATGTGGCCGGGACAAATGGCAAGGGTTCGACCATCGCCTATCTGCGCGCCGCCCTGGAGGCGTCGGGCCAGCGTGTCCATGTCCTCACCTCGCCGCATCTGATCCGCATCAACGAAACCATCCGCCTCAACGGCCGGCTGATAACCGATGAACATCTGACGGCCGTCCTGCAAATCTGCGAAGAAGTCAACGGTGATGACCCGATCACCTATTTCGAGGTTACGACGGCGGCAGCATTTCTGGCGTTTCGGGATAGTCCGGCGGATATCTTGTTGATGGAAACCGGTCTGGGCGGCCGCCTGGACGCAACCAATGTGATCGAACGCCCGCTGCTGACGGCGATTACCACCGTGTCCCCGGATCATCAGAATTTTCTCGGTGAAAGCCTAGCGGAAATCGCCGGCGAAAAGGCGGGTATCCTGAAGCCTGGCGTAACCGGTGTGATCAGCCAACAAGCCCCTGATGCGGCCAGGATTATCGAGAGCCGGGCGTCGGCCATTGGTGCCGAGCTGTCGCGCCAGGGCCGAGAATGGCAGGTGGAGGCAGGGTCGGGCGAATTGGAATTCCGCTCCGATATGGGCGAAATGCGCCTGCCGCTGCCGGGATTGAACGGTGTGCATCAGATACAGAATGCCGGCCTCGCCCTGGCCTGCCTGCAGAATCTTAATGGCTTTTCCCTCTCCACGACGGAAATGGCCGCTGGTCTGACGAATGCCCATTGGCCCGGCCGCCTGCAACGCTTGTCCAAGGGCCCCCTGCATGATCGGCTGGGACCGGAAGGGGAGCTTTGGCTCGACGGCGGCCATAACCCTGGCGCCGGCGAGGCGCTGGCCCAGACGCTTAGGGACTGGCAGGCGCGGGACAAGGCGCCTAGGCCATTGCATTTGATCATGGGAATGCTGAAGACCAAGGATGCGGCCAATTTCCTGGCGCCATTTCGCGCCCTGGCGCCAGGTTTACAGGCCGTCAAGGTGCCGCATGAGGCGCTGGCCATGACGCCGGAAGATATCGTTCAGGCGGCTGAGGCACAGGGCCTGGATGCGGCGACGGCCAATGGTGTGGAAGATGCCTTGGAGCGTATTATCACCGCCTGTGCGGGCGGACCGGCGCCAAGGGTGTTGATCTGCGGCACCCTTAACCTCGTTGGCAGCGTTCTGGCCACCAACCCACAGGTCGAAGCGAATTTGATCTAGACGGCTGCTGTTCCGACCTTGGTTAAGTCTTAGATCGATTCCTCAATCCATTCCTGAATCTTGCCCTTGGGCAAGGCGCCAACCTTCATCGAGGCAACTTCGCCGTCCTTGAACAGCATCAGGGTGGGAATACCGCGCACGCCGTATTTCGCCGGAATCGACGGGTTATCGTCGATATTCACCTTGGCGATGGTCACCTTGTCGCCCAATTCCGTGGCGATATCCTCCAACGCTGGCGCGATCTGCTTGCAGGGGCCGCACCATTCGGCCCAGAAATCCACCACCACGGGCCCTTCGGCGTTGAGTACGTCGCTATCGAACGAGTCGTCGGAGACGGGTTTAGTGGTCATGACATCTTCCATTTCAAAATCGCAGCGCGGCAAAAAAAGAGGCGGCTAAATAGCATCCGTCTCTTTGCCGCGTCAATAATACACCTTAGTCTAAAAGGGTAGGTAGCCGACCCGGGCACGTCAAGGAGCATAAGCCTCTAAAATCGACCCATCAATCGCCATCAAATTCGCGCCATTTGTCCACAAAAGTGCACAACGTATTGTTTTTTCAGGATAAATACTCTGCAGCGTGGCGCGATATCCGGCCAACTGCCGCAAATAGGCGACTTCGACCTCCGCCACGGTTTTCGGCGGTGGGCGGTTGGTTTTGTAGTCGACGACCAGAATCTCCGAATCGGTGATCAGCAGGCGGTCGATCTGGCCGCTGATCACCCGGCCCGCCAAAAGCGCGGTCAACGGCACTTCCGCGCGGGAGCCCGGACCGAAGATGGGCGCGAATTCCGGGTGCCGCAGAATAGCCATGGTTTCCGCCAGAATTTCCCCCTGCTGGCCTGGGTCCAGGACATGGGCAGGCAGCGCGAGATAGCGCGCGGCGGCCGCCTCCCTCTGCTCAGGCGCGAGATCGGGCAGGGTTTGCAACAGGCGGTGAATATGGTTGCCCCGCTTGAAGCGGGCCTGGCCGTCGTCGCTCAGGGGGCTGGTCACGCTGGGTTCCGCGTCGTCCGGCCGCGATGGTGTCAGAGGCCGGGGCGGGATCGGTTCCGGGGGTGCTGGGCGCGCGGCCCAGCCGGGCAGGGCGTGGTGCACGGGCGGCAAGGGCGGGGGGACCGCTTGCACCTCGGCGGCCTGAGCATTGCGCAGGCGCAATCCGCCGTTCAGGTCCGCCGGCCGTTCGATTTCGGGCATGGCCTCAAGGGTCCGCCACGCCATGTCATACCAGCAATGGGCCTTGCGCCCGGTCTTGCCTTCGAAGCCGCAGATATACAGCCGCTCCGCCGCACGGGTCAGGGCAACATAAAACAGCCGGCGATATTCCCTGTCCCGGTCCCGCGCCGCATCCTCCCGGGCCTGGCGCATGACCTCTTCCTCCATGGCGCGGATCGGCGCCCATAAGGGCGTTGCACTGCCGTGCCCCACGTCATCGCTTTGCGGCCATAAGAGGGCCGGCGTTTTGTCGGGTGTCCGCACCGTATCGGCCAAAAAGACAATCGGTGCCTCCAGACCCTTGGCGCCATGCACGGTCATCACCCGGACCTGATTCCGGCCCTGCTCCAAATCGCGCTTGATTTCGGTCTCACCCCGCTCCAGCCAATGCAGAAAGCCCTGCAGGCTGGGGGCATGATCGCGCTCGTAGGACAGTGCCAGATCGAGAAACTCATCGATCGGATCGTTGGCGTCCGGGCCCAGGCGCGCCAGGATGCGTTTCCGCCCGCCGCCCGCGCCCAGCAGTTCGGCGTAGAGCTCAAATGGCGGCGCAAAATCCACCTTGCCCAGCAAGTCCGCCAGCGCCCGGTAGCCCGGATCGTCCCGCCGGTCCCGCAATGCCGCCCACAGGCTGCCCGGCCGGCCGTGGGCCAGATCAAACAGGGCTTCATCATCCCAGCCGATCAGGGGACCTTTCAGAACCACGGCCAGGTTCAGATCATCTTCGGGCAGCAATAGGAAGCGGCCCAGGGCGATCAAATCCATGACCGCCAACTGTTCGGTAAGGATCATGCGGTCAACGCCGGCGACGGGAATACTCCGGCGCTTCAGGGCCCGGACCATGGCCTCGACGAAGTTGGCGCGCCGCTGCACCAGGATCAGAATATCCCCCGGCCCGATGGGCCGCCCCTGAGCCGGCAGAAATTCCTTTTGCCCCAGCCATTGTTCGATCTGTTCCGCAATACGGTCCGCCAGCCGGGCCACGGGGCTGTCCTGGTAAAGCTGCTTGGTCGGCGGCGCCCACGGGCGCTGCGCCTCATCCTCGCCGTCTCCCGCGGGCGCGGCCGGCTGTTCGGTCGGCCAGATTTCCACCAATCCGGCATCCGCCAGCCGGTTGGGAATATGGCGGACTGCTTCGTCTGCGCTGAAAATCAAGCCGTCGCTGGCCTCGGGCTCCGCGAAGATCGCATTGACCACTTCCAGCACAGCCGGGGTGGAGCGGAAGGACAAGGCCAGTTCCACCGGCCGCCAGCGCCGTTTGGCGGCCCCGACGCGGGCGGCGAAATGGCCGCGCATGGCCTGAAAGGCGGCCGGGTCGGCCCGTTGGAAGCTGTAGATGGATTGTTTCACATCACCGACCGCGAACAGGGTCCGGCCGCCGCCCATGGGGTCATCGCCGCTGTCTTCGTAGGCGCTTTCACCGGTGAAGAATTCATCGGCCAGGGTGCGGACCACCTGCCATTGTTCCGGATTGGTATCCTGGGCCTCGTCAATCAGGATGTGGTCCAGACCGCCGTCGAGCTTGTACAACACCCATTCGGTGCTGCTGCCCTCGGACAACAGATAGCCGGCCTTTAGCACCAGATCGTCATAATCCAACAGCGCCAGACGCTCCTTTTGATGCTGATAAGCGGCGATCAGCCGCGCCCCCAGGCGCAACAGCAGGGCCGTGGCGGCGGCCACGCGGGCGCCGTTGCGCCGTTGCCGCACATCCTCCAGGCGCAGGCATTCCTTGCCCAGGATATCCAGGCCGTCGGGCACGGCTTCCATGGTTTTTTTGGTCAGCGGCCTGGCGTAAGGGGTGCCCTGGCCCTCCTTGGTGAAAAAGCCCGCCAGGTAGGTATCGAACCGCGCCGCTCTTGTTTCAGGCCCTGCGTGCCAGGCGGCGATGGTTTCAGCATGGCGGCTTTCTTCCTTGCCGCCCTGCAACATAGCCCCGGCCAGCCGAACCAGCGCGGGACCATCGAAATTCTCGTCCAGCGAGGCGGCAGCCAGGATCTTGGCCTCGTCCTCGCCCTCGTTCAGGCCCAGGGCGCGATGTACATCCGCCAACAGCCCGTCCAGTCCGCCCGGCTGATCCAGCAGCCGCTGCAGCCGGCCCCGGTCGGAGGATAGATTGGCCATCAGGCTCTTGAACGTCTCCTGATCCACCAGGGCGGTCAGTTCCGCGACCAGGGGCGCGGTCTCCCTGGCGTCCTGTTCCAACACGTCATCCAGGGCGGTTTGCAAGACCTCGCCCGCCTGGCGTTCCTCCATGACCTGGAAATGGGGCGCCAGCCGGGCCTCCAGGGGAAAGCGGCGCAACAGGGCCTCGCAAAAGGAATGAATGGTCTGCACCTTCAGGCCGCCGGGAGTATCGAGGACACGGGCGAACAGGCGCCGGGCCAAATTCAATTCCAGCGCCTCATAGGCCGCGCCGGTCAGATCCATCAGTTCCCGGGATAGCGCGGTATCGTCCGCCACGGCCCAGGCGCCCAGGCGGTGATGCAGGCGGTTGGCCATTTCCGCCGCCGCCGCCTTGGTGAACGTCAGACACAGAATACGCTCCGGCGGGCAATCCATCAGCAACAGACGCAGCACCCGGTCGGTCAGGACATGGGTCTTGCCGGTGCCCGCCGATGCCGTTACCCAGACGGAAGCGCCAGGGTCGGCGGCAAGGCGTTGTTGGTCGGTGGCGCGCATGGTGGCTGAAATTCTCCCTAGAAGTCGCCCGGCCCGCCGGCGGACCATTCCTTGATCCGGGCCAGATGATCGTAATCGGAAAAGCGCGGCGCGATGGCCGGCCTTGGCCGGGCCAGATAGGCGGTATCGGGGTTGTCGAACAGCGCGATCAGATCGACAAGGCCCTGTTCCGCCTGGCGCGCCAGCTCGCTACCATCGGTCTTGATATTCCTGATTTCGCCGGCCTGGCGTCCGCCGGAGACCCGCCAATAGCTCAGGGTCGACACCGCCCCCGCCGGTACGTCCTTGAAACCGCCTGAAAGGGCGATAGCGGCCTCCAATGGCAGTTGCGGCGCCTCGCCGCGCAGCAGCTCGGCTTCTCTCGGCATCACCCCGGTTTTGTAGTCGATGATGCCCAGGCTGCCGTCGGCCAGCCGGTCGATCCGGTCGGCGATGGCGGTCAACTCGAACGTACCGGCCGGGCCAGGCAGCATAAGGCTGCCCTCGGCTTCCGTCGCCAGCGGCAGGATCTCGGGGCGGCGTTCGGCTTCCCGGGCCAGAAACCAGGCGGCAATACGCTGAAAACGCGGCCACCAAAAGGCGTGGACACCGGGGCGGTCGAGCATTTCGCCGAAGGCTTCCCGGCCCAGGGCCAATAGCGCATCCTCGGCGCCGTCTGGAATATCATCGGGGTATTTGCGCGCGAAACGCTCCAGGGCCTGGTGCACCGCATTGCCATAGTCGGCGGCGGAAGGATCGGCGGCTATGGGATCAAGGGCACGCAGGCCGAGAATGCGGCGGGCATAAACGCCGTAGGGATCGCGGATCCAGGTTTCCACCTGGGTTACCGACATCTGGCGCGGCCGGGCGCCAAGCGGCGGACGGCATTCGGGATGCTGGATTGGTTGGGCCGGGCCGGCGGCATCAAGCTGCTCCTGCCAGGCGCGCAGTTCTTCCGCTCCTTTCCGTTGCAGCGCCAGGCCGGCGGCTGTAAGCACCTGCTCCAGCCGCAGCAGCCAGCGCGACGGTACGGAAGGCGTGCCGTCGACCTTGGCGGCGCGGGTTAGAATGACCTCGCTACCGCACGCGGCCTGGAAGAAATCATGGGCCGCCAGACCTGTCCGCCGTTCCGGCGCGGCAAGACCCAGCTTGGCCGCCATGGGACGGCTCAGCCAGGCATCGGCCTCCGCCGCCGCCGGCCAGGTGCCTTCATTGAGACCGCCCAGTATTATCAAATCCGCCTGTTGCAGGCGCGCCTCCAACGGGCCCCAGATATGCAGGCGCGGATGCAGGCCATGGGCCGGCCGCACCACCTGTCCCACCATCAGGTTGTTGAGCAGACTGGGATAGCCGGCCCCGGTCATGGCCGGCAACCCATCGGCCGCGGCCAGCAGATCGGCGATGAACCGCATCGCGGCCTCGCCTCCGTCGCCGGCCCAAAGCCGACATTCTCCGTCCTGATCCATCGCCAGCCATTCGGCGAAGCGCACATGCGCGGTCAGCAACGCCGTCAGACGAACCTCGTCCCGTCCGCACAACGACAGCGCTTCCCCGCCCCGTGCGGTCAGGTCATCCAACAATGTATCGGCCCGCTCCGGCATATCGCGGGCCGCCGCCATCGCCGCCGCCAAGCCGGGAAAGCCGGGTGCGGGGCGTGGGCCGCGCAGGGCCAGACGGTCAATATCCCGCGCTGCCGCCCGCAGCGCGCCCGGCGCCCGCCCGCCCAGGGCCAGCGGGTGCTTCAGCGCGGCCAGCAGATCTATCGGGTTCAGCGCGCCGCCCAGCATTTCCGCCGTCAACCGCAGAAAGGCGCCACTGGGCGTGGCGGCAAGCGGCAGGCCGGCGGAATCGTCCACCGCGACGCCCCAGCGCTTCATCTCCACCGCCACTCTGCGCGCCAGGCCTCTATCGGGCGTAATCAGGGCGGCGGTACGTTCCGGCGTTTCCAATGCCTGGCGCAGGCACAGGGCGATGACGCCGGCTTCCTCGATGGGATCAGCGCAATCGATGCGTACCAGTCCCGCTGCCGCGCCCGGGTCCAGCGGTGGCAGCCGGCGCCAATGTTCAGTGGTCTCCGTCGGACGCATGGCTTCGCGCAGAAGCTGATGGCGCGGGCTTTCTTCGCCGGTTTCCAGCCATGGGGCGGCCTGTTCCCGCTGTACGCCGATCTTTTGCAACAGATGGCGCAGGCCGAATTGCGCATGGCTTTGGTCCACGGCCGCCCAGGCCGTATCGTCGGAATATTCGTCCAGGCCCGGCAGTACCACCGCGCCCTGGGGCAAATGGGCAACGACGTTGATCAGGGCTTCGGTGGCGGGAATGGAACCGGTGGAGCCGGCGATAATGACCGGATCCTGAGGCGGTGAAAGCCGCCAGCGTTCGGCCTGGGTCCGCAGCAGGAAATTGCGCCGGGCGCTTTGGTCCATGCAGCCATCCGCCGCCAGCAATGCCTGCCAGGGTTCGCCCAACAAATTCAGGAATGCCAGGGTATCCTGCCAATGGGCCGCCAGATTGTCGGGCACCAGATCCTCCAACGCCGACAGCGGTACATCCTCGGTCTGCAGCCGGTCCAACAGGTCCGCCAGTTCCCGCGCCAGGGGTGCGGCCTGGGCCGGGTCAACGCCACGGTGCCGGGCAATCAGGTGCAGCAGCAATAGCTGCCGGCGCAGGGCGCCGATCCCGGGCGGCAGTTGCAGCAGATCGCCACCATGCAAGGCGTCCATCCCGGGATCCAGCAGCAACTCGTCCTCGTCAACGTCGCCGATCGCCCGCATGATTGGCAACAGCATGGCGCGGCCGCCGCTTTGACGCAGAAAGCCATCGCGCACGGCCCGTATGCCGCGCCGGGTCGGCAGCAACAGGGTAATCCGGCTCATGCTCAAGGGGTCATCGCCGTGGCGGTGCAGCAAACCTTCAACCAGACGGTCGGAAAAGCTTTCGCCAGGGGCAATGGTGAATACGTTCGGCCCGGCGTCCATCTGGCTATTCCAACAATGCGCGTTCGGCCGCCGCCAGGCCCTCGGGGCGGTTCAATTCCATCCATTGACCTTCATGCCGCAAGCCGAACAAATGCTCGGCCTCGGCCGCCCGGTCATAGATCAGGTTGAGCGAGAATGGTTCCTTGGGGCAATCCGCGAATAGCGCCGGCGCCAAGATTTGGACGCCGGCGTGGATAAAGGGCACGACCTCGCCCTCGGGTCGGCGGAAAAGCCGGCCGTCGGGCCGCATGCCGAAATCGCCGATGCCGCCGTATCCGACGGCGCCGACGGTCGGCTGCATCAATAACAAGGCGGACATGCTGTCGGGACGGAAACGGGCCGCCAGGCCATTCAGGGAATTGCCCATGCCGTCGAACCACATGACATCGCCATTGATGACAAAGAACGGCTCCTGTCCCAACAGGGGTAAGGCCTTGGCGACGCCGCCGCCGGTGTTCATCAACCGCCCGCTCTCGTCGGAAAACTCAATCGCGGGCTCGGTGCGGCCGTTCAGATGTTGGCGCAGCAGATCGGCATGATGATGCAGATTGACCACCACGCGTCCGACACCCGCCGCCGCCAGGCGGTCCAGCACCCGGTCGATGATGGCGCGGCCGCCCACCTGCAACAGCGGTTTCGGCCGCGTCTCGGTCAGGCCGCCCATGCGGCTGCCCAGGCCGGCGGCCAGGACCATCGCGGTCTTCGGCATTTCCACGGTCAGTAAACCCAACAACCAAGAGAATCGATTGCCTGATATTGCGGCTTGAACAGGCAACGAACAAGGGTGGAAATGGCAATCGACGCCGGCTAATGCCAGGCCACTAGAGCAACCCGCATTCAATTGGATTCAATTGAATGCGGATAAGTTGCTCTATTTTAAAGGTTTTAGCGCATGGGTTCGGGTTTGGTTAAACCCGACATGCGCTAGACGGGAGCTGACCGTAGTTGTCGTTGGTAGTGTTGAAATGCCTTGATATTGGTGGAAACCAGCAACACCCAGCCAGCCAGGCCATAGACCGATGCCAGGCCGATACTGATGGGCCAGGACGGCGGCAGGTCCATGCCCTTGAACAGCAATGTCATGGGCACGACCACGGTCAGGGATGTGGTCAGCAAATAGACGATCCCCAGCATCACCCGGGCCCGACCACGGCCGACATAGGCGAAATACCAGACCAGGACCAACAGCACCGAAAAGAACATGCCGACGACATAGGCAAAGTTGATCTCGCCATGCTGCAGACCCAGCGGCACGCCCTCCGTCATCAGGCGGCGCAGGTTGACCGCGGGGACGGCCAGAACCAGCGATAACACGGCCAGCATCACCCGCCGGCCCCAAATCTGCGCCTTCGTCATGGCCATCGATTGCGTTTGGTCTTGCTTCTGCATGGTCTTTCTTCAACTCTCCCCGCCAGCCAGGGTAGATGGCATTTCGGCGTGCCCCTGGCAATGCTAGACTAGCAGCATCCACGAAAAAGTGAGTGACCGTCATCACGCTTCGCGGCATCGTTAAGGCAGAAATCGTTACGGCAGGATTGGCTGAAAAGCCTCTATCCATGGAAGGAAATCAGGGTTTGAGCACCCATAGTGAAGCCCAGGCGCGGACAATCCTTGTCACCGGTGCGGCCAGCGGCATCGGCGCCGCCCTGTGCCGGCGTCTGGCAGCGCCCGGCACGGTGTTGTTTATCCATACCCGCGCCAATCGGGAGGGCCTGGAAGAGGTGGCGCGGGCGGTCGAGGCCAAGGGCGGGCAGAGCCATATTCTTCTGGGCGATCTGGCCGAGGCGCCCGTCGCCGGCGAACTTATCGCCGCCGTCACCGAGGCTGTCGGGGACGGCGGGCGGCTGGACGGTTTGGTGGCGAATGCCGGTTTTGCCGACAAGACGCCCCTGGCGGCGCTGGAGGATGATGCCCTGGCCCATAGCCTGGCTGCCATTACCGGCGGCTTTCATCGTCTCGCCAAGGCGGCAATGCCCTTGTTGCGGGCCGCGCCGGCGGGGCGGGTGGTGGCGGTATCCTCGTTCGTGGCGCACCGTTTTCAGCTCGACGGCGTGTCGATGCCGGCAAGTGCGGCGGCCAAGGCGGGGTTAGAGGCCTTGGCCCGGGCCCTGGCCATGGATCTGGCCCCCCATAATGTCACGGTGAACTGCGTCGCGCCCGGCTACGTCCAGAAACAGGCGGGCGCGCATGCCGCCCTGACCGCGGAAAGCTGGCGCCGCGCGGCCGAGCGCATCCCCCTGGGCCGCCTGGGCCAGCCCGACGATATCGCCGCCCTGATCGAATTCCTGCTGTCCCCGGACGCCGGCTATATCACCGGCCAGACCATCCACGCCGACGGCGGCATGGGCCTTTAGAGTTTCTTAGGGCAGCCATGCGGATGGCACATGGCTAGCCTCGAATTTTTGCAATTGTCCTGGCGGCGGGAGAGGCCTATCTCCCTCTCATGAAGACGGCACCGCGGCAATCGCGCAGCCTGTTCCACATATATGATTGCTAGGACAAGACCATGAAACTGGTGAAACAATTTGCCATGATGATTTCCCGTTTGGGCCAGGAATCCAATGCGCCGGTTTGCCCGCTGTATGCGACTGAGCATCCCGTTGCCAAGGGGATCAGCCTCTCCCCGATGATGCTGGAAGCCCGCGTCGGCCGTTAAGCCATTTTCGCGGCAGTCTCGTCCTCCGCATCCGTGCAGTGGGACGCGATGGCTTCGCGGACAAGCGGTATAACGGCCGAGGGCAGGTCGTGACCCATGCCATCGATGACCCGCAGCTTGCCATTGGCAACCGACTGGGCGGTATCCCGGCCATGCTCGACCGAGACCAGTGGATCTTCCGAGCCATGCAGCACCAAGGTGGGCACCGAGACGTCGCCGAGCATTTGCTCCCGGCTGCCGGAAGCCAGAATGGCGAGGAAATGCCGGCTCAGCCCCACGGGATAGTAGCAGCGGTCGAATATCCGTTCCTGCTTTTCGCGGATTTCCTGTTCGCTGGGGCGAAAGCCGGGACTGACCACGTGATGGGCGATGTTGACCAGATGGTCTATCGCCGCCTGGCGGTCGCTGCCGTCGGGCCGGGGCGCCATCAAGGTGTTGAAGGCATCGCGTTGCGGGTCCGGCAGGCCGCGGCGTCCGGTGCTGGACATGATTGACGTCAAACTGATGGTGCGTTCGCCATGCCGCGCGGCAATGATCTGGGCAATCATGCCGCCCATGGACAGCCCAACGATATGGGCCTGTTCAATATTCAGGGCATCCAGCAGACCGACCGCGTCGGCGGCCAGATCGAAGAGATCATAACTGGCTGCCACCCGCCGCCCGCGCATCGCATTGGCGGCGGCGCTGGCCAAATCCGGCATGCCCGCGTGTTCCATCTTGCTTGAAAGACCGACATCGCGATTGTCGAAACGGATGACACGAAATCCGTCTTCCGCGAGTCCGTGGCACAAGGCATCCGGCCAATAGATCAACTGAGCGCCGAGGCCCATGATCAGCAGAATTACCGGCGCGTCGCGGGCACCGAGATCTTCGTATTCGATGTCAATTCCATTGGCTTCTATGGACGGCATGCTACTCTTCTTACTCGTCGCAAAATCGATTGTTGCCGGCCATTTTCGTGGCCCGTGCGCGCCCCGGCAAAATCAGGCCGCGTCCCTGTCGGGGTCGGGGAATGCCAAATGGCCGAACCCGTCCGGCCGCTCGAACGGGGCCCATTCGCCTTCGCGCTGGGCCAGGCGGTCGGCCAGGATGTAAAGCGACAAAGGATGATGGCCCAGGCCATAGTGGCTTGAGTTGATTTCGATGTTTTCGACACGCTCGGCCGCCGGCTGACGGCAGCGCTGCCAGGGCACCATGCCGTCGGTGCGGCTGTAGATAGCGGTCAACGGCTGCGACAGCGGTTCAAGTTTGGCCAGCTTGTCGCGCAGCTCACTGACCGATTGGCCGGAAAGATGCTCATACAGGCGCCAGGCGTGCCCCGATACGGGATCACCGTGGCTGGGTGTTCCCAGGGTGATCACCTGACGTACGGCATCAGGCATTTCCGAGGCCATGCGCCGGGCAAAAATGCCGCCCAGGCTCCAACCGATCAGGCTGACCTTGCGGCCGTTGCGTTGTTCAATGTAGTGCAAACGCTGGTTCAGCATGGCGCGCATGCCGGGCCGGTAGCCAACGTTCCGGCCCATTTTCCAGCCATAGGCGTGATAGCCCCGGTCCCGCAGGAACAGGCGCATGGCCTTGGTCATCATATCGTCGGCGGCCAGACCGGGCAGCACCAACACGGGATGGCCGTCACCGGTGGGCAATTGGCGTAACAGGGGAATTGCCGCCGCCGAGGCCGCCATTTCAAACATTGAGCGCCATTCGGAAAACAGATAATGCAGCGGCGGCGAATCTTGATTTGAGAATTTCATGAACATCTTACGCAATACCTCGCGCCAAATTGCGGCGTCGCAAAAGCGCCTCGGAACCAAAATGCCTCAAAATCACTGACAACTCCCTAACTCCGCGTCCACGGCGATCTTGCGAAAAACAATAGGTCGAAACCGAAATACTGTCAAAACCGCCGGCCACGGCGAAGAGGCAAAGCATGCGGAAAGTTGCATTTGACATTGGCAGGATAACAAAGCAATTTCGCCTGGTGGTCGGATATGACCAATTCGCGCGGTTTTTAGCCATTTTTTGGAAAAATGGTGCGGGAAAGAATATTTGACCGCTAAGATTGCCATTATTCAATTTCGTAGATGCGTTGGTGAAAAATGAACAAAAGCAGCAAAGACAAAGGCTTTGCCGATCCGTTCGCCGCTTGGCAGAATTTTCTCGGTGACGCCGAAGACCGCCTCAATAAAACCCTTACGGACATGATGTCGACACCGCAGTTCGGCGACACATCGCGGCAAATGATGCAGGCGATGACAAAATATCAGCAAAGCGTCAGTGAAGCCGGCAGTAAATATTTCAACGCCATCAACCTGCCCTCCCGCGACGATATCAAATCCCTGGGCGCGCGGCTTGGGGTGATGGAAGAACGCCTGGCGCGGATCGAGGCGATATTGAGCGATCAATCGGCCGACACGCCGGCTGCCGCGCCGGCCGGGCCACGGCCAAAACGGACCAGAAAGCCTCCCCAGAAAGCGGATTCCTCCGGGAGTTCAAGCAAGGACAAGAAATGACCCCGCCTTCATCCAGCGGAGAGGGCCTAAGTTTTGAAGGCTTGGCGAATATCGTGCCCAGGGAGATCCAGCGCACCATGCAGCGCCAGGTCAAGGGCTTGGAATACCTGGTTTCCTCCGAAACGGAGGCCGGGCAAACGCCCAGGCGTGAGATCTACAGCCGGGGGACGCTGCGCCTTTATCAATATCTGCCGCAGACCGATGAGGTCTACCGGGTTCCGGTCATCCTCATCATGTCGCTGGTCAGCAAATCCTACATATTCGATCTGGCGCCGGGACAAAGTCTGGTGGAATACCTGGTACGCCAGGGTTTCGATGTCTATCTGATTGATTGGGGCACGCCACGGGCCGCCGACAAGCGGTTGCGCCTGGAAGACTATGTTCAGGATTTCATTCCCGACTGCATCGAACGGGTGTGCGCCGATAGCGGCGAGGACGAGGTATCCCTGGTGGCCTATTGCATGGGCGGCATGCTCGCCGTGATGCACGAGGCCCTGTATCCGGACGGGCCGGTGAAGAATCTTGCCTGCTTTACCACGCCGGTCGACTTCGACGGCATGGGCCTGTTCAAGGCCTGGACCAATCCGGAATATTTCGATGCCGACGAAATTGTCGATACCATGGGCAATGTGCCGGCGGAAATTCTCCTGGCATCTTTCGATATGTTGCGCCCGGCATCGAAGATCACCGGTCAGATCCGCCTTTGGGACAATATGTGGAATGATGATTTCGTAACCGGTTTTCGCCGCGTCGACCGCTGGTCGAACGACCAAATTCCCATGGCCGGCGAAACTTTTCGCCAGACCACGAAAGAGCTGCAGCAGCAGAACAAGCTGATCAAGGGTGAATTCCACCTGGGCGGCCGTCTGGTCGATCTGGCCCAGGTCAAAATCCCGTTGCTGCACGCGGTGGCCGAGTTCGACCATATCGTTCCCTACGAAGCCGCCAGACATTTGGTCACCTCGATCAGCAGCGAGGACAAGACGGAAATGGTCATGAAGGGCGGTCACGTCAGCCTGGTGGCCGGCCCAAAGGCGGTCCACAGGCTGTGGCCCAGTATCAGTGAATGGTTATCAGGACGATCAGTATGACGAAGACGACGACCCATGAGTATTCCGATCGCTATCCGCGTTCGGCGGATTTTCACGGCCTTAATGTGACCGTACGCGAAATGACGACCCAGGACCTGGATGCGGTCGTCACCTTCGCCAATGCCTTGCCGGAGCATGACCGGCTGTTCCTGCAGCGCGACCTGACACAGAAAAAGGTGGTGCGGGAATGGATGAAGGGCTGGGACGAGCGGCGCATCGCCGCCATTCTGGCGGAAACGGACAACGGCATGGTTGGCTACGGCATGGTCGTCCCCTCGGCCGAGACCTGGTCACAGCATGTCGCCGAGGTCCGCATTTCCGTCGGCGCCGAGGCTCGCGGCAAGGGATTGGGCCGCTTTCTGGCCCAGGAAGCATTTGCCATCGCATTGGCCTGCAATGTCGAGAAGATGACGGCCCGGATGACGCCGGACCAGCAAGGCGCGGTGGCCGCGTTCGAAGGCCTTGGCTTCAAGGCTGAGGGGCTGTTGCGCGATCATATGATCGACAAGGATGGCAATCGCCATGACCTTCTGATCATGGGCCATGATGTGCAGCGTTTTCAGAGTACCCTGCAATCCTACGGCATCGACGCCGAACTCTCCTGAATTAGCCCGCCTCCCCGAGATTCAGGCCAGCTCAAGCTAACTCAAGGTCTCGTGATCGCAAGTGATTGGCCATGTCCGAAAGGACGGGCCAGATTGCTATTGCAAGTTCACAAAAGCACCTGACCCAAAAGACCTGATTTGGAGGCCTCTCAAATGTCGAACCCAACCGCTAA
>CAZVYX010000072.1:0-23822 GCA_964631725.1 uncultured Rhodospirillaceae bacterium | reverse complement strand
AGATCCTCCCTTTGGAAACAGGATCACATGTCCCAAATGTTTTGATGACGGACATGCACATAGTCGCTGATCAGACCCGCTTGGCTGAATTCCCCGGCGCAATACAGGCGGTTGAAAAAACCCCGCTCATCCGCCAACAGGTGCGGCGTGATGCGATAGGCACCGGGTATGGCAAGTTCAGTGAATTTCATATCGGGCCAGTTTGCGGCGTCGGGTCTGTTTTGTCTATTCGCCAAGCTCGATACGTCGCGGCGCGTGTCCGGCGAGGTGATTGTTCCAGGCGGCCTCGATGGCATCGTCCAGATTGCGGCCGTAGCGTTCGTTGTCGAACAACGGCTGGCTATCGCGGCCATCGATCAGGCGTTGATGCAGCGCCTGGCGCTGGCCCGGATCTTTGGCAAGGGCCACGGCCCGTTCGACGTAATTGGCCAGATCCGGCACCACCATTTCCGGCACGCCGGCAGCGTTGCACAACGTGGCACCCAAACGCGCACCCGGTTTGTCGCCAAGAATGGTCAAGACCGGCAGGCCAACCCAGAGGGCATCGACCGAGGTTATGCCGCCGCCGTGATGCAGATTGTCCAGGGCCAGATCGGCCAGGGTCAGGCGGGCCAGATGATCCTCGTGCTGCACGATTTCGGCGAAGATTAGACGCGCGCCGTTAATGCCGTATTTGGCGGCTTCCCGGCGCAGGTTGTTCTGGGTATCGATCATCCAGGCACCGAACCAGAGCACGCTGCCGGGGACGCGGGTTAGGACTTCCATCCAGGCCGCGAAAATCTTCGGCTCGAATTTGCAGGGGTGATTGAAATTGCAGAACACGAATGCGTCTTCGGGCAGATCAACATCGGCCCGGGAAACCTTGGCACCCATTTTCTCGGGCCGCTTGGTCGGCATGAAGGTGTTCGGTAGATACAACAGCTTCTCCGGCCCCACGGTTTCCCATTCCTCGGGGATGTAGGTGCGGTCGGTGATCAGATAGTCGATATAGTCGGCCCCGGTTGTGATGGAGTAGCCATAGCCATGCATTTGTACCGGTGCCGGCCGGAATGAACTGACCGGCATGCAGTTGATCGAGGTCAGGCCGGTGACGTCGATCAGAACATCGATCTTGTCCTCGTTGATCATTTGTGCCGCCAGATAGGGCGCCATTTCCGGGACGTCGCGGAAATGATCGAAGGCGGCGCGGTATTTGCCATTGAAATCACCGCCATCGCTTGGCCGGACGGAGTAACCGAAGACCTCGAACCGTTCGCGGTCATGCCGTTCGACGACGTCCTTCATGACCAAGGGCAGGCTGTGAAACCAGGTATAGCCCAGGGCGTAGCCAAGGCGGATGCGCCCCGATCCGGCGTCGCCGCGGGGCCTGGCATGAAGCAGCGGCGGCGCATCCAGGTTTAGGCGGGCATCCTTGGCAATTTGAGTGGCGGCATGGCGGGCCACCCTGCCGATGAAGTCATAGCTTACGGGCAAAGCCTGCAGATTGAAGACATCGAAGCGGTTGTCGTCGGCGCCGTCATCGGCGCATCCGGCTTCGATCTGGTCGATCTGGGCTTTGCTGACGTCGTCGTAATTCGTCCAGTCACATATGCCCATCTTCAGGTCGAAGATCCGGATCGTGGCATGGTCATTGCCGGGTTCCACCTCCAGGACATGTTGATAGATGGCAATTGCCTTGGCGGCTTCCTGCCAATTCTCGAACAAGGTTCCGAGCGAGTTTAGAATGGCGACGTCCTGGGTGCCGGAGTTCGTTATGACCGACAGATGCTTCACTGCCTCATCGGGACGTGCGGTATTGATGCAACAACTGGTAAGGGCCACGCGCGCCCGCAGATTGTCCGGGTCGACGGCGAGCGCCCGCAAGGCATACGCTTCGGCCTCTTCATACCGCTTTTCAGATTGCAGCAGATTGGCGTGCTCGGCTAGCAGTTGGTCATTGTCGGGAGTCAGTTCGATGGCCCGCTCCCGAAGCGCCATGGCCTCGTCAAATTCGCCCAGGCGTTCAAGAATGACGGCGAGGTCCTTCATTACAGCGCTATCGTCCGGTGTCTTAAGCAACAGATATTCAAGATGTTTCCGGGCGCCCAGCAGATCGCGGATCTGCACCAGGCAGCGGGCCAGGCCATGGCGGGCGGGATGGAAATCTTCATCAATGGCGATGGCCTGTTCGAGGGCTTCGCGGGCCGCGGCATAGTTCTTCTCCTGCATCAAAAGACCGCCCAGGGTGTTCCAGGCCAATTTGAAGCCAGGATGCATTTCCAGTAGCTTGTTTAGCAGATCGATGGCCTCCCCCCGCCGGCCCAATTCCGCCAGGGCGCTGGCAAGATTATTGCCGCAGGCCGGATCATTGGCCGACTCATAGGCGACGGCGAAATGCCGGGCGGCGCCTTCGTCATCGCCTTGCGCCTGCAAAAGGTTGCCCATCAGAAAATTGCCATGCGCATCCTCTGTGTCTAGTGACAGGACCGGTTCCAGGTACTGCTGGGCCAAATCGAATTCACCGCACTGCAGGGCAATATCCGCCATGCCCTTCCAGGCGTCGAGATTTCGGGGGTCCAATTCCGCCGCCGTGAGGTAGCTTCGCGCTGCTTCGTCAAGGGCGCCAAGATGTTCCTGCATCTGGCCCAGGTGGTAGTGGGCGGTGGAATTGTCGGGTTCCATGTCCAGAGCCCGCCGCAGGCATTGCGCCGCTTCCTCGTGGCGGTGCAGGGCGCCTAGAATGATGCCAAGATTGAGCCAGACGGCCGCCCGGTCCGGCCAAAGGTCGGACAGCTGCAGGTACAGTGGAATGGCATCCAGCAGATTCCCCTGTCCGGCCAACGCATTGGCTTCCGTCCATAGCGTTTCGGGATGGGGCGATTGTTGATCCATGCTCATGGTCACGGGATAATCAAGGTATATGGTTAATATTTTCCTGAATTGGCCATGGTTGTGACACCGGGCCGCCAGGAATTGCTTGCTGCTGGAGGGCGTCGGCCTATATTGCCGGCCATGTTTGAACCTGCTTCATCAAAGCTGCGGCAGATGGCCGCCGATGGTATCCGCCTCGATGGGGTGGAAGCCGGTGCGCGCGTTGTCGTCGCCATGTCCGGCGGCGTCGACAGCTCCGTCTGCGCGGCGCTGTGTCAGCGCGCCGGCTATGAAGTGGTCGGCATTACCTTGCAGCTATATGACCACGGACAGGCCATACAGCGGGCCGGTGCCTGCTGTGCCGGGGCCGATATTTATGACGCCAAACAGGTGGCGGACGGTTTGGGTATTGCCCACTATGTGCTGGATTACGAAGACCGTTTTCGCGCTGCCGTGATCGATGATTTCGTTGACGACTATCTGGCCGGTTCGACGCCGATACCCTGCATCCGCTGCAACCAGCGGGTCAAGTTCGAGGATCTGCTGGCCACGGCGCGGGAACTTGGCGCGGCTGCCTTGATTACCGGTCACTACGTCCGCCGCCTGGAAGGGATCAACGGCGCCGAAATGCACCGTGCCGTCGATCCGCGGCGGGACCAGAGCTATTTCCTGTTCACCACCAGCCAGGAGCAATTGCAGTATCTGCGCTTTCCCCTGGGCGATCTGGCCGCAAAATCGGCGACACGGGATTTGGCGGAAGCGTTTGGTCTGCCGGTCGCGGCCAAGCCCGACAGCCAGGATATTTGTTTCGTTCCCGATGGGCGCTACGGCGAATTGATCGAACGGCTGCGGCCTGGCGCGGCGGAACCGGGTGATATCGTCGACCCCGATGGCCGGGTATTGGGCCGCCATGAAGGAGTGATCCATTTTACCGTCGGTCAGCGCCGGGGCCTGGGTCTGTCGGGACCGGAACCATTGTATGTCCTGCGCCTGGAGGCCGAGGCCCGGCGCGTGGTCGTTGGCCCACGGGCGGCCCTGGCTCGGCGCCGGATTCGTCTCCAAGATATAAACTGGCTGGATCATGACCGGCCGCAAGATGGCCGGGTCGTACAAGCGAGAATTCGGTCAACCCACCCTCCGGTTGGCGCCACGTTGGCCATTGATGGTGAGGGCAGCTCACGCGAAGTTTCTATTGATTTATTGCAGCCCGAAGAGGCTGTCGCGCCTGGCCAAGCCTGTGTCCTTTATGAGGCCGACCGGGTCCTGGGCGGCGGCTGGATCGCGCGCCCATAAGCGCATCCCGCGCCTTCGATTGCAACAATACTGCCACGCCCGTGCCCTTGGGCAATGGTGCTAAAGTGGTATTCCTTAACGGATTATATACGATTTCAAGGACAAAATGTAACGCAATGTAACGTTACCGCGGTTGTTCGGGTGAATTGAGGGCTGGCGCCGTTCAGGCAGACCAGAATTTCGAGTGGACAAGAACTACGCCATGACATTCGGCAACATGAGTGTGCTGGTTGTCGACGACAGTGAAAACATGTGTCGCATCTTGACCATGTTGTTGCGGTCATTCGGGTTCGAAGACATCCGCTATGCCAGTGATGGCCAGACCGCGCTTGAAGAGCTGCGGAATGAAGGCGTCGATCTCGCCATATTGGATTGGCACATGCATCCCATGAACGGCATCGATTTTATCCGCCAGATACGCAGTCATGGTACAAGCCCCGATCCATTTCTGCCGATTATCATGCTGACCGCATTTAGCGAAGTATCCAAGGTGAAGACCGCGCGGGATATCGGGGTCAACGAAGTGCTGACCAAACCGGTTTCGCCGGAGGCGCTTTACGCCCGCCTGACATCCATCGTTCGGCAGCCCCGCCCTTATGTGGAAACCAAGTCCTTTTTTGGGCCAGATCGCCGCCGCAGGGAGCTGGGAGAATTTCAAGGTCCCTACCGCCGGCGCCGGGATAGTCAGCGGCCGGTCGCCGCTTCAGGCTGATCAATGGACCAGGGTGAAGCCATGAGTGTCTCCAGCCAACACCGGATAATCCGTCCGGCAAATCGGTTGCAGGTCAAGGTGCTGCTTTCGGATCTAACCGTGTCCGAACTGATGGCCAAGGCAAACCGCGTGATGGCGGCAATCGCAAGAAGTTACCCGAAATGGCTACAGGCCGACCTTCAGGCGCTAACGGCGGCATATCAGAAGTTGCGTCAGATGCCGCAAGACCCGGCCGCGAAAGCGGAACTGTTTCGTCTGGCGCACGATATCCGCGGTCAGGCGGCCGGCTTCGGCTACGATCTGGCGAGTGAGGTCGGCGGTTCGTTGTGTCATTGCCTGAATAGGCACGAGACATTTTCAGAGGTCGATCTGCAGGTCATCGAGGCTCATATCGATGCGATCTCCGTCTGTCTGAAAAAGTCGTTGAAGGGTGACGGCGGCGCCATTGGCCAGGAGTTGTCGGCTGAACTGTCGGCCCTGATCGAACGCACGCAGTAGCGCGCTTCAGGGCCGTTGGCCCGAGGTTCCAGGCTTCAACGCAGATCCTTCATCAATGGCAGTACTTCCTCGGCGAAGCGGACGAATTGCCGGTCCCGGTCTTCGTACGGGCCAACGAAATCCATGATGACGTGCCGGACGCCGGCTTCGTGAAATTCCAGCAATCGCTCCGCCACGTCCTGCGGCCGTCCCAGGGCGCAGTATTTCTTGGCCGCTTCGCGGAAATCCATGGCGTAACGCACGCTCAGGGTCTCGGTGGCTTTGTCCAGGGCGCCTTCGTAGGTGTCATCGACCGTCGCGAACAGCAAATGTCCGGTGCCGAAGCTGCGATCGGGCCGGCCCGCGGCATCGGCCGCCGTGCGGATCTTGTCCATGGAGTCCCGATACATCGCGGGCGTAACCACATAGGACAGCCAGCCATCGCCGATTTCGCCGGCCCGGCGCAGGGCCGCGGGCGAACGTCCACCGCACCAGATGGGCGGGCCGCCGGCCTGCCGTGCGGGTGGCGACATGGTCAACTCGGGGAAGCTGAAATGCTTGCCGTCATGGGAGACGGTTTCGCCGCGCCATAGCTTGCGCATGACCTCGATGCCCTCGCTCAACCTCGCGCCCCGCTCCGATGGATCAACGCCGGCGACCTGGAAATCGGTCTTGAATTCACCGCCCACGCCCACGCCCATGATCAAGCGCCCGCCCGATAAGTGATCCAGGGTGGCGACCTGCTTGGCTACCGGGCCGGGATGGCGCAGGGGCAGGAGGTAAACACCGACGCCGAGGGCAAGGCGGTCGCTGTAGGTGGCGGCCTGGGCCAACTGGATGAAAGGGTCCAGAATAGGTATGGCAAAGGACAAATGATCGCCGACCCAAAGGGAATCGTAGCCCAGCCGATCGATCAGTTCGACCATGGCGCGGCCATCTTCGGCCTCCGGCAGCCAAAGGCCCACCGCCGGCTCGGTCCGCCGGTGTATAGTCTGAACGCCGAACCGGAATGTCTCATCAAGTTGCAAGGTCATGGCCGCTGTCTTTCGTGCTGTGAATACTCATGTCTCGGTTATCGGCCCGTCGCGCCGATGGGTATTGCTATCGCAGGTCCCGCACTAATGGCAGTACTTCTTCGGCGAAACGGCTGATCTGTTGATCGTGATCCTCGTAAGGGCCAAGGAAATCCAAGACCACATGCCGCAACCCGGCGGCATGATATTCGATCAGCCTTTCCGCCACGTCCTGTGGGCTGCCCAAGGCGCTGTATTTCTTGGCCGGTTCGCGAAAATCCATGGCATAGCGGGCGCTCAAGGTCTGCGCTGCTTCGTCCAGGGCATTTTCATAGGTGTCATCGACCCTGGCAAACAACAGGTGCCCGGTACCGAAAGGCCGCTCCGGAGCGCCGCCGGCCGCCGCCGCTTCCTGGATTCGATCAAGGGCCTGGCCATACATTTCCGGCGTCACCACATAAGACAGCCAGCCATCGCACATTTCACCGGCCCGGCGCAGAGCGGCGGGCGAGCGTCCGCCGCACCAGATCGGTGGACCGCCGGGCTGGCGGGCAGGCGGCGACATGGTCAATTCGGGAAAGGAATAATAACTGCCGTCGTGCGAGACGGGTTCGCCGCGCCACAATTGGCGCATCACCCCGATGCCCTCGCTCAACCTGGCGCCGCGCTCGGACGGGTCGATGCCGGCGGCCTGAAAATCGGTCTTGAACTCACCGCCCACGCCGACGCCGAGTATCATCCGCCCGCCGGAGAGATGATCCAATGTCGCAAGCTGCTTGGCGGCCGGTCCGGGGTGACGCAGGGGCAATAGGTAGACGCAGGTGCCAAACACCAGGCGGGAGCTGAAGGTCGCGGCCTGGGCCAGTTGCACCAAGGGGTCCAGAACGGGCAGGGGAAAGGATAGATGATCACCGAACCACAGGGAGTCGTAACCCAGGTGGTCAATCAGCTCGGCCAGGGCGCGGCCCTCGTCGATCGCCGGCAGCCATGGGCCCGATCCGGGTTCGGGGCGGCGATGCTTACTCAAGATTCCAAATTGCAGATGATCGCTCAAACGCAGTGACATAACATCCACCTCCTCCGCCGCCGAGGTGCGGCAACGCAATCATGGGATGGCCATGCGGCGATGGTCAAGGTACTGCCGTTTTCACGCGGTGTATTGGGGATCGGCAAGAATAATGGGGTTCTGGGGGGCGGCATCATTTGAATTCGCCGCCCCGCCGTTACCGCTGCGCCAGGCTGCTATTTGATGGGACAAAAATCCGTTGGAATCATCAGCATATTTTCCTGCTTTTCCAAGGCACCCAACTGGGCCGAGGCCTGGGTATAGGCGATCCAGTCCGGATCGGACCACAACGCGGCGCGTTTCGCCTCGCGGTCACCGGCGTTCTCGTACACCCAGATATGCATATATTGATTAGGATTGCCGGTTTCCGTCTTCATATAGGCAAGAGGCTGGCCCAGATTGCGGCTCTGCGGCCCAAAGCCCTTTTCGGCATACAGCTCCAGATGTTTGCCGATCGTGCCGGGACGGCAGGTATAGGTGCGGACGTCAAGTAGCATGGGAATTTCCTTTGTCATGGGTTTCGATTCCCATGCAGTCTACGCCAAGGAGCGGCGGCATTCCCATGGCGAAACGCGCCAATCCCATTCATTGCCATTCATTTGATTGCGAATAATTTGCGGCCAAATAAATTGTTGGCGAATTAATAGTATGCTAATTAATTGTACTCAAACTCAAACCATGGATCATGGCGAAGCAACTATGGACAGTCCAACCAACGCCGCCGAGATTGGCCGAAAAATGGACGATCGGGAACAGTTCGGTTTTCGGTTGGGCCGACTGGCGCGTCTGTGGCGGTCCCGCCTGGACGAAAAAATGCGGCCGCATGGACTTACCCAGGCCCGCTGGGTGGTCATGATGCATATGCGGCGGGAAGCTGACGGCTACCAGCAAAAGGCCCTGGCCCGCTTTGTCGGGATCGAAGGACCGACATTGGTGCATATCCTGGACAATCTTGAAAGCCAGGGTTTAATCGAACGCCGTCCGGATGAAGCCGACCGGCGCGGCAAGACCGTGCACCTGACCGACGAGGGCTGGCGGATGATCGAGGTGCTGGACGATGTCTCGGCGGAGTTGAGGCGCGTGCATTTGGCGGGAATTTCAGATGCGGATTTAGCCCATTGCCTGGCTATTTTTGATCGAATTCAAAGCCAGGCCGAGGCGGCTGTGTCGGAAGACGCCAAAGGAATAAACTTGGAATATGAAGCGGCAGGATCGGATTGATCAGGTGAACGATAAATCGAGCACACAACGGCTGGAGCCGGACGTCGAGAAACAGACCGGCGCGGCGGCGGAAAATCAAGGTTCGGATCAGGGCGCGGATCGCGGCGGTCAGCCCGCGGGCGCCCAATCCAACGCCGGTACTTCCGCGCCCGAGGGTGGTCTGCCATCCCGTTCGTCGGCCCTGCGCCGGGGCATGGGGCGAATGCTGCTGGTCGCGGCGGTCGCGGTCGGCATAGCCGCCCTGATGTATTGGGTCTATGGCCGCTATACCAACGTCGTTGTCTACGACGCTCGGATCAAGGCCGACATGATCATGATTTCGTCGCGCATTGATGGCTGGGTTACGGAAGTGCCGGTATCCGAAGGCAATAAAGTGGCGACCGGCAAACCATTGATCATGATCGATGACCGGGAGTCTTCGTTGCGCCTGCGGGAAATCGATGCCCAGCGCAAGTCCTTGCAGGCGGAGCGGCAGCGGATCGAAGCGGAGATCCGCATGATCGATCAACAGACCCGCGGCCGGTTCGAGGCCTCCCGCGCGGCCTTGACGGCGGCGCAGGCGGCCAAGTCGGGCATGGACACGGAGATGGAGCAAGTCCGCAATGATTTCGAGCGGGCGGAATCGCTGCTGTTGAAAAAGGTAATCTCGCGCCAGCGTTGGGAGTCCCTGCGCACGGCATATCGTATGGCCGGGCAGGAAGTCCTGAAGGCCAAGGCGGACGTGGCCAAGGCTAATGCCTCTGTCATGGAAGCCCAGGCCGACCGCCAGCGCATGGATGTCCTGCGGGGCCATATCGCCTCTCTGCATTTTGACGAGGAGCGTCTGACGACCCAGCGGGAGCGGCAACAGCTGGATATGACGGACCGCACGATCAAGGCGCCAAGCAACGGCATGGTGGACCGTGTGTTCATTGATCCCGGCGAATATGTGGCACGGGGGCAGCGCCTGCTGCTGTTGCATAATCCGGCTGTGATCTGGGTTGAAGCCAATATCAAGGAAACCGATATCCGCGACGTCAAATTGGGCGCCAAGGCCAAGATCGGCGTCGATGCCTATCCCGACCTTGAAGTCATTGGCGAGGTGGTTCGTATCGGCAATGCCGCAACCAATCAATTCGCCCTGCTGCCAAGTCCCAATCCTTCCGGCAGCTTCACCAAGATTACCCAGCGTCTGCCAGTCAAGATAGCAGTGCCGCAGACGAGAGGCTTGTTGCGCCCGGGCATGATGGTCGAGGTCGAGATTGCAATCACCCGCGATTGAGGCAATGTTCGCGCGGTTCGGGCCGCGTTACCGCTACTATGTGACCTTCACCGCCATGCTCGGCACCGCGGCCACGGCGTTGATGGCGACCATGACCAATGTCGCCATTCCCGTCATCATGGGCGCCTTTGGCGTCGGCCAGGACAAGGTGCACTGGGTCGCCACCGGCTTCATCGCCGCGATGACCATATCCATGTTGCTCAGTGATTGGTGCGTGCGTGCCTTTGGCATGAAAGTAACTTTTATCGGCGCCATGGCTGTCTTCATTTTTGGCGGCGTCATGGGCGGGCTCTCCACCAGTATCGATCTCATCATCATCGCCCGGGTTCTGCAGGGTGCCGGCGCGGGCGTCGCGCAACCCTTGTCCATGGTCTTGATCCTGCAGGTGTTTCCCGTTGAATGGCGGGGCCGCGCCATGGGGTTGATGAGTGTCGGCATCATGGCCGCGCCGGCCGTGGGCCCAGCGTTGGGCGGCGTGCTGTTGGATGGCTTTAATTGGCAGTATGTATTCTTCATGTCGGCGCCGGTGCCGGCTATCGGGATCATCTTGGCAACGATTTTCATGCCTGGTGGCGAGCGCGGCCAAAAACTCCCCGCCTTTGACTGGACGGGCCTGGTTCTGGCCGCATTGTGCATCGCCTGTTCCCTGACCGGGTTGTCCAGCGGTCAGCGGGAGGGCTGGGGCGCGCCGATCATTTCGGTTTTATTCTCCATTGGCATCGTGTCGGGGATCGCCTTCATCCTTTGGGAATTGACGACGCCGAACCCCATTTTTCAGGTCCGCGTCTTCGCCAACCGCAAGTTTTCCG
Organism: uncultured Rhodospirillaceae bacterium; assembly: GCA_964631725.1. GTDB lineage: Bacteria > Pseudomonadota > Alphaproteobacteria. The sequence continues at coordinate 13,120 of CAZVYX010000072.1, read as the reverse complement.
CTTCGATCGTGGTCGGCCTGGTTCTGAGCCTAGGCTTCTATGGAACCGGTTATTTGGTTCCGCTGTTCGTGCAAACGGTGCAGGGCTACAGCCCGACCAGGTCGGGCGTGTTGATGATCCCGGGTGGCATTTTCATGATGCTGATCTTGCCCATCGCGGGGCGGTTGTCGGACAAACTGCCGGGCTACCAGATGACGTTGTTTGGCCTTGGCGTGTATGGCTGTGCATCGTTGCTGATGATGCAGGCGTCGACGGACACGGCGTTTTGGGTCTTTGCCTCGTGGTTGATCTTCGGCCGGCTTGGTCAGGCGGCGATGATGCCGACGTTGATGGTCACCGCCGTCTCAACATTATCCCAGGAATATTTGAGCCAGGGCGCGGGCGCCCTCAACTTCATGCGCAATTTGGGCGGTGCGGTCGGGGTCAACGTCGTTGCCGTTTTGCTGGACCAGCGCACGGCGTTCTTCTCGGACGCCTATGCCGGATTGCAGACGCCCGACAACAGCGCGACCCAGCAGTTCATGTACCAAACCGGACATATCTTGAGCCAATTGGGCTGGCCGTTCGAGATGGTGCGTTCCGGCGTGCTTTATCTGGTCGGCCGCAGCGTCCATTCCCAGGCTTCCATGATGGCCTTCAGGGATGTATTTCTGTTCGTCGCCCTGGCGTTTTTCATTGCCATGATCCCGGCCCTGTTGCTGCGCGACCAGCAACCGAAACTCAAAGCCCGCCGCGTGCCGGCGGCACGGCCCGGTTAACATGTCCAATCCCGCCATAGACGCACTGTTCGCGCGCTTCGGGCCGCGCTACCGCTACTACGTCTCGTTCACCGCGATGCTTGGCACCATGTCCATGGTGCTGACGGCGACCATGATCAATGTCGCCATCCCCGTCATCATGGGCGCCTTCGGCGTCGGTCAGGACACGGTGCATTGGCTGTCCACCGGCTTCATCGCGGCGATGACCGTGTCCATGTTGCTGAACGATTGGTGCGTTCGCGCCTTCGGTATGAAGACGACCTATATCGGCGCCATGACGGTGTTTATTTTCGGCGCCGTCATGGGCGGACTTAGCAACAGCATCGATATGATGATCTTTGCCCGCATATTGCAGGGCTCTGGCGCCGGCGTGGTGCAGCCGTTGTCGATGATCCTGATGTTCCAGGTCTTTCCGGTCGAACAGCGCGGCCGGGCGATGGGTATGTTCGGGGTTGGCATTATCGTCGCGCCGGCCCTGGGCCCCACTTTCGGCGGTGTGCTGCTGGATGCCTTCAATTGGCATTATGTATTTTTCATGTCGGCCCCCGTGGCCGTGGTTGGGATCATGTTGGCGACGATTTTCATGCCGGGCGGCAAGCGCCAACGGCCCCTGCCGGCGTTCGATTGGACCGGCTTGGTCCTGGTGACCCTGTTCATCAGTTGCACCTTGATTGGGCTGTCGACGGGGCAGCGCGAGGGTTGGGGGGAATTGATTGTTTCAATCCTCTTCTCCGTTGCCATTATTTCCGGCGGGACGTTCATTTTTTGGGAGTTGCGGACCGACAACCCAATCTTGCAGCTTCGCGTTTTCTTTAACCGGAAATTCGCCGCCGCCGTCTTGGTCGGCATGGTTTTGAGCGTCGGGCTGTTCGGCTCCACCTATATCATTCCGTTGTTCGTGCAAACCATTCAGGGCTACAGCCCGACCCGTTCCGGCCTGTTGATGATCCCGGGCGGGTTGTTGATGATGGCAATGTTCCCCATTGCGGGACGCCTGTCGGACAAGTTGCCCGGCTATCAGATGATAATGTTCGGTCTGGCCGTGTTTGGCCTTTCCTGCATATTGATGATGCAGGCCCATACCGATACGCCGTTTTGGGTTTTCGCTTGGTGGATCATGCTGGGCCGGATCGGTCTGGCGGCGATGATGCCGACCTTGACGGTCAGCGCCGTTTCGACCCTGAAGCCTGAATTGCTGAGCCAGGGTTCCGGCGCGCTCAATTTTACCCGGCAGCTTGGCGGCGCGGTGGGTGTGAACATTCTGGCCCTGACCCTGGGCCAACGGACGGCGTTTTTCTCGGATGCCTTCGCCGGCCTGCAAACGCCGGACAACAGCGCGACTTTGCATCTGATGTCACAGTTCGGTCACATCCTGGGTCAATTAGGCTGGCCGCTTGAGATGATGCGGGCGGGGACGCTCTATTTGGTTGGCCGCAGCGTCTATTCGCAGGCCGCGATGATGGCTTTTGGCGACGCCTTCCTGGGTCTCGCGTTGTTGTATTTCGTCACCTTGATCCCAGCGCTGTTTCTGATCGAGCGGCGCAAACGGTCGGGTAATCAGCCGGTCTTGCGGCCGCGGCCCGGATAGGTTCCACCGCTGTATGATTTTTCCGGCATGTCATGAATAGTTCCAGCATCGAGGCGATGTTCGCGCGCTTTGGCCCGCGTTATCAGTATTACGTGTCGTTCACCGCAATGCTGGGCACGGTCGCCATGGTTCTATCCGCGACCATGATCAATGTTGCCGTGCCGGTGATCATGGGGGCCTTTGGCGTCGGCCAGGATACCGTTCATTGGCTGTCCACCGGCTTTATCGCGGCGATGACCGTCTCCATGCTGATCAACGACTGGTGCGTGCGCGCATTCGGTATGCGGACCACCTATATCGCGGCGATGACGGTATTCTGCGTTGGCGCCATTATTGGCGGCTTGAGCACGAATATCTCGATGATGATCCTGGCCCGGATTTTTCAGGGCATCGGCGCCGGCGTGGTGCAGCCGTTGGCCATGGTGGTGATGTTTCAGGTCTTTCCGCCCGAACAGCGGGGCAAGGCGATGGGGCTGTTCGGCCTTGGCGTAGTTGTCGCGCCGACCGTGGGGCCGGCGCTGGGCGGGGTGCTGCTGGATGTCTTCAATTGGCATTTTGTTTTCTTCATGGCAGTGCCGGTGGCGGTGCTGGGGATTGTCCTGTCGCTAATCTTCATGCCCGGCAAACAGGGCGGGGGACCGCTGCCCCGTTTTGACTGGACCGGATTGATACTGGTGGGGCTGTTCATCTCCATGGGCCTGACCGGCCTGTCCAACGGTCAGCGCGAGGGCTGGCAGGCGCCGATCATCTCGGTCTATTTCTCCATCTCGGTCATCAGTTTGATGGCCTTTATCTATTGGGAATTGAACACCGCCAATCCGATCATGCAGTTGCGGGTGTTTTTTGACCGGAAATTTGCCGTCGCCGCCGTGGTCGGCATGGTTCTGGGCGCCGGCCTGTTTGGCTCGATCTACATCATTCCGCTGTTCGTGCAGATGGTCCAGGGTTACAGCCCGACGCGTTCGGGCCTGTTGATGGTGCCCGGCGGCTTGATCATGATGTTGTCGTTCCCCATCGCGGGCCGGCTGTCCGACCGGCTGCCCCATTATCAAATGATCCTGTTCGGCATGTTCGTTTACGGCGTTTCATCATTTCTGATGATGCAGGCGCACACCGACACACCGTTTTGGGTTTTCGCCGTCTGGATCATGATCGGGCGCGTCGGCCTGGCTTCGGTGATGCCGACCCTGACCGTCGCCGCCATATCAAATTTGCGGCCGGAGCAATTGAGCCAGGGCTCCGGCGCTATCAACTTCACCCGCCAACTGGGCGGTGCCCTGGGCATCAATCTGATCTCGTTGGGATTGGAGCGGCGCACCGCCTTCTTTGCCGACGCCTTCGCCGGATTGCAGACTCCCGACAACAATTCCATGCAATTATTAATGATGCAGTTCGGCCGCATGTTAAGCCAATTGGGCTGGCCGTATGAGATGACGCCGGCCGGGGCGCTTTATCTGGTTGGCCGCAGCATCTATGCTCAGGCATCCATGATGGCGTTCAGCGATGTCTTCATGCTTATCGGGCTGGTCTACGTGGGGATGATGATACCGGTTCTGTTGCTGCGCGACCCAATATCAAAGAGGAGGACCCGGCCACAATTGCGGCCGCGGCCCGGATAATCCGTGCAGAGCATTGCGATCAAGACGCTGTTCGAACGCTATGGGCCGAAGTATCGAATCTTCGTGACCATCACCGTGATCCTGGGCGTCATGGCGATGTTGTTGAACGCCACCATGATCAATGTCGCCATTCCGGTGATCATGGGGGCCTTTGGCGTTGGCCAGGATACCGTGCATTGGCTGGCCACCGGCTATATCGCCTCGATGACCGTGACCATGTTGCTGAACGACTGGTTCGTGCGCTCGTTCGGCATGCGCACGACCTACCTTGGCGCAATGGCGGTCTTCATCTTCGGCGCCTTCATGGGCGGGCTGGCGAACAATATTGACGTGATGATTCTGGCCCGCGTGTTGCAGGGCCTGGGCGCGGGTTTGATACAGCCGCTGTCCATGGTGTTGATGTACCAGGTTTTTCCCATGCGCCAACGGGGCCGGGCCATGGGGCTGTTTGGCCTGGGTGTCGTCGTCGCGCCCACTCTGGGTCCGACCTTCGGCGGCGTGCTGCTGGATGCCTTCAATTGGCATTATGTATTCTTCGCCCCGGTTTCCGTCGGGATCGTGGGCTGTGTTCTGGCCTGGCTGTTCATGCCCTGGCGCGAGGGCGATGACGCCAAGCCGGCGTTCGATTGGACCGGCCTGTCGTTGTTGGTGGTATTCGTCTCGTCGATGCTGATCGGTTTGTCGTCGGGCCAGCGCGAGGGTTGGCATGCGCCCATTGTCGCGGTCTATTTTTCCACATTCCTGCTGTCCTTTTTGGCCTTCCTGTGGTGGGAGTGGCGGACGGACGAGCCGATCCTGCAACTGCGCCTGTTTCTCAACCGCCAGTTCGCCGCCGCCGCGATGGTGCGCATGGCCTTGGGCGCGGGCCTGTACGGCACGACCTATCTGATCCCGCTGTTCGTGCAGACGGTGCAAAGCTATTCCCCGACCCGTTCCGGCCTGCTGATGGTGCCGGCGGGCCTGACGATGATGTTCTTGATGCCCATCGGCGGCCGGCTGGCGGACCACTTTCCCCGCTATCTGCTGATTTTGGGCGGTTTGTGCGCCTTTGGTATCTCCTCGATGTTGATGACCGGGGCCCATACGGACACGCCATTCTGGACCTTCGCCCTGTGGCTGGTCCTGGGGCGTATCGGCATGGGCTTTGTCATCCCCACCATCAACGTCACGGCGTTACAAAGTTTGAGCAGCGAGCTGGTGAGCCAGGGTTCGGGCGCGGTGAATTTCATGCGCCAGATGGGCGGCGCCCTGGGCGTCAATCTGATCGCGGTCGCCTTGGAGCAGCGGACCGCCGTCTTCAGCCAGGCCTTCGCCAGTTTGCAGACGGCGGACAATGTGCTGACCCAGCAATTGATGCAGCGCCTGTCGGGCCTGCTATCACAGCTCGGCTGGCCGGTGGAAATGCACCCCGTCGCGGCCATGCACATGCTGGGCAACAGTCTCTATGCCCAGGCCTCCATGCTGGCGTTCCGGGATGTTTTTCTGTTCCTGGGAATGGTCTTTTTCTTCGCCATGCTGCCGGCGATATTGCTGCGGGAACGTAAGCCAAAGGCCCGCCTGGCACCGACCGTCCGGGGTGATGCCCAGACAGTCGGCGGGGCCCGGACCTAATCCTTACGGCAAGGCCGCCGAGGGCCCAAAATAGGTTCAAAAAATACCGTTTTTGAGGCCTGAATCGGGCCGCGAAATATTGCTGAAAACCGCAAGACTTGGTATAATTTCCAAGTTCACGCCGCAATATCTCGTGCTTGCCGTTTCAAGCTTCGCAACCGCAAAAAATGTGCCGGATCATTGTTTGACCAATGTTCGGCTGTTGTTCGCCAGGCGCCGTTGAAACGCATCTATCAGGACCTTTTGAATTGACTGACGATAGCCAAACCCCGCCCCCCGCGCCGCCTGCCGATCCACCGGCGGATCCGCCTTTGGGGCCGCCTCCGGGGGGTGAGGGAAGCGACCACGTTCTGCCCATCGCCATAGAAGAGGAGATGCGGAAGTCGTACCTGGATTACGCCATGAGCGTGATCGTCAGCCGGGCCATTCCGGATGCCCGCGACGGCCTTAAACCGGTCCACAGGCGCATCCTCTATTCCATGCACGAGTCCGGCTATACCTCGGACAAGCCCTACCGCAAATCGGCCCGCGTGGTGGGTGATGTCATGGGCCGCTACCATCCACACGGCGACACGGCGATTTATGATGCCATGGTGCGCATGGCGCAGGATTTTGCCATGCGCCTGCCATTGTTGGATGGCCAGGGTAACTTCGGCTCCATGGACGGCGACCGGGCGGCGGCCATGCGCTATACCGAGGTCCGCATGGACAAACCGGCCGAGATGCTGTTGGCGGATATCGACAAGGATACGGTCGATTTCCAGGATAATTATGACGGCTCGGCCTCGGAACCGGTTGTTCTGCCGTCCATGATCCCCAATTTGCTGGTCAACGGCGCCGGCGGCATTGCCGTCGGCATGGCGACCAATATCCCGCCCCATAATCTGGGCGAGATTATCGATGCCTGCTGCGCCTATCTCGAGGATCCCGACATTACCCTCGAAGGCTTGATGGAGCATGTGCAGGGGCCTGATTTTCCCACCGGCGGCTTGATCCTGGGCCGAACGGGCATTCTGTCGGCGTTTCGTACCGGCCGTGGTTCCGTGGTCATGCGTGGGCGCACGACGGTGGAGACCATCCGCAAGGACCGGGAAGCGATCATCGTCACGGAAGTGCCCTATCAGGTGAACAAGGCCGGCATGATCGAAAAAATCGCCGAGGCCGTGCGCGCCAAACGGATCGAGGGTATTTCCGATCTACGGGATGAAAGCGACAGGACCGGCGTCCGCGTGGTGATCGAATTGAAGCGCGACGCCATGGCGGACGTGGTTCTCAACCAGCTCTATCGCTTCTCGCCGCTGCAGACCTCGTTCGGCGTCAACAGCCTGGCCCTCAACCATGGCCGGCCGGAACTGCTGAACCTGGCGCAGATGATCGCCGCTTTCGTGGATTCGCGGGAAGTTGTGGTCACCCGGCGCACCAAGTATCTGCTCGGCAAGGCACGGGAGCGGGCCCACGTGCTGGCCGGTCTGGCCATCGCCGTCGCTAATATCGATGCCATTATCGCCCTGATCCGGGGCGCGCCGGACCCGGCGACGGCACGGGCGCAGTTGATGGAACGGGATTGGCCCGCGACGGAGGTGGAGGCGATGATCCAGTTGATCGACGAACCGGGCCGCCGGGTCGTCGACGGTGTCTATCGCCTGAGCGAAACCCAGGCCCGCGCCATTTTGGACCTGCGTTTGCAGCGGTTGACCGCCCTGGGCCGTGACGAGGTTGGCGAAGAGCTTCGCGACTTGGGCGAAAAAATTCTCGACTATCTCGATATCCTGCGTTCCAGGGAACGTCTTACCGGGATCATCCGGGAAGAGCTGACGGACATCAGGGAAAGCTTCGCCACGCCGCGGCGCAGCGAGATCGTCGAGGCGGAAGCGGATCAGGAGGACGAGGATCTGATCCAGCGCGAGGACATGGTGGTAACCGTATCGCACAACGGCTACGTCAAGCGGGTCCCCCTGTCCACCTATCGGCCCCAGCGCCGGGGCGGCAAGGGACGGCAGGGCATGGCCACGCGGGACGAGGATTTCGTCAGCCAGCTGTTCGTCGCCAATACCCATACGCCGATGCTGTTCTTCTCCTCGACCGGCAAGGTTTACCTCCTGAAGGTCTTTCGCCTGCCCATGGCGGCGCCCCAGGCCCGGGGCAAGGCCATGGTCAATTTGTTCCCGTTGGAAGAAGGCGAAACCATCCATACGGTCCTGCCCCTGCCGGAGGACGAGGCGGAATGGGCCGACCGCTACGTTATGTTCGCGACCGCTTCGGGCTCCGTGCGCCGCAACGAACTGGCCGATTTCAAACGGGTGCAGGCGAATGGCAAGATTGCCATGAAACTGCCCGAGGGCGACCGTATTGTCGGGGTCGCGATCTGCGATGCCAATGATGATATTCTGCTCTCGGCGCGCCGGGGCAAATGCATCCGCTTCCCCGTCATCGATGTGCGGGTTTTCAAGAGCCGGGATTCGATTGGTGTGCGGGGCATACGGCTGGTCGGCGATGATGAACTGATCGCCATGTCGATCGTGCGCCATGCCGAATTCGACAGCGACACCCGGGACCGCTACCTGCGCTGGTCGAACGCCCGGCGCCGGGCCGAGGGCGAGGGTGGCGACGATTCCAACGGCGATCCCCTGCCAAGCGCACCCGCGGAGGCGGAAGAGATGGCGGCGATGGAGCAGTTCGTCCTGTCCATCACCGAGAACGGCTATGGTAAGCGGACCTCGGCCTACGAGTACCGGGTCACCGGGCGCGGCGGCCAGGGCATCATCAATATCGAGGCCTCGGACAGAAATGGTCCGGTGATCGCGTCCGCCCCGGTGGAGGAAGAGCATCACATTATGCTGGTTACCGATACCGGCCGTTTGATCCGCACCCCCGTGCATGACATCCGTATCGCCGGCCGCAATACCCAAGGGGTAACGCTGTTCGACGTGGAGCCGAATGAGCGCGTCGTGTCGGTGGCCTGGCTGTCGGAACAAAATGGCGGAAACGGCGATGGCGACAACGACGACAACGGTGGCGGCGACCCGGACGACGGGGATGACGCATAAATCCATTTCGGGCTGTGCCGGAGTCGATGGGGAAAAATGCGGAGTTAGTGGGAAATAATCGGCGTCGCTGTACGTTTTCACCCTTTCCATGATAGCCGTGAAAGGCTAATGATCCGATCGAGATCGATCTGTTGGTAGTAGGAGGCGGTTTTGTCTAAGGAGCGTATCGGCTTTTATCCGGGAACTTTTGATCCCATCACCTTGGGGCATACAGATATTATTCAGCGTGCCACGAAGCTGGTTGATAAGTTGGTTATTGGTGTTGCCATCAACCGGGACAAGGGCCCGATGTTCACGCTGGATGAACGGGTGGAGATGGTCCAGGACGAATTGGATGCCGTCGAAGGGCAATTGAATAATTGCCAGATCGAGGTGCGGCCCTTTGATAACCTGCTGATGCACTGCGCCCAGGAACATGGCGCCGGTATCATCATCCGCGGTTTGCGGGCGGTATCGGATTTTGAGTATGAATTTCAGATGGTCGGCATGAACTTGCGCCTGAATTCAGAGATCGAAACGGTGTTCCTGATGGCGAATGACAAGTATCAGTTCATTGCCTCGCGTCTGGTCAAGGAAATCGCCCGGCTGGACGGCGATGTCTCAGCCTTTGTGTCGGCCCGGGTGGCAAACCGGTTATACGAACGGGTTGGCCGGACCTGAGGCGTTTCGGACGTCGGTGCTGTATCGCATGGCGAAATTGGCTGTAAAGAAGGGCGGCGAGATGCTGTTAAGAAGACTTATTTTTGGATTAATCATGGCCTTGGCGTTGCCGGTCATTGAAGCGGGAGCGGCTGACTTGGAAAACACGATCTATCTGGAACTTAAGGACGGCCGGGTGACAATCGAATTGCGTCCCGACGTTGCTCCGAACCATGTCGCCCGCATCAAGGAACTAGTGCGGCAGAAATTTTATGACGGTATTGTCTTTCATCGCGTGATCGAGGATTTCATGGCCCAGACCGGCGATCCCACGGGTACGGGCACGGGCGGCTCGGGGCAGCATCTGCAGGCCGAGTTCTCGAACGAGAAGCATCTGCGCGGCGCCTTGTCCATGGCCCGGGCGGCTGATCCCAATAGCGCCGATAGTCAATTCTTCATCGTCTTCAAGGCGGCGCCATGGCTGGACGGTCAATACACCCTCTGGGGCCAGGTCACCGATGGCATGGATGCCGTGGACAAGATCAAGATGGGCGCACCGGGCAGCGGTGCCGTCGACAACCCGGACAAGATCATTACCATGCGGGTTGCCGCCGACGTGCAATAACGCTCTGACGGTGCCTCCGGCCGACACCTAGGCTTAGCGGAACGCCGGATCATGGACGTCGATCTATTCGATTTCGATTTGCCGTCCGAGGCAATCGCATTGCGGCCGGTGCGGCCGCGCGATAGCGCGCGGTTGCTGCATGTGGACGGCGCCGGCGTTCATGACCGTATGATCAGCGATCTGCCCCTGATGCTGCGGCCCGACGACCTATTGATTTTCAACGATACGCGGGTGTTGCCCCTGCAACTGGAAGCCCGGCGCGGCGAAGCGCGGATAGAGCTGACCTTGCTGCAAAGCCTTGGCCAGGGCCGCTGGCGAGCCTTTGCCCGCCCGGCCCGGCGCTTGCGGGCCAATGACCGCCTGATCATCGCCGATGGTTTCGCGGCGCGGGTCGAGGGGCCGCACCGGGATGGCCAGGTGACCCTGGATTTCGCCCTGTCCGAGGCCCATATGATGGCCGCCCTGGCGCGCCATGGCACCTTGCCGCTGCCGCCCTATATCCGCAAACACCGGGCCGTGGACGCGCAAGACGATGAAGATTACCAGACCGTTCTGGCCCGCCGTGACGGCGCCGTCGCCGCGCCTACCGCCGGCCTGCATTTCACCGATGCACTGCTGCAACGATTGTCGGAAGCAGGCGTGGCGCATGCGGAGCTTACCCTGCACGTTGGCGCGGGGACCTTTTTGCCCGTGAGCGTCGATGACACGGATAATCATCCGATGCACAGCGAATGGGGCGAGGTTGGCGAGGCGGCCGTCCAGCGGATCCGCGAGACCAAGGAACGGGGCGGCAGGGTGGTCGCCGTGGGCACCACATCCCTGCGGCTGTTGGAAAGTGCCGCGCGGGACGGCACCTTGGCGCCCTTTTCCGGTGAAACGGATATTTTCATCACGCCGGGTTATAAGTTTCGTGTGGTGGATCTGTTGTTGACCAATTTTCACTTGCCCCGTTCCACCCTGTTCATGCTGGTCGCCGCCTTTGCCGGTCTGGACCGCATGCAAGCGGCCTATACCCATGCGATTGATAGCGGCTACCGCTTCTACTCCTACGGCGACGGCTGCCTGCTGGAGTTGGAGGGTGCGGGATGACAAAGTTCGATTTCCAGCTTCTGGCCCAGGATGGCGCGGCCCGGGTGGGCCGGATCAATACCGCCCATGGCGACATCGAAACACCGGCCTTCATGCCCGTGGGCACGGCGGCGACGGTCAAGGCAATGACACCGGAAGCGGTGCGCGAAACCGGTGCCGATATCGTCCTGGCCAACACCTACCATTTGATGCTGCGGCCCGGTGCGGAGCGTGTGAACCGCCTGGGCGGCTTGCATGATTTCATGAACTGGCAGCGCCCGATCCTGACAGATTCCGGTGGCTTCCAGGTCTACTCCCTTAGCGACCTGCGCAAAATGGACGAGGATGGCGTTACCTTCAAATCTCACATCGACGGCACAAAAATGTTCCTTAGCCCCGAACGTAGTATCGAGGTTCAGCATCTGCTCGACGCCGATATCACCATGGCCTTCGATGAATGCACGCCCTATCCGGCGACGGAGGAGGCCGCGGGGGCGTCCATGCGGCTATCCATGCGCTGGGCGGAGCGTTGCCGTGCGGCATTCGTGGCGCGGCCCGGCTATGCCCTGTTCGGTATCGTCCAGGGCGGTATGTACGGCGATTTGCGGGCCGAATCCGCCGCCCAGTTGCAGGAAACCGGCTTCGATGGCTATGCCATCGGCGGCCTGGCGGTGGGGGAGGGGCAGGCGCTGACCTTTTCCACCCTGGACGTGACCGTGCCGCATTTGCCCGGGCAACAACCGCGCTATCTGATGGGCGTGGGGCGGCCGGGCGACATCGTCGGCGCGGTGCAACGTGGCATCGATATGTTTGATTGCGTTATGCCCACCCGGTCCGGCCGCACGGGGCAGCTATTCACTCCCCGCGCCACCCTGAATATCCGCAATGCCCGCCACGCCGATGATCCGCGCCCGGTGGACGAGAGTTGCCGCTGCCCCCTGTGCCGCAACTATTCGCGCGGTTATCTGCATCATCTTTTCCGCGCCAAGGAGATCCTGGGCTCTATGCTGGCGACCTGGCACAACCTGACCCATTATCAGGATCTAATGGCAAATTTGCGCCAGGCGATCAGCGCCAACCGCCTGGACGAATTCGTGGCTGAACATGCCGCCGAGGCTGCATTGGGTGATATCGAACCGGTGTAAAAGATTCAGTGTCGGGGCACCGAATTAACATTGACCCCGGCCCCGCCCCGACATAAGTTCCGCCCCGATGCGCGCGTAGCTCAGTTGGTAGAGCACCTGACTTTTAATCAGGTTGTCACAGGTTCGATCCCTGTCGCGCGTACCATTTTTCCATTTAGAATCAAATAATTCGGTCAAATCAGTGTGTCGAAGCACGCTGATTTTTTGTGCGACTATTGTCCAACGTTTGCCCCATATTCCAATTTTTGTCCAACTTTCCATTTTGCGCTTAATCACCGCTCTTTCTAACCTATTGATTTTGCAGCAAAAATTTAATGAGACTTTAGAGGAAGTAGCTGCGACAACCTGATCTTAGATCAGGTGCTCACACGTTCCCGGTCTGGTCCGCCGCTGTGCGGCTGAGCGCGCATTGTGGCTGGGTTGAGTGTGGCAATCTGAATTAGTTGTATTAGCAGGTCACGACATATAGCCTTCCGACAGTTTGCTGCGGGAGGCTATATAATGGCGGACGAGCAAGACAAGATTTTCAAAGACGAACCATCGTTGCGGGACTTTGTTCCTTATGCACTGGTAGTAATAATTATCGTAATATTTTACGCGGCGGCAATTGTTATTGTTTCCTGGCCGATCACATTTGCGAATATCGATAAGGCCGGGGTATTCGGCGACAGTTTTGGTGTGCTCACAGCCTGTTTCTCTGGCTTGGCCTTTGCAGGTATCGTTTACACGATGTTCCTACAAATGAAAGAACTGGGCTATCAAAGGAAAGATCTGAAATTTACACATGATGAATTGACGCTCACTCGAAAGGAATTTGAGAAGCAGAACATTGCGGCCAAACTTCAGAATTTCGAAAGCACCTTCTTCCAAATGCTTCGACTACACAATGACATTGTTGGTTCGTTGGATCTCAGGTGGCAGGGACAGGATCGTGAAATTGGGCGATCATATTTTTCATACATCTACAATAGACTTAAGACAAAATATGAAAAACGGGTATCAAGTGGAGCACCTGGATCT
>CAZVYX010000071.1:0-24662 GCA_964631725.1 uncultured Rhodospirillaceae bacterium | reverse complement strand
GACGCCGCCTGATCCTCGATAAGTGTCACGAACGGACATCGGCGGGTTCCGGAGGCGCCTTGCCAGATAGCACCTCCTAGCTGGTACTGCCGTTGTCTGGATCTTCCCAATGCTGCTCCGCAGTCCTATCCGTGAAACCGTTGCGCTCCACCATTTATGGCCGTGCCGCGCAAAAGCAATTTGATGGGGGATCGCTTTGCATGACGGGCGCGGGTCGGCTATGACTAGTCACTGATCAACGCAACGAGGAAACCCATGAACCCGACCAAACTCAGACGCACATTGAAATCAGGCGGGCATGTGTTCGGCTGCATGCTGTCGCAAATGGCGTCAACCCGGTTTGAGGAGGTGCTGGCCGGCAGCACGCTGGATTACGCGATTATCGATTCCGAGCATGGCTCGCGTGACCGTACTGAAATTCAGCAGCTCACCGGGATGCTGCGGCGGGCCGATATCACGCCGGTCGTGCGCGTCCCCATACCAAAGGCCGAATGGGTTGCAATGGCGCTGGACGCAGGCACGGCCGGCGTTCTGGTGCCCTATTGCGAGACGGTGGAGGAAGTCCAGGCGGTCGCGGCCACGGCGAAATGGCATCCGCTGAAAGGCGAATATTTGCGCCGCGCCGTTGAAAAGAACGAACTGCCCAGCAAAGAGGCCAGGAAGTACCTGCAAAACAGGCGCAAGGAATCCTTCGTTATTATCGGGATCGAGTCTGAACCCGCTTACCGGAACCTGGATGCGATCCTGGACGTCAGGGGCGTCGATGCCGTCTTCATTGGACCGAATGATATGTCCACCTCCCTGGGTATCCCAGACGACTATTCGAACAAGAAATATTTACGTGTGATCGAGGATATCATTAAGCGCTGCGCCGCGCGTAAGGTTCCGGTGATGGTGCACCAGCAAACCATTGAAACATCCAGCAAGGCGATCAAGTTGGGCGCCCGTTTTGTTCTCCACTCGACCGATGGGCGAATGCTGCAACGCGTTATCCAGAACGAGATGAATGCCTTGAGGAAGGTTGCCGGCGCGGCAACGGCGGCGGCGAAAGATACCGTCGGAACTGTATAGAGGAAGCAATCTCTCTAAATAGCATGCATGGATCCATGCGATGCACTGGCTACTGTGGGCAGCCCAGCCGGGTCATTGCCTCGTGCATGCTCAGGTGTATTCGGCCGTCGCCGAGTTGATCGACAAAATCTGTTTTCTTAAGGCGATCCATCACCGGCCCCTTGACCTCCGCCAGATGCAAGGTAACGCCGGCAATTTTCAGCTCTTGTTCCAGGCGCTCGAAGACGTCAAGGGCGCTGCCGTCGATATAGTTGATGGCGGCGCAGCTCAAAACGAGATGTTCGATGGCGGTGTTGTCAGCAATATAACCCAGTGCCCAATCCTCCAGCCAAGCGGCATTGGCAAACATCAAACTCTCGTCAATCCGGATCGCCGCGACCCGTTCCGACTGAATAACTTCATGGCGTAGAAAGTTCCGGAAATGCTCTGTCCCCCGCACCCGCCCGATGATGGCGATGTGAGGCTTCCTTATGCGCCATAGGTGGATCAGGATGGAACCGCCGACACCGATGGCCAGTCCCATCTCGATCCCGGCCGCAAGAACGGCGACAAACGTTGCGATAAGGGAAAGCGCGTCTTCCTTGCTATAGCGCCAGGCCTCGACAACGCCTTTGAGATCAACCAGCGCCAGCACGGCAACCATGATGATCGACGCCAACACCGCCTTGGGAAGGTAGTGGAACAATGGCGTCAGGAAAGTGACCGTCATCGCGACCAACAGGGCGGTGATCAGAGACGCCAGCGGTGTATTCGCGCCGGCCTGGTAATTGACGCTGGAGCGGCTGAACCCGCCCGTCACCGGGTAACCGCCACTGATCGCCGCACCGATATTGGCCGCACCAAGTCCGACCAACTCCTGGTCGGGAACAATTTTCTGGCGACGGCGGCTTGCCAGAGCCTTCGCCACCGATACACTTTCGATAAAGCCGACAAAACTGATCAGGAACGCTGACGGCAGCAGCATCGGTATCAGCGCCATGTCAATGTCCGGAAACGCAAGGGTCGGCAAGCCTCCCGGGATCACGCCGATGATCTTGACGCCGTGAGAGACGTCCAGACCGAAGCCATAAACAACCAGACATGAAAATGTAACGACGACCAAGGCCCCGGTCTTGCTCACGATTTCGCGCAATGACGGGTTCAATCCAGTTCCCGACAACAATTTTGCCATGTTGTTTCTGAAGAATAGCAAGACAACAACGCTGGCAATGCCGATTGAAAAACTTGCCGTATTCAGGCTGGGAAGTTTCGCGTACACCTGGGCCAGGATTTCAAAAATATTGTGTGTCCGGGGAATGTTGACGCCAACCAGATGTTTGAACTGGCTGAAAAAGATGATCAGAGCCGCGGCGCTGGTAAAACCCGAAATCACGTGGTGGCTGACATAATTGACAATTACGCCGACCCGCAACAATCCCATGATGATGCTAATGACCCCGACCATCAGGGCCAACAGCCCCGCGGCCTGCATCAATTGAACCGGTTCCCCGACGCCAGCCAAACTGTTCAACGTGCTCGCCACCATCAGCGAAACCAATGCGACGGGGCCGACCGCCAATACCCTGCTGGAGCCAAACACCGCGTAAAGCATTAGCGGAATAATGCTGGCGTAGAGCCCCATTTCCGGTGGCAATCCCGCCAGCATCGCGTAGGCCATGCTCTGGGGAACCAGCATGATCGCCGTCACCATGCCGGCATTAATGTCACCACCAAGTCCTGCCCTTGAATAGGCGGGAAGCCAGTTGAGGATCGGTAGATAGTGCCGCAAATACGTCTTCAATCTTCCGCCCCCAACGGATTGGCAGTTCGTTACCGTGCGCGTCTTGGCGACCAAATTATAGGGTCATTGGAGAGATGCACAAATTATCAAGAAACCCGAGTACTGGATATCAGCACCGTAAGCCGGGCGTTTACTTGCAATGGGCCATTGATGCCTGGAGACGAGGGACCAGGAAAATTCACTATTCCTCAATTGTTCCTTAACTGTGTATACCATATCAAAACCGAGACTATTTAAGACGCCGCGCGAGGAACGAGCCTACAAAAAGTTTGCCGATGGACAATGCACCCGAAACCGTTCCATCCAATCCCGGCGGCCCATTTTTTGGCAGACATTTAGTTGGCTATTTACCGGCCCTCATTGCGGCAAGCGTCATTTTTCTGGCCGGTTTTTATGCTGTTCAGGCGAATAGAAAGCGGTTCGACAGCGAAATGCGGCTTGCCGTCGCGGCCAGCCTGGATGAAAGCGGGCGCATCGTTCTCAAGATTACGGACACGGGCATTGGCATGTCGGAGCATGACCTGGCCAAGGCGCTGCAACCGTTCGAGCAGGCCGGCGGCCTGCAATCCCGGCCGCGCGAAGGCAGCGGCCTCGGTCTTCACCTGTGTGCCAATTACATGAAACTGTTCGGTGGCGGGATCGAGATCGAAAGCGAGGTCGGCAAGGGCACGACAGTCACCCTGGCTTTCCCGCCCGAGAGAACCGTTGCCGCCTGAGAGTAAGATAAGCCTCGATCTGACCTGGCGGAGGATCAGCTAGGAACCATCTTTGACGATTTCCACACCGCTGTTGAAAACCCGATGCTCGAGCAAGAGCGGAAATCGCCGGTCAGGGCCGTTACCAACGCTGTGTGCCATTTCCGGGCGGTCAGCATTTCCTAATGCATGGCACCTAGGTACCGGCGGGTGGGAGCCGTCCACAGCACCAATTTCGGAAATGCCGTCCCGCAATTTTCACTCGGCATGCTTGGATTCCTTGGCGTGAACTGAACGGGCCATCCGCAGAAACCGGCTCTTTGACTTGGATCAACGCACTCCGCCTTATGCCTGTTAGCCTTTAGCCGCGCTCCGTTGATGGAGGAAGATGCGGATGTTCCAAATTCGTATACACGGCCGCGGTGGTCAGGGCGTTGTTACGGCGGCGGAATTGTTGTCCGTCGCTGCCTTCGAGGAAGGCAGGCACGCCCAGGCTTTTCCGAGCTTCGGCTCGGAGCGCATGGGTGCGCCGGTGGTTTCTTTCTGCCGCATTGATGACAGGGAAATCCGGCTGCGCGAGCCGGTTCAAGAGCCGGACGCCCTGATTATTCAGGACCCGACGTTGCTGCATTCCATCAATGTCTTCAGCGGATTAAGTCCGGCGGGCTACATTCTGATCAATTCGCGGCGCAGCTACGAAGAATTGGGCATTGCCGAGTTCGTCGCCAAATTTCCCGCCCATCACGTCTGTAATCTGGGCGCTACCGAACTGGCCATGAAGTACGTTGGCCGGCCCTTGCCCAACGCCGCCCTGCTGGGCGGGTTCGCGGCAATTTCAGGTGAAATGCACATCGACTCCGTGGCCGCGGCGATCATGGAGAAGTTTCCCGGCGCGGTCGGCGAGGCCAATGCCGCGGCGGCACGGCAAGCTTATTCCGAGGTCGCGCAACACCAACCGGGGGAGAGAACCGCCGCATGCTGAAACAGCTGGAAGGATCGCAAGCCGTTGCCGAAGCCGTGGCTTCTTGCCGCCCGGAAGTGGTCTGTGCCTATCCGATTACGCCGCAGACCCATATCGTCGAAGGCGTCGGCGCCTTGGTTAAGGCCGGCACCCTGGAGAACTGCGAATACATTAACGTGGAAAGCGAGTTCGCCGCGCTGAGTGTGGCGATCGGTGCCTCGGCCGCCGGTGCGCGCGCCTATACCGCCACCGCCAGCCAGGGATTGCTGTTCATGGCCGAGGCTGTCTACAACGCGGCCGGACTGGGCCTGCCCATCGTCATGACCATCGGCAACCGGACCATCGGTGCGCCGATCAACATATGGAACGATCATACCGATTCCATGTCGATGAAGGATTCAGGCTGGATTCAGCTGTTCGCGGAGAGCAACCAGGAAGCCGTCGACCTGCACATCCAGGCTTTCCGTCTGGCCGAGGAATTGAGCTGCCCGGTGATGGTCTGCATGGACGGGTTCATCCTTACCCACGCCTACGAGCGCATCGACGTGCCGGCCCAGGAAGAGGTCGATGCATTCCTGCCGCCGTTCGAGCCGGTCCAGGTGCTCGACCCAGTCGAGCCCTATTCCATCGGCGCCATGGTCGGGCCGGACGCCTTCACCGAAGTGCGCTATCTGGCGCACGATAAGCAGTTGCAGGCGTTGCGCCTGATTCCTGAAATTGCCGAGGTGTTTAAGGACGTATTCGGACGCGAGACCGGCGGCTTGCTCCATCCCTACCGCACCGAGGGTGCCGAAACGGTGGTCATTGCACTCGGCTCGGTCAACGGTACGATCAAGGAAGTGATCGACCAAATGCGGGATGACGGCGCCGCGATCGGCTCGCTTAGCATCTGTTCCTTCCGGCCATTCCCGTTTCAGGCAATGGCCGCCGAATTGGCCGGCGCGAAGCGAGTCGTGGTCATCGAAAAGAGCCTGGCGCCCGGCCATGGCGGCATGGTTGCCTCCGACGTCCGCATGGCGCTCGGCCAGGAAGCCATGCCCGTGTACACCGCGATTGCCGGCCTCGGCGGCCGGCCGATCACCGCGGCATCGCTGATGGAAGTGTTCACGGCGGCGGCCGAGGACCGGCTGCCGGACATGCAGTTCCTGGATCTCGACTACGCCGCCGTCGAGCATGAAATCGCGCGGGCCCGGGCAACCCGAAGATCCGGCCCGACCGCCGAAAACGTTTTGCGCCGGCTCGGTCCCCAGCGTCCGGCGGCAAGAAACCAGGAGAGGTGAGCATGACCGAACCCACCACGCGGCAACGGATAAGGTTCTACCAGACCGGCACCCATACCGTCGGCAATCGCCTGCTCGACGAGACCAAGCGCACCGTGCAGGCAAGCATGGCGCGCGCCAACACTATTACCTCCGGGCATCGCGCCTGCCAGGGTTGCGGTGAGGCGCTGGGCGCCCGCTATGCCCTGGATACCGTCATGCGCGCCACGGACGGGCAAATGGTCGCGGTCAACGCGACCGGCTGCTTGGAGGTTTTCACCACGCCCTATCCCGAAACATCATGGCAGATCCCCTGGCTGCATTCGTTGTTCGGCAATGCTCCCGCCGTGGCGACGGGCGTGGCCGCGGCGTTGCGCGTCAAGGGCCGGGACGGCGTGCGGGTGGTGGCGCAGGGCGGCGACGGCGGCACCACGGATATTGGCTTTGGCTGCCTGTCGGGGATGTTCGAGCGTAACGATGACGTACTTTACATCTGCTACGACAACGAGGGCTACATGAACACCGGCGTGCAGCGCTCCAGTGCGACGCCACCGACGGCCCGCACGGCGACGACGCCGGCACTTGGCAATAAGCCGGGCAATGTTTTCGGCACTGGCAAGAACCTGCCCCTGATCGCCATGGCTCACAACATTCCCTACGTGGCGACCGCCAGCGTCGCCGATCTGCACGATCTGGAAGCCAAGGTGAGCAAAGCCATGAACTTTCGGGGCGCGCGCTACATCCACATCATGGTGCCTTGTCCATTGGGCTGGGGCTCGGCGGCCGATGCCACCATCAGGATTGCCCGGTTGGCGGTCGAATCTGGGTTTTTCCCGCTGTTCGAGGCGGAATATGGTGAAATTACCGCCTCCAACAAGATCCGCCGCCAAGTTCCGGTTAGCGAATATCTAAAATTGCAACGGCGGTTCGCGCATTTGTTCAAGAAAGGCCCGGACGGAAAAGCGGATACGGAGGCCCTGGACCGCCTGCAACAAATGGCCGACGCCAACATCGCACGCTTCAACCTGATCGATGACGGCACGGCGCAAGGGACTTCTCAATGAGCCAGCCGCTGCCTTTTGCCGTCACCCTCGACCCCGGCTCCTCTCTCGCCAACCAAACCGGTTCGTGGCGTACCGAACGCCCCCTCTATCTTGATCGCATGCCGCCTTGCAACGACGCCTGCCCGGCCGGTGAGAATATCCAGCAGTGGTTGTACCACGCCGAGGAAGGGGATTATTTCACCGCCTGGCAGAAACTGATGGAAGACAATCCGTTGCCCGGCGTCATGGGGCGCGTCTGTTATCATCCATGCGAGGACGCCTGCAACCGCGCCGGATTGGACGAAGCCGTCGGCATCCATGCCGTTGAACGTTTTCTCGGCAGGCAGGCCTGGGAACATGGTTGGAAACCGGCCTTCGCCGCCGAGCCGTCGGGCAAGCGGGTACTGGTCGTCGGCGCCGGCCCGAGCGGCCTGGCGGCCGCCTATCATCTGACACGCCTGGGTCACGCGGTAACCATCCGCGAGGCCGGTCCCATGGCCGGCGGCATGATGCGTTTCGGCATACCGAAATACCGCCTGCCGCGCGCGGTTCTGGACTACGAGATCCAGCGTATCCTGGACATCGGCGTGACGTTGCAACTGAACAGCAAGGTAGAGGATATCGAGGCAGCCTTCAGCGACGAGGGCTTCGATGCCGTGTTTGTCGCGGTCGGGGCGCATCTGGCCAAGCGGATCGATATCCCGGCCAACGCCGCCGCTGGGGTGCTTGATGCGGTTTCACTGCTGCGCGACATGGAGACCGGTGCCGAGCCGCCGCAACTGGGCCGCCGGGTCATCGTATACGGGGGCGGCAATACGGCCATGGATGTGGCTCGCACGGCCAAGCGCCTGGGCGTCGACGAGCCGATGATCGTTTACCGGCGTTCCCGCAAGGAAATGCCAGCGCACGATTTCGAGGCCGACGAAGCCGAGGAAGAGGGCGTGATGATCCATTGGCTCCGGACCATCAAGCAGATCGACGCGACCACCTTCACGGTGGAAAAGATGCAAATCGACGAGTCCGGCCGGCCGCAACCGACCGGTACGTTCGAAACCCTTGAGGCGGATACTCTAATTCTGGCGCTTGGCCAGGACGCCGATACGGTCTTTCTAGAGCGGGTTGAGGGCGCCGAGGTGGCCGGAGACGGCACTGTCTCGGTCAATGAGAAGATGATGACCGGCCGCGAAGGGTTGTTCGCCGGCGGCGACATGGTGCCCTCGGAACGCACGGTGACCGTCGCCGTTGGCCATGGCAAGAAAGCGGCACGGCATATCGACGCCTGGCTTAGGGGTGAGGGCTACGAGAAACCGGAGAAACACGAGGTCGCCACATTCGATCATCTCAACACTTGGTACTACGACGATGCGCCGCAAACGGTGCAGCCGGCGCTCGATCTGGTAAGGCGGCAATCCGGATTCGAGGAAGTGCAGCGCGGCTTGACGGACGACAACGCGCTGTTCGAAGCCCGCCGCTGTCTCAGTTGCGGCAATTGTTTCGAGTGCGATAATTGCTATGGCATCTGTCCCGACAATGCCGTGGAGAAACTGGGGCCGGGCAATGGATTTGAGATCAAGTACGACTACTGCAAGGGCTGTGGCATATGCGTTGCCGAATGCCCTTCCGGTGCCATCAAGATGGAGCCGGAAGACATATGATTGGCGCCATCGAGCCTGAATTAGATTGCGTGGCGGAGGTCAGTGACGTCTCGCGCCAAACTATGGCCTTTTATCACCCAACATCGTGATCTGCCCCGGCTGAGAAAGGTTCATTAATAGGGGCATTGCGGCAGACGAGGTTGTGGATATCCTGCGCAGCGAATACGGTTTTGTGCATGCCGACAGGGAAAACGGAATCGATCGATGACCGCCATTAGTGAAAACAGCCCGGCGCTGAGGCCCGACCTGATCGAAAAGGTGACCGGCCGGGCTGTTTATATTACCGACGTTGCGGTCGAGGGGATGGCCCATGGGCGGATCCTGCGCAGCCCGTTGCCGCATGCCCGCATCAAGGGGATCGCATGTTCCGCGGCAATTGCATTGGACGGGGTCGTCGCGGTCCTGACAGGCGCCGATCTGCCGGATCTCGTTCAACAGGCGGCGTGGGGGTTGTACTTCAATGACCGTCCGGTGATCGCGCGCGACAAGGTGCGCTACGTTGGTGAACCGGTGGCGGTCGTGGTCGCGGAAACACCCGCCATCGCGGAGAGGGCGCTCAATCTCATCGACGTCGACTACCAGGAGCTACCCGTTGTTGATACGGCGGCGAAGGCGATCCTGCCGGACACGCCGCTGATCAACGAGAGTGCCGAAAGTCTTGCCGATTTCTATTTCACCGGCCAGGCCAGGCCGGTCGAAGGTACCAACATTTTCCAAAAATATAACCTCAGCGAGGGCGACGCGGCGGCGGCCGAGGAAAACGCCGCACGGGTCTTCGAGCATAGCTACAGTTTCCCAGGCGTTTCACACTTCGCCCTGGAACCGCATTGCGTGGTCGCCAGGTTCGACGGCGACGAACTGACGGTCTGGTCGGGCGCGCAGTCGCCGACGGCGGCGCAGAAAGTCCTCGCCCGGGTGTTCGGGTTGGACCTCGGCAATATCCGGGTCGTCGTGCCCTACGTCGGCGGCGGCTTTGGCGGCAAGGCTTCGGTGAAGTTGGAGCCGCTGGTCGCCGCCGCGGCGCGCAAGGCGAAACGCCCTGTCCGGGTGGCTCTGTCGCTCGATGAATCCATGCTGACCTGCCGGCGCCTGGGCGCGACGATCAGCTTGCGCACCTCGATCGACGAGAACGGCATCATCGTCGCCAAGCGGGGCAGGATACTGCTCGACGGGGGCGCCTACGCGGATACCGGTCCGGCCGTGACAGTGAAAGCCGCGCACCGCGTGGTCGGTCCCTATGGCATCGCCAACCTCGAGATCGAGGCCATGGCCGCCTACACCAATACGGTGCCGGGAGCCGCCTTCCGCTCGATCGGCGGTCCACAGGCCGTCTGGGCGACGGAATCGCAGATGGATGAGATAGCAGCGGAACTGAACATCGATCCTATTGATTTCAGGCGGCGCAATCTTGCCGCCCGCGGCGAGAAAATCATCGGCAAGCTGCGTCCGCTCGACGTCGACTTTGAAGATATGATCACCCAGGCCAGGCAGGCAATGAGCGAACTTGGCGGTGGCGCCGATACTGGCCTTGCCCTGGCAGCGACGGATCCGGGCATTTTGCCCCTCGGCGGGGCGTTGCTTCGCGTCCTGGCCGACGGCTCGATCGTGATCGCATCCAACAGCGTGGAGATCGGCCAGGGCGTGCGCGGCGTCCTGCGGGAGGTAGCCGGGCGGGTCCTCAATCAAGAACCGGAAACCATCCGCGTGGCCAGGCCCGACACGGCATCGACACCCTTCGACTGGGGAACCGGTGCCAGCAGATCGACGGTCATCATGGGTTTGGCGGTGGAAGACGCGGCCAGCGACGCCCGTGAACAAATCCTCGAACTCGCGGCGGGCGTTTTTGAAGGTAATCCGAACGATATCGAACTCGTACCGGGTGGCGTGGCGCACGGTAACGACATCTTGCCGTTCTCGGAATTGTACCATCGCGCTTTCGGCATCGATTCCGGCGAGGTTGTCGGCCGAGGCTCGATCCTGCCGGCGCGTGACGGCGGCAACTTCAAGCAATCACCCCTGTTCTGGGAAACCTCCGTCGGCATCTGCGAGCTCGATCTCGACGCGGAAACGGGCCAGGTGAAGGTCAAGAGTTACGTTGGTGTTGCGGATATCGGCAAGGCGCTCAATCCGGTGAGCGCGGAGGGCCAGGAGGAAGGCGCCTCCGTGCAGGGCCTCGGTCACACACTTTACGAGGAGCTCAGATTCGAGAACGGGCAGCCGGTCAACGCGACCGCGACCGCTTATCATGTGCCGATGGCGAACGAGGTCGCGGCAAGGGCGCACACGGTATTGATCGAAAACGAAGACGGCCCCGGGCCGCTGGGCGCCAAAGGCATGGGCGAGGGCGGTATCCTGCCGGTCGCGCCCGCCGTCGCCAACGCCCTGGCGCGTCGTTATGGCGTTCGTATCCGCGAGCTCCCGATCACACCGGAAGCGGTCTGGCGGGCCCTGCGGGAGAGGCGCCGGGATGCTTCCTAGTCCTTTTCAATATCTCCGGCCCGAGAGCCTTGCCGCTGCACTTGCCGAGCTTGGCCAGCGCGGGGACGGCGCGATGCCATATGCCGGTGGGACCGAACTCCTGCTAATTCTCAAGATGCAGTTGGCCGAGTATGACTTTCTAATCGACCTTAAAAGAATTCCCGAACTTCGCGAGATCACGATCAGTGACCGGGGGCTTCAGCTCGGGGCAATGGCCACGCATGCGGCGATCTCGCGCAATCAGGATGTTTTGCGCATATTGCCCGCACTGGCGGAACTCTGTGGTTCGATCGCCAATCCCCGTGTGCGATCGTCGGGCACGATCGGCGGCAACCTGTGCTTTGCCGAACCTACCGCCGATCCGCCGACACTGTTCGCCGCGCTCGATGCGGAACTTTGCTTGGCGTCGGTCCGGGGCGAACGCAGCATGCCTGCCGACCGGTTTATCAAGGGGCCGCTCGAGACCGAGCGCGCTGATGACGAAATCCTTCTGCGGATCGAAATTCCGAGGGGGCGGGAGGCGACGCAGTTCGTGCGCCAGCTCAACGGCCACCGTTCCCTCGCCAGTGCCGCCGCTTCCCTTCCGGCCGGGCTCGAACCGCGCATCTGGCTGGGCGGTGTCGCGGAACGCCCGGTTCCCCTCGATACCACTGCTTCCCACATCGCCGGTGTGTCCGAAGCGCTCGATGCAGGGGAGCTTCGGCCACTGATCAGTGAGGAGATTGCGAAACTCGATGTAGCTGGTGACGGCGAGGCGAGCGCCGAATACCGGCGGCACATAGCCGCGGTGGTAACCCTGCGGGCCGTTGTTGCCGCCTGGCGCGCGTCCGGCAGGGAGGTGAGATCATGATCGCATCAACCCACAGGATCGCATTCTTGCTTAACGGCGAGCCGGTCGAGGCCGAAATAGCGGCCAATGTGCTGCTGATCGACCTGTTGCGGGAGGTCTTCGCCCAGCATGGCGTCAAGCGTTCGTGCGACATGGAAGTGTGCGGGGCCTGCACTGTCCTGGTCGACGACCTGCCGATCAGCAGTTGCACCATGCTCGCGGTCGACGTCGACGATAGGGCGGTCCTGACCATCGAGGGTGTTGGCGATCGGGAGAAGCTTGATCCGGTACAGGAAGCCTTCGTCAGGCACGGCGCCGTGCAATGCGGCTATTGCACGCCCGGCTTCATTCTATCGGCCAAGGCGCTGTTGGCGGAGAACCCAAAACCAAGCCGGGAGGAAATCGTGCATCACCTGAAAGGCAATATCTGCCGCTGCACGGGCTATAAGAAGATCATCGAAGCGGTGGAAAGCCTTGTCTGAGATGTCTGAGCTCGGCATATCGTTCGACGGCCGGGACCCGGCCGATCTCGTGCTGGCAAAAGCCGAGGCGGCGGTGCGCCACGGGACGGGTTCGATCTGGCTTGCCTGCCATCTGTTTCAGCGTGACCCGGTGGCGACGGCGGGTGTCTTGTTGAGCCGCTATCCGGGCGCGGATGTCGTCCTGGTCGCGCTGAGCCCGTATGTTCTGCATCCCGTCTACATCGCCATGGCGGCGGCCACGCTTAACGAATTTTTTCCTGGCCGGGTTTCACTTTGCCTCGGCGTCGGCGCACCCGTGGATCTCGCCGATGCCGGCATAGATGCTCCCTCTCCCCTGGGGCCGATGCGGGAAGCCGTCGATATCTGCCGTTCTCTCTTCTCGGGCGAGAAGGTGCGGATCGACGGCAAATGGTTTCAGGTTCGTGACCAACATCTGGCATCGGGCCGGCAGGATCTTCCGATCCTTCTGGCCGCCTCCGGCCCGAAGATGCTGCGCCTTGCCGGCCGCGCCGCGGACGGCGTCGTGTTGTCGGCTGGCGCCAGCGTCGAATTCCTCCGCTGGTGCCTTGAACAGGTGACAGCAGACGGGGTACCGGAGAATTTCCGCTCGCACGCCTTCATCTACGCCGCCGTCGCCGATGAGGCCGCTGCCGCCTATGACCGTGTGCGCCGTCCGCTGGCCGTGACCTTGCGCGGTCGCCACCATACGAGAAACATCGAAATGGCCGGCAATCACCTGGACCAGGACGCGATCGTCAGGGCGCTGGCATCGGGCGATGCGGAGCTGGCGGAGAGCTACATCGGCAACCCGATTGTCGAGAGCCATGCCGCCGCCGGGACGCCCGGGATGTTCGTCGCCCGGATTGCCGATTATCGAGCCGCGGGCATAGACAATATCGTTCTGGCTTCGATAAGAACGCCGGCGCAGATAGATACGGTTCTGTCGGCGGCCAACGGTTAACAAGGAAGGGGAAACGGACGTGAAATTCAGCATTTGCCTGTCGACAGGCTTTGAAGGCGTGATGTATCCGATCCCTTTTGCCGCGCCTGATGATTTCGTGGTGCAGGCACAATTATGTGAACGTCTCGGCTATCATTCGGTCTGGGCCAATGATCACATCACCGTCCAGGATTACGTGCGGGAAAAGTTTCCTGGACGAACCCCGAACTTCTACGAGCCGTTGATCACGCTGGCCATGTGCGCCCAGGCGACCGAGCGGATAAAGGTCGGCACCGCGCTTTTGGTGATGCCCATGCGCGAGCCCGTCTATCTCGCCAAGCAGGCCGCGAGCCTCGATCAACTGTCCGGTGGCCGTTTCATCCTGGGAGTTGGTCTCGGTGCCTATCGCGAGGAATTCACGGCCATGTCGCAACGCCTGCGGAAGGCCCGGCGCGGCGACATGCTCGACGAGGGGATCGAGGCGTTTCTCAAGCTGACGGGCGAAGCCAAGGCAAGCTTCATGGGCGAATTCTATCAGTTCAAAGACATAGAAATGATGCCGAAACCGAAGCAGGACCCGTTTCCGCTCTACGTTGGCGGGCACAACGTGGCGACGCTCGAGAGAGCTGCCCGGTTCGGCCAGGGATGGCTGCCCGGTTGGCGGCCGTTCGCGGAAATCGAAGAACGGGTAAAGCAGCTGAAGGAACGTTGCGTCGAATATGGCCGGCCGGCCGACGCTGTTGAGATCGCACCGCAATTCTCCATGCTGCTCGCCAGGACGGACGAGGAGGCGGAGGCCCGGTACATGGCAAGCGGCCTCGTCGCCCATCGCGTATCGCTCAACTATACCGGCCGGGACCTGAGCCACCAGGTAACGGCGAACCTGGTCGGCTCGCCCGAAACGGTGGTTGAAAAGATTCTAAAACTGAAGGCGATCGGGGTCGATCACTGTTCGGCTTTGATGATTCCCGTAAATACAATCGGGGAAATGAACGAGCAGATAGAATGGTTCGCACGCGATGTAATGCCACAATTTGCGGACGCGAATTCGACCTACTGAACAATACCTGCGCTACCGGCTGGCGTGGGTGCGTTATTCGTTCATTGCCCTTTCCAACTTTGTGCGCGGAGAGATTTCCCCGCTTGTTCGTTTTGCTGCCCCATACTGGGGTCAGCCGCGACGGTTGGAACTTCTCATTGCGCGCCATCATGGCCCAGGCCATGATCATGACACAACGTCGGAGGCCGGCTGGCGCAAGCTCCGGGCCCAGTGTTTTGCCAATGTGACCCTGGTCGATCGGCAACTCGGGAAGATCTTGGCGGCGTTGGAAGATAGCGGCCAGGCCGAGCGCACGATTATCGTCTTCACCTCCGACCACGGCGACCTGCCGCGATCCCGCCAGGCCTGTTCAGATATCTTCCTATGCCGGTCGCAAACCGTTAGAATCCCCGGCGATGGCAGACAGAGTACAAAATTGGCTGGGTCGAGCGGTGCCGCGTTTCGAAGACGAAGCGTTGATGACCGGAAATGCCCGTTTCATTGACGATCTTTCGCCGGTGCCGGGCATCCGCCATGTCGCCATGCTGCGATCGCCCTATGCCCATGCCCACATCCGGAGCATGGATCTGGCGCCGGCCCGGGAGCTGGCGGGCGTCGTTGGCGCGGTCAGCGGGCAGGAGTTGATGGCGGGGCTGGACCCGCTGGCCAGTGCGGTGCGCGCGCCCATGAACTATTTTCCCATGGCGACGGACAAGGTGCGTTATGTGGGTGAGCCGGTAGCCCTGGTCGCGGCCGAAGACCGCTATCTGGCGGAGGACGCCATCGAGGCGATCGAGGTCGACTATGAACCTCTCGACGCCGTCGTCGACCCCGTCGCGGCGCAGCAAGCGGACGCCGCCCTGCTGCACGAGGCCGTGGAAAGCAATCTGGTGCATCAGCGGAATTTTCGTTATGGCGAGCCCGACGCGGCGTTCGAAGCGGCGGCCCACATCGTGCGCTTGAACTGGCGCTACCCACGACAGTCCTCAACCCCGATGGAAACCTATGGCGCCATCGCGCAGTTCGAGGCCGCGCCGGATCGTTATACTATTTGGTCAAACTTCCAAGGGCCGTTCATTTTGCAGCCCCTGATGGCGCGCGCCCTGAAAATCCAGGGCAATCACCTGCGTCTGATCTCCGCCCCGCACAGCGGCGGCAGTTTCGGCATCAAGCAGGGGCTGTACCCCTATCTGGTGCTGTTGGCGGCGGCCAGCCGGCATTTCGGCTGTCCGCTGAAATGGACCGAAGATCGGCTGGAGCATCTGTCGGCATCGTCCGCCGCCGCCGCCCGGGCCGACGGCATCGAGGCGGCCTTTAATGGCGAGGGTATGCTGACAGGCCTGCGCTTCGCCAATTGTGTCGACGTCGGCGCCTATGTACGGGCGCCGGAGCCGGCCTCGGTCTATCGCATGCAGGCTGCCTCGAACGGCAGCTATCAGGTGCGCGATATCGCCATCGAAAATCGTCTGGTGGTCACCAACAAGACGCCCATCGGCCTCAACCGCGGCTATGGCGGCCCACAGTTCTATTTCGGCCTGGAGCGCGCCATGGAGATTGCGGCGCGCAGGCTGAATTTGGATCCGGCGGAGATCAGGCGGCGCAATTTTCTGCCCGCCTCGGCCTTTCCCTATGACGCGCCGGCCGGTGCCGTCTATGACGCCGGGGACTATGGCAAGGGCCTGGATATGGCTCTGGAACTGGCCGATTACCCTGAATTGCGGGCCCGCCGCGCCGCCGCCAAGGCAGAGGGCCGGCTGTTCGGTATCGGCCTGGCGGCGGGGGTGGAGCCGTCGGGCTCCAACATGGCGTATGTCACATTGGCCCTGACACCGGAAGAGCGCGCCAAGGCAGGCGGCCGCTCCGGCGGCCTGGCCGCCGCTTCGGTCAGTATCGATCCCTCCGGCACGGTCACCGTGCATACTGACAGTACCCCGGCGGGCCAGGGCCATGCCACGGTAGCGGCCCAAGTCGCCGCCGATCGCTTGGGGCTGGAGCCGCGGGATATCCAGGTGATAACAGCCATCGATACGCAAAACACGGCCTGGTCCCTGGCTTCGGGCAATTATTCCAACCGTTTCGCCGCCATAGAGGTCGGCGCCATCGCTGAAAGTGCCGACCGTATCGCCGATAAACTGCGGCGGATCGCCGGCGAGATGCTCGAGGTCGCGGCCGAGGACATAGAGCTTTCCGGCGGCCGGGCCCACGTAACCGGTGCGCCGGAACAGGGCATCGCGCTGGCGCGGGTCGCCGCCGCCTCCCATTGGCACCCCGCCGGTCTGCCCGATGATGTCGAACCGGGGCTGGAGGACACCACGATGCTGTCGCCGCCTGTCCTGGGCGAGCCCGACGAGGCGGACCGCGTCGCCTCGGCCGTGACGTTCGGCTTCCTCTGTGATCTGGCGGCGGTGGAGATCGACCGCGATACCGGCCGCGTCCGGATCGACACCTATGTCTCGGTGCATGATGTGGGACGTGTGCTGAACCCGATTATCGTCGAGGGTCAGATCCTTGGCGGCTTCGCCCATGGTTTCGGCGCCGCCATGTTCGAGGATCTGGCCTATGACGAGGCTGGAAACTTCCTTTCCGGCAGCTTCGCCGACTATCTCTGCCCCACGGCGCCGGACCTGCCCGAGGTCAAGATCGGCCATTACGAAACAGCATCGCCGCAAAACCCATTAGGTTCGAAGGGCATGGGGGACGGCTCCTCCATGCTGGCGCCGGCCGCGATCGCCAATGCCGTGGCCGATGCGCTGGAGCGGGACGATATTGAGCTGCCGCTGACCCTGGACCGGGTCTGGCGAATGGCAAATGAATTGGGAGACGGCGAATGAAGCCGGCGGCATTTGAATACTGCCGGCCCGACACGCTGGAGGAAGCCTTGGCCGTGCTGGCGGAATTCGCCGACGACGCCGTGATCATGTCGGGCGGCCTTTCGCTCGGCGCTCTGCTCAACACCCGCCTGGTGCAGCCCGCCGCCGTGATCGACATTAATCGGATCACCGGCCTCGATGGAATCGAGATGACGGATGGTATGCTCTACACGGGCCCGCTGGTGCGCCAGGCCGAAGCCTTGAATTCGCCGCTGATCGGCGAGGCGTTACCTCTGCTGGCTGCCGCGCTGCCCAACGTCGGCCACTATCAGACCCGCAGCCGTGGCACCCTGGCGGGTTCTGTCGCACACGCCGATCCCTCGGCCGAGATTCCGCTATGCCTGGCGGTTCTGGGCGGTGAGGTGGAACTGGCCTCGAGCCGTGGCCGGCGCCGGGTGGCGGCCAGCGAATTCGCCCAAGGCGCCCTGGAAACCGCGCGCGAGGCGGATGAAATGCTGGCCGGGCTGTTATGGCCAAATACCAACGGCGGAGATGGCGTGGCCTTTATCGAGGTTAGCGAACGCCACGGCGACTTTGCCATTGCCGCCGCCGCCGCCACGGCCCGGCGGGATGGCGACGCCTATCACTACACCCTCGGCCTCGGCGGGGTCGAAGACAGCGCACGTTTGACCGCGGGCAGCGCCTCGGCGGCGCCCGGCGCATTCACCGAATTGGCCGAACAAGCCGCCGACGAACTGGCGCGGCGGCTCGAGCCAATGCAGGACCGGCGCGCCAGCGCGGCTTATCGCCAACATCTGGCCGGGCATCTAGGCGCCCAGGCGCTGCAACAGGCCTTGGCGCGGGCTGCCATGGAGGAGTGCGAATGATACGGCTGGGGCCGGGAGAACGCAGGCGCATCAGTTGCACGGTGAACGGCGCGGCGCGCTCGGGCTTCGCCGAGAGCCGTACTTTGCTGAGCGATTTTCTGCGCCACGAATTGAACCTGTACGGCACCCATGTGGGCTGCGAGCACGGTGTCTGCGGTGCCTGCACGGTTATTCTGGACGGCCGCCTGGCGCGCTCCTGCGGCACCCTGGCCATGCAGGCCGACGGGGCCGAGATCACAACCATTGAAGGTTTGGGCGATGGTGACAGGGAAATGGCGCTGCGCGAGGCGTTCTCTCGCCACGGTGCCCTGCAGTGCGGCTTCTGCACCGCCGGGGTGCTGCTCTCCGTCAAACATTTCCTGGCGCATAATCCGAAGCCCAGCGACGGCGAGATCAGGGATATGCTGTCGGGCCATCTTTGCCGCTGCACTGGTTATGAGGGCATGGTACGGGCCATTGCCGAAGTGGCGGAGGCGTAGTCATGACCCTGGCCCGCATGTTCGCCGCCGCCGCCGCCCGTGAGCCCGAGGCGACGGCGATCGTCGATGGTGGGCGGCGCCTGAGCTACGGCGACTGGCAAGCGGAAATCCTGGCCCTGGCCGGCGGCCTTCACGCACGCGGCTTGGGCCCCGGCGATCACCTGGTGGCGGTTCTGGCCAACCGCTTGGAAATGGCCACCTTGTATTGGGCCTGCCAATACCTGGGCATCATTTTCACGCCGTTTAACTGGCGCGCCTCGGCCCCTGAAATGGTCTATGTGCTGGCCGATGCCGAGGCCAAGGCGGTCGTCTATGAGCAACGCTCCGCCGAGGCCATGGTCGCGGCGGCGGCCGAGGCCGGCCTAGGGGCGGACATGTTGATCGATGTAGATGGTTCGGGCGAAGGATCCCTGGCCGGGATCACCGCCGCGGCCCAGCCTTTTTCTGGTGATCTGCCGGGGGACGACGGCGCAACCTCGCTGATGTTCTACACCTCGGGAACAACCGGGCGGCCCAAGGGCGTGCCGCGGTCCCACGCAGCCGAGCAATACGCGGCATTGGCCTGTTTGGCGCAGTTGCACGGCCGCCATGGCGAGATTTTCCTGGGCGTGATGCCGCTGTTTCACACCATGGGCATACGGGCATTGCTGATGTCGAACCTTCTCAATGGCCGTTTTGTCTGCCAACCAACCTTCGATGCCGAGACGGCGGCGGCGGCGATCGCGCGTGAGGGCGTCAGCGCGCTGTTCCTGGTTCCCACCATGTTCCATGATCTGGTGTATCATCCACGCGCCGTCGAATTCGATCTCTCCTCGGTGCGCAATATCGCCTATGCCGGGATGTCGATGACCACGGCCCTGATCGAAGCATGCACGGAGAAATTCAAGCCTGAGATTTTCAGCAACTACTATGGTTCGAGCGAGATTTACTCCCTCTCCGTTTGCACCGACATGGTCGGACAGCCGGGCTCGGCCGGCCGGGCCTGCATCGGCCAGACCTTGCGCATCGTGGCGGCGGATAGTGAGCGGCCGGTGGCACCCGATGAGTTGGTGGAAACGGGCGAAAGCGGTGAGATTATCGCCGACATGGCCTCGCCCGATGCCTTCGACGGCTATTGGAAACGCCCGGACGCCGACCGAAAATCAATCCGGAATGGTTGGTATTTCACCGGCGATCTGGGCCGTTTCGATGATGGCGGCGAACTGCATCTGCTGGGCCGGGTCGATGACATGATTATCTCGGGTGGGGAAAACATCCATGCCGAGGAGGTCGAGGACGTGCTGGCCAAATCGGAGCAGGTGCATGGCGTTGCCGTAATCGGCCTGCCCGATGAACGCTGGGGCGAACGCGTCACCGCCTTTATCGAGCCGGCGCATGGGCAGGCCACGGCGGCGGCGTTGGATGCATATTGTCTGGACAGCGGTCTGGCCCGCTTCAAAAGGCCCAAGGCCTATGTCTTTGTCCGCCAAATCCCGCGCTCGGCCTCGGGCAAATTGCTGCGCCGTTTCCTGCGCACGGGTGAATATGAACAACTGAACGATTTCGACAACACAATGTGAGGAAGAGAGTAATGGAAAGAGATTATGCTGAACGCCGGGCCGACATCCTGCGTGAATTGGATGGCCTGCGGGTCGAGGTCGATGCCGAGAAGAAGATCGGCTACCTGATTTTGGAGCGTCCGCCCCTGAATATCGTGTCCTACAAGGGCCGGGCCCAGATCCGGGCCATTATCGAGGCCTTCGATGAAGACGATGACGTCGGCGTGGTGGTCATTCGGGGCGCCGATGGCGTCTTTAGCTCGGGCGGCGATGTAAAGCGCTTTCCCGAAATTCCCAAGAACAAGATGTCCGACTTGGCCGACAATATCGGGGCCCCGGAACGCTGTTCGAAACCGGTCATCGCGGCGATTGAGAAATACGCTCTGGGCGTCGGTTTCGAACTCTCCCTGGCCTGCGATTTCCGCTTCGCCACCAAGGATGCGGTGGTCGGTTTGCCGGAGGTCACCATCGGGCAGATGCCCGGTTCGGGCGGCAGCGTGCGCATCGTCCGTCTGATCGGCATGACACGGGCCAAGGATATCGTCATGCTTGGCAAGCGGCTGCCGGCACCGAAATCAATGGACATCGGCTTGATTACCGATGTCGCCGAGGATGGCGAGGCGTTGACGGAAATGGTCGACAACTATGCCGCCAAGCTGAACGCGCTGGCGCCGATTTCCCTGCGTTCGCTGAAACGGGTTCTCAATGCCGCCCCGGACAGTTCGTTGAAGGTGGCGCTCGACATCGAGGGTCATTCCTACGAAAAACTGCGCACCACCGAGGATTACATGGAAGGTATCGCGGCCTTCAGCGAACGCCGCCCAGGCGTCTACAAGGGCCGCTGAAGATCATGCTGCCTGCAAGTCAAAAGTGTTTGATGAAGCATCTGTCGGCGAAGCGGCTCATATTCCCGGATGCCGGCGCTTCGTGGGCTGCAACGAAGAACTCAATCTTGCCTCCGTGATTTCAGCTCCGGCTCAATCGCACCCCTTTAGAGGGCGCGGCGTTATTGTACCTGCTAAATCTAGAATAAGGCATGTGCGCTCGAATCGGTTTCGGAGCGCCGAAGGCGATCAGTATTTGACCGCGTTGCGTGAGGCTCTCTAACACCGTCTTTCATGGTTACCGCACAAGCCGGCACCCAAAGAACCGTTCGAGCAAGCCGGCATCCGAAAAGCCCGGACCATGGCAACAATCAATACCTTGGAATAAGTCGTGACGAATCCAGGCTAGCTATCGTGTCTTGGCAAACTGGCCAGCCAGATGAAGGGGATCGGCAGAACGGATAAAACCGTGAAAAGCTTGAAGGCGTTGATATAGCCAATCATGGTCGCCTGCCGCCAGATTTCGCCGCCGGCGAGGGCCAGGCTGTTGCTATCGCCAAAATCGAGTGGTCCGGTCACGCTGGGAAACAACAAGGATTTGTTGAACAGCGAGATGAACTCATTCAGGGCCAGGGTGTTGATAAAGGTCGACCGCACGACGATGGCGATGCTGATTGAGATGAAAAGGCTGGCGGCGAAGTTCCTTAGCATGTGAAAGACCGCCGAAGCTTCATCCAGGCGTTCCGGCTTGACGGTCGAGAACATGATCAGGGTCAGCGGCACCCAAGACATGCCGATGCCGAAGCCCTGCAAGGTGCTGGTCCAGGCGATGTCCCAGTAGGTCATATTGATGTCGAATTGCGACATCGCATAACCGGACAAGGCCTGACAGATGAAGCCGATGGAGAGAGCCATCCGCGGGTCCCAGTTGGAAATTCGGACGACCACCAGCACCGCGGCTATGCTGCCGATTCCCCGGGTCGCCAGCAGCATGCCGATGACCGAATCCGGATAGCCTCGCAGATCCTGCAACATGGTCGGTGTCAGCACCATCAGCGTGAAGTTCAACATGCCGAAAATGAAGGCCAGGCAAATGCCGACTGAATAGTTTCGGTTATGAAACAGACTGAAGCTGATAAACGGCTGCTTGCTAGTCAGGGAATGGATCATGAACAGGTAGATGGCACCGGCGGCGAGTACGGCTTCAACGATCGTTTCCGTCGATTCGAACCAGGAATTACGCTCGCCGCGGCCGAACATCAGCTGCATCGCGGCCAGCGCTATCGCCAAGGCGAGAAAGCCGGTCCAATCCAAGCGACGCGGGGGTTCGGTGCGCTTTCGATCCCGGACGAACAGAAATATTCCCAGCACCGTCAGCAGCGCAAAGGGCACGATCAGAAAGAAGGCCCAGCGCCAATTTTGCGCTTCGGCGACCGCGCCGCCGACGGTGGGGCCGATGATCGGCCCAAGGACCACGCCAAAGCCAAACAAGGCGGTGGCCAGGCCATGCTGTTCCCGGGGAAATGTGTCGAGCAGGGTGGATTGGGCGATCGGCACCAACGGTGCCCCGAACGCGCCTTGGGCGATGCGGTACAGCACGATGGCTTCCAACGACTCGGCCAGACCGCAAAATATCGTTGAAACCGTGAACCCGAGGGCCGAGACCAGCATCACCTTGCGCCGGCCGAAACGGTTGGCCAACCAGCCGGAGATCGGGGTGACGACGGCTGTTGCCACCAGATTGAAGGTCACGACCCAGGCGATTTCTTCGGGCGAGGCGGAAAAGGCGCCGCGCATCTGCGGCAGCACGACATTGGCAATAGTCAAGGTCATGGCATAGAGCATCGTCGCCGACGACACCGTAGCCAGGATCATATAGCGATGGCCGGGCGATATCTCGGCCACGGTTGCATCTGCGATCGCCATGGCGGCACTATAGCGGCCCGGCGTTGATTTTGGCGAAATCCAAATTTCAGGCTAAGCTGCCCGCCAGCAACAACGTGGCGACGTCAATCGGCCACGAATTGGTCAGCGCCGATCGAAGTGGCACAGCATTGTCAGAAAACTGATAGCCCATGCCCGGTTCGAGAACAGATTGCCGCCCATCATCCAGCTCCGTGCGTATTCGTTCGTTAACGCGGCAATTGTCGGTCCAGCGCGGCAAACAAACACTCGATATCGGCTTCATCGTTGTGAAGATGAGGACTAATTCGGATCGACGGGCCACGTGGCGCGACGTAGACATGTTCGGCTGCCAGCGACTCAACTAAACCTGCGGGCACGCCTCCAGGCGGGGTGATGCCAATGAAATGACGGGCCCGGTATTTACGGGCCGGGTGGGCATAACCACGTTGGGCCGCTTCGTCGGCGATCCTGTCGGTTAGCAGACCCAGACTGTCTTCAATCTCGCCGACGCCCCAGGCGAGCAGTTGCTCCATCGCCGCGCAGGCCATGGGCAGTAGGGTCAGGTTCGTCCGTTCACCCATGTCATAGCGGGCCGCGCTCTGGCGCAAAGCGGCGCTGTAGGTGCCGTGCAGTTGGCTGGGATCATGGTTACCGCTGTGCAGTTCAAGCGGCTGCCCGCCGCGACGATGTGGCGCGGCATAGAGAAATGCCAACGTATAAGGCGACAACAGCCACTTGTAGGCGGAGCAGGTCAGGAAGTCCGGTTGGATTTCCTCGACATCCAAACGCTGCGCGCCGGCGGATTGCGTCGCGTCGATAACAAATGCCGCGCCCACTTCACGACAACGGCCGCCCACCGCTGGCAGGTCCAGCAGGCTTCCGTCCATCCAGTGACAGCCCGGCAGCGCCGCGATTGCCGTGTCTTCGCGGATGGCGTCCAGGACCCCCGGTGTCCAGTCGCCGTTTTCCGGCCGTGGCACCACACGCATCGTCGCCCCGGCCTGGGCCGCTTTCTCGACCCAGATATAATAGTTGGATGGAAACTGGTCCTGCAGCACGACGATGGTTTGCCCTGGCGCCAGATCAAGATTGGCCGCGGCCACGGCGATACCGTAACTGGTCGCCGGGGTGACGGCTATGGCATCCCGCTCGGCATTGATCAGCCTCGCGAACAAGGCCCGGGTCCGGTCGGCGCCGTCCGCCAGTTCGGCCGCATGAATGTCCCAGGTGTGCACCCGCCGCGCCACCGCTTTCTGCCCAGCTTCCGCGACGGACAACAGAAAGGGGGAAAATGCCGCACAGTTGAAATAGGCGATCTCACGCGGTACGTCGAACAGGTGCCGTTGGCACTCAAGCATTGTGTTGCTCCCAAATTTCCTTAGAGCAACCCGCATTCAATTGGCTTCAATTGAATG
Source organism: uncultured Rhodospirillaceae bacterium (assembly GCA_964631725.1). Classification (GTDB taxonomy): domain Bacteria; phylum Pseudomonadota; class Alphaproteobacteria. The sequence goes on along the minus strand of CAZVYX010000071.1, from coordinate 572 downwards.
CGGATAAGTTGCTCTAACCTAAAGGTTTTAGCGCATGTCGGATTTGGTTAAACCCGACATGCGCTAGGCGCCCGCCATGGCTCAGCAGGGCGCCTATAGATCAATGTCCTGGCGCCTTCATTCCCGTTGCGGCACGCCATAGAGATAGCGGGTGTTGATTTCGCTCTCGTTGCCGTCGGGATCAATCATGAACAGGGCCCGGCCCTTACCCCGCTCACCGTAGGGCCCCCGCGTAAAAAAGCGGCTGCCCTCGAACTTGCCCATGATCTCATCGAAGCTTTCTTCGCTCACGGTCATCGCGAAGTGGAGTGGCCCGCCACCTTGGTGACGTCCGGTGTGGTTCTCCATCTGTAGGACAAGGTGGCCGCGTTCGGTCTGCAAATAGGTCCGCTCCCCGTCCTGTTTGTCCAACGGGATGCCGAGCATTCCGTGATAGAACTCGATCGCCTTCTCCATGTCCTTGACCTTGAGGAATATCTCTTCGATTCCGATGATTGCCATGCCACGCGCTCCCCTCAACCTGTCTGACGTCAGCGCCCCTGGGACATATTGAGGGGTTTTCATAAGGGAGG
>CAZVYX010000070.1:0-24681 GCA_964631725.1 uncultured Rhodospirillaceae bacterium | reverse complement strand
CGTCTCGATCATCATTGGCACGCCGGCGGCGGCGCTATACGAAGCGGCGCAACGCATCGGCGCCCTTGGCACCCTGGGCACCTGGGCCGCCGGGGCCGCCGTGTCACCGATGCTGTCCGACGCTCATACACGAAAGCAGTCCGATCGCATGCAGGATCTGCTGATTGCGGCCTCCTGGACCGCACTTCTGCCTGCCTTGGCCATTTTCCTGGCGCTGCTTCCCCTGGCGGGCACCGTCTTAACACTTTTTGGCCCGCAATATGCCGGTGCCCATTGGGCCCTTGTCGCGTTGGCGGCCTTTGCCGCCGTCAATGCCTCGGCCGGATTGACCAGTAACACCTTCAATATGACGGGCTATGAAGCCGTGGTACTGCGCTTCAACGGCGCGCAGCTACTGACGATCATGATCCTGGCGCCCCTGCTGACGCACCTGTATGGCATCACGGGCGCCGCCATGGCGGTGGTTCTTGCCGCGGTAATACGGGATGTGGGGATGGGTTTTCTACTGCCGTCCAAACTGGGGCTGGCCGCCGGCGTCTGGTCCCGGCGCGGCGCCCGGCGCGCGATGGAATTCGCGATGGCGAAGCTTGGCGCTTGATGAACGCCTCGGCCCTGGAAATCCCGCCCCGTTTGGTGTACGCGATAGGGCACGGAGAGGACATAGCGAGAGACCATGAACGATAGTCCGGCAATGCTGCAGCTTTTGGACCGGTTCCGCGCGGGGCGGGTTGCATGCTTGGGTGATCTGATGCTGGACCGTTATGTCTACGGCGAAGTTGACCGCATTTCGGCCGAAGCGCCGATCCCCATTATCCGGGCCGAACGGCACGATGCCATGCTGGGCGGCGTCGGCAACGTGGCGCGGAACATCGCCGCCGCCGGTGGCCGGGCCCATCTGCTGGCCGTGCGCGGCGAGGACGATGCGGCGAAGGAAATCGCCAAACAGATCAAGGGCATGGCAGGTCTGACGGCGGATCTGGCGCGCCAGCCGGACCGGCCGACAACGGTCAAGACCCGCTATATCGCGGCCGGGCAACAACTGCTGCGGGCCGACCGGGAAACCACAGATCCCATCGATGCGGCCGCCAGTGAGGCGTTGTTGGGCCATCTCGCCGCCGCGCTGGCCCGGATGGATGTATTGGTGCTGTCGGACTACGGCAAGGGTGTGTTGAGCGACCAGGTTCTGGCGGCGGCCATACGTTGCGCCAAGGACGCCAAGGTGCCGATCATCGCCGATCCAAAGCGCCGCGATCTGACTGCTTACAGCGGCGTCGATTTCCTGAAACCGAACCGCGCCGAACTGGCCGCCGCTACCGGCCTGCCCTGCGGCGATAACGAACAGATCACCGTTGCCGCCCGCGCGGTGATGGACAGTTGCGATATCGGCGCCATGCTGGTCAGCCGTTCGGAACAGGGCATGAGCCTGATCCCCAGTGACGGGGCACCCATCCACCTGCCCGTGCGCGCGCCGGAGGTCTTCGATGTTTCGGGCGCCGGCGACACCGTGGTCGCCATTTTCGCCCTGGCGCTGGCCGCCGGCGCGGCGCCCGAATTGGGTGTGCGCCTGGCAAATCTGGCCGCCGCCATCGTAGTGGGCAAGGTGGGTACCGCCGCGGTCAGTAGTGATGAACTGGCCAACGGCATTTTAACCGCTGATCTGACCCGGTCCGAGGACAAGGTGATTTCAGCCGCCATGGCCCAGGCTGACGTGGAACGTTGGCGCGCCGGCGGCCTGCGCGTCGGCTTCACGAACGGTTGTTTCGATTTACTCCACCCCGGTCACATCTCGCTGCTGAACGAGGCCAAGAGCCATTGCGACCGCCTGATTGTCGCCATCAACGATGATGCCTCCGTGCGGCGGCTGGAAAAGGGCGAAGGCCGGCCGGTACAGACGGAAGCCGCCCGCGCGCTTGTCCTGGCATCGCTGGCCATGGTCGATCGGGTGTTGATTTTTGCCGATGACACGCCCATTCCTTTGCTGCGGCAATTGCGCCCGGATGTGCTGATCAAGGGCGGCGACTACGACATCGCGGGTGTGGTCGGGGGCGACATCGTGCAGGCTTACGGCGGCGAGGTAAAGCTGGCCCGGTTTCTGGACGGACACAGCTCGACCGCGGTGATCTCGCGCATGGATGCGGGCGACGCCGGTTCGCGCCGCGGCAATTGAGCATGTCAAACGCGGATGTTCGGGTTGACGTCGCCATAATCGGCGGCGGCATCGCGGGTCTCTGGCTGCTCGACGGCCTGCAACAGGCGGGCTTCAGCGCAATCGTCTTGAACAAAGGTGACCTCGGACAAGGCCAGAGCATCGCCTCCCAAGGCATCATTCACGGCGGCACGAAATATTTCGCTGATTCCACCGTCGCCGATTTGGCCCCCATGCCGGCCTGCTGGCGCGCCAGCCTTAGCGGACAACAGAACCCCGATCTGCGCCCAGCCGTGCCCTTGGCCGAGGCCATGCAAATGTGGCTGCCGCCGCAACTGGGCGGCGGGATCATGACCCGCTTCGCCCAGGCAACGATGTTGCGGCATATGCATGAGCGCCCGACCTGCGAATGGCCCGCGGTCCTGCAACGGAGCGCGGGAGGCAATCTGTTTGACGTTGACGAGGCCGTCATCGACGTATCGGAAGTACTGGCGGCATTGCAAAACCTGCATCACGGCCGGGTCCGACGCCTGCCCGAAGGAACTGAACCGGAATTGCGCGAAAGCGGCTTGGGCGGCATGACCATCGACACCGGCGCCATCGGCATCCAGGCGCAACGAGTGGTCCTGACGGCGGGAGCCGGCAACGAGTCATTGTTGGCCCGCGCCGGATTGAAACACACCGCCTGCCAGCGCCGCCCGCTGCATCAAATCATCATTCGCGGCATGACGCAGCCGATCTATATGCATTGCATCGGCAAAAATCCAAAACCCCTTGCCACCATCACCTCCCATCCCGACGGTGCGGGCGGTTACTATTGGTATGTCGGTGGCCTTTTGGCGGAAAAAGGCGTGGCGCGGAAACCGGCGGAATTGATCAAGACTGCAAAGGCCGAACTAAAGCGCCTGTTGCCGGGCGCCGATTTCTCCCAATCCGGCTGGGCCACGCATCATGTCGACCGGGCCGAGCCGGCCGGCAGCGGTGGTCTGCGGCCATCCTCCGCCCAAGCGCTGGCCGAGGGCAGCGTGATCATCGGATGGCCGACAAAATTGGCCCTGGCGCCGGTCCTTGCCGACAAAATCATTGCGTTGTTGAGGGCCGATGGAGTGGCGCCGGGAGAAGAGGAAATTGGAGCATTGGACAGGCTGGCGGCTCCCGCCATCGCCCAACCACCATGGAAGGCGGTGGGGCAATGGAGTTGAGGATACTGGGGCCAGGGGGACCCAAGGTCAGTCCGATCGCGTTGGGCAGCACCAAGTTCGGCCGCCGCGAAGGGGTCAAATATCCAAACGATTTCGCCCTGCCCAGCGATGCGGAATTGATGGATCTATTGGCCCTAGCAAAGAAGTGGGGCATCAACCTGGTGGACACCGCGCCGGCTTACGGCAGCAGCGAGGCGCGCATCGGTGATCTGATCGGATCCGATGATCATTGGCGGATCGCGACAAAGGTGGGCGAGGAATTCGTTGACGGCCAATCCTATTTCGACTTTTCCCCCACCGCGATCCGTGCCAGCGTGGAACGCAGTCGGCGGCGACTGCGCCGGGATGTACTGGATATCGTTTTGTTGCACTTATCAGACGATGATACCGCCGTTCTGCGGGACGGTGCGGCCATGGACAGCCTTTTGGAGCTGCGCGAAAATGGCCTGATCACCGCCGTCGGCGCCTCGACCAAGAATGTCGCGGCGGGGCTGCTTGCGGCGGATCAATGCGACATTGTGATGATAACCCTGAATTCGGCGGATCAGAGCCAGCGTCCGGTCCTGGCGGCGGCGCGCAAAGCGGGCAAGGGCATCCTGATCAAAAAGCCATTGGACAGCGGCCACGACAGCGATGTGGGTGCCGCCCTGGCGGGCTTGGTCCGTGAACCCGGTGTCGGCAGTGTGGTCGTCGGGACCATAAATTCCAGCCATCTCGCCAGTAATTGCGCCGCCATACAGCAAGCACTGGCGGACGTTCTGGGAACCGCCAAAGGCGAAGACGAAGGCATGGGCGGGGCATAGACTCGATGGTGCAACAGCAGGGCGGCGGCGCGGCGAAATCAGGACAATTGGAGGGGTTCGCCTGGTTGGCCGATCGCCTGGCTTCCATGAGTCCGGCGGAGATTGCTTTCCGCTTCGAAGAAATGTTCAAGCGCACCATTTCGCGTCTGTACCAGCCCGACTTTACCCGGCTAATCAACGGCCCATTGGAACCTCTGCCTCGTATTGACGGCCTTGTGGAGGGATTGGAAGTATTTGCCAATGCCCCGGAGCTGCGCGCGGATTGGCGGCGTCTGGCGGAACAGATGCGCCAGGGCCGATTTCAGGCCTTGGGCATGACGTGGCCGAAAACCGATGACCCGCCCAATTGGCATATGGACCCGCACACCAAGACCGTTTGGCCAAGCCGACCCTACTGTTTTGATGTGCCCTATCGCTACGCGCCGGAACGGGGCGATATCAAGTTTGTTTTCGAACTGAACCGATTGCAGTATTTGCAACCCATGGCCGCTCTCGCCGCGATCGAAGACGACGATGAACTGGCCGACCTTGTCGTGGCGCACATAGATTCCTGGATCGCCGCCAACCCAACCTTTCGGGGCGTCAATTGGATTTCCGGAATTGAATTGGCCCTGCGCGTGGTCAGTCTGCTGATCATCACCACGCTGATCGGCGACCGCGCCTTTTCCGCGGAATTCATACAGCGGCTGCACATTTGCCTGGCCGCACATGGCTATTGGCTGGCGCGTTACCCGTCCCGCTTTTCCTCGGCCAACAATCACCGGATAGCCGAGGCCGGCGCCCTGTATCTATTGGGCCGGCTGGTTCCGACCTTAACAGCGGCCGACGAATGGGCGAACTACGGCAAGAATGTTTTGGAAGATGAACTGGCGCTGCAATTTCACGACGACGGCGTCGGCGCGGAACAATCACCCACTTACGCTGCGTTTTCCCTGGAGTGGTGCGTACTTTGCGCCACCATCGGCGAGCGCCTCGGTGATTCCTGGCGCAATGCCTCGTGGCACCGGATAGTTCAAGCCGGCAGTCATCTGCGCGCCATGACGGATGTCGCCGGCAACCAACCCCGTATCGGCGACGATGACGAGGGCCGCGTAATTTGCTCGATGCCAGGCGCCGAGGAGCACGTGAACATCATTCTCGGCTATCTGGCCGTCGCCACCGATCGGCCAAATCTGGCCCCGCCCCATGTCGAACCTCACCTGGGCCACGCACTGTTTGGCCGGCCCGAATCGGCCCAGCGCAAGGAATTTGAATACGCCGCATATCCTTCGGGTGGCTATACGGCGGTACGGGAATGGCGCGAGGGCGAGGAAAATATGTGGGTCATGGATCACGGCCCCCTTGGCTACCTCGCCATCGCCGCGCATGGCCATGCCGATGCCTTGTCCATTTGGCTGCATATCAACGGCCGCCCGGTCCTGGTCGACGGCGGCACCTATCTCTATCATTCAGGCGGCCCGTGGCGGGAGCACTTTCGCTCAACCATCGCACACAATACCCTGGCCATGATGGGCGAAAGCTCCTCCGAAACAGCCGGCGCCTTCAATTGGTCACACAAAGCCGCCTGCCGTCTGTTGCAGAGCAACGAAGACGGCGAAAACTGGTTGATCGAGGCCGAACACGATGGTTTCGCCGAGCGTTTTGGCCACCGCCACCGCCGCCGCCTTGAACGCCTTGGCGACAGCGGCGTGCAATTGACCGATAGCCTGCATGGCCAGGGCGGCGATGAGCAAATCGAGATCGGATTTCTGGTTGCGCCCGGTCTGGAGGTCAGCCGCACCGCCGACGGCTGGATGGTGAGCGAGGAGGGAAAGCGTCTGCTGCTGATCGCACATGTTGGTCAATTACATGGCTGGGTCGAGGCCGCTTTGGACGAACCGAAGCGGGGTTGGCATTCCCCCGCATTCGGGCAACTTCTCGCCGCGCAACGGCTGGTTTTCGCCGGCCGCATGGGAATGGGTGACGAGGCCATTTTCAATCTACGCACGCGGTTCTGATCATGGCCGAGCAGCGGATCACGATGATGGGCGCACCGCTCGATCTGCTAAGTATGGCGGAAACCGTGGCGAAGGCGGAAGAGGCCATGGCAACGGGCCGGCGCCTGCAACAGGTGGTGATCAATGTCGCCAAGCTGGTCAACATTCGCACCGATCCCGACCTGCGCCGGGATGTGCTGGAAAGCGATATTATCAATATCGACGGCACCGGCGTCCTTTGGGCCGTTCGCCTGCTGGGCCACAAGGTGGAAGAACGCGTTGCCGGCATAGACCTGATGCTGGCGCTAATCGCAAGCTGCGCCAAGAACGGTTTCAAACCCTATTTTCTCGGCGCCCGCGAGGAAATCCTGTCGCAGGCCATGGCACGGTTACAGACTGATCATCCAGACCTGCGGATTGCCGGCTATCGGAACGGCTATTTCACATCCGAGGAGGAGGAACAGATCGTGGCGGACATCCGCGGGTCCGGCGCCGATTGCCTGTTCGTGGCAATTTCCAGTCCCACCAAGGAACGCTTTATTCACCAACATCGGGACGAATTGGGCGTGCCGTACCTAATGGGCGTCGGCGGCACCCTTGATGTGGTAGCGGGCAAGGTGCGCCGGGCACCACTGTGGATGCAAAGGACCGGTCTGGAATGGTTGTACCGACTGGCCCAGGAGCCACGGCGCATGTGGCGCCGCTACCTGGTAACCAACACGATCTTTCTGTTTCTGTTATTGGGCGAGTTGGCACAGACATGGCTCACCAACAGGAAAAATTAGCGGCGGCTCCGTTGGCCGGGCGGCGCGTGCTGTTCCTGGCCGAAAATCTACCCTGCCCATTTCATACCCGCGTCTGGCAGGAAGCGCGGACCATTCACGAGGCCGGCGCAAGTGTTTCGATCATCTGCCCCACGGCTCCCGGCTATGAGGCGCGTTATGAAGTGATCGACGGCATTCACATCCACCGCCATCCGCTGCCGCTGGAGGCACGGCGGGCAAGCGGCTTCCTGGTTGAATACAGTTTCGCCATGTTCTGGCAATTCGTCCTGGCCTGGCGGGTATTTTTCGGCCGTGGCTTCGATGTCATTCACGCCGCCAATCCACCCGATCTGCTGTTCCTGATCGGCGCGGTCTTCAAGGCCTTGTTCGGGCGCAAATTTGTCTACGACCAGCACGACATCAATCCGGAGCTTTATGAGGCGAAATTCGGCCGGCGGGATTTTTTCCATTCGCTGTTACTGCGCTGCGAACGCTGGAGTTTCGCTCTGGCCGACATCACCATCGTCCCGAATGAGAGCTACCGTCAAATCGCGCTCGGCCGCGGCGGGAAACAGCCGAAAGACATATTCATCGTTCGTAACGGACCTGATCTTGATCGCATGCGGCCCCGGCCACCTCACGATGGCTGGAAACAGGGCAGACAATTCGGTGTTGGCTATGTGGGCGTCATGGGCCGGCAGGAGGGTCTCCATCATCTTATTGCCGCCGTTGATCATCTGGTGCACGGCCAGGGCCGCCAGGATATCCAGTTCCTGTGTATTGGCGATGGGCCGGAGCGCGCCCATTTGATCGCCCTGGCCGACGACCTTGGCGTTTCCGACTATGTGAGTTTTCCCGGACGGTTGAGCGATGGGGACATGGTGGCGGCATTGTATGCCGCCGATCTATGCGTCAATCCTGATGATGCCAACGACATGAACGACAAATCATCCATGCTGAAGATCATGGAGTACATGGCCCTGGGCAAGCCGGTGGTGCAGTTTGACCTGACCGAGGGCCGTGTATCCGCCCAGGACGCAGCCCTTTACGCCCGGCCCAATGACGCGGTTGATCTGGCGGCAAGGATCACCGAACTGCTGGCCGATCCCAAGGCCCGCCAGGCCATGGGCAGCCTAGGCCGCACACGGGTGGAGACGGAACTGGCCTGGAAATTCGAGGCGCCAAAGCTGTTGGCCGCCTATGCCGCCCTGTGGCCACAATCGTGAAGGCGGCGTCATGAAAACCCTGCGCCCACGACTGATCGTCGTACTGACCCTGGCCGCCGCCACCCTGGCTCTGTTCGGTCTGATGGACAGGTATGAGCAACACCGTGGCCAAATTCTGAAGAACGGTGATTTTAGCGCCGGCTTCGAAGACTGGCGGACGAAGGGCGAGGATGAGGGCAAGCTGTCCCTGCAAGACGGCGTCATCCATTTGCGCTCCGACAAATCCGTTGCTGGACCCAGCATTCGTCAAACCGTCCGGCGGCAGCCAAGCGACAGTCACATGCGTTTATCCGCCTGGGTGCGCCACAGGGACGTCTCCAGGGGTCTGCGTCCCTGGAACGCGCTACGTGTCATCATGGCGCAGAAGAATGACGCCGGCACCAGCCTGTGGGAGCGGCCCCACGAAGTATTGCGGGCGTGGGGCGACGGCCGCTGGCACCGGGCCGAGGCGGTTTTTTGGCTGGCGCCGGATATCACGGCCGTGCAAGTCATCATCGCCTTGAGCAACGTAGCGGGAGAGGCGGAGGTTCGTGACCTGAGCCTGGATGTGGTGGCCGAAGACGCCACGTTCATGTTGTTGCGCCAAGTTCTGAGTGTGCTCTGGCTATTGGCGCTGCCCTGCCTTGCCTGGCCCTTACTTCGATGGCGGCGGCTGACCGTGCTTGGCGTGGCGTCGGTCATTCTGTTCGGAACCCTGACCCCGCATCTGGTCAAACACGAGGTACGGCATTTCATTCAGGAAATTCGGTCGTCATTCCAGACACCCACCGACAAGGCCCCAGCGGCGAAACCGGCACCGGCGCAGGCGCCGTTGGCGAGCAAATTCGCCATACCCATTGGCGAAATCTGGACTGCCCTGCACAAGCTGGGCCATCTGGGCCTGTTCGCCTTGTTGGCCCTGGCCGTCGCGCTGACCTGGCGCGGGCAGCACTGGCGGCGTCTGGCTCTGTATCTTGTTGTCTTCGCCATATCGGCGGAAACACTGCAACTGCTGTCGCTGGACCGCACCGCCCAACCGATGGATGCGGGACTAAACCTTCTGGGCGCCGCCGCCGGGCTTGCCCTTGGCAACTATCTGCTGCGCCGCCGCACCGTGCCTACGGCCCAGGATCCTCCCAGCGCCTGAGGCGCTTGGCGGCATTGCGGGCAAACCGCAAGGTCACCTCGCGGCGCCGGCTGGCATGCAGGGGTTTGGGGTTTTCCGGCGCCGGGCGGGCGATGTCGCCCGAATAGGCATCGGCCAGGATAAGCCCCGGTTCCTCTGGCAGGATCTCGACCGGAAAATCCAGCGGCACGGCAAAATAGAACAGGTCGCAATAGTCCAGGTACTCCGGCCATTTCTGGTCGGCGCGGAAATCCGCCACGCTGCTCTTGATCTCGACAATCGCAATGCGGCCCTTGCGGTCGATGCCGGCCAGATCAGCCCGCCTGCCGGAGCGCAAAGTAAACTCGGTCAGACTGTCATAGCCCAGGTGGGTCAACAGCCGGCCAACACCACGGGCCAGTTTCTGTGCCGTGTCATCCCTCGCCTTGTCGTTTCCCGGCCCTGCCATGGCGCAAGTTAGCCGCGCTGTATCAGGTATCGGGGATTGGCCAGGGCGATTTTGTCCTCCGCCGTCTTGCGCAAGTGATCCAGCACCGCGCCGCGCTTGTCGTCCATCTCACCGGCGCGGATAGCCCGCGACAGGGCGGCGTTCATCTCCCCCAGATCGCCATCCTGGTCCAGCAGTTCCTTCAGGCGCGCCAGTTCGGCGGCATCCATTTCATCACCATCGGCCATGGTGCGCTCCACAATGGCCAGGGCGTTGATGGCCACCCTGGTGTGAAAGGCCAACTGGCCATCAACGTTCGGCGTTACATGGTCGGCGAGGAATTCGCGCACGGCCTCCACCAGTTCGGCGGCGGTGGGTCTATCGGTTGGCATGCTCTTATCCTTCCGTGCTCAATCCAGCAGTTGCAACAGATCGTATTCGGTTTCCGCCGCCCGCCGTCCGATGACGGCGTATTCAACGGTGCGCTGTTCCCCATCAAGATGGGTGAAGCAAAGGATCATGCACAAGATACCCCAGCGCAGGGTGCCGAAGACCTGCCAGTAATAGACTTCCTCCGGGTCCAGCGTACCGCCGCCGCCCGCTTCATAGCCCGCGAGCATGTCCGCGACATCGCCGAAACCGCCGACGACATTGTCATGATAGCCATAGCGCCAGGAACGGACGCACATCCAGCCCAGATCGCTGCTGGGATTGCCCAGATGGGCGGATTCCCAGTCCAGCACGCCAGCCAAACCGTTTTCATCGACGAGAATATTGCCGTTACGGAAATCACCGTGACAAAGGGCATGGCGGTCGCCGGCCAACTCCAACCTCTCCTGCAGCCAGCGGAAACCATATTCAAAGCCGGCATGGGGTTGGTGAAAGGAATCCATGATGGCGCGGTAGTGCAGCAGTTCCTCCCGTGCCGGCAAACCGCGCATCTTGGGCAGGTTTTCAAGCGGAATGGTATGGAAACGGGCCGCGGCATGGCCTATCTGATAGGCCAGCTTGGGCCGGGCCCCGACATAAGCATCGTCGCGAACTATGCGCCGGCCCAGGGCTTCTCCCGCCAGGCGATGGGTAAAAAAGCCCTCGGTGGTGCGTTCATCCTTCTGCAGGAAGAACGGCACCTTCGGCATGGGCACGCCCGCCTCGCCGGCCATTTGCAACAAACGACCCTCGACCAGGCGCCCAACCGCCAGACGGCCCTCCGGCACGCCCTCGAACTTCTTGTCGACCTGCCGGTCCATGGGATCGCGCTTCAGGATCAGGGGCTGGCGCGCGCCATCAGGCATCAGGGCATCAAACGACCAGGTCTCCCGGCTGGCCCCGCCCGAAAGGCGTACCAATCCTTCGATCCCGGTACCCGTGCCATATTCGCCGGCCAAACGGTCACGCAAAACCTCGGCCAACTGCTCGGTGGCGCTGAGCTTGGGGTCTTGAACAGCCTCTACCATTCAATCCACCAACTGCAACATATCGTACTCACCCTCGATGGAGCGGCGGCCGATCGAGACCTTCTCCACCGACCGTTCCCGGCCCTCGATATGGGTAAATGCCAGCATCATGCAAATCACGCCCCAGCGCATGCAGCCGAACACCTCCCAAAAGCGCAGGGTCTCCAACGAGACCCGGCCGCCGCCACCCGCTTCATAGCCGTCCAGCAGATCCTCCACCGGCCCGAAACCGCCCACCGGGTTGTCGTAGTAGCCATAGCGCCAGGCCCGGATGCAGATCCAGCCCAGGTCCGATATGGGATTGGCCAAGTGGCCCAGTTCCCAATCCAACACCCCGCGCAGCCCGTCATGATCGACCAGCAGATTACCGTTGCGGTAATCGCCATGGGATAGAGCGATACGGTCTCCCGCCAGTTCCAGGCGCTCGCGCAGCCAATGGATACCGTATTCAAAGCCGGCATGGGGCTGTTTGACGGAATCCATGACGGCGAGGTTGTAGTCCAAGGCCTCGACCGGTGTGAAGCGGCGTAATTCGGGCAGCCGCTCGACGGGAATATTGTGAAAGCGCGCCGCCGCCTCACCGCATTGAAAGGCCAGTTTGGGCCGTGCCTTGGCAAATTCATCCTCGCGCACGATGCGCCGGCCCAGAGCTTCGCCGTCCAGGCGCTGCATCACGAAGCCGGCGGTCGTGCGTTCATCCGCCGCCAGAAAGAACGGCACCTCCGGCACGGGCACACCTACTTCACCGGCCAATTGCATCAGGCGCCCCTCGGTCCAGCGGTCGACGCTGAAAGTCGTGTCAGCCCCGCCGGGCTGATTTTCCAGCTTTTCTTCCAGGGGGTCCCGTTTCAAGATAAGTGGCTTGCGCCCACCGTCGGTAAGCAGCGCGTCAAACGACCAAGTCTCCCGGCTGGCCCCGCCCGAAAGGCGTACCAGGCCCTCGATCTCCGTACCGGCACCATATACCTCGACCACGCGGTCCTGCAGCACCGCGGCCAAATCCCGGGTCTGAACTTCGGCCTTGTTCTTTGCTATATCAGCGGTCATCGTCTGGCATCCGCGGGCCCACAATACATTACAAGTCCACAGGATAGAGGGAGAGAGGGAAGCATGGCAATTGGGAACAGTGACGATCCAAGACTCTTACGTCTGTCGCCCCAGGACAACATCGCCGTCCTGATCCAGTCGGTCAGCGCCGGAGAGAATCTCACCCTTGACGGCCAGAAGATTGTCGTGCCGTCGGATCTGGCCCTGGGGCACAAATTGGCGCTGAAGCCATTGGCGGCGGGCGAGACGGTCATCAAATATGGCGCGCCCATCGGCTCCGCCAGCCAACCCATCGCCGTTGGCGAACATGTCCATAACCACAATCTGAAAAGCGACTATATCGCCAACTATTCCGAAGACGATCCCTATGAGGCAGATTTGGGCGGGGCCAGCCTTGAGATGGAGGAGTCGTCATGATCAACGGCTATCTGCGCGCCGATGGGCGCAAGGGCATCCGCAACGTCATCGTGGTCGCCTATCTGGTGGAATGCGGCCATCATGTGGCGCGCGAAATCGCCCAGCCGTTCCGGGAACAGGGCGTGCAGGTGATCGGCTTTCCGGGCTGTTTTCCCAACGCCTATGCGGACCGCATGATGCGCTCCCTGACCACCCATCCCAACGTCGGCGGGGCACTGCTGATCTCGCTTGGCTGCGAGAGCTTCAATGGCCGGGATTTGAAAACCCACATCACCGACTCCGGCCGGCCCGGGGAATTGCTGATCATTCAGCGTGATGGCGGCACCAGGGCCACCATCGAAGCCGGCCGGGCCTGGGTCGAGCAAGCCCTGGCCGAACGGGACGGCACGCCACGGGCCGACATAAAGCCCGAAGAACTGGTAATCGGCACCATCTGCGGCGGTTCGGACGCAACCTCGGGCCTGGCCGCCAATCCGGCCATGGGGCGGGCCTTCGATATGCTGGTGGAACTTGGCGCGACCTGCATATTCGAGGAGACCGGCGAGTTGATCGGCTGTGAAGGTTATATGGCGGAGCGCGCCGTCACGCCGGAACTGGGCCAGGCCATCATCGACAGCGTGGCCAAGGCGCATCGGCATTATCATGTTCTGGGCCATGCCTCGATCTCGCCCGGCAATGCGGCCGGCGGTCTGACCACGATCGAGGAGAAATCCATGGGCGCCTATGCCAAATCCGGCGCCGCGCCGATTTCGGGGCTGCTCAAACCCTGTGATGTGCCGCCCAAGGGCGGGCTGTATCTGTTGGACATGGTGTCCGACGGCGATGTTCGCTTTGGTTTCCCCTCGATCAACGATACGGAAGAAATTGGCGAGTTGATCGCCTGCGGCGCGCACATCGTGCTGTTCTCCACCGGGCGCGGCTCGGTCGTCGGCTCCGCCATCTCGCCGGTGATCAAGGTTTGCGGCAATCCCGAAACATTTGCGCGTCTGTGGGATGACATGGACATCGACGCCGGCCGCATCCTGGAAGGCGAAGCGACACTGGACGAAGTGGGCGAGGAAATCCGCAACATGGTCCTGGCCGTGGCCCAGGGCACCGAAACAAATTCGGAAGCCCTGGGCCACCAGGAATTTTGCATGAAGTACAAACGCTTCGAGGCCATCGGCCCCGAATGTTTGCCGGTATGACCGCGCGATGCCCGGACGCCGGTTTCATTGACCTCTTGTGTCAATGAAACCAAGGACTAGCGCCATTGAGGCGCGCAGCCTCCGTGGCGCTTGAACGCTATTCCGAGGGTTGCGAACGCATCTCTCGGAACAAGATCTAGCCTATATCGGCCAAAACCTCGTCGGGATGCTCCGCCGGAACGACGGTGTCATAGACCTTGGCGATGTGGCCGTCGGGACCGATCAGAAAACTGAAACGGGCCGGGTACGGCTTGTCCGCCTGAATGACGCCATAGGCAGCGCCCGCGGTTTGTTCGGGATCGCTCAACAGATCGTAGGGAAAGTTGAACTTCTCCTGAAAGGCGCGATTGTCCTCCGGCGTATCGAACGATGCGCCCAGGATCACGGCATTCTTGGCTGTAAAGTCTTGGATTCGATCACGGAACCCTTTGCCTTCAACGGTTCAGCCAGGTGTGTCGGCCTTTGGATACCACCATAGGACCACGTGGTGGCCCTTGTATTGTTCCAAGGTGGTGGTCACCCCCTGTTGGTTGCGCATGGAAAAGGCCGGCGCCAAATCCCCCACTTTCGGTAATGCCATGTACGTGTCTCCTTCATGTTATGGCGGTTCTAGATGTCGAAAGAAAAATCCTGTCCGTCGCTGCGGCCTTTTCGCCTGTTGCCGCTGGACGGTTTCGGCGTTGGCGCGGTCGTGACCGCGGGGCGTTGCACAACGGTTTTCGGACGGCTGCCGGACAGGTCGTCGAGACGCTGCCGGTTCTTGTCCAGCAATGCATCAAAGGCGGAAGAAAGACTGGATCCCTTTTCGTCGCTCATGCGCCCTCCCCTAAGCTTCCGCCTTGCGGCCTTCGTTCCACCAGGTTTCGAAATCCGACCGGGCGGCATCGGAAAAGCCGGAACCGGCCAGGCCGCGCAAATATTCCAATACCGCGTTGCCATCGATGACATCGCCATACTTGGCATCAATGTCGAACAAGTTTGCCTCGTGCGGTCCTTGCGCCCGGTCGCCCACGGCATCGCTAACCACGATGGTGTAGTAGGCATATTGCAGCGAATCCACCGCCGAGGCGCGGACGCAGCCCGATGTCGTGCAGCCCGTGATGACCAGGGTATCCACGCCCTGGCTGCGCAGATAGCTGTCCAGGTCGGTGCCGAAGAAGGACGAGGCGTAGTTCTTCGATATCACCAGTTCGCCCGGCAGTGGTTTGATGCTGGCATCGACCACGCAGTTGGGCGAGCCCTTGCGCAGGATGCCCAGGGACGGCACTTTCTTCACGAAGACACCGCCGTCTGACAAATCTTCCTTGTATTCGACCGTGGTGTAGACAATGGGCAGCCCGGATTTGCGAAATGCCGTCTGCAACTGCGCCGTCACCGCCAACTGTGAGGAAAAATCGCCGCCCAGGGGCGACGTGGCATCAGTAAAGCCAACAATGAAATCGACCACCAGCAAGGCCGGCTTCTTGCCGAAGCCCGACGACACGGCAAAGCCCTTGTTCAGGTAATCCGCCCGTGTGTCCTGTTCCCAATCCGCCATGTTCCGCCTCCCCGTTTGGTGGAGATTTTAGCAGCAATAAACTTCGCCGCCACCCTTATCCGAGGTGCGAGGCTATGGCCGCGGCAATTTCTGCCGGGTGGCTCATGGGGGACATATGGTCCGCGCCGGCAATCACCATATATTCGCTGTTCGGTATTTCCCGATGCAGAATTTCCGTTACGCGGCGGTCGGGCTCGGTGGTCTCCTGACCGCAAATGATCAGCGTCGGCGCGGCAATGCTCCGGCAATCCTGTAGCGTGGTCGGGTTCGAGAGATTGGCGACAAGACCGGCGACCGCGTTCACGGTACCGGCGTGGAACCTCTTCCTAGCATCGTCCGACAGCGTATCCCACGTGCCGGCACCGTTGCGGTAGTCAATGAAGAAGCGCCAGGCGGCTTGCTCCTCGCCGGCCCTGGCATGGCGCATAAAGGTTTCAGCCATCACGCGATATTCTTCGAAGATCGCCAACTGTCCATCCCGCTGCAAAAGCGTCGTGGCAACAGGTTCGATCAGAACCAGACGGCGCACCAGGGCCGGATGCGCCAGCACGAACCGGATTGCCGTGGCGCCGCCATAGGAATGGCCGACCAGATGAACCGGTTCGCGGCATTCGGCGCTGATGACGGCATGTACTAGGGCGGCATTATGATCATGGCTGAGTTCCGTTGTTCCCCGCCATGCCTCCGTGTTGCCGTGGCCGAACAGATCAGGCAGCAGCAGACGGTAGCGGTGTTCAAGATCAGCGCCTATTTTGCGCCATTGCGCGCCCGAACTGGCCCCGGCATGCAGCATTACCACCGTTTTGCCCGCGCCCGAGACGGCGAAATATGACTTTGTGTCCTGATACTGAAAATCCGGCATGATCGATTTGTCCCTTCGTCAGGGTCCCTGGCGATTACTTCGATGCCGTCGCTTCCCCATTTCGCCCCAAGTCAGCCAAACCCTCGCGCGTTGTGGCTGGATATTCGTTAACCCGACTGCTTTCCGGCGGGCGGGGCATACATCCGATAAACCGCTGTTCACAGAGTTTTTTTCTGTTTTGTACAACTAGCCTTACCAAATGAACGCCGAACCGAATATCCGATGCTTGCGCCGGAACCTGCACGAAAAAATAGAGCCGAGGCTCAGCGGCAATCTTGCTGCATTCCACAACAAGCCCAGACATCGGGATGATTGTCGCAGCAGTCGTTGAGAAGAAACGAAATCAAATGACCCAGGCTTTCAAGGTTTGCGCGGTAGATAATCCTACGCGACTGCCTTTCCGATGAGATGACTCCGGCGTTTTCCAGCGCCGATAGATGAAAGGATGCGCGCGAGGATGTCGCATCAACCTGTGTGCCCACTTCACCCGCCGACGCACCCTCCGTGCCGCACTGAACCAAATATCTGACGACCCGTAATCTGGTCTCCTGCGACAGTGCGCCGAACATGTCGAGAGCTTGTTCTTCTTCCATATTTCAATATCTCTTGAAATGTTGAATTAAAACTTATATAACCATGGTAACAGCGGCCCTACAAGCCCAACTCTCGATTTGAAGAAGGAATATCCTCCATGAAGGTCATCAGCTTCAAAATCTGCCCTTTCGTTCAGCGGGTCACGGCGCTGCTTGAGGCAAAGCACATCGAATATGAACTGGAATTCGTCAGCTTGAGCAACAAACCCCAATGGTTCCTGGACATATCACCCAACGGCCAGGTTCCTGTGCTGATCACCGATACTGGAAAGGCGCTGTTTGAGTCGGATGCGATCGCGGAATACCTTGAGGAGGCCTACCCGCCCCTTCAGCCGCGGCTTTCACCGGAAGACAAGGCGGTCAATCGGGCATGGAGTTATCTTGCTTCGAAGAACTATTTGGTTCAGTGCGGCGCGCAACGCAGTCCCGATGCCGTCACGCTCGATGAACGTAGCGAGACTCTCGGTAAAGCCTTCGACAAGATTGAAAAGCAGTTGGGCGATACGTCATTTTTTGGTGGCGAATCTCTGGGCGCGGTCGATATTGCCTGGCTGCCACTACTACATCGCGCCGACATCATCAGTCGGAAATCCGGATATGATTTTATCGGCAGGCGGTCCAAATTGAAGAAATGGCAAGAACGGATGATGGATACGGGGCTGGCGGAGAAATCTGTTGCGCCGGACTTTGAAGACGCATTCTCCGATTTCTATCTGTCGGACAAGACCTTCCTTGGGCGTGGTTGTGATGCTGAAAACAGCAGTACCGACGAGTCGTGCAGGACTGGCAACTGTTGCTGAGCACAGAGTGTAGATCCAAAGCGATGCACCCTGACCGACAGCGATCCGAGATGCTCTAATTCACGATGTAATAGCGGAAGACTGTCTGTTTTTCGTGGCGCTGGCCGGTGCCGATGATGACGTGGCGGGTCAGCCAATCGTGGGGACCGGGGGCGACTTCGAAGATCGGAGAGAGGCGCATGTAGTAGTCGGCGGGGTCTACCTCCCGCTTCTCGCGAAAGGCCTGCAGGACCTCCCGAGGGCCATGGCGGTAGCCCCGGTTCTTGATCAGGATCGGCGTGCCGTCGTCGGCTTCCAACATATACATCGCCTCGAACTCGATCACATCGTCGTTGCGAAAGTAGGGATAATCGCCGCCGGTGTTGGGGATCGCCCGGCCATTCAGGCGCGGCCCCTCAACGGTGCCGCCGACAATGTTGGCGAAACCACGGTTGTTGAAGCCGGCGGAGCCGAAACGCATGATCTCGGCCACATCCAGATTGGCCTGAAAGACGAACTCCAGGCTTGGTTCGATGATTTTCATAGTCTGCTCCCATCTGCCAATCCGCCAATGACGCCCGCGCCGGCCAACGCTGTCAACTCATCATCGCCGATCCCGGCCTGGCGCAGAATTTCGCCGGTGTGTTCGCCATGCCGTGGCGGCAGACCCAACTCAAACCGGTAATCGCTGATCTTCAGGGGAAAACTTGCCTGGACAAACTTGCCGTCCTGGGGGTGGTCGTATTCCACGAACATCTCGCGGGCCGTGAACAAGTCCGAGGCATGGGCTTCCGCCAGGGTCCAGACCGGCGCGACGCAGGTATCAAGGTGGGCCAGTTCGCCGACCCAATGGTCGCGGCCGTTGGCGGCGAAAATCTGGCCTATGGCGGCGGCGATAGCCTCCCCTTCCGCGCCATCCGCCATCTGCTTGTCGGTCCATTCGGGATGGCCGACAGCAGCGCAAAAATTCCGCCAAAAGCGCCATTCCAAGGCACCCAGATGCACATAACGGCCATCGCCGCATTGGTAATAACGGTACCAGGGATACTTGCCCGAGATCAGATCCTTGCCCCGTTCGGGCACCACACCGTCGGCATTCCAGGACGACATGGCGATCACCGTCATCGCCAGGGCGCAATCGGTGATCGAGGCATCGATATAGCGCCCCTGGCCGCTGCGCTGGGCATCGTAGAGCGCCGAGAGCACACCCATCATGGCGCCCAGGGTTCCGCCCGCCAGATCGGCGAATTGGAAATTGGCATTCGCTGGCGGTCCGCCCCCGTCGCCGACCTGATCGGCCAGCCCGGCATAGGCGGCGTAGTTCATATCGTGCCCGGCGCGGTCGCGATAAGGCCCGGTCTGCCCGAAGCCGGAGAGGGAGCAATAGACCAGGGCCGGATTGAGCGCCCGCAACGCCTCCGCCCCCAGGCCCAGGGCGGCCATGGTGCCGGGACGGAAGCCTTCGATCAGCACTTGGGTATCGGCCACCAGACGATGGATCAGGTCGCGGCCCTCGGGGCGGCGAAAATCGATCTTCAGGGAGCGTTTGTTGCGGTTGAGGACATGAAAGCGGGCGGAATTTTCGCCATTCTTGGGCCCGATGCCCCGGATATAGTCGCCGAACCGGGTATCCTCCACCTTGATCACATCAGCGCCCAGATCGCCGAGAAACATGGTGCACAGGGGTCCAGGCAGCAGCCGGGTGAAATCCAGCACCCGGACGCCGTCAAGTGGGGCCCGGCTCATGACTATTCGCCCCCGCGTTCCCGCCGTTGCGGCTTGCCCGATGCCGGGCCCTGGCTGTAGTCGTTGAAGGGCCCGTCCCGTTCCACCACGGCGCCATGGGGACCTTCCGCGAAGGCGGTATCGACAAAACCCCGGCCTTCGGGCGTATTGCGCATGATACCGTCCAGCACGGGGCCGAAATACTGGGTCGATTGCAGGCCCATGTTGTCATAGGCCTGATTGACGATCATTTTCATCGCCGCCAGTTGCGTCGAAGGGATCTTGGCCATGCGGCCGGCCCAATAGGCGACCCGTTCATCCAATTCCTCCAGGGGGCAGGCCTCGTTGATCAGTTCGATCTGCGCCGCCTCCTTGCCGGAAATGCTGTCGCCGGTCAGAGCGTATTGCTTGGCCTTGGCCAGGCCGAGGCGATAGATCCACATGCCCGTCAGATGACAGCCCCAAACGCGGGCATAGGGCGTGCCGAACTGGGCATCGTCCGCCGCCACCACCATATCGGCACACAGCGCCATTTCCGATGCGCCGCCAACGCACCAGCCGTGCACCTTGGCGATCACCGGTTTCGATGAACGCCAGATGCTCATGAATTGCGGTACCGGCCCCGAAAATGGATTGGTCATGGCCATCATGTCGCGGCCGGGATCGTAGTTTTCCGATGTGATTGAAACGCCCAGATCGTCATATTGTTCCAGGTTACCGGAGAAATCGAAGCCGGCGCTGAAGGTGGTGCCGGCCCCCTGCAGGACCACCACCCGAACCTGGTCATCACGGTGGGCTGCGGCCAGGGCCTGCTCAATCTCCGCCGGCATGGGCGGGCGGATAGTGTTGAATTTTTCCGGCCGGTTCAGGGTGATCGTGGCGATCCGCCCCTCAACCTCATACAGAATGGTTTCGTAGTTCATTGCGGGATCTCCCCAATGCTGTTTCGCGGCGGCAAAAGTCGTGGCTGGGACAATGATAGCAAAATCGAACGTTTGTTCGGATTAATTTCCCAGGCGGGGCTTCTTGGGCAATAAGCGCGTTTACAAATGTCGGCCATTTTCGGCTATGTTGGCGGCAAGGGCCGTTTGTAGCTGTAGATTGGGAAGGTAGGTTGTCATGGATATCGTCTTCAATGCCGAGGAGCTGGCATTCCGCGATCAGGTGCGGGAATTTCTCGCCACCAAGCTGCCGAAGGAAATCCAGGACCGCACCCGCCTGGCACCCTCTTACGTGCCCGACAAATACACCAGGGAATGGCAGAATATACTCTTTCAGCAAGGCTGGGGCGCGCCGAACTGGCCGGTGGAAAACGGCGGCACGGGCTGGAGTGCGGTACAAAAATATATCTATGACGCGGAATATCAGGCCGCCGACTGTCCCCGGCAGAGCCCGTTCGGCATCTCCATGGTCGGGCCGGTAATCTGCGCCTTTGGTACGGATGCGCAAAAGGAACAGCACCTGGGACCCATCATCCGGGGTGAAAAGCAATGGTGTCAGGGCTATTCCGAGCCGGGCTCCGGCTCCGACCTGGCCTCGCTCGTGACCCGCGCGGTGCCGGATGGTAATGAATACGTGGTCAACGGCTCGAAGATCTGGACCTCCCATGCCCACCATGCCGACTGGATCTTTGCCCTGGTGCGCACCAATACGGAAGTGAAGAAGCAGGAGGGCATATCCTTCCTGCTGATGGACATGAAAACGCCCGGCATCACGGTGAAGCCGATCATCTCCATCGATGGCCATCACTACCTGAACGAAGTGTTCTTCGATGATGTCCGCGTGCCCATCTCGAACCGCGTGGGTGAGGAGAACAAGGGCTGGACCTATGCCAAGTTTCTCCTCGGCCACGAACGCACGGGCATCGCCGGCGTCGGCAAGTCTTACCGCAAGGTGGAGCGCCTGAAGCAGATCGCCGGCGTCGAGCAGGCGGACGGCGGCACGGTGCTGGAGCAAGCCTCGTTCCGCGCCCGTCTGTCGGAGGCAGAGGTCGCCCTGCAGGCCCTGGAGTTCACCCAGATGCGCATCCTGGCTCAGGAAAAGGCAGGCAAGCCGCCGGGGCCGGAAGCCTCGACCCTGAAGATCGGCGGCACCCAGGTGGAGCAGGCCTTGAACGAATTGATGATCGAAGCAATCGGCCATTATGCCGCCCCCTACGAGCCCGACGAACTGGACCCCGAGCGCAACGAGCCGCCGATCGGCCCCGACTACACTATCGGCCTGATGCAGGAGCGCCTGTTGCGCCGCGCCGCGACGATTTATGGCGGCAGCAACGAAATCCAGCGCGGCATCATCGCCAAGGCGGTGCTGGAGATGTAGGGGTGAGTAGTCGCGCCACATTTTCGCGCGGCCATACTTGCTCTCACAGTCGATGTTTATGAGTTCGCCGTCTTCCGCCCGCCGGTCACGCGAGCCATTTTGCCCTCGGGCTTTCGTCCATGAGGCCGGCCAAATGATGCGTCAAACGGAGAGACATTCGCGCCTTCACCTCGCCATGCTCCGCACTGTCCCATAGATTCCGGGTTTCGTCCGGGTCCGTCTCCAGGTCATACAGTTCGCCCCAATCGTGGCCCTGGTAGATCGTCATGCGGTAACGCCCGTCGACCAGCGAGCGAACACGCGCCGGTGCTTCGAAACCCAACCGCGGGCCGCTATCATTGTATTCGATCAGCAGGTCGTCCCGCCCCTCGGTCGAACCGTTCAGGTTGGCCAGGAAGCTCTTGCCCTGGAGGCCGGCATAGGGCTCGAGGCCGGCGCGTTCGAGAATGGACGGCGAAAGATCGACGGTCGATGCCAGCGCTTGGGTTCGCCGGGCGTTTCTGTCATCGGGGTCCGACCAGATGAAGGGAACCCGGGTGATGCCGGCGAACGGCAAAGCGCCCTTGAACAGCATATTGAAGTCGCCGAGATAATCGCCATGGTCGGAATTGAAGCAGACCACGGTGTTGTCATTGAGCCCCTGCTGCCGCAAGCAATCCATGATCGCGCCGACCGCGTCGTCGATGCATGTGATCATCCCGGCGGTGAGGGCCATGACCTGACGCAGTTCCTCTTCGTTCGCCATCATAGCCGTTTCCGGCGTCATCTGCCCACCAGCGCTTTGCCATTGCTCATGGAGCCAGCGCATCGGCGGTATGGGATTGTGATGCGCCCGGTATGGCAAGCGGATCTCGAAGTCCTCCGGCCGGTACATGTCCCAATAGCGTCCGGGCGGATTGAAAGGGTGATGCGGGTCGGGGAAAGAGACAAAAGCAAAGAACGGCTGCTCCTGTTCGCTACGCGCCGCCAGATAGTCGATGGTACGATCGCGGACATAGGCGGTCGGATAGAGCGCCTCGGGGACGGGCGTGCGATAGGCCTGTGGGCAGGAATAATTGTGCGCAAGCTGGTTGGCGCCATCCCACAGCTCGCGCCAGTTCTCGGCACGCTCGCGAAACCATTGCTCGTAATGGCCGCCGCAACGGTCGCCGTGCCGGGTGACCACATCGACATGCTGAAAACCGAAGTAGGGTGTTTCGAATTGGTAACGCCCGTCGGCCTCATAACGCCCGGGCGCTTCCTGTCCATAGTCGTCGTCGGTTTGCCGCCATGCTTCGTCAAAGGAACCCGGATCATCGGGGACCGGCATCAGCGGCGCGCGGCCGGTGAAGGGCTGCAAATGGCTCTTGCCGATGCTCGCCGTATGATAGCCAGCCGCCGCCAGCAGGTCGACGAAGGTAACCGCCGACATTGGCAGGACACAGCCGTTGTAGCGCAGACCATGCACCGTCGGGTAGCGGCCGGTTAGCAACGAGGCCCGGTTCGGCATGCAGACCGGCGAGGCAACATGGAAATTGTCAAACACGGTCCCCTTGTCGGCGATGGCGTCGATGTGCGGCGTCTGAAGGACGGGATGGCCATAACATCCAAGCCAGTCGGCTCGCTGCTGGTCCGTGATGAAGAATAGAAAATTCGGTCGGTCGTTCATCGTACCTCCGCAAAATCGAGCCGAAGGCCTCGAAGACGGTCAAGTTTGACCGAACGAGGCATAGTTCGGACGCATTGCCGCCCTGTTGCATCCTCTGGGCGCGTCCGGCGCATACCATCGGCAACAGCTGCCGCAATCAGACGGTTTTCACGCTGCATTGGAAAGTTCCCCTCTTGATACCATTGTAGGCCAATTGCGACGGATCGATCAGCAGCGAAGTTGCGACTAAAGCATGCCGACGCCTTCCCGCACGATGGCATCGAGAAGATCATTGACGGCGCCAAGTGCCGAACGCGAGGCAGCCAAACCTTCCGCATCGAGGCGACGGAAACCGACATGGATCCTTCCCGGCTTGTCAGCCCGCTCATAGACGAAAATCACGTAGGGACAGTAGGCGATATTTGCTGGATCGGCTTCCATGGTGCGTCTCGAATAAACGGCCGAACAGAATTGAAGCAATTGCGCGTCCACATAGATCTTCTTGGTCGATCCAACATCCGGGCCGGTACGCGCCAGCATATCGCCGATATAGCCCCGGTAGTCGATCTTGAAGCCGTGATTTACGATCGCATCGGCGGTGTCCTGAAGCACCTCGGCGTATACGCCCTCCACGGCGTAAACAGTCACATCATTGCCGTCGGCCCTGGCGGTTGCCGGGAATAATGTTGCCAACGCGGCCAAGAATGCAGCCATCATCGCGGCCATGAGATGATTGAACATTGTTTCCTCCCTTGAACGGCAATTGATGCGGTGGACGGCCTCCACCCGATGTCATCTAGGTGTCGAAAATGCGGTTTTGGCATTGTGACGGGTCAATCATATTCGTTGCAGTTCCACCCCTCGCTATTCGCAAACCGGTGGCAATTCCTGTGACGGACCGAAGCGAAGCTTACCTTCGGACCTTTGGCATTCGATAGGTCTACTTCGAACTGAACGTCTCTTATGGCGGATACAGGTAGCTTGAATCCAGCATCAAGAAATTCCGACATGTTTCCCGGATACCTGCCCTTGCTTTCGTGAAACCGATTGAGATCCGCGGCCAGAACATTGCCACGCACCATGCTTTGCGTCTGCAATCCCGTCTCAAGTTCGCCGCCGACCCTCGCGGCGCCAAAAATCACCAAACTGGCGGCCACGACGAAGGCAAAATTGAACAATGACCTGAGGATATCCAATTTTGCCGACTGATGCCGTTTCAGCACGAAAACCACTGATTTGAAGAGCAGATACAGCATCAGGTAAAAGGTGGCACAGCCCGCGAGTAACAGAAACATGCCAGCAAACATTCCGGGCATGAGGGGATCATACCAATCACCCCATGATTTCGCGATAATCAGGATCCCGAGCAATACGCCGACCAGCAATATGGCCACGCCCAATTCCGGTGTCCGCGCGGTGGTCGCTCTTGTCTGACGTCAGCGCCCCTGGGACATATTGAGGGGTTTTCATAAGGGAGGATTT
>CAZVYX010000069.1:0-25262 GCA_964631725.1 uncultured Rhodospirillaceae bacterium | reverse complement strand
CAACGTCTCGCACACCATCCTGTCCAAGCGGCGCCTGCTGCGATTGGTGCAGGAGGGACGGGTCGATGGCTGGGACGACCCCCGCATGCCGTCGCTGTCCGGGATGCGGCGCCGGGGCTATCCGCCTGCTGCGATCCGGGCGTTCATCGAGCGGACGGGGGTGGGCAAGCGCAACAGCTTCGTCGACTTCTCGCTGCTCGAGCACGCGCTGCGAGAGGAGCTCAACCGCGAGACGGACCGGGTCCTGGGCGTGCTGCGGCCTCTCAAGGTCGTCATCACGAACTTCCCGGAGGACCACGTCGAGTGGGTCGAGGCGACGAACCACCCGGAGTACGCGGAGCGTGGCACCCGCAAGCTGCCGCTGACCCGGGAGCTGTGGATCGAGCGGGACGACTTCCGGGAGGAGGCGCCGCGCAAGTGGCACCGCTTCAAGCCCGGGCAAGAGGTGCGCCTGCGCTGGGCCTGCCTCGTGACCTGCGACGAGGTGGTGAAGGACCCGGCCAGCGGCGAGGTCACCGAGCTGCGCTGCACATGGGACCCAGAGTCGAAGGGCGGCAACTCGCCGGACGGGCGCAAGGTCCGCGGGACGGTCCACTGGGTCTCCGCCAGCCACGCGCTGGACGCCGAGGTGCGGCTGTACGACCGGCTGTTCACCGTCGAGAACCCGATGGAGGTGCCGGAGGGAGGCGACTTCTTCGACCACCTCAACCCCGACTCGCTCGAGGTGCTCGCGGGCTGCAAGCTCGAGCCGAGCCTCGCCGGCGCCGAGGCGGGGGCACGCTTCCAGTTCGAGCGCCTGGGCTACTTCTGCGTGGACAGCGCCTCGACGGCCGAGCGGCCGGTGTTCAACCGGACCATCACGCTGCGTGACTCGTGGGCGCGGATCGAGCGGGCCATGGCGAAGAAGGGCGGGAAGAAGTAGCCGTTCGCGGCTGCTATACTCGCCGACGGAGGTGCGCGATGCCCGAGCCTCGACAGGACGCGGCGCCACGGATCCCGCGGGCCGATGCGGTCCGCTACTCCTGCCTCCTCCGGACTTCAGCGTCGTTCTCTGTACCATCTTCGGCTAGCCGAGGCCCCAACCGGCCCCAGACCAAGGGCAGACCCATGCCGATCCACGTCCACGACACCATGGCGGGCCACAAGGTCCCGCTCGAGATCCCCGAATCCCGGCCGCTCGGACTGTACGTCTGCGGCGTGACCGTCTACGACGTCTGCCACCTCGGCCACGCCCGCTCGGCGGTCGCGTTCGACGTGATGGCCCGCTACCTCGCGTGGCGGGGCGTGAGGACGCGGTTCGTGCGCAACTTCACCGACGTCGATGACAAGATCATCGCCCGGGCCAACGAGCGGGGCATCTCCCCGGCCGACCTGGCCACCGAGAACATCGAGGCGTTCCACCGAGACATGGGCGCTCTCGGCGTTCTCGACAGCCAGGGCGATCTGCCCGAGGGCCTCGAGGTGATCGAGCCGCGCGTCACCACGACGATCCCCGAGATCATCGAGCTCGTGCAGCGCATCATCGACAACGGACACGCCTACGAGGTCGATGGCGACGTCTACTTCGCCGTGCGGTCGTTCGAGCGCTATGGGCGGCTCTCCCGCAGGGACATCGACGAGATGCGCTCCGGCGCGCGGGTCTCCGTCGACGAACGCAAGCGGGACCCGCTCGACTTCGCGCTCTGGAAGGCCGCGAAGCCCGGCGAGCCCGAGTGGGACTCACCGTGGGGCAAGGGCCGGCCGGGCTGGCATCTGGAATGCTCCGTGATGTCCGAGGCGCTATTGGGCGAGACCTTCGATATCCATGGCGGCGGTATCGATCTGGTCTTCCCGCATCATCAGAATGAAATCGCGCAAAGCGTCTGCGCCCATGACGGCGCGGCCTTCGCCAATTACTGGATGCACAACGGTCATGTCACCGTCGGCGGCGAGAAGATGTCCAAATCCCTGGGCAATTTCCTCACCGTGCACGATATGCTCGACGAGCAGCCGGGCGAAGCGATCCGTCTGTCATTGTTGTCGGCCCATTACCGCCAGCCGTTGGATTTCACCAAGGACGCGATCGCCGAATCCCGCCGCACCCTGGACAAATGGTACCGCGCCATGGGCGAAGCGGTCGCGGGAGATTTGCCGGCGGGTGTGATGGATGCCCTGTGCGATGACCTGAATACGCCCAGGGCGATTGCCGAAATGCATCGCCTGTCCGATCTTGCCTCCGCCGGTGATGGCGCGGCGGCGGCATCCATGAAGGCGGTGGGCGAAGTGCTGGGCCTGTTGCAGGCCACGCCGGAAGATTGGTTCCAGGGGCAGGGGAGTGATGACGAACTTTCCGGCTCGGCCATCGAAGACCTGATCGAACAGCGGCGCCAGGCCAGGGCGGACAAGGATTTCGCCACCTCCGACCGCATTCGTGACGAGTTGGCCGAACAAGGCATCATTCTTGAAGATGGCGCGGGCGGCACCACCTGGCGCAGGGGGAGTTAAAACAATGACAAAAGAACGGCTTTATATATTCGATACCACCCTGCGCGACGGGGCCCAGACCTCCGGCGTCGATTTCTCGGTCGAGGACAAGCGCGCCATCGCCGAGGCCCTGGACCGCCTGGGCGTGGACTATGTCGAAGGCGGCTGGCCCGGCGCCAATCCAACCGACAGCAGCTTCTTCGGCAGTCCGCCGACCCTGAAGCGTGCGATCTTCACGGCCTTTGGCATGACCAAGCGGCCCGGGCGCAGCGCCGATAACGATCCCGGCCTTTCGGAAGTGGTCAATGCGCCCGTGGGCGCGGTCTGTCTCGTGGGCAAGACCTGGGATTACCATGTCGACTTCGCCCTGGGTATCGAGCGTGACGAGAACGTCGCCATGGTCGGTGAATCCGTGGCCCACTGTATCGCCAAGGGCCGGGAAGCCCTGTTCGATGCGGAGCATTTCTTCGACGGCTACAAGGCCAATCCGGACTATGCCCTGGCCTGCCTGAAGTCGGCCCTGGATGCGGGTGCGCGCTGGATCGTGCTGTGCGATACCAACGGCGGCGCGCTGCCCCATGAAATCTCCCGCATCGTCGGCGAGGTGACGGAACATATCCCCGGCGACCGCCTGGGCATCCATTGCCACAACGATACCGGCAACGCCATCGCCGGTTCCCTGGCCGCCGTGCGGGCCGGCGTGCGCCAGGTGCAGGGCAGCCTGAACGGCCTGGGCGAACGCTGCGGCAATGCCGATCTGGTGGCCCTGATCCCGACCCTGAAGCTGAAACCGGGCTTCGCCGAGAAGTTTGAAACCGGTATCGATGACGACGGTCTGCGTCACCTGACCACGACCTCGCATCTGCTGGACGAATTGTTGAACCGGGCCCCGGCCCGACAGGCGCCCTATGTCGGTGCCTCGGCCTTCGCCCACAAGGGCGGCCTGCATGTCTCCGCCGTGCTGAAAAACCCGCAGACCTATGAACACATCGACCCCGAACTGGTCGGCAATGCCCGCCAGGTCCTGGTCTCCAACCAGGCCGGGCGTTCCAACATCCTGGCCCGGCTGAACGAAGTGGGGATCGACATCGATCCCAAGCACCCGAAGGTCGACCGTTTGCTGGAAGAGGTGAAGCAAAAGGAATTCGAGGGCTATGCATATGACGGCGCCGAGGCGAGCTTCGAATTGATGGCCCGGCGCGCCCTGGGCGAGGTGCCGGAGTATTTCGATGTCAGCGCCTTCCGCGTCATGGTCGAACGGCGACATAACGCCAAGGGCGATTTGATCACCGTCTCGGAAGCCACCGTCAAGATTTCCGTGGACGGGCGGGAGATCATGTCCGTGGCCGAGGGCAATGGCCCGGTCAACGCCCTGGATATGGCCCTGCGCAAGGATATCGGCCGCTATGCCGACTACATCACCGACCTGGATCTGGTCGACTTCAAGGTCCGTATCCTGGACGGCGGCACGGGCGCGGTCACCCGTGTCCTGATCGAAAGCGCCGACGGCAAGGGTGGGCGCTGGTTCACCGTTGGCGTCTCGCCGAATATCATTGATGCCTCGTTCCAGGCCCTGTTGGATTCCATCACCTACAAACTGTTCAAGGACGGCGCCCCGGCGGTGGTGCCGTAAATCAGCGTCATGGCTGGCACTGATTCCACGCAAACGGCGGTAATCGTCGGGCCCGCCCCGGCGGTGATCCTGGTGCGGCCGCAGATGGGTGAGAATATCGGCGCCGCGGCCCGGGCCATGAAGAATTTCGGCCTGGGCGAATTGCGCATCGTCGATCCCCGCGACGGCTGGCCCAACGAAAAGGCCCATGCCATGTCCTCCCGCGCCGATGATATTCTCGACGGCGCGGCGTTGTTTGATGACACCCCGGCGGCGGTCGCGGATCTGCATACGGTCTATGCCACGACGGCGCGGGCCAGGGAGATGGAGAAGCCGTGTCTGACGCCGCGCGAAGCCGTGGCCCATATGCGCCCGCGCCTGGAACAGGGCCAGAAGAGCGGCATTCTGTTCGGCGGCGAGAAGGCGGGGCTGTCCAACGACGATACCACCCTGGCCCATTCGATTATCCAGATCCCCGCCAATCCGGCGTTTTCGTCACTAAATCTCGGCCAGGCGGTGTTGCTGGTGGCTTATGAATGGTTCACCTCCGGCCCGGTGCCCGAGCCGATGGTGGCCGGCGACAGCCTGCCGGCCAGCCGCGATGAGTTGGCCTTTTTCGAGAACCGCCTGGAGGAAGAGTTGAGCCGGCGCGGTTTCCTCAAGCCGCCTGAGAAGCGGCCGTCGATGATGCGCAACCTGCGCAATATCTTCCGCCGCGCCGATCTGACCGGCCAGGAAGTGCGTAGCCTGCACGGCGTCATCTCGGCCCTGATCCGCCGCTCCGATCTGCAGGATGACGAGGTCAAGGATTGAGACTCCTAATTTGGCCGAATTCTCCGAAATTGCCATTTGACTTGCGGCGAAGGATGGGTATAACTCGCGCCACATTGCGCGCCCCATCCCCTGGGGTGGACGGCGGCGCGTGCAAATTCAAGATACCTAGCAGATTTCTTGGCGAGAGAGACGGAATTAGATGACGAAGCGACTGCGCTCGAAATACAAGCTGAACCGCCGCCTGGGCGAGAACATTTGGGGCCGCCCGAAAAGCCCGGTCAACAAGCGCGATTATCCCCCGGGGCAGCACGCCCAGGGACGCCGGCGCAAGCCTTCGGACTACGGCATTCAGCTGGCGGCGAAGCAAAAGCTACGCGGCTATTATGGCAACATCACCGAGAAGCAGTTCCGCCGCACCTATAACGAGGCGGTGAAGGTCAAGGGCGACACCACCGAGGGCCTGATCGGCCTGCTCGAGCGGCGCCTGGACGCGGTGGTCTATCGCATGAAGTTCGTGCCGACGGTGTTCTCGGCCCGGCAGTTCATCAACCACGGCCACATCCTGGTCAACGGCAAGCGGGTCAACATCGCCTCCTACCGCGTGAACGAGGGCGATGTCATCGAGATCAAGGAGAAATCCCGCGAAATCATCATGGTCCTCGAAGCCATGGATAGCTCCGAACGGGACGTGCCGGAATATATCGAGGTCGACTTCGGCAAGCGCCGGGGCACCTTCGTCCGCACACCGAAATTCGCCGAGGTCCCCTATCCGGTGGCCATGGAGCCGAACCTGGTGATCGAGTATTATTCCAGGTAATACCTACAACCATTAGCGTTGCCGACGGGCGGCGCAACTGGCAAGATAAGAGCCGCTCAGTATTAGAACTGGGCGGCTTTTTTGGTGGTCGATGCATTTATGTCTATTGATTCAGATCGTGAAGCGAGAACGTTTGGGAATGCCTGGGGATTGTGGCCTGATCTGACGAATCATAACCGCGCCATTCGGGCCGCCAGGAAGGTGCAATACATAGCCTTTTTGTTCGCCATATTTTCTTCGGTTCATATTTTCATCGGCATTTATGGCGCTCAGCCTATGACGCTACTTAACGGCGGTAAGACAATCGAGATCGCCGCGTTTGACTACTATTGGGGCCTGTTCTTACTGAAAAAATTCGAAATCCTTTGGGCTCTTTTGCTTTTCTGGTTCGGTTGGCGAATAAGAAACGGGCGTCTCGGCGTGGTTCCTATCATTGTTGGTTATTTCTGTTTTGAAACCTTCTTTAAGTTGGTGCAGTTTTTCGAGGTTGGCTTGATTCTAAGCATCATATTGCTGCCGTGGGCGATCAATGGGCTTCGGGGCTGGTGGGAGGCGCAAAAATTCAAGGCGGCGGGCGCTACCGCTCCGCAACAAGATTGAGCATTAAGAAGGAACGAAGAACGGGGCTAGGTCTTATTTTGCTGCACTATTTTCTGTCGACTTCCGGTATCCTCCCCTGCCGTCCCGTCACAAGATTGAGCGCCAGGGCCGCGACCAGCGCGGCGCCACCGACCGCGAACAGCAGGGTGTAGTCGCCACTGATATCGAACAGATATGACAGACCGTAGGCGCCTGCCGCCTGGCCGATGGCAAAAGCTATCGTGGCCAGGCGCCAGCCGCCCGTCTGGGCGCCGGCGTCGGGGCCGATAACGTGGCGCATGCGGATCAAAACCAGGGTGGTGGAAGTGGGGACGAAGGCGCCCATGACCAGGGAGGAGGCGACCAGGACCGCGGTGTTGTCCGTGACGGCGATCAGGCCGACGAAAACCGCTTGCAGGACATAACCCAGGCGCAGGGCCCACAGGCTGCCGATCCTGTCCGCCACATAGCCCGCCGTGACCGGCCCCAGCATGGCGCCCAGGCCGAAAATCACCCAATAAAACGCGCCCACATCCAGGCCCTTGTTCAGGCCCTCGACAATGAAGACGACCCAAAACACCATGTGCGGCACCATGCCGACCGCGTTCAGGCTATATTCCAGATACAGCGATTTCAGCACCCGCAGGCCGGGCGGCGGTGAAGTCTTGGCCGCGGCCTTGCCGGCCCCCGCCGCCGCCGGCCAGCCGTGCCAGGCGATCAGGGTCAGCAGGGACGCCAGCAGGCCCATGGCGATCCAGGTCTCCGTCAGGCCAAGATCCAGGGTCAAGGGCACCATGGTGCCCGAAAGGGCGATGCCCAGGGCGACGCCGGTCATGATCAGGCCGCCGGCCAGGCCTTGGCGATTTGCCGGCACAAATGGCAGCACCGTCGGTGCCGCCAGCACCATCAGGACGCCGCCGCAGATCCCGGCGATGAAGCGCCAAAGGAAGAACCAGGCAAAGGGAAACGGCTGGGCGCAGGCGAAGAAGGCCACGCTGGCCAGCACCATGGCGCCGCGCAGGGTAATTCTGGTGGAGCTTCGCGCCGCCAGTATCCGCGCCAGGGCCGCGCCGGCCAGATAGCCCGCCAGATTGGCCGCGCCCAGATAGGCGGCATCGCTTGCCGTGAACCATTCCGCCGCCGCCAGGGCCGGGATCAGCGGCGTATAGGCAAAGCGCCCCAGGCCGATCCCCACCAGCAGGGCGCAAAGCGCCGAGATCGTCCCGCGCCAGGGGCCCGGCCCCGCGGCGGCATTTTCGCCCATGCTTTCTTGATCCGTAACCGTTACATTCAATCTTGCCGCCCATGATAGCAGGAAAGCGGGCGAGGGCGAGGGAGGGGGCGAAGTCTTGCGAACGGCATTCATCGCGGCGTCGTTTTTGGCTGTCGTGCTTTACGGCATCGTCCTCGCATCCTGGGGCCATGATTGGGATTACAGCCAGCCCCTGACCTTCATGATCGGCTTTCCCACCGGCAAGGATTTCATCAATCTATATGCCGGCGGGCAGATTGTTTCTCAGTCCATGGATATAAAACTCCTTTTTAGTATAGAGCCTTACGCCAAGTATCTAACGGAATTATTTAATACCAACGTGCACAATTATCACTACGTCTGGTCCTATCCGCCGACCATGCTGCTGCCGGCGCGACTGTTCGCCGGGCTGCCCTATCTGCCGGCCTTTGCCCTATGGAGCAGTGCGACCCTGGCGATATTCCTGGGCGGGCTTTACCTGGCGGGATTGCGCGGTTGGTGGCTTTTGGCGGCACTGTTGGCGCCGGCAACGGCGGTCAATCTGTTCTTTGGCCAGTATGGCTATTTGCTCGCCGGATTGCTGATCGGCGGCCTGTCGCTACGGGACAGCCGGCCCATATTGGCGGGGATACTGCTGGGACTGGCGACGATCAAGCCGCAGTTGGGATTGCTGCTGCCTATTCTGTTGCTGGCACAGCGGCAATGGTGGGTCATTGCCGCCGCCAGTGCGACCGCGCTGCTGCTGCTTGGCCTCAGCCTGGCCGTGGATGGCATCGAGGTCTGGCGCCATTTCATCGACTTCACCCTGCCCCTGCAACGCATGTTTCTGGAGGACGGCCGGGGCTATTTCCTGTTTTTGACCCTGACGCCGTTCATGGCGGGCAAGATTGTCGGTGTGCCCCTGCCGGCGCTTTATGCGGTGCAGATCGGCCTGGCTTTGCTGTGCGCCCTTGGCGTCTACCGCATGGGCCGGCGCGGGCCGCCGCTGAGGGCGGTAATTTTCACCTTCGCCGCCACCTTTATGGCCACGCCCTACGCCATGGCCTATGACCTGACGGTGCTGGTTGGCGCGGGGCTGTTGCTGCTGGCGGCCCGGCCCGGTTGGATGAATACGCCCCGCCGCGCGTTTGCCTTCGTGGCCCTTTGGCTGCTGCCCCTGGTGGGGTTGAGCCAAAACCTGCTGCTCGTCGCCGGGGCACCTTTGGTGATCGCCCTGTTTACCTGGCAGGTCTGGCGCGCGGATGTGGATGACCCGGCTAGCGCATGTCGGGTTTAAGCAAACCCGAACCCATGCGCTAAACCCTTTAGAATAGAGCAACTTATCCGCATCCAATTGAAGCCAATTGAATGCGGGTTGCTCTAATCCGAAGCCATCAGAAAGTCGAAATCGGCACCCTGATCCGCTTGCGTAACGTGATCGGCGTAGAGCTTGGCATAGCCCCGCGTTGGCGCCGCCGGTTGCGGCGGACTGGCCTGGCGGCGGCGTTCTAGTTCCGCATCATCAATCAGTAATTCCAAAGACTTGTTCGATATACTTAATCTGATTTCGTCACCGTCTTGGACCAGCCCGATGGCCCCGCCCACGGCTGCCTCGGGCGTTACGTGCAGGACAATCGTGCCGAAAGCCGTCCCGCTCATACGGCAGTCGGATATGCGGATCATATCCTTCACCCCGGACTGGGCGAGCTTCTTCGGAATGGGGATATAGCCGGCTTCGGGCATGCCGGAGGGGCTTTTCGGGCCGGCGTTCTGCAACACCAGAATATCGTCCGCCTTGACGTCCAGATCGTCGCTGTCGATGCGTGCCGCCAGATCCTCCAATGAGCTGAAGACAACCGCCCGGCCCGTGCTCTCGAACAGGGTCGGATCGGCTGCGGAACGTTTTAATATGGCGCCGCCGGGGGCTAGATTGCCGAACAGGGCGACCAGGCCGCCGACATCCTCAAATCCATCGTCCCTGGGGCGGATCACGCTCCGGTCCACATAGCCCGGCGCGGCCTGCAAACGCGCGCCCAGGGTTTCGCCCGTGACGGTCGGACAGTCCAGGTGCAGCAGAGGCTGCAACTCCCGCAGCAGCGCGCCCATGGCGCCGGCCGTGTGGAAGTCCTCCATATAGCCGACGCCGGTCGGTTTCAGATTGATCAGCACCGGCGTCGTATCGCTCAGTTCGTTCAGACGGTCGAGGGAAATGCTGACGCCGCGCCGCCCGGCGATGGCGGTCAGATGCAGAATGCCGTTGGTCGATCCGCCCAGGGCGAGCAATACCCGCAGGGCGTTTTCCACCGATTTCTCGGTAATCAGCTTCGACGGTGTCAGGCCCAGGCGGGCGGTTTCCAAGGCCTGGGCCCCGGTCGCCTCGGCCGCGCGCAGACGGTCGGCGTGCACCGCCGGAATGGCGGCGGTGCCGGGCAGGGTCATGCCCAATGTTTCGGCGATGCAGGCCATGGTCGATGCCGTGCCCATGACGGCGCAGGTGCCCATGGTGGTGGCCAGATTGCCCTCGATCTGGGCGATCTGGCTTTCGTTGACACGCCCGGCGCGGAAATCGGCCCAAAAGCGGCGGCAATCAGTACAGGCGCCCAGGCGCTCGCCCTCGTGCCGTCCGGTCATCATGGGCCCGACCATCAACTGAATGGTGGGCAGATCGGCCGAGGCCGCGCCCATCAACTGCGCCGGCACGGTCTTGTCACAGCCGCCGATCATCACCACCGCATCCATGGGCTGGGCCCGGATCATCTCCTCGGTATCCATTGCCATCAGATTGCGGAACATCAACGAGGTGGGATTGAGGAACACTTCGCCAAGGGAAATAGTGGGAAAATCGATCGGCAGCCCGCCGCGCATCAACACGCCGCGCTTCACCGCCTCGACCAGTTCGGGCATGCCGCGATGGCAGTTGTTGTAACCGGAAGCGGTATTGATGATGCCGACGATGGGCCGCTCCAGCATTTCGTCCGAATAGCCCATGGACTTGGCGAAGGAGCGGCGCAGATAAAGCGAAAAATCCTTGTCGCCATAATTGGTTAGGCCGTGGGAGAGGCCCTTGGGTGTGTCGTCGCTCATACGGGTCCTGCCTGGATCTGAAAGGTCTGCGCTGCACTATGCCGGGAAGGCTGGAGGCTGTCCACTATCGCCGCGCCCGCCGCCTTCAAAGACGTGAGTTCACGCACTGCGTGCCTTAAAATGGCCTTAATCGTGCCACCTAAAAGACTCATTAAATATATATATTCCTCGTCATTGGGGCGATCGGGCGGAAGCGCCGATCCCAAGAATGCAACAATCAAAAAAGGAATAGCATCATGAAACCGTGTAACTGCCCTCCGGGGCAAGGCAACCCGAATCCTGGCGGCCCAACGACGATCATCATGGGGCCCCAGCCCAACCTGGTCATTAATGGCGGCATGAAAGTGTCCCAACGGGGCACCAGTTTCACTTCCGTTTCGTCGACCCAGTACACCCTGGACCGGTGGGAGTTGGAATTCAGCGGCTCCCCCGGCGCCGTGGTCGACGTCAGCCAGGCCGATGACGTGCCGCTTGGCAGCGGCCTGTCGAAAAGCCTGAAAATCGATTGCACCACGGCGGAAGCATCCGTTGGTGCCTCGGAAGCCGTTGTCCTTAAAACCACATTGGAGGCTCAGGACCTGCAGCAGTTGATGTACGGCGACGACGCCACCGCGCAACCGGCCAGCCTGTCCTTCTGGATCAAATCACCGAAATCGGGCGTTCACTGCGTTGCCCTCTACATGGACGACGGCAGCGTGCACAATATCCAGGAATTCATGGTAACCACGGCCGATGCCTGGGAGTGGCAGCATGTGGTCTTCCCCGGATACGCGACCACGGCCATCGAAGATGACGCTGGCGCCGGCCTGACAATTTCCTTCCCCCTGACCGCCGGCACCGATTTTCAGGCCAGCAAGGAGGTCTGGGATAGCGGTACCGATTACGCCACCTCGGAACAGCAGAACCTGCTCGACAACACGGCCAATAACTTCTGCGTCACCGGCGTGAAGTTCGAGGCTGGCGAGGCGGCGACTGCTTTCGAACATCCGTCGTTTGGAGACGAGTTGATGCGGTGCATGCGGTACTACATTCTTTCTCCAAACCTAGGCGCAGCCAGTCCCTTCTTTCGCAACGGCATAGCAATCGGGACGCAAAACTCCTATCATGATTGGTTCATACCCACCGTCATGCGGTCCAATCCAAGTCTCGGCACAACAGGTACGCCCGGCGACTATCGCATTCGACATGGCGGTTCCACAACGAACCTCACGAATGGTCCGGTCATTCAAGAAGCCTCTGGGGCCGCCGATGCTGGCCGCATTGGTGTTCGGGGAGAAATTGCCACGGGACTAACTGCGGGCGAAACGTGCAGTTTGGAAGCCGTAGGCACAGCAGCCTATCTCGAGTTAGATTCGGAGTTCTAACGAAAGGTCGATAAATGCTGGGTCGAGCCCTGGCTTTCTTGACTAGTCTCGCTTTGGGACAAATTTACATGGCTCGCCTACCAACCCCGCCGGCCAACTTCCGGCGGGGTTTCGGGCGCGCCGGCGAAGCATTGCGCGATGGCCATCCATTGCCGGGCGGTCTCGCCGGTCACTGTCAAATTCACTTCGTCGATGTTTCGGCCTTGGGTGACCACATGGCAGAAATCCACCGCCGGGCCTTCGATCATGTTGGCCGCGTCCGGCTCGTTCCAGGTCCAGATGGCACCCGATGGCGCGGTCAGGCGGACGTGGGGCGCGGGCCCTGGCGGCTCTTGCCCGTTCACCTGAAAGGTCCAGCCATAGGTGTTGACGCCCAGGGTGGCGATATTGCGGATGCGGTCCGTCGGCGTGCGTGGCTGGCGCAGCAGGTCATAAATATCCTGGCCATGGGCCCAGGTCTCCATCAGCCGGGCCGTGGCGGCGGAACGCACGGACATGTCCGGGCCGACCCATTTCATACGTGCTTTCGGATCGGCGGTCGCGAAGATATCGCACAGGGCATGCAGGCGGCGGTGCCAGTTCGCCAGTAATTCGGCGCCCTGGCCGGGATGCGTTTCATCGAAATGCTCCAACCCCATGGTCTTCCGGCCCCGCGCCCGGTCTGCCTTGCGCAGTTCCGTGACGGCATCAAAACGGTCCGGGGCGGTCAGGGACAGGGTATTCATCCAATCGCCCATGAACAGGTGCTGCAGGACATAATCCGGCGTCCAATCCTTGAACGGCGTCGGCCGGCGCCAGTCTTCCTCGGACAGGGTTGCCAGCAGGGAATGCAATTCATCACCCTCGTCCCGCAAGTCAGTTGCCAACAGCTCCATGACCATGATGATCGATCCTCCAGGTGCAAAACCCCGTCGTGTTAAGGCGATCTTAGGGTCTTGGCGTTATGTAAATAAGGCTTATTCGCATTTGCATTATTGCTGCGCTGTTTAATCATAGCCGCGTTGTTAAGGAGGGGATACTTCATGAAAGCGCTCAAACTTGCCGCACCCTTACTGCTGGCTCTGGTCCTTGCCGGTCCGGCCCTGGCGTCCGAGCCAAAAGCGTCCACCGGTGAGGTCGTGAAACTGGGGAAGATCTCGCCGAACGGCCCTTACCGGCTGTGGACGATCATCAACAAGGTGCTGCCCGCCTACGCAGCCGCAAAGGGCGGCGCATCGCTGCGGGCCCAGGTCGAAAGCATGGCGCCCCTGGCGGTGAGCGGCAAGAAACCGGGCCATGTTCTGGCGCAATCGGTTCAGTTCCGCGCCACCCTCGATGCCGCCGGCCAGGCGATGAAGCTGGCCAAGGTGCAAATCTACAAAGATCCCCTGGGCCGGACCGTGACGCCGGGGGTGGTTTTCGTCAATGCCGGGTACAGCCTCGACAGGCTGGTCGAGGCCTATTTTGTCGCGCTGAACAAGCCTGACGCCCAGGTTGGGGATTTCTACGATGTCCCCGTCGCGGCCGGAAAATCGCCCTCTGAAGTCTTCGCCCTGGTCGAGCTGGCAACCCGCCGTCTGCATTTGATCGAAGGCTCGTAATACCAAAATACCAGCGCGGGCTTCCCGGTCGCACCATCGCCCTATAAACTGGGGCCGATTTTGTGGTCGGGAGGTGCGTATGCGTGTTGGTGTGGAGGTTGGTGGAACATTCACTGACTTGGTGGCGATCGAGGATGGCCGGGTGCGGGTGGCCAAGGTGCCGTCGGTGCCGGCCCATCCGGACGAGGGCGCCATGGCGTCCCTGGTGGCGGGCGAAATTGATCTGGCCAGCGTCGAGGATCTGGTGCACGGCTCCACCGTCGCCACCAATGCCATATTGGAACGCAAGGGCGCGCCGGTCGCGCTGTTGACCACGCGGGGTTTCCGCGATGTCTTGTTCCTGCAGCGCCACAACCGGACGCAAATTTACGACCTGTTCTACCGCAAGCCCGAACCGGTGCTGGCGCGCCGCGATATCCTGGAGATTGACGAGCGCATGACCGCCCGGGGCGAGGTCGTGGAAGCCTTGGACGAAGCGGCCACGGGCGCGCAATTGGCTGAATTTCTCGGCTCCGGTGCGTACAAATCCGTCGCCATCTGTCTCCTTAACGGCTATGCCGAACCCAAGCACGAGCGGCAATTGGCGGCCCTGGTGGCGCAGCAGTTTCCTGATCTGACGATCACCTGTTCGGCTGATGTGACCCGGGAATTCCGCGAATACGAGCGCACCTCGACCACCACCCTGGCGGCCTATGTGCAGCCGGTGATCGATAGCTATCTGCGCCGCTTCGAAACCCAGTTGGGCGAACAGAGTTTCGCCGGGCGCTTTTCCATTATGCAATCCAACGGCGGCCGT
This sequence comes from uncultured Rhodospirillaceae bacterium, assembly GCA_964631725.1. Classification (GTDB taxonomy): domain Bacteria; phylum Pseudomonadota; class Alphaproteobacteria. The sequence goes on along the minus strand of CAZVYX010000069.1, from coordinate 10,962 downwards.
CTGCCCGTGGCGGGGATGTCCCGTAACGCCATTACCTCGCTGTTCTCCGGCCCCGCCGCCGGCGTCATGGGGGCGGTGCGCCAGGCCGGCCTGTCGGGCCATGGCAATCTGATCACTCTGGATATGGGCGGCACCTCCACCGATGTCTGCCTGGTCGCCGATGGCAAGCCGAACCTGTCGGGTGAGACCGAGGTCGACGGTCTGCCGATCCGCACGCCGGTCTTGGATATCGTCACGGTCGGGGCGGGCGGCGGTTCCATCTGCTGGCAGGATGACGGCGGCATGCTGCGAGTTGGACCGGAATCCGCCGGCGCCGATCCGGGCCCGGCCTGCTACGGACGGGGCGGCGATCGGCCCGCCATCACCGATGCCCATATGCTGCGCGGTACCATTCGGGCCGAGGCCTTCCTGGGCGGAAAAATGGATGTTGATGCCAAGGCATCATCGGCAGTCTTCAAGACGCTGTCGGATAATCTGGATATGTCGCTGGAAGAGGCGGCGGATAGTGCGGTGCGCGTGGCCGATGCGAACATCGTCGGTGCCATCCAGCTTGTCTCGACCGAGCGCGGGCGCGATCCCCGCGACTATGTTCTGGTCCCCTTCGGCGGTGCTGGTCCCCTGCATGCCGCCCGCGTCGCGGAGGAGCTGGATATATCAACCATCCTGATACCGCCCAACGCCGGCGTTCTGTCGGCCTATGGCCTGCTCGCCTCGGACTATCTGCAATACGAAACCATGACCCGGCGCATTCCCCTGGGAGGAGAAAACGGTGGCGATGCGGCGGCGGAGGTGAAAACACTGTTCGCCGAATTGCAGGCCCGCGCCACGGCTTCGTTCCGGGATCTAGGCATCGAGGCCAATCTGCACTTCACCTACAGCCTGGATATGCGCTTCATCGGCCAGGCGTTCGAGATCACCGTGGATGTCGATGGCGCGGCATTACCCGATCTTAGCGCTGATGATCTGCTCAGCCTGTTCAACGAGGCCCACAACCGGGTTTTCTCGTTCGGCGAGTCCGGCCTGCACCGGGCCGAGATTGTCTCATTCCGCCTCGGTGCCTCGGCCCCGCCCGATGTGATACCGGCCCTGAACGAGGGCATTGGCGATGCGGTACAGCGGGGCAAGACGAAAATCTTCGATCAGGGCGAATGGCGGGACTGCCAATTGCTCAGCCGCGCCGCGATCGGTGCCGATGCCGGCGGCGTTTCCGGCCCGGCGTTGGTGGAGGACGGTACTTCGACCATCTTTGTGCCCCACGGCTGGAGCGCGACTGTCGATGCTCAGGACAATATTCTGCTGAAGTGGAAGGACTAGAAACATGGCCGTGAACACAGTCGATCAAGCCGTGATCAGCCAGGGGCTGATCGCCGCCGCCCGGGAAATGGGCGTGAAACTTGTCCGCTCCGCCTATTCCCCGGTGGTCCGCGAAGCCAATGACTGCTCCGCCGCCCTGCTGGACCGTTACGGCAATGTGGTGGCCCAGGCGGAACTGATCCCCATGCAACTTGGCCCCATTGGCGCCACCTTCCGGCCCTGCGCCGAACTGTTCCCCACCGATACCCTGGTCGAGGGCGATTTCTATATCAACAACGACCCGTTCGAGGGCGGCCAGCATCTGCAAGACGTTTTTCTGTTCTCGCCGATTTTCTTCGAAGGCACGTTAGTGGGCTTCGGTGCCACGGTGGCGCATCATCTGGATCTGGGCGGCGGCGCGCCGGGCCTGAACCCCGAGGCGCGCGATGTGCATCAGGAAGGCATCATCTTCCCGCCCAGCAAATACAACATGGATCACGACTGGAACGGCGGCCCCCTGGAACGCCTGGTGCGCGCCAATATCCGGGTGCCGGACCAGACCATCGGCGATTTCAACGCCCAGTTTGCCGCCAACGGTATCGGCGGTGGGCGGGTCATGGATCTCTGCGCCCGCTTTGGCGCCGACGTGGTGATCGAGGCCATGGACGAGCTGCTGGATTATTCCGAGCGACGCATGCGCGCGGCGATCCGCGACCTGCCCGACGGCGTTTATGAGGGCGAGGATTTCCTCGACGATGACGGCATTACCGACGAGCCCCTGCGGGTCAAGGCGCGGGTCGAGATCAAGGGCGACAGCGTCATCGTCGACTATGATGGCACCTGTGATCAGGTCGCCACCAACGTCAACTGCCCCTATGCCTCCACCGTTGCCGCGGGCCTTAGCTGCGTCAAATCCGTGCTGACCAGCCCGGACATTCCGTTCAACGAGGGCAGCAAGCGGCCCATTGAGGTCAGCGCACCCTATGGCAGCCTGCTCAACCCCCGCCGCCCGGCGCCGGTGCGGGCCCGCATGCTCTCGGCCTATCGGGCCTATAACGCGGTGATGAAGGCATTGGCGCCGTCGGCCCCGGACAAGGTCATCGCCGCCGGTTTCGATTCCACCGAAATCATCGTGCTCAGCCAGTTGAAACAGGACGGCTACGCCATCTATCTCGAGATCCTGGGCGGCGGTTTCGGTGCCTCCGGCCAGGGCGACGGCTGCGACGCGGTGGATAGCCCGCTCTCCAACTGTTCAAACGTGCCGGTCGAGGCCATGGACATGGAATACGACTACTTCCGCGTCGAGGACTATAGCCTGGTGCAGGATTCCGGCGGCGCGGGGCGCTATCGCGGCGGCCTGGGTTTTCAGCGCCGCTATCACATCCTGGGCGACGGCGTCACCTTTGCCACCTATTCGGACCGTTTCCGCCTGGCACCCGAAGGCCTGTTCGGCGGCGCCGACGGTGTCTGCGCCTCGACCCATGTCCTGCGTGGTGACGAGGTCATCGAGCTGGCGTCCAAGACCTCCTTCGCTCTGCAAAAAGGCGACATCCTGGTTGCCCGAACGGGGGGAGGCGCGGGCTACGGCCAACCGGAAGAACGCGCCGAAACCGATATCGAACGCGACCTGCGCGAAGGCTTTATCTCCCCGGCCGAGGCCGCCGAGTAGACAGCTTGCATTGGGCGTCCCCATATTGCGGGCGACTAAGCTATCTATCGCGGCGCCCGCGTCATAATTCCTAAGCCTAGCGTGATACCTGTCACGGTATTGCCTGTCCTACAGCCCAAGTTGCTTCCTGATGAAGCTACCGACAAACAGGACCGTCAACTTTCGCTTGATCCAACCGAACTCAAATGGCTTGGCTCGAAGAATTCGATCGATCTGGTCCTTCACGCGCTCGAAGAATGCCTGACGCAGCGCTTCCTCGGCGTCGGCAGTGGTGACGTTAGTTAGATCGCCCCATTCCGGATCGTTTTCGTAGGGAATATTTGGCTCTGGCCCAGGCGAGGCTTCCTGGAGAAACTCGGGAATAAGATTGGCGGCGACGCGGCGGCCCAGCCGGTAATCGTGCTCCCGCCAATGTTCTTCGAAGAATCCGGCGAGTGAGAACAATCCTTCGCCGGCAGTTTCGTTTTTGTCAGCGCCGATGACGAATAGATCGATGGGTGATTTCGAAGTGAGAGCGCCAGCACTATCGATCGAAAAAACCAGACGTTTGAATAGTTCTTCGCGGGACCGTCCAATTTCCATATCATCACCGGACGCTCCCAACTGTGCGATCAGTTTGGCATGATAGCCGGCAATGCGTTCAATGGCGTCCGAGGGGTCGACTTGCACGCCCATCTCTGCCATTTGGGCAACAATCCGGTTGTTCCTATCCGTTGCCGCCGAGAGCCGCGCCGAAAGCGAAGCGGGGTCAAGGGCATTGATGAATTCGACAAACTCCGCGATCAACTCGTCGCGCCAGCCGAGCCGCGCGTTGAACTTGCTCACGCGTAGCCAATCCCGCGCCTCGGCTTCCCCCAGGGCCATGACCAGAAGGCGTTTGACGTTTTCGAAAAGGCCGTGCTGGGCGTCGTCTCGGGCGTATTCTGCATCTTGCTTGGAAGTATTGATGTTGGGGTCGATTAGGATGAATAGCCGATCGCTTGAAAGCGATCCGCCATCGAGTTCCGATGCAAGGGCGATTGCCCGTCGGACCGGTTCATTGTTGAACATGCCGCCATCCGAGATCGCATGACTGCCTGGCAAAACGGATGTTGCAAGGGCACCCGGAAAGTCGGAGCGGTCACGATCGACAAAAAACGGCGCGAAGGCGATCGGGAACCCACCGCTGGCGATGCCTGCGTCCCGAATTTGGTCCCACGGCACTTCGTCGGGCGCGGTTCCCCTTGGCACGGCCGCTTCAAAGAAATCGGAAAAAAATGTCCACAGAAAATTTCCCGAACCGACCGTCGCTGGTGCTGCTTGCACCGAATTCGCCAATCGGTATGGGAATCCATAATCCACGCCAACCATGTTACTCAATGAAAAAGCAAGACGCAGCGTCTCTGGCGCGAAGGTCGCGGGATCCGGCAAATCGCGTTCGACGTTTAGGTATTTTTCTCCCAGTTCCTTTTGATAGCGGCTAGCGAACAAGGAGTTGTCACTTGGATACTCAAGCAACTTCACGACGTCTGCGTCAGTCACCCAGAGATCGTGGAGAATTGTGCGCAGTTGGCTGTAGCCGTGCATCATTATCCGCGCCGTTAACGCTCCGGTGATACTGCCAGCCGACCCTCCGGTAATGACATCGATAACGTAGCGGTTTCCTTCGCTTCGGCCATTGTATTGATCTAGTTGATATAGGGTTTCCGTCAGAACACCACCTTCATACGATCCGAGCGACACGCCTCCGGCAATGATGAGTGCAATCTTTCGTTCTGGCATGATTGTTCGCCTCCGAACTCATTGATTGAAATTCACGGTCTACCACTATAGATAGCCAATGGAGAATAGGATACCAAAACCCAAGGCGTTTCTAGTTCGGCACTCCCGTTGTGATTTTGTGAAGAATTATCATTTCTGTCTTCAAGGCAGGACAAGAGATCAAGAACCCGATGGTGCTCTGCGCCATCTTTCTTGGATTGTGAAATGGCCCTGGTCTGGAATTGTCTCGATGCGCGAAACTTGGTCCCGACGCCCCTGGACCCCACTGTTCTTGTCTTGCAAGAATAGCCAGCGAAAGATCAGTGGCGCATTTTGGCTCATATTTTCCAGCCATCCGCTATTTTTTTCACCGATAAGATAGAATGGCGGCTACCATTTGATTCTTGAACAAGAAGGCTTGGTCGTCGTGCGAAATAGTCACCACAATATGAAAGCAGCCGAATAGATGCCCCTGCCGCTATATCGACGCTTGATTGATACGGGCGCGGCCGGTGCCGGGCTGACGATCTACTTCGAGGGCCGGGCCATCGACGCGCGTGCCGGGGATACCGTGGCGGCGGCCTTGCTGGCGGCGGGTGTGCGGGATTTCCGCACCGGCCCGGTAAGTGGCGCGCCGGGAGCGCCGTTTTGCATGGCCGGGGCCTGTCAGAATTGCCTGCTGGAAATTGATGGCGAGGCGAACCGGCAAAGCTGCCTGGTTGAGGCGCGGGACGGCATGCGCGTTGAGCCCAGGTCGCCGCGCCGTCCGATTGATGACAATGTCTGAAGGAATGGAATTGGCGGTCATTGGTGCCGGTCCCGCCGGGTTGGCCGCCGTCGCCGTCGCCCGGCAGCACGGTATCGAAACGGCATTGCTGGACGAGCAGCCCAGGGCCGGCGGGCAGATCTATCGCAATATCGGGATTGCCGATGAGGCCATGACGGCGATCCTGGGGCCGGAATACGGCCACGGCCGCGACTTGTTGCCCAGCCGCGATGATCCGGGGCGCTACGACCTGTTCGGCGCGTCCGTCTGGCAGATCAGCCGCGATGGCGAGATCTATTTCAGCCGCGATGGTAACCCCTCGATGTTGCGGGCGGCGCATATCATTCTGGCCACCGGTGCCATCGAGCGGCCCATGCCGATACCGGGCTGGACCCTGCCGGGGGTGATGACGGTGGGGGCGGGGCAGATCCTGTTGAAAAGCCCCGGCCTGGTGCCCCAGGGTCAGGTTGTCCTGGCCGGCAGCGGGCCGCTGTTATGGCTGCTGGCGGCACAGTATGGCCGCGCCGGCGTCGACATTGCGGCCCTGGTGGAAACCACGCCCAGGGCCAACGTTCATCAGGCCGCCCTGAAATTTTCCGGGTTGCTGCGGGACGGCGAATTGCTGCAACAGGGCCGTGCCTTGCGCCGGGAGTTGAAGCGGCAGGGCTTGCGCCATTTCAAGGTCGCGCGCGGCCTGCGGGCTATCGGTGATGACCAGGTGCGGTCGTTGCGCTTCACATCCGACGGGGCGGAGCACGATATCCCATGCGATCTGTTGCTGCTGCACATGGGCGTGACGCCGAATGTGCAGTTCACCCGCGCCTTGGATCTGCCCCATGACTGGGATGATGCGCAGCGCTGCTGGCGGCCCCGCAGTGGTTGGGCCGGCAAGACCGAGATCGCCAACCTGCGTCTGGCCGGCGACGGTGCCGGTATCGTCGGCGCCGGGCCGGCCGCGTTGCAGGGATGTCTGGCGGCGCTGGAGATTGCGCGGGAAGGGGGCGCCGCCGTGGCGGATGCCATCGCCGAAACCGCGGACGAGTTGCATCGGCGTCTTGCCGCCCGGCCGTTCGTTGACGCCATGTTCGCGCCAGGCGACGAATTTCTCGTTCCCGCTGACGAGACCATTGTCTGCCGTTGCGAGGAGGTGACCGCGGGCAAAATCCGCGAACTCGCCGCCAAGGGCTGCCGCGACGTCAATCAACTGAAAGCCCTGGGCCGGCCCGGCATGGGCCCCTGCCAGGGACGCATGTGTGGCCTGACGGCGGCGGAGATTCTGGCGCAATCGCAATTCCTATCCGTGGACCAGGTCGGCTATTTCCGCCTGCGCTGGCCGGCCAAGCCGGTTTCCATGGACGAACTGGCCATGTTTGCCGAGGCCGACGGTGATGGCTGATACCTTTGATGCCATCATCGTCGGCGGCGGCCTGCACGGCCTGTCCACGGCGATCCACTTAACGAAGGCGGGCCTGCGTGCCGTGGTGCTGGAAAAGGATCATCCCGGCCGCCATGCCTCCGGCGTCAATGCCGGCGGCGTGCGCCGCCTGGGCCGGCACCTGGCCGAGGTGCCGTTGTCCGTCGCGGCCATGGACGTATGGGAGAACATCGCTGATTTCGTCGGCGATGACTGTGGCTTTTCCGCCTGTGGCCAGATCCAGATCGCCGAGACCGAGGCCGAGCTGGCGCAGCAGGCGGAGCGGGTCGGGCAGCTACAGGCGCTGGGCTTTGAACATGAGCAGCTAGTCGACCAAGCGGCCTTGCGCGAGATCGTGCCGGCCCTGGCCCGCCATTGCCTTGGCGGGATCTGGTGCCCGGAAGACGGCGCCGCCAATCCCTATCGCACTACCCAGGCCTATTTCCGCACCGCGCGCTCTCTAGGCGTGCGGGTCGAACTGGACACGGCGGTGGAGAGCATCGACCGAGATGCCGGGGCATGGCAGGTGCTGACGGCGCGGGAGCGTTTTCAGGCGCCGGTGTTGATCAACACCGCCGGGGCCTGGGGCCACCGGGTCGCCCGTATGATCGGCGATGACGCGCCGGTGGAACCCTCGGCGCCGATGTTGATGATTACCGAGCGGGTGGAGCCCTTCATCACGCCGGTGCTGGGGGCGGTCGGGCGCAAGCTGTCCTTCAAACAGTACGGCAACGGCACCGTGATGATCGGTGGCGGCCAGCGCGGCCGGGCGATACTGGAGCGGAATATCGCCGAAACTCGCCTGGCGGGCATGGGCAACAGCGCCGCCACGGTGAAGGCCTTGTTCCCGCAACTGGGGCCGGTCAACATCGTGCGCTGCTGGGCCGGGATCGAAGCCATGATGCCCGACGCCATCCCCGTCATCGGCCCCAGCAAGGCAGTGGAAGGCGCCTATCACGCCTTCGGCTTCTCCGGCCATGGCTTCCAGCTAAGCCCCATCGTCGGCCGCCTTTTGTGCGAACTGATCACCGAAGAGCAGTCCAGCCTGCCGATCGCGGCATTCGCCATCGACCGTTTTGATGGCGCCCATCTCGTTTGATCCAGCGTCACGCGCCGGTTGAGATTTCCGCCGGATCATAGGCGAGGCCGGCGGCGCCGTAGCCGCCGTCGACATTCAGGACATGCCCCGTCATCCATTGGCATTCGTCCGAGGCCAGGAATAGCGCGGCATTGGCGACGGCCTCGGGCGTGCCGTAGCTAGCCGTGGGGATCCGATCCAGATAGCCCCGCTTGCGGGTCGGGCCGTGGCTGCTGATCCCGGTTTCGATGGGGCCGGGCGCGATGGCATTGACCATCACGCCCTGGCCGGACAGTTCCACCGCCAGCACCTTGCAGACATGCATTGCTGCCGCCTTGGAGGCGCCGTAGGCGATGCCGCCCATGTTGCCCCGCTGCCCCGATATGGAACCGATCTGGATGATCCGGCCGCCGCCCTGGGCGACCATGTGCCGGGCCGCCGCCTGGGCCGTCAGGAAGGAGCCGGTCAGGTTGATGCGCAGCACCCGCTCCCAATCTTCGGCGCTGGTCTCCAGCGCCAGGCGGTGAAAGCCCACGCCGGCGTTGTTGACGGCAATATCAATGCCGCCAAAGCGCTGCACGGTCTCTTCCACCTGGGCCTCGCAATCGCCGGTTTCCGCCACGTCGGCGAAAAAGGCGTGGGCCGTTCCGCCCGCCTCGGCGATGGCGGCGGCCGTGGCTTCGGCGGCGGCAAGATCGCGGTCCGTGCATAGTATTGACGCCCCTTCGGCGGCGAAACATCTTGCAATGGCGCCGCCAAGTCCGCCGCCGGCCCCGGTCACCAGGGCCGCTTTTCCCGGTAGTCGCATTGTTGCTCTCCTCGTTCTCGGCAATGGCAGTATCGGTTTGTTCGGCTTCGAATCTTGTCTCGCGCTGTAGAGATTAGTGCATTGTTGGAATACGGCCTACGATAGGCTCATCTTATCGCCGCGAAACCTGCTCTTGAATAGACGGCGGCCGTAACCAGGGCGTCACGGGGGATCGAATGGACAACATATTGAACGATGCCGCCCAGCGGGCCCTGGCCTATCTGGATGGCCTGGAGAGCAGGGGCGTCGCGCCCGACGCGGCGGCGTTGGCGGCGCTGTCCGAACTGGCCGGGCCCTGGAGGGAACAGGGCGGGGCGGCGGATAAAATTCTGGCGAAACTGGACCGCCTGGGCAGCCCGGCGACCATTGCCAGCGCCGGGCCACGTTATTTCGGTTTCGTAACAGGCGGTAGTTTGCCTGTCGCTCTGGCCGCCAATTGGCTGGCCGGCGCCTGGGACCAGAATGCCTTCTCCACCGCATCTTCACCCCTGGGTGCGGCCTTGGAAGTAGCCGCTTTGGGCTGGCTCAGGGAGATTTTCGGCTTTCCGGCGGCTGCCGGGGGCGCTTTTGTTACGGGCGCCACCATGGCCAATTTCACCGCCCTGGCGGCGGCCCGCCATGCGGTGCTGGCGCGGCTTGGCTGGGATGTGGAGCGGGACGGCCTGTTCGGGGCGCCGCCGATCACCGTTCTGGCCGGCGGGGAAGGCCATGCGGCGATGTTGAAGGCGGTGCGCATGCTGGGCCTGGGCGAGGGCCGGGCGCAACAACTTGAGGTCGACGATCAAGGCGCCATCCGGGCCGACGCCCTGCCGCCCATCGAGGGCCCGACAATTCTGTGCCTGCAGGCGGGCAATGTGAACTCCGGCGCTTTTGATCCCGCCGAGGCGCTGATCCCGGCCGCGCGGGAGGCCGGCGCCTGGGTACATGTGGATGGCGCCTTCGGCATCTGGGCCAAGGCGTCGGCAAATCTGGCCGAATTGGCGACGGGCTATGAAGCAGCGGACTCTTTGGCGGTCGATTGCCACAAATGGCTGAACGTGCCCTATGACAGCGGCCTCACCCTGGTGCGTGAGCCGGCCCATCTGCGCGCGGCGATGTCCATCAGCGCGGCCTATCTGCCCGAGGCGGATGTGCGGGAGCCCTATGATTACACGCCCGAATGCAGCCGCCGCCTGCGCGCCGCCGAAATCTGGGCCGCCTTGGCCTGCCTGGGCCGCGACGGTCTGGCGGAACTGATCGAAACCTGTTGCCGCCACGCCACGATGATGGCGGACGGACTGACGGCGGCGGGTTACGAGGTTTTGAACGAGGTCAAATTGAACCAGGTCATGGTTTCCTTTGGCGCCGACGAACTGACCGAGCGTGTCATTGCCGGACTGCAGGCCGATGGCACCGCCTGGTGCGGCGGCACCCACTGGCATGGCCGCGCCGCCATGCGCATCAGCTTCTCCTCCTGGGCGACCAGGGACCAAGACGTGGCCAAGACGTTGGCGGCTATCGTTCGCGTTGCCCGCTCAAACAGCGGCGGTTAAGCCCCGGCGGCGAAGATCAGGCAGGCACAGGTGGCATGGGCGTACAGTTTGCCGGCTTCATCTTCCAGCCGTGCTTCCGAGGTGGCGATCTTGCGGCCTGGATGGATGACCTCGCCGATGGCGCGGATCAGGGTGCCGTCCGTGGGCAGGCCGCGCACCATGTTCAGCTTGAATTCCAGGGTGGTGTAGGACTGCTCCGCCGATAGCAGGCTATGAATGGCGCAGCCCATGGCGGAATCCAGCATGCCGGCGAAATAGCCGCCATGTACCGTACCCAGGGGGTTCGCCAGATAGTCTCCGGGCCGGCCGGCGAAGACCACCCGGCCCTCCGCCACCTCAACCAGATCATAGTCCATGGTTTCCTGATAGGCGCATCTGGGCAGGCTGCCGTCCATCATGGCGCGCAGATAGTCGATGCCGGCCATGGTCTGGCCCGCCTGGGCCGTCCGTTGCGGATCGTTCCAGGTATAGCTCCGGCTGTACGTGCTCAACGGCTTAGGCTTGCTTTGGCGGCCGTTGCTTCTTTTCTTCCGTGGCGCCGCCGGCGTCCCTCCAGGCGGCATAGCCGCCTTCGAGATGGCAGACCGGGGCCAGACCCATTTCGTGCACCGACAGGGCGGCCAGGGCGGAACGCAGGCCGCCGGCGCAGAAGAACATGAAAC
>CAZVYX010000068.1:0-26119 GCA_964631725.1 uncultured Rhodospirillaceae bacterium | reverse complement strand
GGAAGCACCCTACATGAAGTGGGTGTCTGCGTTAACCGGATAGGCACGCATTGAAGCAAAGATGACGGAAAGCCAGCCGTTCGAAAGTGAAGAAACTCCTTCGCCGAAAGCCAATAAGTTCGGGTTATGGATCGCACTGTCAGGGGTTGTTGGCATGCTTGGCGGCATGGGCATTTCAGCAACCTTGTTGACAGCGATGCCCGGCGTTATCGCGGCGTCAGGGTTGGTCGGCAACTTTGAGATGTCCGCTAAAAGCGGCGATACGGAAACGTCTTTCAAATTCAACCCGAATACAACTTCCGTTGAAGACCTGGTCCGTGACGGGCTTTCCGATAAATCCAATGCCGATGCGTTGGCCTTAGCCGTCAGCGGGTCCATGAAACAGTTGCCGGCGTCGGGCAATGTGGCTTCGCTGTTCAGAAGGGAACTCCTGACCTCAAAGACAGGGCCATTTGATCCCAGGCATCATTGGCATCGGGATATCACCAGTACGGACGGCATCCTGGATTTGGTAAATCTAAAGGAAAGAATGTCGGACAACACCTCCGCGGCGGCCACGCAAAAATACGAAGATCTTAGATCGTTCGTGTTAAATCAGGTTCGGCTAGGCACCGGCATTTTTGGCTCGACAGCGACCGCAGCCACATTGTCGTTCCCGGAAAAGGGCAGCACGGGCGAGATTAAGGGGCACGAGGCCGCGGTTTGCGCGGGGTCCGGCCTGGAAGATAAGCCGCTGTTGATATCTGCTGGCATCACGAAGGTGACCACTTTCATTGTTCATCAGGCCACTGGCAAAATTGACCAGGAGGCGTGCAAATCCTGGAAGAAGAGGCCGAACGAAAAACGGGTATGGATTCAGTTAAGCCAGGGCGCGAAACAGAAGCTTTTCGGGGCGCACGCCCTCTCGGTGGAATCCGGCTGGGTCGATATCATAACCAGGAAGACCGCAAGTAGGTTCAAGGCAGCAGACAAGAGGCAAGACTGACATGAAAGGGTACAAGTGCATTGGCGCCGTCCTAGTTTTTCTGCTGGGCATTTTTGCGACGGCTGCGTGGGCGCAGTCCCGCGATTGCGATTTAGACGGCGTGACATTCCCGCACGGCGCCGTTGTCGGCTCCCTCAGATGTGTTGATGGCACTTGGGTACGAATTCGGTAGCCTGCTCTTCGCCTAAGAAGGCGGGCATGCTTTGAGGGAACAAGTCTAGGCAAATAGCTTGGCCGCCGTATCGCCCAGGATCATCTGTTTCTGTTCCGCTGTCAGGTTGGCGGCCTCGACCACCTTTGTCGGCTCGCCGTCACCAATGGGGAAGGGATAGTCAGAGCCCAGCATGACCCGGTCATGACCACAGCAGGAACAGAGGTAATCGAGGGCGTTGGGCACGAACAGGACGCTGTCGAAATACAGTTTTCTGAAACCTTCGATTGGATCAGCGTACTTGCCGGGGTGGATTTCATGGTTCCGGGCCAGGCGTCCCAGCATGTAGGGAATGCCACCACCGCCGTGGGAGAGGATGAAGTTCATATTGGGGTATTTGATGAAATGCCCGGCGAACAGCATGCGCGCCACCGCCGTCGTTGTATCAGTTCCCCGGCCCACCGCATTGATCATGTCATAGTCGAGGAGGCGCGGATCGCCGCAGCCGAACATGGGATGGAGATAGACCGTGGCGCCCAGGCCATCGGCGGCTTCCCAGACCGCATCAAGATCCGGATCGTCGAGATTGCCCGTGCTGCCATGGGGCTGGGTGCCGATCATCACGCCCTTGAAGCCCGCGCCCAGCGCCTCCTCCAACACTTTCGCGGCGCGCTTGCCGTCCTGCAAGGGCACCGTCGCCAGGGGCGTCAGGCGGTCCAGGCCATCGGTGCCCGTCATCTGGAACTCGTTCAGAAAGCGGCTCCACGCCTCGCCCTCTTCGCCTGGCAGCTCATAGCCGAAACTATCCAGCCAGCCGCCGACGATCTGGGCGTCGATGGACTGCTCGTCCATCCAGGACAGGCGCATCTCGGTATCCCGCAGTTTCGGTGACAGGGGCCGGGTCGGCGCCAGGCCGGTGAAGACCAGTTGATAGCTGTCGTCCTGGTGCAGCAACTCAACATTGGGGAATTGCCCGATCTTGTTCTTCAGGGCGCCCAGCATGGTCTGGGGCGTGTAGTGGGCGTGGGTATCGATGATCATCTAAGCATTTCCATCATTGATCAGGGCTTCAATCTTGCTCATGCGCATGGGCAGTTCGGACAGGTTCAGACCCAGGGGTTGCAGGGCGTCATTGACGGCCGAGGCAATGGCCGCCGGCGCGCCGAGATAGCCGCCCTCGCCGGAACCCTTCTGGCCGTGGGATGTGAGCGGCGACGGCGTGCAATGCTCCACGTCCCGGACATCCGGGATTTCATGCACCGAGGGCATCAAGTAATCGGCGAAGGTGGCGGAAAGGAACTGCCCCTCCTCGTCGTAGGCGAATTTCTCGTACAAAGCCGCGCCGATGCCGTGGGCCAGACCACCGATCACCATGCCGCGCACGATATCGGGATTGATTACCGTGCCGCAGTCATGGGCGATGGCGTATTCGAGCACGCTGACACGGCCCGTGCCGGGATCGATCTCCACATAGGGCACATGGGCCTGGAAGGAAAAACATGGATAGACCTGGACCCGGTTATTCTCGTCCGGCAGTTGCCCGCCGCCCGGCACCTGGAAGATGTACTGCGCCTGAAAGCCCGGCTCCATCCCCTCCGGCAGCTTGTGATAGGCGCGGTAGGCGATGAAACAGATCTCGGCCCAGGTCAGCTTGCGGCTGGGGTCGTTTCGATCCGATATGGTGCCACCCGCATATTCCAACTGCTCCACCGGCAGGCCAAGATTGTGCGCCGCGATGGCCATGGCACGGTCCTTGATCTTGCCCGCCGCTCCCGCCGCGGCGCTGCCCAGCATGATCGCCATGCGCGAGGCGATGGGGCTGCGGGTCGGCAGGGCGTTCAGGCTGTCGGAATGCACGATGCGGATGAGGTCCGGGTCGAACTGCAATTCCTCACCCAATATGGTCGCCATCATGGTCTCGTGGCCTTGGCCCGAGGTCGTCGTGCCCATGATGCCGGTGATGTTGCCAGCCGGATCGACCCGGACTTCGCAGCCCTCCATGAAGGTCGTGATCTCCGCCGAAGGATCCATCAGATATTCAAAGATATTGTTGCCGCCGCCCGGCTCCAGCACCGTGGCGATGCCGATACCGGCCAGGCGTCCCTCTGACCGCGCCGTCTCGCGCCGGGCCAGCAGTTCGTCATAGCGGGCCAAGTCCAGGCATTTTTGCAGCACCACTGGATAGTCACCGCTGTCATACTTGCTGCCGGGCGGGATTTGATAGGGAAATTCATCCGCCTGGATCAAATTGCGGCGGCGGACTTCCAAACGGTCCAGGCCCAGATTCCGGGCTACGTTGTCGACCGCCGTTTCGATCATGTAGTTGGTCGGCGCCTGGCCGAAGCCGCGCACCGGCACCTGGCCGGATTTATTGGTGCAGACTGATATGGCCTCGTATTTGACCGAGTTGATCCTGTAGGGCCCAACGATGGCGCTGATCGGTTTGGCCAACTGAAACGGCGCCCGGCCCGGATAGGCGCCGGCGTCGTCCAGGGCGCGGATCTTGATGGACTTGATGACGCCGTCATTGGTGAAGGCCACGTCCGTGTCAAATATCCTGTCCGGGCCGTGGGCGTCGCTGCCCGCCAAATTGGCCAGGCGGTCCTCGATGAAACGTACGGGCCGGTGCAGCTTGCGGGAGAGATAGCCAACCAGAACGCTCTGCTTGATACCCCGCTTGACGCCGTAGCTCCCCCCCACATCCACGTCCTGGTGCAGGCGGATGCAGTTCAGGGGATAGCCCAATGTTGCGGCCATCAGCTCGACAAAATTCGGCATTTGGATGGAGGCCCAGATATCGAGAATTTCCGTGCCCTCGTCCCAGCGGGCCAGGGCGCCAAAGGTCTCGATGGGCACGGTGGAACTGCGCCCCCAGCGGGCCCGGAAACTCAAACTGTCATCGGCGCCGGCGAAATCGCCATCCACGTCACCCCAAAGGAAATTGCCGTGGTAGAGCACATTGCTGCCATGGCCGGGATGCACCAGCAGCTCCCTGTCCTCGAATGCCTGTTCCGGATCAACAATAGGGTCCAGGGGATCGTAATCGACCTCGATCAGATCCAGGGCATCCTCGGCGATATAGGCATTGTCCGCGACCACGATGGCGACCCATTCGCCGACATAGCGGGTCATATCCACGGCCAGGGGATACCACTGCACCTCCGGCAGTTTCAGGCCCAAACGAATGGGGTTGCAATCCGCCGCCAACTGGGCTCCGGTCAGCACCATGTGCACGCCATCCAGAGCCTCCGCAGCAGCCGTGTCGATGGACAGGATGCGGGCGCGCGGATAGGGCGCGGGCAGTACGGCGGCATGCTTGGTATCGGGCAGGTTCACATCCTGGACATATTTGCCCTGCCCGGTGACAAAGCGTTTGTCCTCCCGCACCCGGCGCTTGGTCGCCACATAGTGCAGATTTCGGTCCATGTTCATCAGCCGGCCCCCCGCATGCGGCTGGCCGCCAATTGGATCGACTCGATAATCTGAGTATAGCCGGTGCAGCGGCACAGATTGCCGCCGATGGCGTCCTTGATCTCCTCTAGGCTGGGGTCGGTGTTTCCCGCCAACAGGGCCTGGGCCGAGATCAACATGCCGGGCGTGCAATAGCCGCATTGCATGCCGTGGGCATCCTGAAACGCCTCCTGCAAGATACCGGGGCTCTGATCCTCGTCGCATAGCCCTTCGACCGTGGTGATCTCATGGCCGTCCGCCTGCACCGCAAGCATCAGGCAGGATCGCACCGGCACGCCGTCCAACAGAATGGAACAGGCACCGCAGACGCCATGCTCACAGCCGATATGGGTGCCGCTCAGCCGCAGCTCGTCACGCAACATATCCGACAGGGATAGGCGCGGTTCCACTGCCAGCTCATGGACTTGGCCGTTGATCGTCACCGAGATCGCACGCTTGCTCATGACTGGGCCTCTTCAACTGCTTCCAACAAGGCCCGTTGCGCCAGAACCCTGGCAACACGGCGGCGATAGGCGGCGGAGGCATGCTGGTCGGCCCCCGGCGTCAGGGCGCCGCCGATTTCACCCAACACCGTTTCAATTCTGTCCCGATCCAGCCTGCTTCCACGCAGGGCATCTTCAACCGCCGTCATGCGCAGGGGCACGCTGTCCGCGCCACCGATGGCAAGGGCGGCATGGCTGCAATTGCCGCCGTCGTCCAGCCGGATCAGCGCCGCCGCCGCGACCACGGCGAAATCGCCGCGCCGTTCGCTGACTTCATGAAACCCGGTGCCAGCCCGGCTGCCCGGCCCGGTCAGGGGAAAATGCACGCTCAACAGAACCTCGTTATCCGCCCGCGCGGTCATCATCGGGCCCAGGAAATAGTCGGCCATGGCAACCCGCCGGGTACCGGCGGCGCCGCGCAGGCAGACCCAGGCATCCAAGGTCAGGGCGGCCAGGGGAATTTCCGAAGCCGGGTCGGCATGGGAGAGAGAACCACCCACGGTACCGCGATTGCGGGTCTGTTGATGCCCCACATGGGCGATGGCCTTGGCCAGCAGGGGCAGCCGCGCCTGAACATCCGTCGAGGCCAGGGTTGCGGCCTGCCGGGTACAGGCCTTGATCACCAGTTCATCGCCGGCAACATCAATACCGGAAAGCTCCGCGATCTTGTTGATATCAACCACCGTGCCGGGCCTGGCCAGACGCATGGACAGCATCGGCATCAGGGTTTGACCGCCCGCGATGACGATGGCGTCGCCATCTCCCCGGTCGAGAATTTCCACGACCTGATCGATACTCTCCGCCAGGACATAGTCGAATTTCGCCGCCTTCACTGAAACACCTGCTGGTCCCCTTCGCCGTCAATTGCGTATACAGTAACGATCAGGAACAGCCTGCCAAGGGATGAATGGCGCCAGGTCAGGGAAAGATCAATATGCTTGAGGATGATATTGCCACGGCTATCCGCAATGCCGTCGACCACCGGTTCGAAGACCAGGTGGATTTCACCGCGCAATTGGTTGGCTTTCCCTCCACCAGGGGCAACGAAGCCACGGCCCAGGACTTCATGGCGGATGCCATGGCGGCGCGCGGCTTGACCGTTGACCGCTGGAAGCTCGACATTGATGATTTCAAGCACCTGCCCGGGTTTTCCCCCGTCTCCATCGACTATGACAACAGCTACAACGTCGTTGGGGCCTGGCGCCCGGAAACGCCAGGGAACAACGGGGGAAAAAGCCTGATCCTGAACGGCCACATCGACGTGGTGCCGGAAGGCCCCCTGGACATGTGGGATTCACCTCCCTACGAAGCGCGCCGCGACGGCGATCGCCTGTATGGCCGGGGCGCCGGCGATATGAAGGCAGGCTTGGTTAGCTGCCTGTTTGCCTACGATGCCCTGGTCGAGGCCGGCTACCGCCCCGCCGCCAATGTCTTCGTGCAATCGGTGATCGAGGAGGAATGCACCGGCAACGGCGCCCTGGCCTGTCTGGCGCGGGGTTACCGGGCCGACGCCGCAATCATACCCGAACCCTCGGGCGATACCCTGTTCAATGCGCAAACCGGCACCATTTGGCAGCAGATCACCGTCAAGGGACACCCGGTACATGCCTCCCGCGCCACCGAAGGCTTCAATGCTATCAAGGCGGCCTATGTCCTGATCCAGGCATTGGAGAAGCTGGAGGCGAAATGGAACGCCGAAAAGGACCAGCACAAGCATCATTGCAGCCATCATCACCCGATCAATTTCAATATCGGCAAGATCGCGGGTGGTGATTGGCCGGCCTCGGTCCCTGCCTGGTGCACGTTCGATCTGCGCGCCGCGATCTTCGCCGACGATGATATCCACGCCCGCGCCCGGGAGTTGGAGGATTGCATTCAGGCCGCCGCCGCCCAGGACCCGCATATGAGCAACCGGCCGCCGGATATTGTCTACCAGGGTTTCATGGCCGAAGGTTTCGCGCTGGAAGACATGGAAAACGCAGCCGAGCCCGTTTCATTGCTGGGCGATTGTCATCAGGCGGTGTATGGCGAGGAGCTGAAGCGCAGCGTCATTACGGGCACCACGGACGCCCGGTTTTTCGGCCTGTATGCCAATACTCCGGGTCTGGTCTATGGTCCCCGGTCGGTGGATGTACATGGCTTCAACGAGTGGGTCGATCTGGAAAGCGTGCGCAGATCCACTCAGGCCATCGCCCTCTTCATGGCGAACTGGTGCGGCTTGGAAAAGGTCTGACGCGGACGCCGCCATGACCGAACAACCCAATTATTTCAACAGGTTCGACATGGCCGGCCTGGCGGCGGAATTCCCCATCGGGCCGGCCTTTCTGCGCCGGTTCGAGGCGATCAGCCGTGATGAACTGCGCGCCCTGCAGGAGGCGCGCTTTGCCACCCTGATGGCCAGGGCCTGGAAGGTCCCGTTCTATCAGCGCCACTGGGGCGCCCAGGGGCTGGAGGCCGGTGATATCGCCGGCCTGGACGATATCACCAAGCTGCCGGCCTTCGATAAATCGGACATCATGGCGTCCATCGCGGCGCATCCTCCGTTCGGTGATTTCCACGGCATGGAAACCTACCCAGACGGCGAACGCCCGCCGGTTATCGTGCATACCACTTCCGGCACCACAGGGCGGCCGCAGGTGCTGATGTATGGGCCGCGCAGCCGGGAAATACAGAATCTTTTGGTTGCCCGCATCTATCTCCTCCAGGGCCTGCGCCCGGAAGACGTGGTGCATTCGGTCTATGGCCACGGCATGGTCAATGGCGGCCACTATATCCGCGAGGCGGTGGTGCATTGGACCAATTCCATATTCCTGCCCGCCGGCACGGGGGTGGAAACCCGGTCGGCGCAGCAGGTCAATCTGATGCGGGATTTCGGCGTCACGGTGCTGGTTGGCTTCGCCGACTACCTCAAGCGCCTGGCGGAGGTGGCCCGCGAAGAAGGCCTGGAGCCGGGGCGGGATATCAAGATCCGCATGATCTCGGGCCATATGGGGCGGGAGGATAATATCACCCTGTCCAAAGCCTGGGGCGGGGCGCAGATCTTTGATTGGTACGGCGTCGGCGATACCGGCCTGATCGCCGGCGAGGGGCCGGAAAAGCGTGGCCTGTACATCATGGAAGATGCCCAGTACCTGGAGATTTGTGATATCGACACCGGCCAGCCCGTGGCCGACGGGACGATGGGGGATATGGTCAACACGGTGCTGTTCAAGGACGATATTTATCCGATCATCCGTTTCAATACCCACGACGTCTCGGCCCTGCGTACCGATGCCGCACCCTCGGCCCTGAACCTGCGCCGGATCGAAGGCTTCCTGGGCCGCAGCGACAACATGGTCAAGCTGCGCGGCATCAACGTCTTCCCCCAGGCCATCGGTGCCATGCTGGCCGAACGGCCGGAATTCAATGGCGAGTTCATCTGCCAGGTCAGCCGGGATGCCGAGGGCCGGGACGAAATGACGGTACGGGTGGAGATCACGGGGCAGAACAGCGCTAATCTCGCCGATATCTATGGCGATATCCTGCGCCGCAAGGCCGGCGTGGCGGTCGCCGTCGCCTTCGCCGCGCCCGGCGCCCTGGCCGAGTTGACCGGCATCGAAACCCGGCAAAAACCGTTGCGCCTGATCGACGACCGATTCTAATTCGGCGCAAGAAAAAGGCGGCGGGCCCGTGTTGGGCGCCGCCGCCTGAAGTCCTACCGCTAGGTCTGGATTATTTCCAATACACCGAGCGCATGTCGTTGACGAACATGGGCGAGGATGTCCAAACGCCCATCAGGCCTTTTTGCCGTACCGTGGTCTTGGCCAGTTGGAACAGGAAACCATTGACCGCGTCCTTGGCCAATTTCTTCTGCGCCATTTTCAGGTATTTCGAACGCATGGCGGGATCGCGCGCGCCATCGGCCTTCGACATGATGTCCCGAAAGTCCTTGTCGTCATACTGGAAATAGTAGCCGGGACGGGCATAGATGCCGATATCCATGGGCTCCACGTGGCTGACGATGGACAGATCATAAGTCTTCTGCTTGTAGACCTGTTTCAGCCAGACGGCCCATTCCACGTTCTCGATGGAAATCTTGAAGCCGGCCTTGTTCAACTGCTGCGCCACGATCTGGCCGCCATCGCGGGCATAACCCGTCGGCGGCAGTTTCAACGACAGGGCCAGACCGTCGCCATAGCCGGCCTCGGCCAGCAGGGCCTTCGATTTCGCCCGGTCCAGAGGATAAGTCCCGGTCAAATCCAGATAATCGGGATTATGCGGGGCAAAATGGCTGCCAATGGGGATGCCCGCGCCGAACATGGCGCCATCGATGATTTCCTTGCGGTCGATGGCGTGGGCAATGGCCTGCCGCACCTTCAATTTGGACAACGCCGGATGCTTGTTGTTGGTCGACAGAATGGTTTCACCTTCCGTCGTGCCAAACGAGACCACGAAATCCGAATTGTTCTTCAGCGCGTTCAGACCTTCCGCCGCGCGGGAGAACGGGATCAAATCCAGATCACCGGACAGAACCGCCGCGATCTGCGCCGATTGGTCATTGATAAAGCGGAACTTGACCTTGTTGAGTTTGACCGAAGCCGCATCCCGATGCGCCGCATTCTTTTCCATCAGGACGCTGTCGCCCTTGACCCAGCGGACGAATTTGAAGGGTCCGGTGCCGACAGGCTTGGTCGCGTTCGTCGCCGCGGATGCTTCATCCACGATCACGGCGGTGCTTTCACCCATCCAGAACAGGAACATGGGCCGGGCCTTTTTCAACGTGATCCGCACGGTGTGCGCATCGGGCGTCTCGACTTTGGCCATGTTCACGAAACGCTTTTTGCGTTTGACCTTGCTTTTCTCGCCGGCGTTGGCCTCGAAAGTATATTTAACGTCGGCTGAGGTGAAGTCGGAGCCGTCGTGGAATTTGACGCCCTGCTCCAGATTGAAAGTATAGACCAGGCCGTCATCGGATACCGTCCAGCTTTTCGCCAGCATGGGGCTGACGGTGGCATCCTGATTAATGCGGGTCAGGTTCTCGTAGATGTTATACAGCGCGATCTGCCCGATCGCGGCGGCCGCATTGTCGCGCGGGTCAAGCCCCGGCGGCTCCAACGTCATGGCGATGTTCACGGAATCCTTTGCCGCCTGCGCCCCAAACGGCAGCGCCGCCACGGCGGCCACGGCAAATGCGTAGCCAATTTTTCGAGCAATAGTCATTGTTATGCCTCCCCGTCGAGAAGTTTTAATCATATGGATCAATCCATCCATCCTTTTTAACCTGTCTTGGCGCCATCGGCAAAGGCATCCGAATAGGATTGCCGGTAACCGGGCGCATCGCCCAAGGATTCCGCCGAAAATACCGCCCGCCCGATGGCCCGCGCCAGACAGTCGGCGGCGATGGCGCCGATACGCGCAATCGACATGGCAGCGGGTTCAGGCAGGGCCATCCGCGTCGTTGAAAGGGCAAAAACCGTGTCGCCATCGAACGGCGTATGCAGCGGACGAACGGCCCGGGCCATGCCGTCATGCGCCATCATGGCGATGCGCTGGGCCTGCGCCTTGTCCAGGGTCGCATTGGTGGCGATGACGGCCAGGGTGGTATTGCCGCCGATCCGGGCTTCCACGGGTAAGTCCTCGTCCAGCCCCGCAACGGGCCCTGGTGGAATTTGCCGGCCCATTTCGCCGTTCTGTTCCAGGGCCCAGGACCACAGGGTGCCGCAACCGGGCATGACGGTGGAACCCACCGGGTTCGCCACGACAAGGGCCGCGACCTGCAAACCATCGCCCGACACCGCCGAGGCGCTGCCCAGGCCGCCCTTCAGACGGCCGGCGCGGGCGCCCATGCCGGCGCCGACATTACCCAAGGCAAAATCGACGCCCGCTGCTTCGCAGGCGGCGCGGGCCAGATCGCCATAGCCGGGATAGCGGCCCCTGTTTTCCGTCCCGCCAATGCCAAGATCGAAAATGATCGCGCCGGGCACAATGGGCAGGCGCCAGGCGCCAAGGGCAAATCCCCGCTCCTGCTCGTGCAGCCAGCCTACAACAGCATCACCGGCGCCCAGACCGTGCACCGATCCGCCGGATAGGCAAATGCCGTCGATCCGCTCCACAAGACAGGTCGGATCCAGCAAGTCAATTTCACGCGTCCCCGGCGCGCCGCCGCGCACATCGACACCGGCAACTGCGCCATCCGGCGGCAGAACGACCGTCACGCCGGTGCGCGCCGTCTCGTCGGCGGCATTGCCAATGGTAATGCCATCGACATCGGTAATCAGGTTACGGGGTCCGGGTCTGCTCATCCCAGCAACAGATCAAAGTTCCCCAGGCGGGTCAATTGACAATCCACCCAGGGCGCATGTATATAACTACGACTAACTAAGTCGGAGTTTAAAATGAGCCAATATGGCAGCGCCGTTGAATATGCCCTGCATTGCCTGTTGTACCTGGCCCAGCCGGATCAGGGTCCAACACGGAGCACACGCGACATTGCGGAATTCCAGCATCTGTCCACGGATTATGTGGCGAAACTGTTCACGCGCCTGCAAAAGGCCGGATTGGTCACCTCGATCGAAGGCGCGCGGGGCGGCTTCCACCTGGCGCGGGCGGCGGACCAAATTTCGGTACTGGATGTCGTCGATGCCGTTGAGGGGCGCAAACCATTGTTCGAATGCCGCGAAGTACGGGCCAAATGCGCCCTGTTCGATGACCGCCCGCCGGCCTGGAGCGGCCGGGGGGTCTGCGGCATTCACGCCGTCATGCTGAAGGCGGACGCCGCCATGCGCGAAAGCCTGGCGCAAAGCACCCTGGCGCAACTGGCCGGCCATGTCGGCAAGGTCGTGCCGAAGTCACACCAGCAAGCGGCCCAGGCTTGGTTCGAAGAACGCGGCGCGGCGCGGGGCCGGCGCGCGCGCGAAGGGAGTTAGAGACATGCCGAATTTATTGATCATCGGTGGCGGATACGCCGGCCTGTGGGCGGCGATGGCGGCGGCGCGAAGGGCCGAGGAGGCGGGCGGCGAACTGCAAATCCGCCTGTTGTCGAAAGACGCCTATCTCACCCATCGCCCACGCCTTTACGAAGCCAACCCGCAAGACATGCGCACGCCCCTGGGCCCGGTACTGGAACCGATTGGCGTCGAGCTGGCACTGGGCGAGGTCACGGCCATTGACCCGGCGGAAAAACGGGTCCGGGCAACTGGCGCCGACGGCGGCGCGGTGGAACACGGCTACGACGGGCTTGTCCTGGCGGCGGGCAGCGTCCTGAAATCGCCGCCGATGGATATCGCCGGCGCCCAAACCTGGTGCGTCGATGACTATGATTCCGCCGTGGCCCTGGATCGGCACCTGCAAGCCCGGATGAGCACGGACAGCGAAATCAGCGGCGCGGATCCGGAAACCGTGATGATCATCGGCGCCGGCTTCACCGGCATCGAACTGGCGGCGGAGATGCGCACCCGGCTGGCCGCGCACGGCGATGCGGACCGGGCGGGGCGCGCCCGGGTGATCCTGTTGGATGCCGCCGCCACGGTCAGCGAGGATCTGGGTCCAGGCCCCCGCCCCCATATTTTGGCGGCCTTGCAAACCGCCGGGGTTGAGCTGCGCCTGAAAACGACGGTGCGCCGGATCGAGGGCGACCAGGTGAGCCTGGACGACGGCACCCA
Organism: uncultured Rhodospirillaceae bacterium; assembly: GCA_964631725.1. Taxonomy (GTDB): domain Bacteria; phylum Pseudomonadota; class Alphaproteobacteria. The sequence continues at coordinate 13,390 of CAZVYX010000068.1, read as the reverse complement.
GATCACCTGCCAAACGGTTATTGTCACCACCGGCGCCAAGGCCAACCCCCTGGCCGAAGGCTTTGGCCTGGCAACCGATCCCTCGGGCCGCCTGTTCGTGGACGAAAATTTATGCGTCAAGGGATTGGCCAACATCCATGCCGCCGGCGATATCGCCCATGCCATGACCGACGACAGCCATGCCGCCCTGATGTCCTGTCAGCATGCCATGCCCATGGGCAAGGCGGCCGGCTACAATGCCGCCGCCGCCCTGTTGAACCTCCCAGCTTTGCCCTACCAACAGGCACGCTATGTCACCTGCCTGGATTTGGGACCCTGGGGGGCTGTTTTTTCCAACGGCTGGGAGCGGAAGGTGGAACTGATCAAGGATGAAGCCAAGGCGCGCAAACAGTTCGTCATGACCCAGGTCATCTACCCGCCAACGAAGGACCGCGCCGCTATCCTGGAGGCCGGCGCGCTGAGCTAAAGCAAGGTTACGGGACTGCCCTGTATCAGGTCCAATTGCTGCGCGGCGCTGCCCTGATTGATGGCGATTTCCACCAGGCCGTTGGCATTTTCGTACCAGAATGCCTGCCCTACCGGCACCTCGGAGAATGTCCTGGCACCCGCCAGAATCTCGCCCCCGGCCCGGATCTGCCCATCATCCGCCAGGCCGGCGGCACGCAGGCCGGTGATGGCGTTGCCGAAATGATCCAGATAGATCACCTGGGCCAGATCGTCGGGCCAGTCCGGTTGACGCCAGGCGCTATCCGCCATCGGCGCCATGGCAACGCCGTCGCCACGAGCATGGGCGGCAGCGGCCGGCGCGAACAGGTCGCGGCCATGAAACGAAGGCGACAAGCGCTCCGGTCGCCAGGTAATCTCCCACGCCTCGAATGCGGTCGAGCGCCGGGCGATAATCTCGAACAGGCCATTGCCGGGCCCGACAAAAACCTGGCCATCGGCATGCAGCAGCATCGGCGAGCGGGCGCTGCCGACACCGGGATCGACGACGCAGACGAAAACCGTACCGGCCGGGAACTCCAGGGCATGGGCGGCCAGCAGATAGCCCGCCGCCCTGGCATCAAACGTTGGCGCATCGGCAAACAGATCGACGATAGCCGACCCCGGCGCATCCCGATGCAGAACGGCGCGCATTTGGCCCATATAGGGACTGCCGATACCGAAATCGGTAAACAGAACGATCATCGCGCTGGGTATTGCCGTCGTCATTGCGGGCCGCCAGGCAGGTCAATGCGAAACACCGTGCCATGGGCATCACTGCGCAGCAGCATCAGCTCGCCGCCATGCGCCACCACCAGCTCCTTGGCGATGGCCAGGCCCAGCCCCGTGCCCCCGGTCCGGGCCGAACCGGTGAAGGGCTCGAACAGATGCTCCCGCGCCTTTTCGGGCAAACCCGGTCCATTGTCGCTGAATTCGACAATGACCCCGGCACCGCCCCAATTCGCGGTCACGGCAATCTCGCCGCCTTCGGTCATCGCCTGAATGGCATTCCGCGCCAGATTCATGAAGACGCGGAATATCTGCTCCCGGTCCGCCTGCAGGACAAGATCACCGCCAACCTCGTTGCGCCAGACGATCCGGCCATCGCTGGGCAGGCCGGCGAAGGCGGCAACATCATCCACCAGATCCCGCAGGACGAACGATGTGGGATTGGGCGCGGCTTCATCCGCCCGGCCGAAACTCAGGGTTTGACTGCATAGTTCAATGGCACGGTCAATGGATTGCATCAGACGCGGGGCGACCCGGCGGACGGTCGGATCCTCTACCTCGCCCAAACCGTCGGAGACCAGTTGCGCCGTGGCCAGAATATTGCGCAGATCATGATTGATCTTGCTGACCGCCACGCCCAGCGCCGCCAGATGCGCCCGCTGGGTCAGCGAGGCCCGCAGACCATCCTGCATATGGCGCAATTCCCGTTGCGCCGTCCCGATCTCGTCACTACGGGTGCTGTCGGCAATCATCGACTGCGCGTTCTCCGGCGCCTTGCGGAATGCCACCATGGAGGCGGTTAGCCGGCGCATGGGCAGAACCATCAGCAAGCGCAGCGAGAGGAACACCAAGCCGGCGGTCAGCAGCGAGATAACCAGGGACAGCTTCATGATGTTGGTGGAGTAATCCACCATCGCACTGTGGAGCTGCCTTTCGTCGACGATCACTTCCAGGCTGCCCTCGGATTGATCCGGAAAGCCGCCGACGATGCGCAATGTGCGGTCCCCTTCGGCCAACGTGGCAAAGGCGTCGGCAATCAAGGGCAGGGCGGTGGCCCCGCGCAGGTCATAGCTGGCATCAATCGGCGGCGGCATGTCTTCCATCAATACCATGATCCGCGCTTCCCGCCGCTTCAGGACGATCCCCCGCACCATGGCATTCGACAGCAACTCCAGTTCCAGCGGCTTGCTCAGTACATTGTCCGGTGTCGCCTTCAGGGCCAGAGATGCCAAATGGGCATCGGCAATACGGTTTTCCAGAAAGTTCAGGCGAAAACGGGCAATCGATGGAACATAGATCAGCACCTCGCTGATCATCACGAAAAACATCGTCAGGATCAGCAGACGGGCCGACAGACCGCGCAACCAGCGCGGCAGGGTTTTCTTTTGCGGTTTTCCCCGTTTCTCCATCACCCAGGGAAGTTAACCCATTTCCGGCCGACCGGCACCCACTGCGTCGCCACCGGGGTCTTCAATCCCGGTGCTTCAGCCGCCCCTTGGTTGGCCACGCGAACCAGATAAAGGCCAGAACCTGTGTCGCGGTGGTCGCCAGAAAGGCCCAAAGATAGGCGACTTTCGGGTAGCTGCCATCCGCCGCCACGGGCCATTGTTCGATAACCCAGCCGATGCCCCACTGATAGGCGAAGGCCATGGCGAAAACTATGACGTTGGCCGCCGTGTTGGCGCGGGCCGCCTGGCTGACGGGGAAATGATGCGCCAGGGCGGCGAAAACCAGCGCCGTCAGGGCGACGACAAAACCCAGATAACCCCACAACACATGGCTTGAGGGGACAATATCGGTGACCAGAAGCAACATCGCGGTAATTGAGAAAAACGCGGCAAAGCCGCAAACGCCCGCTATGTCATGGCCCATGCGCTGCAATATGGCGGCGAACAAACCGCTACCCATGACCCCGACGGTCATGCCCACCGCCATGATCGCCAGATGTGTCGCGGTATCGGCCTGGCTGAAATCATCCACCTCCAGAAGCCACGGCCCGGCCCACAGACCCTGAATCGCCATGAAGGATGAGGCACAGGTGAACATCAGGGGTACCAGGCGCCAAAAGTACGGATCCCGGTAGATCTGGCCGATTTCCCGGACCTGCTCGCCCAGGCTGCCCGTGGCGGCGCTGTCGGGCCGCTCCGGCACCACCAGCAGGATCAACGCCGCGACGACCAGGGTGATGGCGGCCAGCAGCATGAACATCTGCCGCCAATCCATCATTTGCATGGCAAATTCAACCGGTCCCGTCGCCGCCAGGGCGCCCAGGCCGCCAAAGGCGAAAAACCAGCCGTTGATCAGGGCGACCCGTTTCAGGGGAAACCACATCACAATCGCCTTCAGCGCCGCCATCAGGCCGCCCGAAACGCCAAAACCGATCATCGCCCTGGCCAGGACCAGTGTCGTCACGCTCTCGCCCTTGGCGAACAGCAGTGCGCCAAGCGCGGCAACGCAATACAAGGTCCCCTGTACGCGGCGCGGCCCATAACGGTCCAGCAGCAGGCCCAGGGGAATCTGAAACGCGGCGAAGGTCAGAAAATAGGCCGCCGACATCAAACCCAGATCCGCCGGGCCCAAGCCGATATCCTGCCGCAGGTAGGGGGCCACAATCGCATTGACGGTACGGTAGAAGTAGGAGAAGAAATAGCCGCAGGCAAACGGCATGAAGACCAGCAGCATGGCATGCACCATGCCGGCATTCGGGTTTGATTTTTCTTTATCTGTCTCGATGGCGGCCACGGCACCATGACTAGAGCATGACAGCGGCGAGCGCAAATGCGGAGCGAAAGCGGTGAATGAGAAACTTCTGATAGCGGACGAGGTTGCCGACGCCCTGGCCAATGACGGGGCGGTGGTGGCACTGGAAAGCAGCATCGTGGCCCAGGGTCTGCCGGAACCGGATAATCTTGAAGTCGGCCGGGCCATGCAGGATGCGGTGCGGCAACAGGGCGCCGTTCCGGCCATGACGGCGGTGCTGGATGGCCGCATGCGGGTCGGATTGACACCGGACGATATGGCCCGCCTGGCCGCCGGTCCCGACTGCCAAAAGTGTGGCGCCCGCGACCTGGGTCCCACCCTGGCCCTCGGCCTGCCCGGCGCCACGACTGTATCTGCCACCGTCTCCCTTGCCGCCGCGGCCGGTATCGCGGTATTCGGCACGGGCGGTATCGGCGGCGTGCACCGTGCCATGGCAGGCCCCGCCAAGGTGGATATCTCCGCCGATTTGCTGGCCATGTCCAGGGCGCCCGTGGCTGTTGTGAGCAGCGGCGCGAAGTCTCTGTTGGATCTGCCCACCACGCTGGAAGCCCTGGAAGCGTTGGGCGTGCCGGTGCTTGGTTTTGGCTGTGACCGCTTTCCCGCCTTTTATACCGCCGAAAGCGGGCTGGACGTGAGTTACCGTTTTGACGACCTGACATTGCTGGCCCGGGCCTTGCGGGCCCATTGGTCCCTGCCCGGCTCGGGGGGCATTTTGGTCTGCAACCCCCCGCCCACGGACATTGCCATGGGGCGGGACGAAGTTGAGGCCTTGGTCCGGGACGCGACCGCAGCCGCCAATACGGCAGGGGTCTCGGGCGGTGCGCTGACGCCGTTTATCCTCTCGCACATGCGCCAGGCATCCAACAATCAGACGCTGCGCGTCAATGCCGCACTGGCCATTGCCAACGCCGCCCTGGCGGGCCGCCTGGCTGTGGCCTACCGCCGCATCGGGAAGTACACTTCATGACAATTACCCTGCACGGCTACACCTACAGCGTCTACAGCCGCATACCGCGCATGGTCTGCCACGAAAAGGACATCGCTTTTGAATGGCGGGAGGTCGACCCCTTCGACGCTGCAACGCCGGAAAGCTATAGCGATTTACATCCCTTTCGCCGGGTGCCCGTTCTTGAGCATGACGGTTTCAGCCTCTATGAAACCGGCGCCATCAGCCGCTACTTGGATGAAGCGTTTCCCGGACCGCCCCTGCAGCCGGCTGACATAGGGCAACGGGCCCGCATGGCGCAGGTCATCTCCATCGTCGATGCTTACGTGTATTGGCCCCTGGTGCGCCAAGTCTTCTCACACCGCGTCTTCCAGCCGAAGTTTGGCGACCCAGGGGACGAGGCTGAAATCGCGACGGGCCTGGCAGCTTCAAAAACGGCCTTGGCCGCACTTGAAAAGCTGGCACCTGGCGATGGCTTCATCGCCTCGCCGGAGGTTTCCCTGGCCGATTTTCACCTTGCCACCATGATCGACTATTTCACCATGGCCGATGAAGGCGCCGCCATGCTGGCGCAATATGCGAAATTGTCGGCCTGGTGGGCCCATATGCGGCTGCGAGACAGCGTAACCGCGACCGCGCCGTTTTAAGGCATCAAGGCCAGCAAATAGGGCGGCAGGGCAAAGGCGCCCAGATGGACGCCGGGGCTGTAATAGCGTAATTCCAGGGCCCGTTCGCGCAGGCGGGACTGCAGCAGATCCAGCGGCACGGCCCCTGCATCGGTGCCGTCGGAAGCACAGCCGAATGCCATGGCGCCGCCCATATACATGGGCACGGCGGCGAAATAGAAACGCGGATACTGAAACAGCTCCTTGAATGCTTTCGCGGATGAGGCCAGTTCCTCGCCCTGAATAAACGGCACGCCGTTCTGGGTCACCAGAATACCATCAGGCCGCAAACAGCGGCGGCAATTGGCGTAGAATTCGGGGCTGAACAGTACTTCGCCGGGTCCGATCGGATCCGTCGAATCTATGATAATCGCATCGAACCGCCGCGCCGTCTCGGCGAGGAATTTGGCACCGTCCTCAATCCGCAATTCCGTGCGCGGATCGGCAAAGGCCTCGCCGCAGATCATCCCCAGATGCTGCCGTGCCAGATCGACCACCTGCCGGTCCAGTTCAATCATCGTAACCCGGTGCACCGGATGTTTCAGCACCTCCTCAAGGCAACCGCCGTCGCCGCCGCCAATGATCAGCACGTCGGCCGGACTGTCCAGGCTGAACAGGGGCACATGGGCCAGCATCTCGTGATAGATAAACTCATCCGCGGTGGTGGTCTGCACCACATCATCCAGGACCAGGACGCGTCCCAGCAGATCGTTGTCGAAAATCAGAACCGACTGGAATTCGGTCCGGCCGCGATAGATTAGCTGATCAATGCGGATTCCCGCCTGCAGCTCCGGGTGCAGGGTTTCGCGAAACCACTCCTCTGCCATTCTTAGATTACCCCGAATTTGCTGGCACCTAGCGCATGTCGGGTTTAACCAAACCCGAACCCATGCGCTAAAACCTTTAGAATAGAGCAACCCGCATTCAATTAAATGCGGGTTGCTCTAGCCCGATGTATAGAAGCCAACATAGGCAAATCGCGGATCGGAGCAAGCAGTACGCCGGAAAGATTGGCGGTGCCAGGCGACGGGCTTATGAGGCAGCCGCGCCGTCCTCCTGGGACTTCTGGCGAATGGCCCAAAAGCGCATGGCGCGCTTGGCGGTTTCGACGGGAATTTCCTTGTACAACTCCAGCAACTCGGCCACTTCCTCCGGCCGGCGCAGTTGTTTCTCCACTTCCCCGGAAGCCGAATCCGTGGCCCCGTCCAGGAGCAAAACGATGGTGGAAAATGTCGAAAGATCGAAGCCCTTGGCCCGGCACGCCACGGCCACGGCCTCGTGGCCCGGAGTGAACACGATACGCCGCGCGGTGTTTTGGTCGACGTCGGTCAAATAGCCAAGCCCGGCGATGAATTCAGGCACCTGGCCGCGGCGCAAATATTGCACCAGGGCATCCTGGTTCAACTGGCCCAGGCGCATGCGCCGGCGCACGGCCCGTTCGACGCGGCCCAGCTTATCGTCTTCCTCTTCCGCCTCGCGCACCATGCCCTGTTCCGCTTCCGCCAGCATGCGGTCGACGGTTTCCTCATCGACCTGCGTTTCGGTCAGAATGTGTTTCTTCAGGGCGGAACTGACCCACCAGAACATATTGTGCATCAGATCGGAAGGCAGATCCTTGCGGTTCAACAGCGGCTCGTGCAATTCCTCGCTGGTCTCGGAACGGTCAACGATGGCTTCCATGGCGCCGCGGGAAATCTCCGCGCTGGCATTGTTGATCAGCGACAGCACCACTTCGTCATCACCCTTGGCGACCAGGGCGTCCGAAACGCCTTCGCTGATGTTGCCGCGAAGCGAGACCGAAAGCTGATGCTCCTTGCCTTGCTTATTGATGATTTCAACCAGATCCTGGTCGCTCAACACACCACTGCGTTCGAGCAGGGGGCGCGCTACCTGGATTTCGTCGGACGCCAGTTGCCGGATCAGATCAGCCGGCGCGTCGTCCAAATCCGCCAGCCGGTGGCTCAAACGGGCCCGCACCTCGCGCTCAACCTCGGTGACGACCTTGCCCAGGATATCGGCGGCGATGGTCTGCTCCTGATCGTTCATGCCCGGCCCGTCATCCATGAACAGGTCGGTCACGCCTTCCAAAAGCTCGCGCCGTTTATCGGAGGAGGCCTCATGGGCCACCTCGATAAGATTTTCAAGTTTGCTCGTATGTGCCGACATACCTTTATCAGGGCCGCCAAGTTATTTTACGCACGAAGCTAGAGATTGGGCCGAATTGGTTAATAAACAATGATACACGTCGCGCCGGAGGGCACAATATTCGCATCCGTTTTCCGCACCGACCGCCATCAGGAGATGTTCCTATCGCCTTTGCAACGACGGTGGCCGGCGCCGCCGAAAACGCGGCCCGACACTGGTTTACCTAGGGAAAGCCTTGCGATTACGGAGGCTTATGCATTCTTGATGGTCAAACCGCCGTCAACGGGCAGGACCGCGCCGTTAATGTAACTGGCGGCCGGCAGGACCAGGCTCAAGGTACCGTGCGCCACCTCCTCGGGCTCCGCGTAGCGGGCCAGGGGGACCCGGCGCTTGGCAAAAATCTGCTTGTGCTCCTCCTTGATATTCTTCGTCATGCCCGTACGGATGGCGCCGGGGCAGATGCAATTGACGGTAACGCCCTGACGTCCCAGTTCAACCGCCATGGAACGGGTCAGCCCGATCACGCCGTGTTTGGCGGCGGTATAGGGGCTGGTCTCCGGCGTCGCGCCCAGGCCCTCGGTCGAGGCGATGTTTACAATGCGCCCGGCACCGCCGGCGCGCAAATGAGGCAGGGCGGCACGGATCGTCCGGGTATGAGCCCGCAGAAGAATATCAAGGTGGCGGTCCCAAATTTCCTCGTAGTCGTCGTCGTCGATCAGGGTGTGTTTGGAAATACCGGCATTGTTGATCAAAATGTCCAGGCCGCCGAAACGTTCGGCGACCTCGGCGACCACGGTCTTGATACGCTCCGGGTCGGCCAAGTCCAAGGTCCAGCCCTCGGCGCTGAGGCCGGCGCCCTTGATCTCGGCAACCACCTCGGCGACACCATCGCCATTGATGTCGGTCACCGCCACATGTGCGCCTTCATCGGCGAACAGATGCGCCGTGGCCCGGCCCATGCCGCTGGCCGCACCGGTGACAAGGGCGACCTTGCCTTCGATTGAACGGCTGAGTTTTGACAATCTGGTCATGCTATTTCCTCCTCGACTGATTTTTCACAGGTAACCATGAAATCAGCGCGCCTCATACCCAAAACAAATTGTCATACCGACAATCGGCATGCTGTCCCGCCCGCACGATATGCTAAAGGAGTCTCGGCAACAGACCGCCGCGGGTCATTGCCGTTGCGTCTTGGTATTGGAGGTCGTCGTTGATGGGTTTGGTTCACGGATTGCACTTCAACAATTTGCGGGGTGATCTGTTCGGTGGCCTGACGGCCGCGGTGGTTGCCCTGCCCCTGGCCCTGGCTTTCGGCGTGGCTTCCGGTGTGGGGCCGATCGCTGGACTTTACGGCGCCATCTTCGTGGGTTTCTTTGCGGCGGTGTTCGGGGGCACGCCGGCCCAGGTCTCCGGGCCAACCGGGCCGATGACGGTTGTCATGACCGCCGTGGTGATGCAATTCGCGGAGCAGCCGGCGATGGCCTTCACGGTCGTGATCATGGGCGGCATGCTGCAAATTGTCTTCGGCGCCCTGCGCCTCGGCCGCTTCGTGACCTTTGTGCCTTTCCCGGTAATTTCCGGTTTCATGAGCGGCATCGGCTGCATCATCATCATCCTGCAGATAGCGCCATTGCTGGGCCACGAGGCCGGCGGCGGCGGTATTTATGGCGCACTGCTCGCATTGCCCGCGATTTTCCTCGATCCAAACCGGGACGCCGTCATCCTCGGTCTGCTTTGTCTTGCCATCATGGCCTTCCAGCCGCTACGCACCCGCGCCTGGGCGCCGCCGCCGCTGGTGGCCCTGGTGGTGGGCAGCCTGCTGGCCTTTGTGCTGTTGCGGGAGGCGCCGGTGATCGGCGACATTCCGCGCGGTCTACCGAGCCCGCAACTCCCGGTGTTCGAACTCAGTGCCCTACCGGAGATGTTGCGGGCGGCCTTGATTCTGGGCCTGCTGGGCGCCATCGACAGTCTGTTGACGTCGCTGGTCGCCGACAGCGTCACCCGCACACAACACCGGTCCGACCGGGAATTGATAGGCCAGGGCATCGGCAACATCGTCGCCGGCCTGATGGGCGGCATACCGGGCGCGGGCGCCACCATGCGTACGGTCGTCAATGTCCGGGCCGGCGGCCGCACCCCGCTCTCGGGTGCCCTGCATGCCCTGGTCCTGTTGGCCCTGGTCCTTGGGCTGGCGCCATTGGCGGAGAAAATTCCCCTTGCCGTGCTGGCCGGTATCCTGATCAAGGTCGGCTGGGACATTATCGACTGGAACTATCTTAAGCGTCTGCGCCGGGCCGAGCGTTCCGGCGCCCTGGTCATGGTGCTGGTGCTGATCTTGACCGTATTGGTGGACCTGGTCACCGCCGTTGGAGTCGGCATTATCGTCAAAAGCCTGCTTTCGGCCAGCCGCTTGAGCGGCGAGGAACTCGAACGCCTGCAATTCATCGATTCAGAGGATGAACTGGTGCCCCTGAGCGACCCTGAACGGGAGCTTTGGCGCCGCGCCGGTGGACAGGTCCTGCTGCTGCATTTGAGCGGACCTTTCAGCTTCGCCTCGGCCAAGGATATGCTGCGCCGCCTGGCCGATACCGCCGGCTACAAGGTCGTCATCCTGAATTTTGCCGATGTCCGGATGATCGACACATCGATCGCCATGGCGATCGACGAATTTCTGACGATCGCCGCCGATCACGGCCAGTCCGTCATCCTGACCGGCCTGTCGGGGCAAGCCGGCCGCACCCTCGAACGCATGCGGGTGATCGAAAAAGTGCCCGCCGACCATCGCCACGAAGAACGCATCGACGGCTTGCGCCAGGCCCTAGGACTGCTGGAAAGGTAAAGCCACGAATTCATGGCGGGCAGCCATTTTTTGGCTTCGGGGAAAAGGAAAAATGGAGCGGGCGATGAGATTCGAACTCACGACTTCAACCTTGGCAAGGTTGCGCTCTACCCCTGAGCTACGCCCGCGCCGGGATAATCCCGGACAGGTGCCGGGCGGGGCGATATATACGACATTTCGCCGATCTTGCAAGTGCCAAGTCATAATTATCGCGATAGACTGGCCGCTCCCGGAGTTCGCCAATTCCCCAACATGAAGGATAGCGCATGCCCGCCAGCCCGGAAGAGCTGTTTCAACGCCTGGACGACCTCGCCATCGGCCACGAAACCGCGCATCACCGCGCCGTGCATACGGTGGCCGAGGCACAGGATGTGCGGGACCGGATCACCGGGGCGCACAACAAGAACCTGTTCCTGCGCGACAAGAAAAAGCAGACCTGGCTGGTATGCACGCTGGAGGACAAGCCCGTCGATCTGAAGCAGCTATCGGGAAAAATCGGCGCCGCGCGGCTCAGCTTCGGCTCGGCCGACAGATTGGCGGAATTCCTGGGCGTTCAGCCTGGCTCGGTGACGCCATTCGCCTTGATCAACGACCCCGATGCAAGGGTCAAGGTGGTGCTGGACGCGGAAATGCTGGCGCATGAACAGCTCAACTTTCATCCCCTGGTCAACACCATGACGACGACTATTCTGTCCGCCGATCTGCTGCGCTTCGTGCAGGCCTGCGGCCATGAACCGCAAACACCACGGCTTTAGTCACCGGAATTGGTCGATTTCCGCGCCGAAGCGCTTGACGCCGGGCCCTGCCTGCCCTTGTATGCCCCTGCATCCGGGCCAATATCTTGCCCGGACGACTTAATTACAGGATCGAATGATGGAACCGATTATTGGAGAGATGTCCGCCCCCGCCGATGCGGTCAAGGATGGTGATACCGCCAGCTTTGCGGTGGACGTGATAGAGGCGAGCCGCGAGGTTCCCGTCATCGTCGATTTCTGGGCCCCGTGGTGCGGCCCCTGCAAGACCCTGGGACCGGCCATTGAAAAGGCGGTCAAGGGCGCCGGCGGCCAGGTCAAACTGGTCAAGATCAATGTTGATGAGAACCAGCAGCTGGCCCAGCAATTGCGCGTGCAGTCAATTCCGGCCGTGTTTGCCTTCAAGGATGGCCAACCGGTTGACGGGTTTGTCGGCGCCCAGCCGGAAAGCCAGATCAAGTCATTTATCGAGCGTTTGACCGGTGATGCCGGTCCCTCGCCCATCGAACGGGCGTTGGAGCAGGGCGAGGCCGCCCTGGAGGCGGGCGATGTCAGTACGGCGGCCGACATATTCGGCCAGATCCTGCGCGCCGACGTGGAAAACCCCCGCGCCATCGCCGGTCTGTGCCAATGCCTGATTGCCAGCGGCGATCATGATGAAGCGCGCCAGATGCTGGATGGCCTGGAAGGTAAACTGGCGAACGACCCGGCCATCCAATCGGTCCGGGCCTCGCTGGATTTGGCCGAGCAATCGGCGGATGCGGGCGACACGGCGCCGTTCCGGGCCCGGCTGGAAGCCGATGGCAACGACCACGAGGCACGGATGGAGCTGTCCAAGGCCCTGCTGGCGGCGGGCCAGCGGGAGGAAGCGGTGGATGAATTGCTCGAATCGATCCGCCGTGACCGGGCCTGGAATGACGAGGCGGCGCGCAAGCAGCTATTGACCTTGTTCGAGGCGTTCGGCCACGCCGATGAGCTGACCGTGTCGGCCCGGCGCCGGCTGAGTTCGATTCTGTTCTCCTGATACCGGAGCGGCGTTAGGGATGTCCGGCGACAGGGATCAGGAAGAAGGGGCGGTTGAGGCGCTGCCGGCGCGGATCCCGATCTTTCCCCTCAGCGGCGTGCTGTTGCTGCCCAACGCCAAACTGCCGCTGAATATTTTCGAGCCGCGCTATCTTGATATGATCCGCGATGCCATGGCCGGCGACCGCATCATCGGCATGATCCAACCCTTGAAAAACGACGATTCCGGCGCGGCGGAAGCCAAGCCCGCGCTTTATGATATCGGCGGCGCGGGGCGCATTACCGCCTTCGAGGAAACCGAGGACAACCGCTTTCTCATTACCCTGACGGGGTTGTCACGCTTCGCCGTTATCGAGGAACTGCCCGCCACCACCCGCTATCGCCAGGTCGTTGCCGACTGGGACCGCTTCGCCGCCGACCGCTGGGCCGAGGACGAGGCGCCGGGCGTCGATCGAAACCGGCTGCTGATGGCCCTGCGCGCCTACCTGGAATTGGCCCAGATACCGGCGGAATGGGATTCCATCGCGAAGGCCGAGACGGGCCCCCTGATCACCTCGCTGGCAATGATCTGCCCCTTCGGCGCGGCCGAGAAACAGGCCTTGCTGGAGGCCCACGACTTGTATGAGCGCGGGCGCATCATGACCGCGCTGGTGGAGATGTCCCTGTTGCAGCGGGCCAGCGGCGGCGGCGAGGACCAGGACGATGACGATCACAGGATACATTGACCATGAGCGATGACGAGAGCGCAAAAAACAGCGTCGACCCGAAACTGCTGGAAATCCTGGTCTGTCCCCTGACCAAGGCACCGCTGCGCTATGACCGGGAGGCGCAGGAGCTGATCTCGGACCAGGCGCGCCTGGCCTATCCCATCCGCGAAGGCATCCCCATCATGCTGGTCGACGAGGCCCGCAGCCTGGACGACTGACGACGGCGGAAAAAGCCGGCGTCGATAATGGCTGTTTAGGGAAAAAATGGTGCCGCCTGGGTGACTCGAACACCCGACCTCCGCATTACGAATGCGATGCTCTACCAACTGAGCTAAGGCGGC